>JAYKJE010000020.1:0-10799 GCA_035285805.1 bacterium | reverse complement strand
GCATTGGTGATGAGCGCCGGGTTGTTCCCGCCCTGCGGAGTCGTCAGATCATACGATGCCGTGTCGTTCGCGATGACCCCCTTCAGGCTCGAGAACGGAAATCGCAGCTCGTTCAGGAAGCGCGGGTTGCTGGCCACGAGCGCGGCCAGGTGCGCCCCCGCCGAGTGACCGATGAGCGCGATGCGCGAGGGGTCACCCCCGTACCGGGCAATGTTCGAACGGACCCAGCCAAGGCTGGAGGCGACGTCGCGCACCTGGTCGGGGTGCATCGGGCGCTTCCCGACGGGCAGTGCCGGATCGGCCAGCCGGTAGTTGATCGACACGAACACGTAGCCCTGAGCGTTGAAATAGGCCGGCTTGTCCACCATCTGGTGGGCCTTGTCGCCCATGCGCCAGCCTCCCCCGTGGACGTAGACCACCACCGGACGACGCATCGAGGTCACGCGGCTGCCGTACACATCGAGTTTCTGCACCCGGTGGGCTCCGTAGGCGAGATCCCGGGCGAGCACGCCCTCTCGCGCCGAGATGGGCATCGTCGTGGCCAGCGCGGCCACGTGGCGATCGCCACCGCTCACCCCCCGCGCAGCCGCCTCGACCGCCGGACCCGTGACCGCTCCGGCCACCCCCTCGACCCCAGGCTGCACCCCCGCGGCGGGCAGCCGACCGCAACCGGCCAGGAACAACCCGCTCGCCATCAGGACATGGAACACCTTCGCCACGCGCATCGGAAACCTCCTCGAGCACGAGATGTCCTCACCGGGACATCCTGGACTTCACGAGAGGGGTATCCACCGGGGTGCTCACCACGTGGTCACCAGCCTCGCTCCCGCTGGCCTGGCCCCGTCCTGACCGGAACCTTTCGTCAGGTACGGGTATGGACATGGTCGAATACCATCGAACCGGAGGCCCCCGTGAGTCCCACTGCCCGCCACACGCTCCTGCTTGCGTCCCTGGCCTGGCTCGTCCTGCCACTGGCCGCCGGAGCAGCCACGTGGGAGGTCGGCCCGGGGCAGTCCATCCAGCAAGCCCTCACGCGCACGAAACCCGGTGACGTCGTGCGCGTTCAGGGCCTTCATCGCGAGAACGTGCGCATGCTGGCCGACGTGGTCCTCGAGGGGCTACCCGGGGGCGTCATCGAGGGAGAGAAAGGCCCCGCGGTCACCATGGAAGGCATCCAGGGCTGGTCGGTCCGGAACCTGACGCTGCGTGCCCGGGGGCTGGAGACGGGGAGCGGTGTGGTCGAGGTGAATTCGGCTCGCGGAGAGCTCAGGGACTGCACGGTGGCGGGAGACGGGAACGGCATCGTCGTCCGGGGTTCCGCTTCCCCCACCCTCGTCCACAACACCTGCGTGAAGCCCCATCCGCCGGCGGACGGAGGCGGAATCGGGATCGTGTACCTGGGGACGGCCGGCGGAGTGGCCCGTGACAACCGCTGTCAGGATCACAGCAGCGGGATCGCCGTGTTGAACTCCGCCTCCCCCCTGCTGATTCGCAATACGTGTGTCCGAAACCGGGTCTCCGGCATGGCTTACCTGGAAAATGCCGGAGGGGTAGCCCGGGACAACGTGTGTACGGGAAACAAGGTCGGAATCGGGGTCCAGGGGTCATCAAAGCCGAAACTGTCTCGCAATCCCTGCCGCAAGAACTCCCTGCAAGGAATTCTTGTTGCCGGAAAGTCCGCACCCGAGCTGCTTCAAAACTTGTGCGAGGGCAACCATCAATGCGGGATCGCCTTCGTGGGAGAATCCTCGGGACGGGCCAGACAAAACACCTGCACTCGCAACAGATTCGATGGCATTTCGGTCCTCGGAGCGGCAGCTCCCGATCTGCTCCACAATACGTGCGATGAAAACGGCCTATCGGGCATCCACTTCTTCCAGCAGGCCCGTGGGGAAGCCAGAGAAAATGTCTGCAGGAAAAATGCCCGGGCAGGCATCGTGGTGGGCGATCGCGCGAAGCCCGTGCTCCTGAACAACACCGGCGAGCACGACGGCCACCCGGCCACACCCTCGGTGAAGGTGAGCCCCACGCGGAAGGCCGGTATGAAGGCCTGACCTGCTAGCATGGTCCCCGGAACGTCCACCCAGAGGAGCACGCCATGTCCGGTCTCGATCCCGTCATCCCCACCTGCTCGGTCGCCGACGTCGAGGGCTGGCTCGGCCAGCCAGACTGCCCGTTCCTGCTCGACGTGCGGGAAGACTTCGAGGTGGCCGCGGGCCACATCCCGGGCATCCACCACATTCCCCTCGGTGAACTCGAGGCCCGTCTCTCCGAGGTGCCCCGGGACCGCGCCATCGTGGCCATCTGCAAGAGTGGCGGGCGCAGCGGTGGCGCCACCCGCTTCCTGAGCGCGTCAGGTTACCAGGTGCAGAACATGGCCGGCGGCATGCTCGCCTGGCGCGGCCCCGTGAGCCGCTGACCGAGACGCGCGAGGCCCCGGCTGCGCGATGCAACCGGGGCCTCTGTGGCCTGAAGGGGCTTTGAATCAGCGGACGATGGGCATCGGCACGACGCCAGGACCGTCCTGCATCACCCGGACGTCATCGAGGCGCGGCGTGACCTGACCCGCCTTCGCCACCGTCACGAAGCGCAGGTTCAGCTTCCCGGGAGGCAGCGTCACATTTGTCCCCGCAACCACCGCCCCAGAGGGAAGAAAAACCCCTACCACGCCAGCGGCATGGGATCTGGACGAGTCCCACAGCCGCTTCCACGTCTTCCCGTCTGCACTCACTTCCACCAGCAACGGCGCGGTGGCCCCATTCTCGGTGTACAGAAAACTCAGTGTCCGGCTCGAGCCCTCGTAGCCACGGGACGCCGTCAGCACCTGCCGCAGCTGCAGGAAGTTGCGGTGGGTGGCAAAGGCCGTGCGGCCACCACCGGAGGCCACGGCCTGCTTGCTGCCCCCCAGACCGGGACGGATCACCTGGTACTCGCTGGGAGCCGGATAGATCATCGGAATGGGGCCACGGTAGTCCGAATAACTCTGCCAGGTCCTGCCCAGGCTCTCCTGCGTCGCCTTCTCGAAATCCTCCGCAAACAGCAGCTGCGCCGGGGCGATCGGCTTGATGGGCATCGGCTTCGGCGAGATCGGCGAGATCGGTGAGGTAGAGACCCCCTGGGTGGCATAGCTATCCGGTTCGGCAGCAGCCAGATTCCCGGACTGGGTCGAGACCACCTCGGCTGCCACATCGGGAGCCTGAGCGGCGACGGGCACTCCGAGAGACGGGGCCACCTGGCCACAGCCGGTCAGCGAGCCGGCCAGACCGGAAACAAGGGCAGCGAGGGCGATCATGCGAGCGTTCATCGTGAGGCTCCTCTCGTGGGTCGGATCCTCGCGTCCCCCCCGGAACGCGCTGGACCTCACACCCGGGATATGACCCCCGCGACTAACGAACGACTAACGGACCCCGGAACCCGCTCCTCGCGGGGATTCCCCGACGTCACCAGACGGGGTTCCACCGGCTGGCCACCTCGTGAACGAATCGTGTGAACGGCTTGTGAACAGCCCCCGGATACCCATCTCGTGAGCCGCGACCCGATGTCGCGAAACCCTCGAAACGGTTCAAAAGGAGAACGACCATGAACATCTCGATGAAGGCTCCTGTCGCCCCGAAGGCCCCTCTCGCACCCAAGGGCCACGTTACCCCCAAGGCTCCTGTCGCCCCGAAGGCCCCTCTCGCACCCAAGGCACCCGTCGGCGACCGTCGCGAACTCAAGAGCGCCCTCCAGCTCGAAGCCCTCGTCGCCCGCCCGCAGACCCCGGCTGCACGCCCGCAGGCTCCCGTCGCACGGCCGCAGCTGCCCGAAGGCGCCAAGCAGGGCCCCGTCGCCCGACCCCAGGCCCCGGCTGCCCGCCCGCAGACCCCGGCCGCACGGCCGCAGCTGCCCGAAGGCGCCAAGCAGGGCCCCGTCGCCCGACCCCAGGCCGTCTGAACCGATCCGAAGCCCCTGATGCGACCAGGCGGTCCAACCCGCGATCGGTTGGACCGCCTTCGCCTTCTCCCGGAAAACCGGATCCTGCCGTGTTCTACCCAGTCACGACCGAGTGCGGACCGATGAAAGGAGTGCGGCCAGGCCCCCCGTGCCAAGGGTCACCATCCCGCTTCACCACCCCTTACCATCCCGGCTCCCGATCCCCGGACGGCAAGCCAGCTTGCGCGCCCTGAAACTCGAGAACCTCATCGACCGACGTCCCCTGCTGGTCGGCATCAGGTCGTTCACGAGGGCCAGCTGAAGGCATCGGGATGCCGCACGGCATCCCTCAAATTGACCCGACGGGAACGTGAAGACTAAACTGGGCAGGTCGACCCCGTCCTGTCAGGACCAGATGCCCCGCGAGAATCGTCCGGAAACGGGTCTGCCCCCGATGCACGACGCCCTGCTCCCCCGAGAACGACTGCTGGGCCCCCTGGCAGACGCGGGGTGTCGGGTGGCGGTCCTTCATGCCGAGGCGGGAAGCGGAAAAACCTCGCTCCTCGCCACCCACGTTACCCGCTCCGATGATCCCGTCGTCTGGCTGGACCTGGCCCCACGCCATCTGGATCCCATCGTCTTCATCCGGGATTGGTGGACCTCCCTCGAGGATCGGCTGGGGGACTTGCCCGGCGAAGCCCTCGCGATCGCCACCAGCTCCGAGGGCGGCGAGCGGCTCGGACGCGCCCTGACCCTGCTGGGTCGAACCCTGGGCGAGCGCCGGATCCAGGTCATCCTGGACGATGCCCACCACCTCTCGGAGACCGTGCTCGATACCCTGGTCCAGGATCTGCCGCGCGCCTGGCGCCTGATCCTCTCGAGCAGGCGGGCCCCCGGGGGAGCCCTGGTCCGGAGAATCCTGCAAGGTGATGTCCTCGAATGGACCACGGACGACCTCCGCCTGACGCGTCCGGAACTCGGTGAACTGGCGCGCCGCCGCGGACTCGACCTCACGGAGGCGGAGCTCGACGCCCTGCTGACCGAGACGTCCGGCTGGGTGATGGGCACCATCTGGGGCCTGACCCGTCGCGGGCGGAGGGGGCTGGGTCCGGACGCCCTCGACCGCTATCTGGCTCACGAGGTCCTCGACGGACTCGATCCGGATACGCGCGAGCATCTGCTGCTCGTGAGTCATCTCCCCCGGCTCTCGCGAACCACCTGCGAGCGTCTCCTGGGACCCGACGCCCCCCGATTCCTGGACGGGCTCACGGGGGCAGGCGGCCTGGTCTCGACCACGGGACACGCGCTCGAGCTCGTGCCCTGCTTCCGCGACTTTCTCCGGCGTACGAGTCTGGTCCGCTGGTCCGGCGATGCCCGCCGCGAGGCACTGATGCGGGTGGCGACGCTCCTGGACGACCCCGTCGAGACCATCCGCCTCTGGCTCGAGGCCGGAGAGATCGCGCTCGCCGAGGAGGTCTTCGGCGCTCACCTCGATCGTCTGTTCCGGGAAGGGCGCCTCGCGACCGTCCGGAGCCTCCTGGACGGCTTTCCACCCGACCGGCGCCTGGCCTCCCCGCTGCTGTCGCTCGCCGAGGGCGAGCGCTTCCGACGCGAGGGTCAGCTCGATCGGGCCCTCGAGGCGCTGGGACGGGCCACGGCGAACCCGTTGCCGCCTGACCTCGCGAGCGATGTCCACCTGTGCCTGGCCGCCACCCACGGGGCTCGCGGCCAGCTCGAGTTGCAGCTCCGGCACGTCCGCCTCGGCCTCGAATCGCCGCGCTCGGAGGCGTCACGCGCCTTCGGGCTCAACGTGCTCGGCTTGCACGCCCTCGCGACGGGCGACCTCGAGATGGCCCGCGTGGCCTTCCACGAGGCCATGACGAACTACGAGCGTGCCGGAGATCGGCCAGGGCAGATGCGGGTCATGCACAACCTCGGGCTGACGTGTGCCCGCGAAGGCGACTTCTCGCGCGCGGTCGGCTGCTACATGGAAGCGCTCTCGGTCGCCGACCACGGCCAGCTCGTGCCCCTGCCGATGACCCTCAACAACCTGGCCCTCTGCCAGCTGCATCTGGGGCGACTGGGAGAGGCCCGCGACGTGCTGTCCCGCGGACTCGAGCTCTGTGACCAGCTGGACTCGCCGCGAGAGCGGACCTTCATGCGCCAGACCGAGGGCTATCTGGCGATCGCCGAAGGACGTCTGACCGAGGCGGACGAAGCGTTCGCCCGGGCCGAGACCCAGGCCGCGAGCATCGGCGATCGCCACTCTCGGGCCCATGCCCTGCTCGGGATGGCCGAAGTGGCGCTCGAGCGGGCCGATCTCGAAGGGGCCGAGCGTCACCTGCATCAGGCCCTCGCGCGGGTCGAGCGCGACCCGGAAGACGCGATCTCCCTCGAGGGGGCCCTCTTGCAGGTCGAGTTCCGCCTTCGACGGAATCAAGCCGCCCATGCCCTTGAAGAGATCGCGGCCCTGGAAACCCGGATCGACCACCCGCGCTATCGCTTCCAGCAGTTTCACCTGGCTCGCCTGCGCATGCGCGCTCATGCGGCCCTCAGTCAGAGCAGCGAGGCCCAGAGCCTCCAGCGCCGCATCGAGGACCTGAAGGCGACATGGGGCTACGCCGAACGCGGAACCCCCGTGAGCGATCCCCTCTTGCAGATCGGCGCCCTGGGGCCCCTTCACGTCCGGATCGATGGCACCGAGATCCCCGAGGAGCGCTGGAAGAGCGACAAGGCGAAGGTGCTGCTGCTCTACCTGGTCCTCTTTCCCGAGGGAGGCAGCAAGGAGGGCTTGCTCGACCTGCTCTTCCCCGAGGGACCGGGGGCCCGCTCGGCCCTCCCGATGGTGGTGACCCGCCTCAGGCAGGCGCTCGAACCGGACATGGGTCGCGCGGAAGGCTCGCGGTACATCCTGCATCGCCAGGGTCGGTACGTCCTCAACCCCGCCATCCGCCGCGAGCTCGACGTCCTCGCGTTCCGCCACGCCATGGCCCGGGCCCGCAAGAGCCACCAGCCCGCCGACCGTCAAGCGCTGCTCGAGGAAGCCCTCGACGGCTACCGGGGAGGGTTCCTGGAAGACCACCAGGACGTGGCCTGGTGCACCCTGGAACGCGAGAAATGGCGGAGCCTGATGCTCGAAGGGGTCGAGGAGCTGCTCGTGCTCATGGGCCGAGCGGACGACTGGGCCGGGATGCAGCGGATCGCCGACCGGCTGCTGAGCCTCGAACCGGCAGCCGATCTGGGCCACCGCGCCCGGATCGCCGCCCTCGCGATGCAGGATCGCCCCCACGAGGCCATGAGGGCCTGCGAGGTGGCCGTCGAGAGCATGGCGCGTCTGGGCGGACTCGAGCCCGACTTCGTCACGGGCGACCTCATCGAGAGCGTCCGCGAAGGCTCCCTGTCCATGCGACAGGTACGGGAAGCCTTCGAGTCCCGCTGGGAGGGATAGCATCCGGCCAATTCCGGGCATGTGAACGGTCCGTGAACGAGAAGGTGGATGCTTCCTACGGAACCCGATCCACTCGCCCCGGGGAGGTCACCCCATGCTTCGACGGCTGTTGCCCCTCACGACCGGCCTTTGCGTGGTCACCGGCCTCATGGCGTGCGTCCCGCCGGGTGTGGGTTCCGTTCGATCCGCGGGAAGCGGAGAGTCCGGATCCTCTTTCCCCGGATCCCGGATGCCCGGACCGACGATCGGTCCCTCGTCGAGCCCTGCGAATTCTCCGGAGCCCACCGGGGATATGCCCTCGCTACCTGGGGCGGGACCGATCCTGTCCGGAATCCTCAGCGTGCCCGCCCTGGACCTCATCTCGAACAACTCGGGCAACCTCACATACACCGGAGGCGGGGTCTTCTTCCGGATCCAGAACCTGGCCTCGAACCCCTCCGCGGGAGCGCGCCTGTCGCTCGTGGATGCCGGTGGCAGGGCGCTCAGTGACGAGCATCCCGTCACGGATGCCGTGGGACGGTTTGCCTTCCGGTCTGCCGCCACCTCCTCGGAGGCCGTCTTCGTGGCGGCCGACTTCCAGGGTAACGGGAAAGATTTCACCTTCCAGGCCCTGGTCCCCTCGCTGACCACGATCGCCACGGTCGACGTCGACGTGGCGAGCACGCTGGTCGCCGCGAAGGTGCAGGCCGAGATCACGCGGGGGAGCGTCCCGCGGCGCGGACTCGATCCCGCCTCCCTCCGGACCCTGGTGCAATCGGTGCGCTCGCGCCTCATCCCGGCGCAGGTGCCCTTCATGGCCCGCAACTCGCGTGACCTCGTTCCCGCCCTCGAGCAACTGATCGCCGACCAGGCGGACCTGGCAGCTGCCGCTGCAGCCGTCGCGTCCCCCCTGAAGCAGGTGCTGAAGGGCTGGCGAGTAGGTCCGAGGGCCACCCAGACAGCTCTGATACAGGCCGGTGTCGTGACGACCATGGACCCCCCCCAGTACGCGGTGGACTCGAGCGGGAACCTCCTCGTGTCGCGATCCGGGCCGCCCGGCGTGACGGTGAACCGGGTCTCTCCGACCGGTCAGGTGACCGGTGTCGGAACGGCTCCCCTGATGCCCCCCCACTCGTGCTTCGTGAGTGCCGGGGGAGAGGTCCTCGTGACGGGAATGGACATGGCCACCCGACGCTACCGGGTGGCGCGGGTGGGCGCGAACACGGAGGTGCTACCGGGCTACCTCTTCGAGCTGCCTTCGACACCGGGAGCGACGATCTCGGCTCCGAACCTCGACCTGGCCATGGACGGTTCCGGCAACCTCTTCGCCGCCTTCACGCTCGACCACGTCATCGTGAAGCTCGCGAGCGGCAGCTCGGAGCCCACCGTGATCGCCGGCGTGCGCGGGGAGAGAGGGTACCGGGACGGCACCGGCAGCGAGGCCCGGTTCTCGAGTCCGCGTGGCCTGGCCCGGGGAGCGGATGGCGCCATCTACGTGGCCGACCACGACAACAGCTGCATCCGCCGGGTCGAGGCCAGCGGCAAGGTCACGACCGCGGCCGGAAAGCCCGGCGAGACCGACCCTCGGTACGGTCGCGCCTCGTTTGCGCGCTTCGGGACGCCGGATTCCGTGGCCGTGGGGTCGGACGGCACGATCTACGTCCTCGACACGGGGGCGCGTCGCGTCTCGCGGATTTCCCCGGACGGCTCGGTGTTTCTGGTCGCCGGCTCGGGACGCGAGGGGTACCAGGACGGCGTCGGACCGGAAGCGAGCTTCGTGACCCCGTTGCGGCTCCGGATCGATGGATCGGGACGGCTGTACGTGCTGGACAGGTCTTCGAGTCCGCTCGCAGGCTCACCGACTCCGCCACAACCCGTCATCCGGTCGATGGTTCAGGAGTGATCCGTTCCCGCCAAGGTGCATCGTGCCCGGTTACGGGTCATGTCCCCCTCCCGATGGGCTCGGTCTCAAGCATGGATGGGTGCACCGATCGGACGGAATCGCTGCCTCATGAACCGCGGGCCCTGGCTGCAGCGTGCAGCCAGGGCCCTGGAATCCGGACGGGGGGTCGATTCAGCGGACGGACGGCAACGGCATCGGCCACGGCACGACGGTGAAGCCATCCTGCATCACCCGGACGTCATCGAGGCGCGGCGTGACCTGACCCGCCTTCGCCACCGTCACGAACCGCAGGTTCAGCTTCCCGGCAGGCAGCGACACCTTCGCCCCGAGTTCCGTCGGCGCAGGATAGATCATCGGGATGGCCTGCAGGCTCGAATCCCACAGCCGCTTCCAGGACTTCCCGTCTGCGCTCACCTCCACCTGCAGGGGGGCGGTGGCCACCTGGACGTTCGGACGCTTCATCCGGGGATCGGTCGGTCCCTCGTTCACGAACGGGGTGTACCGGAACGTCAGCGTCCGGCTCGCGCCCTCGAAGCCACGGGACGCCGTCAGCACCTGCCGCAGCTGCAGGAAGTTGCGGTGGGTGGCAAAGGCCTTGCGGCCACCACCGGAGGCCACGGCCTGCTTGCTGCCCCCCAGACCGGGACGGATCACCTGGTACTCGCTGGGAGCCGGGTAGATCATCGGAATGGGGCCACGGTAGTCCGAATAACTTTGCCAGGTCCTGCCCAGGCTCTCCTGCGTCGCCTTCTCGAAATCCTCCGCAAACAGCAGCTGCGCCGGGGCGATCGGCTTGATGGGCATCGGCTTCGGCGAGATCGGTGAGGTAGAGACCCCCTGGGTGGAATAGTCATCCTGGACCGCAGCAGCCAGATTCCCGGACTGGGTCGAGACCACCTCGGCTGCCACATCGGGAGCCTGAGCGGCGACGGGCACTCCGAGAGACGGGGCCACCTGTCCACAGCCGGTCAGCGAGCCGGCCAGACCGGAAACCAGGGCAGCGAGGGCGATCATGCGAGCATTCATCGTGGGGCTCCTCTCGTGGGTCGGATCCTCGCGTCCCCCCCGGAACGCGCTGGACCTCACACCCGGGATATGACCCCCGCGACTAACGAACGACTAACGGACCGATTCACCCCCGCGCCCGAGCCAGGCGCGCCTCCTGCAAGATCCACCAGGGCAGGGGGGCGACGACGGGCGTCGGATCGAAGCCGTCCAGTTTCCGGAAGAAGGGCTCGACGGAGGGCACGACGACGCGATCCCGCCCCGATTGCTCGAGGTCCCGGATGAAGTCGGGGCCGTTCTCCTGGCAGATGAGCAAGGTGGGCGACCCACCGAGCGTCACGCCGAAGGAGCCGAAGGCCCGACACGTGAGGGGACGCGCCTCGTAGACCCGGCACCGATCGGCCCCGTCGAGGAACACGCAGCGGACGGGAAAGCCCTCGAGAGGTGCCCCCGGCTCTCCCAGGGCATGGGTACTCCAGAAGGTCGCAAGCGCCTCGAGGCGCTCTTCATGGGGAGCCCAGGCCTGTACGACCTCCTGGACGAGCTCGGCCC
>JAYKJE010000019.1:0-88797 GCA_035285805.1 bacterium | reverse complement strand
ACCGTCGTCGAGGGCTGGTACTGGGCCCTGCCCTCCGCGGAGCTGAAGCGCGGTCAGGTCCGCGCACTGACGTTCCTGGGTCGTGAGCTCGTCCTGTACCGCGACGACCAGGGCGTGGTGCGCTGCGTCGATGCCTTCTGTCCGCACATGGGCGCGCATCTGGCCGAGGGGCGGGTCGACGGGGACGGCATTCGCTGTTTCTTCCACCACTGGAAGCTCGCGCCGAGCGGCGAGGTCGTCGGCATCCCCTGTCAGCCGAAGCCGGCCCGGGCCCGCAACCACGTGTGGCCCGTCAGCGAGCGCTATGGCCTGATCTGGATCTGGCCCGGCGCCGAGGCCACCCGGCCCGTGCCCGTGATTCCCGAGCTCGAGGGGCAGGAGGTCGATCACCTCCTGGGCAACCGCTTCGAGAAGGGCTGCCATCCGAACATCGTGATGGTCAACGCCATCGACGAGCAGCACTTCCACTCGGTACACCCGCTGGCCTCGTCGCTGGCCGATGGGCTTCATTTCGCGATCACGAGCCTGTCGGACCACTGCCAGCAGTTCGACAACGATCGCCCCGTGCCGGCCAACAACCTCCTCAACCGTCTGCTCGCCCGCTTCTACGCGGGGCCACTGACGTACCGGATGGTCTACTGGAATGGCTCCACGGGCTCCGTCACGGTGGGCCCCGATTTCCTGCACTTCCACATCATCTTCGCCCTGCGTCCCACCGAACGTGGCACGTCCGAGGGCCAGACCATCCTGGTCACGGCCCGGCGCGGGGGGCTGCTCGGCCGCCTCTTCAACACCCTCGTCCTCCGCGTGACCGAGATCGTCGGCAACTACTTCGCGAAGGGGGACACCCAGGTCTTCCAGACCATCCGCTGGAAGTTCCGGACGCCCATCCGGGCCGACCGGCCCATCCTGGAGTTCATGCGGCATCTCGAGAGCCAGCGTGCCGTGCCCTGGGGGGCCTGGGATGGCGATCGCCAGAACACCGCCGTGACGGCGGCCTTCGAGCGGGGTCCGTCGTGTCGTCCCTGAAGGCCCTTACCGTTCCCGTCTCGCGGCTGACTCCGGGCGATCGCGACGCCATGTTCGCCGTCTTCGAGCGCTACTACGCCGAGGTCACGCGCGAGCAATTCGAGGCCGATCTCGAGGCCAAGAACGCCGTCATCGTCCTGCGAGACACCGAACGCGGCCAGATCCAGGGTTTCTCGACCCTCCGGAACCTCGAGACCGTCGGTCCCGACGGGCGGGTCTGCCGCGCCGTGTTCAGCGGCGACACCGTCGTGGACCGGGCGTTCTGGGGCCAGAAGGTCCTGGGAGTCGCCTTTCTCGCCTACATGCTTCGCTGCAAGCTGCGTCGGCCCTTCGAGCCGCTCTACTGGTTCCTCATCAGCAAGGGCTACAAGACCTACCTGCTCATGGCGAACAACTTCGTCACGCATTACCCGCGGCACGAACATCCGACGCCGCCCGGGTACCGGGCCCTGCTCGACCGTCTCGGGGAGACGCTCTTCGGGGAGCACTACGACCGCGAGGCCGGGCTCATCCGCCATCATCGTTCGATGGGCCAGCTGAAGGAAGGCGTGGCCGAGATCTCGGCGGCCGAGCTCGCCTCGCACCCCCGGATCCGCTTCTTCGCCGAGCGCAACCCGGACTGGCACGAGGGCGTCGAACTCGCCTGCGTCGCCGAGATGACCTTCACCCTGCCGCTCACGTATGCCTGGAAGCGTCTGGTCAAGGTCACGCTGGGTGGCGGACGCCGTCCGGCTGCCGCCGGCGAACCCCGGGTGGTCCGCGGAGTGGGATCATGATCCAGCTCCCCCTCCTCGAACCGGGCACCCGTCTCCAGCCCCTGCTCAGTTCGGCCCTGCGCAAGGCATCCGGGCAGGACGCGCCCGTGCTGGGCGAGACGCTGACCTGCTGGGAGGCAGATTTCTTCGGCCTGAACCGCACGCGGCTCTATCACGAAACCGATGCGGCGACCCGGCAGCGCATCCTCGAGGGCTGCTGTCGCAACGTCCTCGAAGAGGCCCTCTTCATCGAGGACGCCGGGATGGTCTACACGGCCCGGATGAGCCTGCTGGCCCGCACCGAGCAGGAGCGCGTCCTGTACGCCCTGTTCGGCGCCGACGAGGCCACGCACCATGCCTGGTTCAAGGAAGCGCTCGGGGACGCCCTCCCCGAGGTCACGCCGAACGCCTTTCACCGCCTCCTCACGCGCTCCATCCTCGATCAGGCCCCCGAGGCCCTCGTGTTCCTGATCCAGGTATTCCTCGAGGGCTGGGGCATCCAGCGCTACGGGGAACTCCAGCGGGCCTGCGTGCACGAGGGCCTGCGCGCGGTGCTCTCCAGCGTCCTTCGAGACGAGGCCCGGCACCACGGCAGCGGCGTGCTGCTCGTGCAGGAGCGGCGCCTGCTGGCCTCGCTCGACCTCGCATCGCGCGAGGCGCTCGTCGAGACCTTGCGTGCCTTCCTCGAGATGGTCCGCGTCGGTCCCCAGGGCGTCCTCGATGCCTTCGAGCGGGCCACGGGCGGCCTGACGCGGGACCAGCGCGTCACCCTGCTCGAGGAGCTCGACACGGTCGCGCACAGCGGGTCGCGGTTGCAGATGCTGCGCCAGCTGATGCTCAGAGAAAAGGCCGACGACGTCGTGGAGGCGCTCGATCGGACCGGTGTGTTCACCCCCCTGCCTGCGGAGATGTGCCCATGAGCGAGAAACTCCCGCGTCCGTCCACGGCGATCGCCGAGAACGTGCGCCTCGGCAAGAAGATCCATCTCAACCACTCCCGCAACAAGCAGCAGGACCACACCGCCCTGCTCGACCAGGCTGCCGGGGCCTTCCGCTACGAGGATTGCAAGGATGCCTGGTGGAACCCGCGCGAGATGTCGCTCCTGCACGGCACCCCGCTCTGGGACGAGGCCGACGAGACGCAGCGCCTGCGTCTGAACCAGCTCTACTGGGTGGCCTATTACTCGCAGATCATCTCGGCCGAGGTCGCGACCATCTTCCTCAACCAGACCTGCGCGGCGGGCCTTTACGCCCTCGAGGACTTCCGGGGCGTCTGCGACATGCTCGACCTGGAATCGTCCCAGGAGCGGGCGCACATCAACGCCTTCAAGACCGTGAGCGACCAGGTCGAGGAAGCCCTCTTCGGGGAGCGCGTCTTCTCGTGGTCGATGCGGGGCCCCTACGCCCAGACCATGATCTTCCCCGACACGAACAAGTTGAAGGACATGTGGCGCGGGTTCCAGCTCCGGACCTACAACCTCCTGACCTCGGGGAATGCCTTCATCGCGAGCCAGTACTTCACCGTGCGCGGCCTGCGGACCCTCAATGGCAAGATGGTGCAGCACAAGCTCAGCCAGTTCCACCAGACCCTCGAGGACCCGGCGAACGCCCCGATTCCCGCGGCCATCAGCCACTACCACTTCATGGACGAGAGCTACCACTTCAACAGCTCGTGCCTGATCGGCACCGAGGTCATCGACGCGCTCCCGAAGCCGTCCGCCTTCGAGGCCATGGTCGGAAACATGGCACTCACGGGCTGTCAGCGCGACCACAGCCACTTCTCGGCGGTGGTCAACGGCCTGTTCTGGCACGAGCCGGCCACGTTCCGGGCCGTCTACCGGGTGCTGCGGAGCGCGATCTTCGGGATGGAGCACCGCGAGGCGATCGCCATGATGCAGCGCTGCTTCGCCGAGGAGAACGCCGGGAACCGGGCCTCGTTCCAGACCATGCAGACGGCCATCGACTCGTACCAGCGCTACCTCGAGCCGCTGGGCTACGTGAACCGCGACAACAAGAACCTGCACATCATGCGGCGCACGACCATGGAGTCCTACCTGGCCAAGAACCGCGCGTCCCTGGCCTCGTTCGCGCGCCAGGCCGAGCAGATCGCCCCGGCACCACGGATCCTGCAGCCCCGGGAGGCCCTGGCATGACCCATCACCGGGTCTCGTACGGGGGCGCGGGTTACGAGCCGACCGAGGTGCCCGAGGGGCGATCGCTCGCGATCGCCCTCGATGCGACCATCTCGCCGCTGCTGTTCGGTTGCCGGACGGGCATCTGCGGCACCTGCCTCGTCGAGGTCCTCGAGGGCTTCGAGGCGCTGCCTCCCGCGGACGACGAGGAGCGCGAGCTGCTCGAGGTCCTCTCGGACCATCCCCGGGCCCGCCTGGCGTGCCAGATCGACCTGCGTGCCCCCGTCACGCTGCGACCCCTGACCTGAGCGATGACCACCGCCGCCCCATCTGCCGTCGGAGTCCGGGACTTCTGGTACGTCGTAGCCGAGTCGCGCGAGCTGCGTCCGGGACGCGTGCTGGCGCGGCAGGTCCTCGGCGAGCATCTCGCCGTCTTCCGCGGTCCGGACGGTCGGCCGGCCGCCCTCCAGGATCGCTGCAAGCACCGGGCGGCCCCCCTGTCGAAGGGGACGGTCGCGAACGGGATGCTGACGTGTCCCTACCACGGCTGGACCTACTCGGACGGTGGCACCGTCGAGGCCGTGCCCTCCGAGGGGGAGCATTTCCGGCGCGCCGCGGCCCGATGCGTCCCGAGCTATGCCACGCGCGAGCAGGACGGCTTCGTCTACGTGCGGCTCAACGACACCCCGGCCCTCGAGGTCGAGCCCTTCCGGATGCGGCGGTACGGAGAAAAGGGCTGGCGCACGGTCCGGGTCCAGAACCTCTTCGAGAACTCGGTGACGAACTGCATCGAGAACTTCATCGACATCCCGCACACCGTCTACGTGCATCCGGGCATCTTCCGCAAGGAGCGCCGTCAGGCGATCGAGGTGCACATCACGCGCCAGAACGGCTCCGTGCGAGCCGAGTACCGCAACGAGGACACCAACCTCGGCTGGTTCAGCCGTTTCCTGAACCCCGGCGGTCAGGCCATCACGCATACCGACGAGTTCTTCATGCCGAACGTGAGCTGCGTCGAGTACGGGATGGGGCCGAACCGCCACCTGATCATCACCTCGCAGGCGACACCCCTCGAGGACGGCCGGACGCTCGTCTACACCGACGTCACCTACAACTACGGCCTCTGGACCCATCTGGCTGCGCCGGCCATCCGGTGGTACTCGCAGGCCATCATCGACCAGGACGTCGTGGCCCTGAAGCGCCAGCACGAGGTCATCCGGCGCTACGGCGACACCTTCGCCAACACCCCGGCCGACACGATTCACGTCTACGTCGAGAGCATCCAGCGCGAGATCGCCGAGGGCCGCGATCCGCGCCTGTTGCAGCCGCGCTCGGCCACGGTGACGATGTATGTCTGACGCGATCGCCTCGACGGCGCTGGTCGCGCTCACCTTTTCGGGCCTCACGCTCTGGGTGGCTTTTCGCCGGGGGCTGCGTGACTGGTTCGCCTCGCGCACGCGGTCCGAGTGGTTCGTGGATGGCACGAGCCTGCTTGTACAGGGCGTGGGCATTCCCTTTCTGCAGACCTGGCTGGTCGTGACGGGCTTCGGGGCGATCGCCCCCGGGCTCGCCGGGAGTCTCGCGCTGCCGGCCTGGGCCGTGTTCCTGGTGGCCTTCGTGGGCGTCGACTACGCCTATTACTGGAATCACCGGATCCTGCATGCGCCCGGGCTGTGGCCCATTCACCGCCTCCATCACACCTCGCGCGAGCTCGATGTCTGGGCCACCTCCCGCAACACGCTCTGGACCAGCCTCTGCATCGTCTACCTGTGGCTCTTCGGCGTGCTCGTGTTCCTCACGGGCCAGGAAGCCGCCGTTCTCTGGGCCGCGGCCGTTTCCTCGGCGCTCGACCTGTGGCGGCACGGGGGCCAGCAGCCCCCGGCTCGCCTCGCGCGCTGGCTCGGCACGGTGCTGGTCCTTCCGGGCGACCACGCCTGGCATCACGCCCGCGAGGAGGAGCACGTCAACTTCGGCGCCAACCTGAACGTGTGGGACCGCCTGCACGGCACCTTCCGTCGACCGCCCGTTTCCCCCGACTCGCTGGGGACCGACCTGCCGGGTCCTCTCCTGCGGCACCTGATCTGGCCCTATTCATGACCCTCCGCGCGCGCCTCATGGTGCTGTTTCCTGCCCTTCACGTCACGGCGCTGTTCGCGGCGATCGTCTGGTTCGTCTGGTCGCGAACACCCTGGGCCCTGGCGGCCATCCCGCTGGCTGCTTACGCCCTGCCCCTGCTGGCTTTTCACCTGCACCAGCTCGTCTGCCCGCTGCGGGAGGGGACGTTCTCGATCGTGCAGGGCTATTCTCCCTGGTTCGGCACGCACATGATCCAGCAGGGCTTCATCGCGATGCCCTTCCTCGAGAGCGTCCTGCGCCTCTTCCCAGGTGCCTTCTCGCTCTGGCTGCGCCTGTGGGGCGCGCGCATCGGGCGGAACGTGTACTTCGCTCCGGGCTTCGAGATCGCCGACCGCGGCCTGCTGGAGATCGGCCATCACGTCATCTTCGGTTACGGCGTCAAGATGAGCTCGCATTACATCACGCCCAGCCGGCAGTACGGGGGCATGAAGCTCTACATCCGGGGCCTGCGCTTCGAGGACCGCTGCTTCGTCGGGGCGAGCAGTCGCTTCGGACCGGGCGTGACGGTGCAGGCCGGGGCCTTCGTCCGCGCCGATACCGACCACTACCCCGACACCGTCGTCGAGGCCCGCAAGCGCGAGCCGGAAACGACCGACCCCGCACCCGTCGAGACCGGTGCGCCCCACTCAGGGACCGTCGTGGGATGAAATCCCTGCGGCGAGGAGTCCGCCACCTGCTGGTGGCCAGCACCGCCCCGCTGGCCCGGTCCTTCGAGCGGGCCCTCGACAACCCCGCGGGAGCCCAGCGTCGTGTCCGCGATCGCCTCGCGCGGATGACCCTGCGGTCGGCGTACGGGCGCCACCATGGCCTGACCCGCCCGGAAGACTTCCGGCTCCGGATGCCCGTCGTGGACCACGACGATCTGGCCCCCTGGATCGCGCGCGCCGCCGCCGGTGAGTCCGGGGTGCTCTCCCCCGAGCGGATCGAGGCGTTCGAGCCCACCTCGGGCAGCTCCGGGCTCGCCAAGTGGATCCCGTATCCGCCGGCGCTGAGACGTGCCTTCACGCGGATGGCCCTGCTGTGGATGCGCGACCTGGCGATCGCCGACCCTCGGCTCGGTACCGGCCGCTTCTACTTCTCGGTCTCCCCGCCGGTGGCGACTCGGTCCCGGACCCCGGGTGGGCACCGCGTGGGGCTCGATTCGGACGCCGACTACCTCGGCGGCCTGCTTCGCCCCCTGCTCGCGCCCTTCGTGGTGACGGTGCCCGGTCTCGCGGGCCTGCAAGATCCGTTGGCCTTCCGCCGCGCGACGGCGATCGCCCTCCTGGCGGCACGCGACCTGGAGGCTCTCTCGGTCTGGAATCCGACCTTCCTCACCGTGCTGCTGGACCACCTGGAATCGCACCGGGACGACCTCCTGGCCGACCCCTGCCTGGCTTTGCATCCGGCCACCCGCGAGGCCTTCTCCCGCACGCCCCTCGACTGGCAGGCCGTGTGGCCCGAGCTCCGCCTGGTCTCGTGCTGGACGGATGCCATGGCGGCCCCGCGGGCGGCGGAGCTGGCCCGGCGCCTCCCGTTCGCTCGCCTCCAGGGCAAGGGGCTGCTCGCCACCGAGGCCCCCGTGACGGTGCCCCTGGTGGGTGTCGAGGGCGGCGTGCCGCTGCTGACCGAGGTCTATCTCGAGTTCGAGCTACCGGATGGCGAGGTGCTCGAGCTGCACGAGCTCGAACCCGGCATGTCCGCGGGCCTGGTGCTCTCGCAGCCGGGCGGCCTGCTGCGCTACCGGCTCGGGGACCAGGTCCGGGTCGTCGGGCGACACCGCGAGACGCCCACGCTCGCCTTCGAGGGGCGCACCTCGCTGGTGTCCGACCTGGTGGGTGAAAAGCTCTCCGAGCCCTTCCTGCGCGCGCACCTGCGACCGCTGCTGCCCCCGGAGGCCACGCTCGCGACGTTCGTGCCCCGACGGACCCCGCGGGATGGCTATCTCCTCGTGCTGGACCGGTGCGCGGGCGATCCCGGACCGCTCGCTCAGGCCCTCGAGACGGCCCTGCGCGGGTCGCACCACTACCGGCTGGCTCGCGATCTCGGCCAGCTGGAGGCGCTCGAGGTCGTCGTCTCCCCGGGAGCGGAACAAGGCCTGATCCGGTTTCACGGACGCGCCGGGCAGAAACTCGGGGACATCAAGCCGGCGCTGCTCGTGAAGCGCCCGGCCGATGCGCTACTGCTGGACGAGCTGGGGCTCGGGGGCGCGGGCTGAAACGGACGTTTCCGCTGCGCGACGGGCCAGGAAGGCGTCGAGTTCGGCCGTGACCCGGGCCACCTCGGCCCGGTAACGGCCCGTCAGGACGAGCCAGAACAGCCGGTTGAGGCAGCGTGACGCGCGCAGGGTGAAGACGGCATCCTGCCGGTCGACGTGGCTGCGCTCGAAGATCACGTGGCCCAGCAGGCCGATCACCTGGGAGACGGGCATCAGGACGAGAAATCGCCAGTCCCGGGTCCAAAGCAGCGCCACCAGCCCGGCATAGTTCATCAGGATGCCCGTGAGGTGCGCGAGCACGTTCCACGGATTCCGGTGCTTGCAGACGAACACGTCCCAGTAGTCATGGAACGGATGCTCGGGGATGTCGCGCGAGATCCGCAGGCGAGGATCGGGTGCCAGCGACGTGACCTCGCCCAGGCGTTCCCGGCCGAGCACGGGCTGCAGGTGTTCACCCCGGACGGCCGTCCGACCGGCCACGAGGACCTCCACGATCTCGGGGGAGGCGGGCTTGACCATGCGCAGGGCGCCGTCGAGCATCGGGTCGGCCACCTCGACCTGCTCGGTCGTGCCCGTCAGCAGGCGAGCCGGGTCGAGCACGACGAGGTCCGCCCGCTTGCCCGGGGCCAGCACGCCGCGATCGAGCCGGAACCAGCGGGCCGCCTCGCCCGTGACCCGGGCGATCGCCTGCTCGAGGGGCATGAAGCCGCTCGCGGCGGCCTGGCGGATCATGGCGAGTGCGCCGTCGTAGTACCCCAGGTTGCGCACGTGCGCGCCGGCGTCGGTGAAGCCGGGCAGGATGTCCCGGCCCGCCATGAGGCGGTGGCGGATGGCCTCCCGGTCGTTGGCGGCGTTCGTCACCCAGCGGATGGCCGTGTCGTGGCGCTCGAGCAGCTCCATGAAGTGCTCGACGGGCTCCCGACCGGCCGCGGCCGAGACCTCGGCGAAGGTCTTGCCGACCAGGGTCGGCTCCGGGCATTCCGAGATGCGCATGAGCGTGAGGTCTCGATGAAAGGTGTTGCGCTTCGGGCGTGTCCATTCCTCCCGGAAGCGCGCCCGGAAGGCCGGATCGCGCCAGAGGGCGATCCGCTCCTCGTGCGTGTCCTGGTCGTTGAGGGTCACGCCGGTCGGAAACTCCTCGAACATCGGGGTGATGGGGCCATCCGAGTGCACGATGAAGGGTTCCGTGAGCGTCTGGAAGCGGAGATTCCCCCCCAGCAGGCGGTTGAACACGAACAGCAGCGGCTCGAAGGCCCGCCACAGGCGCCGGTTGGCCACGGCATCGAGGGCCGAGAGCACCGTCGTGCGCAGAGGGGTCCGGAAGATGCCCAGGCTCACCCACAGGATGACGGCCATCGAGCGCAGATTCTGCGGATTCGGCGTGATCTGGAAGACGGCGTCCCGCTTGCGGCAGACGTCCGCCAGCATGGCGATCTCGCGGAAACGCGCATGGTGGGAGGGCAGCGCGACGCCCCGGTACGGGCCGCTCATCATGTGCCAGGGAACCATGTCGACCGAGATGCCCAGGCATCCGGCCGCGAGGGCCTCCTCGGCGAGTTCGCGCATCCGGGCGAGCTCGGAATCCGTCGGATGGTCCCGCAGGCTGCGCTCGAGGCCCATGACGTGTGCCCTCAGGGCGCTGTGGCCCAGGAACGCCGCCACGCTGGGGCCGAGCGGCAAGGTCGCGAGGTGGTCGACATACTCGCGGGGCGTTTTCCAGGCCACCGAGCGGGCGAGCCACTTCTCGATGAGCAGGCGCGGCAGCGTCTCGACGCGCAGGAACATGTCGGCGAGCATCCCGGGTTCGCCCATGGTCACGGACAGGCTGCAATTGCCCATCACGACCGAGGTCACGCCGTGGCGTATCGATTCGGTGAGCCCCGGCGAGATCTCGACCTCGAGGTCGTAGTGGGTGTGGATGTCCACGAAACCGGGCAGGACCCAAAGCCCCGTGCAGTCGCGGACCTCGCGCGCGGTCCCGGCCAGGTCGCGTCCGATGGCCACGATGCGTCCGCCGCGGATGCCCACGTCGGCGATCGCCCCGGGACTGCCGAGCCCGTCGTGAACCGTGCCCCCGCGCAGCAAGACGTCAAATTCAGGTGTCCCGATGTCAGGCATCCCGTTCCCCCGCGTCTTGCCGGCTGCTGGACCGCGTCCCATTATAAGGGTCGCACGACCTCATGAACCCGGAGAGCGCATGAATCGCACCACCAACGACGGGACCCAGCCACATCGCGACCATCCGGTGTTCAACAGCTGGGATGTCGTCTCGGTGGGGTGGTACCTGCTCGACGAGTCCCGCGCGATCTCCCGCGGGCAGGTCAGGGCCTACGAGCTCGGGGGCCAGCGCGTCGTGGTCTTCCGTGGCGAGGACGGCGGCCTGCGCGCACTCGACGCCTTCTGTCCCCACATGGGCACGGACCTCGGCATCGGCAAGGTCCAGGGCAACGAGCTGCGCTGCTTCTTCCATCACTGGCGCTTCGACGGTGCCGGTCGCTGCGTCGACATCCCCTGTGGAGAGCCGATCCCGGCCCGTACCCGGCTGCAGGCCTACGACGTCCGGGAACGGTACGACCACATCTGGATCTGGCCCGAGGAGAAGGCGCCCGACGGGGTCCCCGAGTTTCCCGAGCTCGCCGGTCAGCCCGTGTACGCCATCCGGGGACGCGGGCTGGTCCGCCCCTGTCACGCCCACGTGTTCATGATCAACGGGCTCGATGCCCAGCACCTGCGCACCGTGCACGACATCCCCATCCAGATGTCCCTCGAGACGCGCGAGGAATCGGACGGTCGCATCATCGATTTCAAGATGTCCGGCGACATTCCCTCGGCGACGCTCGTCCAGCGGCTGGTGCGCGCCGTCCTCGGGCCGCGCTATGCCTACAGCATGCGCTACGTGGACGCGACGCTGGGCCTCCTGACCACCTTGCAGGACGTGAAGTGGTTCGGACGGTTTCCGGCCGAGCCCACCCGGATGATCTTCGCCTACACCCCGCTCGCGCCGGGCCAGACCCGCGTGCAGCCCCTCTACATCGCCCGGAAGCCCGCCTCCCTGACGGGGCGCATGGCGTCCTACGCGCGTCTGTTCCTGACGGCGATGGGGTTCCGGTGGTTGCGGGACGAGGACGGCCAGGTCTACGACAACATCCGCTTCCAGACCGGCAACATGCTGCGCATCGACCAGGGCGTGATGCGCTTCATCCAGTACGTGAACCATCTCCGGCTCTCGGCGTGGTCCACGACCCACGCTTACGCCGTCAGAGCGGAAAGCGGACGCCCGTCGCCTCTTCCGAGTACGTCCACAGATGCCGCGCCAGCTCCGGATCGCGAGCCAGTGGCGTCACCTGGGCCGGTCCCGGAGCCCCGCGCATCTCTCTGAAACCCGTGGGGCCGACGTAGGATCCGGGCCGGATGTCGGGATCGAGTGCCGCCTGGAGCAGCGGCGCTGCCCCGTCGGCCACGTCCATCGCGACGAAGCCGACGACCTTCTGGACCGGCCCGATGTGCCGGAACAGGGGAGTTTCCGTCACGCCCGGGTGGGCCGCGACCGACACGACCGACGATCCGCTGGCCTCCAGGCGCCGTGCGAGTTCCAGGGCGAACACCAGGTTGGCCAGCTTGCTGTCGGCATACGCCAGCGAGCGGTCGTAGGTGGCTTCCGTGACGGGACGCCGCAGGTCGAGCTTGCCGCGCTTGTGGGCGATGCTGCTCACCGTCACGATGCGTCCGCGGTCGGACCGGGCGATCAGCGGGAAAAGCAGCGCCGACAGCACGAAGTGGCCGAGGTGGTTGGTCCCGAACTGCAGCTCGAATCCCTGCCGGGTGCGTCCGAAGGGCGGCATCATGACGCCCGCGTTGTTGAGCAGGACGTCGAGACGGTCGGTTCGCGCCGCGATGCGGGCCGCAAGGGCCTGGACCGATTCGAGGTCGGCCAGGTCGAGCGCCTCGACCGTGAGTCCGTCGACCTCGCCCAGCACCTCGCGCCCACGCTCGACCTGGCGGCAGGTCGCGATGACGTGGGCGCCGCGTGCGAGCAGGGCCTTCGCGCAGTGCAGGCCGAGGCCGCTGCTGGCGCCCGTGACGAGGACGGTCCGTCCGGTGAGGTCGTGGCGGGTATCGCTTGGCTGGTTCATGGCGTCATGATGCCACGGCTTGCCGGTCGGAACCATCCCCTGGTCGGGGGAGATCGCCTGACCGGCAGCAAGGGGTGATGTCGGCACGGATAGCTTTCGTGGACGGACCGTGAGGGCTGCGGCATCATGGCACTCGACCTGGCCCGGCCTGACCGAGGAGCGCTTCCGATGACACGATCCGAGGGGTTCTACCGGGCTCTGGGGGCCAGCCTGCTCCGATTTCGCGCGTGGGTTCTGCTGGCGTGGGTCGCCCTGTTCGTCGCGGGTGCGCTCGGGTCCGGGATGCTTCCCCGCGTCCTTCAGGGTGGCACGGGGGCCATTCCGGGCACCCCCTCCGCGCGAGCCGAGGCCCACCTCCGGGAGCAGTTCGACAACCCGTTCTCGCTCGGCCTCGCGATTCCCCTTCACCACGCGCGACAGCCGATGTCGGCGCCCGAGCAGCGCGACCTCGTCCGCCAGATGGCCGCGCGCCTGCGGGCGCATCCGCTGGTGGCTCGGGTCAGCGCCCCCGGGGATCCGGGCAGTCGCGCCCATCAGCCCGCCGATCCCCGTTCGGCCGTCGTGCTGGTCGGCCTCCGGGCCCGGGATCTCACGCGGGCCGAAGAGGCCGTGGGGGCCATCCGTGCCGACCTCGCGTCCTTCATGGCCGGTCGGCCGCCCGACCCGGACCTCACGTGGCACCTGACGGGCCGTCCCGCGCTCACGCACGACATCAATGCCTTCAGCATCGAGGACTCCGCGCGTGCAGAGTCCCGGGGTCTGCCCCTGACGGCGATCGTGCTGCTGATCGGCTTCGGCTCGTGGCTCGCAGCCGGCCTTCCGCTCGTGCTCGGGGTGGTGGCGATCACCGTGTCCTCGGGCTTGCTCGCGGCGATGGCCGCCCTGATGCCCGTCTCGACCTACGCCCAGAGTGTCGGATCGATGCTGGGCCTGTCCCTCGGGATCGACTATGCGCTGATCATGGTCCTGCGCTTCCGCGAGGCGCTGGGCCGGGGGCTCGAGGTCGACGAGGCCGTGCTCGAGACCGTCGCGACCGCGGGGCGGGCCGTCGTGGTCTCGGGCCTCACCGTCGCCATCGGGTTCGGAGGGCTGCTGTCGACGCGCATCCTCGACACGCGGTCGATGGGGGCGGGGGGAATGCTCGTCACGGCGGTCGCCGTCCTGATCGCGCTGACCCTGCTGCCGGTCGTGCTCGCGCTCGCCGGAAAGCGGCTGGCCCGGCGTCGCTGGTTTCCGGAAGGTGCGTCGAGTCGCTGGGCGAACTGGACCCGCCGGGTCCTGGCCGCGCCGGGGCGGTCCGTCGTGCTGGCGTTCGCCCTCGTGGGGCTGGTCTCGGCCCCGGCGTGGCAGCTGCACGGGGGCTTTCCGACCGGACGCTGGATCCCGGCGTCACTGCCCTACCAGCAGGGATACGAGGCCTTGCTGGCCATGGGCCTGGCCGGGGCGATCGCCCCGGTCGACCTGGTACTCGTGGCGAAGGAAGGCAGCGGGCCGGCTCTGTCCGGGGCGCGCGTGCCCGTCCTCGTGGCCTTCTCCCGTGCCCTGAAGGCCGATCCGCGCGTCGCGAGGGTGCTCAGCCCGGTCGATCTCGATCCGCCGCTGTCGCCGGCGATGCTACAGCTCGTGTATCGCGATCCCGAGCGTCTGGCCGCGCGCTTTCCCCTGCTGCGCGAGCTGTTTTTCAGCCACGATCGCCGCTCGACGCTGTTCCAGGTCATGCTCCGCGGGGACGTCGGTTACGAGGAGGGCAAGGCCTTCGTCCGGGACTGGACGGCCCGTCCGCCGGCGGGCTTCGACCTCCTGGTGGGGGGAGGGCCGGCGTACTTCGTCGATTTCGACCGGGTCATGGAGGAGACGGTGCCGCGAGTCGTCGGCCTCGTGATCGGGGCGACGCTCCTGGCCCTCGGGTTCACGTACCGCTCCTGGCTGGTGCCCGTGAAGGCCGTCGTGCTCAACCTGCTCTCGGTGGGGGCCGGCCTCGGGGCCGTCGTGGCCGTCTTCCAGTTCGGCTGGGGGGCGTCGTGGTTCGGTGTGGACGCGCCCCTCGACCGGATCCCGGTCACGGTCGGTCTGAGCCTGTTTTGCATCGTCTTCGGGCTCTCGATGGACTACGAGGTCTTCCTGTTGCATCGGATCAAGGAAGCATACGACCGCGGTCTCTCCCAGCAGGAGGCGACGCTCGAGGGGCTCTCGAGCACGGGGGGCCTCGTCACGAGTGCGGCGGCCGTGATGCTCTGCGTGTTCGGGGCCTTCGCCCGGGCGGAGTTCGTGGCCGTCCAGATGCTCGGTCTCGGGCTCGCCGTGGCGGTGTTCGTCGATGCGACGCTGGTACGCTTCGTGCTGTTGCCAGCCCTGATGGCCCTTCTCGGGGATGCGAACTGGTATCCGGGGGGGCGGAAATCGACATCGCCGTGAGTTAACCGTTAGTTTCTGGCGCCTTAACGGGAAGATAAGACAGATCCATCTTCCGGACGCGATAGCTGAACCAGAGCAAGGGTTTGCGCAGCGCGCAAGATGGGGGATATCGACCGATGAACGCACTGTCTCAGCTCGTGGCCCAGGGATTCGATCGCAACCGGAATGGTCGTGTCAACGATGATCTGCGCATCGAGGCCAAAGGGCTCGATGCCGATGCGAACGGGCAGGTATCGGTTGCCGAGCTGGCCAGTGCCCTGGCCGCCGACAAGGTGGTCATCTCGAACGGGGCCGTCCGGGCCGGACAGTCCGCGCGGGCACGGGAGTTGCCCGAGATCAAGTCCCTCACGGCGATCAACCGTCTCGCCAGCGATGCGCTGGGTTTTTTCGGGACGGGTAATCCGCAGTATCCCGGTCTCCAGTACCAGAGCACCTACGAGGACAAGGAAGGCAACCTCCGGACGAGGTACAACTTCGGCCAGGCGATCGCCGATCTCCGGGTCCGTCTCTCGGCCATTTCCAGTCTGGCGAGCTCGTACGATGATTTCCAGAGTCAGACGGTCGCCCGGATGGCCAATCAGTCCCTGGCCCAGAACAACATGGACTATTTGCTGGACAACGGGACCGCGCAGAGCCGCTATGCTGCTCTGTACTCGACCATCCAGAACATCGCGCAGATGAGCGTCGCCCCGGCGCATCCCAGCGCGACCGAGGCGCGCCTCGAGGGCTCCGTCGTCGCGGCAGCCGGTGCGGTGGACAAACTTCGGGGCGCCCTGGCCGCACCCGAGGTGAAATCGGCCGATGCACGCGCCAGCGCTCACGTGAAATCCTTGAATCAGCAGATCGCTGCGATCCCGACCTGGCAGAAGTTTCTTCTGGTCGGTCTGTTCAAGAAGGGTAGTCTCGAAGGACAGATTCGCGACGTCAATGCCCAGCTCCAGGTCTTGAAGTCCGCCAATCCGGGTCTCCGTCAGGATGAGCTGGCCGAAAACGCGGCCAGGATGTACGAACTGCTCCAGTCCGGAGCGCAGGCCTCGAGCATCGATGCCGCTCGTCAGTACGAGAATCAGGCTGCCCCGATCATCAACCGGTCGGCGGCCATCTCGAACTCGGCCGGATCGGATGCGGCAAGCATCCGCACGTTGATCGGCACGCTCAACAAGCGCTGATCCCTCTGCCGGTCAGGAACTGCAAGACAGAGCCGAGCAACCTGCCGCCCGTCTTGCCCAGTCGGGCATGCGTCCCGTGAAGGCTTCCATTCCGGGCTGTTCCTCGTATGGGCGCTCGACCGCGGCCAAGAGACGGTCGAGCGGTCCGGTATCGCCGGCCGTCACGGCCTGGATCACGTCGTGCACCACGTAATTCCGCGGGATCACGGCGGGGTTGGCGAGACGCATCCGTTCCTCTCGAGCCCCGGGCGCAAAAGCGCTCGCTTTCACCCGGATGGCCAGCGTATCGAGCCAGGCATCCCAGCGCCTGATCACGTCCTCGGTCGGTTCCTGATAGAAAGCGTCTTCCAGGGGCTTCAAACGTCCGCGGGCCCTGATGTGGGCCGAGAGCGCATCTACCGGTGGGGCGGTCTCGAGATCGACGTGAGACAGCTGGCGAAAAAACAGCGTCCAGTCCGTCTCGACGGCCTGCATGAGCTCGAGGCATTCGACGAGCAGGTGCACGTCGGCGGGTTCGTCCAGGGTGTTCAGCCCCAGCTTGGCCGCCATCTGGCGGGCGTGTTCCCGTTCGAAAGTCTGACGGTACACGGCCAGACCGGCATGGATGGGGTCGAGCTCCCCCAGCAGCGGGGCGATCGCCTCTCCGAAGCGCGCGAGGTTCCACTGCGCGATCGCCGGCTGGTTTCCGAACCGGTAACGCCGACCCTGCGCATCCGTCGTGTTGGGCGTGAAGTCGGGGTCGTAGACGTCCAGCCAGCCGTAGGGACCGTAATCGATCGTGATCCCCAGGACCGACATGTTGTCGGTGTTCATGACTCCGTGCACGAACCCCACGCGCATCCAGTGCGCGACCATGACGGCCGTGCGACGCGCCACCTCCGCATACCACGCGGCGATCGCCTCCGGATTGGCGGTCCGATCCCCCGGCGCGAGCAGGTCCGGGAAATACCGGCCAATGGTGAAATCGACCAGGCGGCGCAGCGTCTCGAGGTCGCCCCGGGCGGCATGGATCTGGAAATTGCCGAAGCGCAGGAACGAGGGGGCGACGCGCGTCGTGATGGCTCCCGGTTCGAGCTCGGGGCGCCCGTCGTAGAACATGTCCCGGACGATGGATTCGCCCGTCGCGACCAGGGCCAGGGCGCGCGTGGTCGGAACACCCAGGTGGTGCATCGCCTCCGAACACACGAACTCGCGCAGGCTCGACCGCAGCACGGCCCGCCCATCCCCGCGCCGGCTGTACGGCGTGAGACCGGGCCCCTTGAGTTGCACCTCCCAGCGGGAGCCGTCGGGGGCCGGTAGTTCGCCCAGCGTGATCGCCCGACCGTCCCCGAGCTGCCCGGCCCAGTGACCGAACTGGTGTCCCCCGTAACAGGCGGCGAAGGGCTCCATGGTCGGGAGCACGCGGTTTCCAGCGAGGACTTCGACGGCGGGCCCCGAGGGCGGCACGAGCCCCAGCTGCTCGGCCAGGGGATGAGACCAGCCCAGCAACCGGGGGGCCGGCACGCGCTCCGGGGTGACCCGGGACTGGCATGCACCCGTCACCTGCCGCGGGTGGCGATCGCCCGACGCATCGGTCGGCAGCTCCACGACGGACGGGTTCTCGAAGGCGATGTCGGTCAGGTCGGCGGGGAGTCGGGCTGGCATCGAAGGCTCGCTATCCGGGCGGGTTTCCAACGACACCTTACCATCCCCCCTTCCGCGAATTCGACTGGACTCTCCCTCGCTGGTCTGCTTAAATGCAAACGTATTGCATTAATGGGGTGAAAACGCCCTTGCCATGCGATGTCACCGCCACCCTTGATCCGATCGGGAGAACCCACGTGTCTCGATATCTGACTCGCTTCGCGCTGACCCTGGGCGTCACGCTCCTGGCTTCCCCGGCCCTGGCTGCCCCCGTATCCGTTTCCGGCACGGTCCAGGATGCCCTCGGGCGGCCCCTGGCCGGCGTGCGCGTCAAGGTCGTCGACCGCTCCGGCAAGGTCCTGGCCGAGACCACGTCCGATGCCGTGGGTCGCGTCGTCCTGGGGGGCATCGAGGCCTCCGAGTGCGAGTTGCGAGCCGACCTCGAAGGCTACGAGGCGGGCTCCCTTCCCCTGCGCTTCACCACCTCGTTCCCTGCGCCGTTCGTGCTATCGCTGACGGCGCGTCAGGGCCTCGACTACGGCCTCAAGGTCAAGCGCCTCGACCGCTCGCGGACGGCCCTCAGCCCGACGGTGGGCAGCACGCGGACCACGATCGACCGCAAGGCGCTCGAGAGTTTGCCGGCCGGGGAGCGGACGCCGCTCAACGAGGTCCTCTTGCAGACCCCCAGCGTCGCGCAGGGCACCCAGAACCAGGTCCACGTTCGCGGGGACCACGGCAACCTCCAGTACCGCATCAACGGCGTGATGCTTCCCGAGGGCGTCTCGTCGATGGCCGACACGCTCGACCTGCGCATCGCCGATCGCGTCGAGATCCTCACGGGTGCGCTGCCTGCCCAGTACGGCCTGCGCACGGCCGGGGTCGTCGATCTCACGACGCGCACGGGGCGCGCGCTCGACGGGATGCGTCTCGACCTCTTCGGGGGGACCTACGGCGAGATCCAGCCCAGCCTCGAAGTCGGGGGCAGCCGGGACGGCACGGACTACTACCTCCAGGGCAATTCGCGCTGGACCGACCTCTCCAGCAATCCGAGCACGTCCGATCCGACCCTCGCGGGCGGGGGGCTGAGCCCTGGTCGCTCCACGCGCGGCTTCGGCTACGTGTCCACCCTCCTCGGCGACTCGGCGCGTCTGAGCGTCATGGGGGGAGCCTCGAATGCCGTCCAGCGCGTGCCCGGCAATCCCCTTCTGAAGAGCGAGGACCCGAAGTTTCCCGTGACGGGTGGCTTCGATGCGTCCAATCCGTCCCGCACGCTGGCCCCGAACAACGCCTATGGCGTCGTGGCCTTCCAGAACCGGACGCAGGGCGGGATCGACTACCAGGTGTCGGCCTTCGGGCGCAGCAGCGCCATGACCTACACGCCCGACCGGAGCCTGGAGCTGGCCACCACCGGGATCTCGGCCAAGGTTGATCGTGCGGGGACTTCCGGAGGCTTGCAGGCCGACGTCGCCCAGCCACTCGGGGACCACGGGACTCTCCGCTACGGCGGGTACCTGAGCCACGAGCAGGCGAGTTACACCACGGCTGCCGAGGTCTTTGACGTCGACGCCGAGGGCAAGGTCCTGTCGAACCAGACCCGGACGATCGACGACCGTAAGACCGTCGACAGCACGATCTCGAGCCTGTACGTCCAGGACGAATGGCGTCTCGGCGACGCGTTCACCACCAACGCCGGTCTCCGGTTCGATAACCTTGCCGGGTCGGTGGCGACGACCAACCAGCTCAGTCCGCGCCTCGGCTTTACCTGGAAGCTGCTGCCCAGCACCAGCCTCTTCGGCGGCTATGCCCGCACCTTCACGCCTCCGACGACCGAACTCGTCGATGCCTCCAGCCTGTCACGCTTCGACGGCACCTCGGCCGCCATCGAGCCGGCGGCGGCCGGGGCAGGGCTCCCGACCGCGGAGAGTGCCCACTACCTCGACCTGGGGATCAACCATGAGCTCCTGCCCGGCTGGACCGTCGGTCTCGAGGGTTACTACCGGGACGTCACCAACCTGCATGACGAGGGTCAGTACGGCAGCCTCCCCCTGTACACCATCGTCAACCTCAAGGAAGGCAAGATCTTCGGCGGCGAGTTCACGACGAGTTACCGTCGGCCGGGGCTGTCCACCTACCTGAACCTGGCCTACGGCGATGCCCGCGGCAAGGGCCTGGCGGCCGGAGCGAACCTGATCGAGGCCGAGGAGCGCGAAGCCCTGGAGAAGGACTTCATCTTCCTCGACCACGCCCAGCGCTGGACGGGTTCGGCCGGGGCCGTCGCCGAATGGCTCGACACCCGCTGGCAGCTCAGTGCGGTTTATGGATCGGGGCTTCCGAGGGATGCCGCGGAGGGGACCTTCATGGACGCCTACCTGACGCTGAACCTCGGGGCGGCACGCTCCTTCGAACTGCCCGTCATCGGGGCCTTCGAGGGGCGGGTCACGGTCAACAACGTGCTCGACACGGTCTATCAGCTGCGTAGCGGCGAGAGCTTCGGCGAGAACGCCCCCGCGTACGGTCAGCGCCGGACGTTCCTCGCGGGTCTCTCGAAGACGTTCTGACGACCGGTATCTCGCGTTGCGCTACCATGGGGGGAAGTCCGGTGGGCTTTCCCCCTGTTCTGTGAGGTCATCGTGTCCATCTTCCAGCCCGTCATCCAGCTGCTCGTCCGCGGGGGACCGGCGATCGCCCCGCTCCTGGTCATGGCCGTCATGGCCGTGGGGCTCATGCTCGACCGCGGCCGCGTCCTCGGACGCCTGTCGCGCCTGCCGGATGACGTGGTGGCCCGATTCGACGCGCGCCCGCTTGACTGGCAGGCCCTCGAGCGGGACCTGCGTTCCCTGGGCTCTCAGCACGCGGTGGCCGGGTTTCTGCTGGCCGTGCTCGCCGTGCGCGACCAGCCCGTCTGGTATCGCGAGAGCCGCACGCAGGAGGCCGTCAGTGACCTCGAGGGAGAGCTGACGCGCGGGCTCTGGCTGCTCGAGACCCTCGTGACGGCCGCACCTCTCGTCGGGCTGCTCGGGACCATCACGGGCATGATGGGCAGCTTCAGACTGCTCGGCAGCGCAGGGCAGGTCGACCCGATGGGCGTCTCGGCCGGCGTCGGAGAGGCGCTCATCGCGACGGCCGTGGGGCTCGTCGTGGCCCTCGTGGCGCTGTTCGGTTACAACCTGGCCTCTCGCCGGCATGCGCGCCTGATGGACCGCATGGAGGTGCTGGCCAGCCGGATCCTCGACGAGGCACGGCTCGAGAGCGAGGCATCAAGCGGGCCCGGTCTCGCCACCGGGGCGCTGTCGTGAAGCTGCGACGCTCGCGTCTGGCTCCGAAGGGGCGCATCGAGATCATCCCGATGATCGATGTCATGTTCTTCCTGCTCGCGACGTTCATGCTCGCGAGCCTCTCGATGCACCACCTGCACGGCCTTCCCGTGACCTTGCCCCGGGGCCACGCCGAGGTTGCCCGCACGGAGACACCCCTCACGATGACGATCACGCGCGATGCCCGGGTCCAGGTCGAGGACGTCACGGTCCCGCTCGACCGGCTGGCCAGCGAACTTCGTCCCCGCCTGGTCGGGGACGATCCGTCACTCGTGGTTCGTGCCGATGAGGCCGCCCCCCACGGCCTCGTGACTCGCGCCATGCTCGCGGCCCGCGCGGCCGGTGTCGAGCACTTCCTGGTCGCGGTGGATCATGCTCCCTGAGGCGCCCCGCCCGACCTGGGGCATCTGGCTGCTCGAAGGGGTCGAATCCATCGGCATCGTCGCCGTCTCGACCGTCCTGCTCGCCCTCGGCCTCGACCGCATGACCGCGCCTGTCAAGCCCCCGTCTCCCATCGAAACCCGGTTCATCGAGGTCGCGCCGCCGGAGATCGCCGAAACGCGTCCTGCCCCGGTCCGCCCGGCGCCCGCACGGCCGCGCTTCCGGCCCCGACCGCACGACCACGAGCACCTGCATCCGGTCATGCGCGCCGTACGCCTCGGGCCCCCGGTCGGAACGCCGCCACGCCAGGTGCTCCAGCCGCTGACAGCCGAGCAGCCCGAGGCGTCCCGGAGCCTCGATCTCGAACAACCGGCGGCCCTCGCTCCGGCAGACGTGGCTCCCGCACCCGACAGCGAGCCTGCGGCGATCGACCACCGTGTAGAGAATCCTGAAGGTGCACCGCACGAGATCTCGGCGGATGCCCCGGGCGACCCGGCACCTGCCGGCGAACCCGGTGGCGACGGTATCGGCTGGGCGCGCGAGACCCGTTCAGCACTGCCCGTGCAGCGGCCGGATCCCGACTGGCCCGAATCGCTCCGGATGAACGCCGTGCACGCCATGGCGGGGGCCCGTTTCACCATCCCGGCCTCCGGCGCCGTCCGGGTCGAACTCACGCGGGGCACCGGTGACGTGCTCCTGGACCGATTCCTGCTCCGTACGCTCGGGCGATGGACCTTTCAGCCGGCGTTGCGGGAAGGCCAGCCCGTGGATTCGGTCCTCGAGTTGCGCATTCCCGTCGACATCGAGTGAGCGCGGGACGGGTACAACGTGTTCGTCGTGCCCGAAAGGAAACCGCTCATGACGTCTCGCCGAATGGCGTCGCTGCTCGCCCTCACGTGCCTGCTCTCGGGGCTGGCGTTCCCGCCGGCCGCCATGTCCGCGGAGACGTCTCCCTCGTGGACCTGGCCCGCACCCGGAAGTGCCACGGCGTCGCTGGATCGCCTCACCCGCAGCTGGAAGGTCGGGCTGCCCATCTTCGACGCGATGTTCGATCCTGCCGGGAAACGCCTCGTCCTCGGTTGTGGCGATGGCACCGTCCAGATCCGCGATGCGGGTTCCGGTGAGGTCCTCGAGCAGTGGTCGCAGGGATCACCCGTCTCCAGCGTCCAGTTCACGCCCGACGGCAGTCGCGTCCTGACGACCTCGGACGATCGGCAGGCCGTCCTGCGAGAGGCGCGCGATGGCAGCATGGTGCGCGTGTGGCGCCATGGCTCGCCCGTCAACGGGGCGGCCATCGCACCGGATGGTCGCACGTTCGTGACGGCCTCGGCCGATCGCCGCATGACGCGCTTCAACCTGGCCACGGGCAAGAAGGAGCTCGAGTGGGAGGTGGAGGGGACCATTTTCGACGTGGCCTTCGGGCCGGATGGCCGGAAGCTCCTGACGGGGTCACGCGAGCGGAACGTCGTGTGGCGGGATCTCGAAACCGATCGGGTGCTGCTCGAGGGCGAGCACGAGGATGCCGTCTGGTCGGTCGCCGTGAGTGGCGATGGCCTGCGACTGGTGTCAGGTGCCGCCGATCGCACCGTCGTGCTCCGGCAGGCCAAGACGAACGAGGTCCTCGCGCGCTGGACCCTTCCTTCGGCCGTGCTGTCCGTGGCGATCTCGCCGGATGGTCGCCGGGTGGTGGGGGGCTGCCAGGGGGGCCAGATTCTGGCCTTCGAGGCGGATGGCGAGGCGCCCGTCGCGACCTGGACCGCGGCAGGACCGGTACGTAGCGTGGCCTTCTCTCCCGACGGGGGTTCTCTGCTGGTCGGTGGAGAGGATGGTGCCCTCACCGTGAGGCGCCTGCCGTTCTTGCCGGAGGCCTTCCGGAGCCGGCTCGAGCAGCGTCTTGCAGCCGAACTGGCCCGCCTGAAGATGCGTCCGGCCTGGATCGAGCAGGATCGGGCCCGGATCGACCGGGAGCGCCCCGAACCGCCGTCGCTGGTGTACGAGGATGGCCGCGATGATCCCGAAACCTACACCCGGCGCGTCCAGGAGGCCCGGGACAGCTACGATGCCGCCGTGGTGGCCCATGCCGGCAAGCTCAAGGCGCACCTCGAGCGCGTGTCGGCGTGGCAACAGTCGGTTCCCGAGCGTGTCCCCTTCGAGCGTGCCGCCGAACTGGCCGGTGCCGTCCTCGAAGAGGCCTACGGGTCCCCCCTCCTCACGGACATCCGCGAAGCTGGGGGCCACGTGACGGGGCGCGTCTGGCCGTCCGAACTCGATGGCCTCGGGGTGCCTGCGCGGGTGGGGCTCGTCGGCCCGACGGCCCGGGGCGCCGTCGGGAAACGGGTGCCCGTGCGGTTCACCTTCGCGTTCGACGAACGCCTGAGGCCCGTCTGGCAGCGGGGGGAAGCGCAGGTGGACGGCCAGGCCGTGCTGATCGACGAGGGGACGATGCCGTGAAGACCCTCTGGCGAGCCGGGGCGATCGCGTGGAGCCTCGTCCTGGCCTCGGGTGGTCCGATGCTCGCAGCTCCGGCAATCGAGGCGCATGCCTTCCGTCTCCGACCGGGCCAGGACCTGCTGGAGGGCCTCTTGACCGAGGCTCGCTCGCGCGTCATGCGGGCGGGATGCGTGCTCTCGGCGGTCGGTAGCCTCCGTCACGTGCGCGTGCGCTTCGCGGACCGTCCTGAACCCACCGACCTCGAGGGCCCTTTCGAGATCGTGAGTTGCTCGGGGACCGTCACGCGCGAGGGAGCGCATGTGCATCTCGCCGTCGTGGATGGTGAGGGACGGACCTTCGGGGGGCATCTCGTTCCCGGGAATCCCGTGTTCACCACGGCCGAGATCGTGCTGGGGGAACTCCCGGGCGTGGTCTTCACGCGGGAATCCGACGTGGTCACCGGCTACCGGGAACTGGTCGTGTCCCCGCGATCGCCCTCGGGCGCATCGGCCTCCCCGCCTCCGCGTGGGACGGTACCATGAACCCTCGAGGGATATTCGTGAGTTTACCGGTCGTTCTGCTCACCCTGTTCGGTCTCGGCCTGCCGACCTGGGCGGCAACCCCTCCTGTCGTGGAAAAGCCTGCTGCACGGGACGCGATCGCCCGCCTGCAGGCCCGGGTGGCCGCCGATGCCGCCTTGCCGCTGCAGGAGGGCACGCGCACCCGCCTGATGCTGCAACCCCATCCTGCGGGCAAGGGAGTCGTCGTGCTGCTGCACGGATGGTCTGCAGGCACCTACCAGTATGACGAGCTGGCCCCCCTCGTGTTCGCGCAGGGGAAGCACGTCTACATCCCCCGGCTCGAGGGCCACGGCTTCAGGACCCCCGATGGGGTGGCCGACCCCTCGCACATGGTCGGGCCGCGAGAGCGGACCCGCTACCACGCCTTCGCCGAGCAGGTCTTCCACGACGTGAGCGGGCTGGGCCCCATCCAGCTCGTGGGGCTCAGCGGGGGGGCCGCCGTCGCGCTGGACATCGCGGCGCACCACCCCGAGGTCCAGAGCGTGGTGGCGATGTCCCCGTATCTGGGGACCCAGGATACGCGTGCCGACGGGATCTTCCGCGCCTTCGAGGGGCTGGACTTTTTCTCCTTCGGGCAGGCCAGCCGCGTCCTGGAGGCGATCCCGCACGACTGGGGAGAGGGGCCTCCCGACGGTCCCGGACACTGGAAACACACGGTGGGGGGCATCTACGCCCTCTCGTGCTACGGGCATGCGGTCACCGAGTCGCTCCTGGGCCTGGCGGTTCCCGTCCAGTGGATCACGTCCCGGGGCGATCGTGCGGCGAGTCGTCGCCAGTTCTTCCGGGGCTACGATCTGGCCGGTGGCGACTCGCGTCATGGCTGGTACGATTTCGCGACCATCGGTCATCCCATGCTCAGCAAGCATAACAACCCGGATGCGGCCTCCATCCGGGTGCTGACGCGCATCACCCTCGACTTCCTGCGAACGGGCAAGCGGACGGGGCGGCGCCCTTCGTCCTGAACCTCGCGGTCAAGATTTGCCGAAACTTGATCCGTGCATAATGCCACCATAACCGATCATCCTTCTTGCCCTCCGGATAACCCTTTCAACGACTCGTGAACGTGAATGGGGGCTTCCGGTGGCTGTTGTGAGCGGAGTGGCAAAACAGGTCCTGAAGCCGCGGCCCGTGTGGTCCGTCGTTCAGCGCGAAGCGGGCCTCTTACGGGCGGCAGGGCCTGCTTCTTCGGCCACGGCTCTCCGTCAGTCCACCCGCGTAGCCGATCCCCGGCAACTCATGATCCGCGAGACCCGCCAGCGGCTCGAGGCCGAGTCGGCCATCCGGCGCATGACGGCACGGGTCGAGGCTGATCTGAAACTGCCCCTGCAGGAGGGCACCCGCAGCCGTCTCATGCTCCAGCCCGACCCCGTCGGCAAGGACACCGTCGTGCTGCTCCATGGCTGGTCGGCGGGCACCTACCAGTACGACGAACTGGCGCCCCAGATCTTCGCCCAGGGCAAGAACGTCTACATTCCCCGGCTCGAGGGTCACGGGTTCAAAACTCCCGACGGGGTCGCCGATGCGTCCCACATGGTCAAACCGTGGGAACGTGGCCGGTACCACCGCTTCGCGGAACAGGTGTATCAGGACGTGCGCGGCCTCGGTCCCATCCAGCTCGTGGGGCTCAGTGGCGGGGCCAACGTGGCCCTCGACATCGCCTCGCACCACCCGGACGTGAAGGGGGTGGTCGCGATGGCGCCCTACCTGGGGACCCAGGACAGCCGGGCCGACGCGGCCCACCATGTGTTCTCCGCCCTGGACCGGATGAGCTTCGGTCAGGCCAGCCGCGTCCTGCAGGCCGTCCCGCATGACTGGGGCAAGGGCCCCATCGATGGCCCGGGGCACTGGCATCACACGGCCGGTGGCATCTATGCCCTCTCGACCTACGGGCGCGAGGTCGTGGAAGGCCTCAAAGGCGTCCAGGTGCCCATCCAGTTCATCACGTCGCGCGCTGACCAGGCCGCCAGCCGGAAACAGGTCTTCCGGGCGTTCGACCACGCCGGGGGGAGCCGCATGCATGGCTGGCACGACTTCGAGAACGTCACGCACGCCATGGTCAGCAAGCGCAACAATCCCGACCAGGCCTCGATCGACACGCTCACGCGCATCACGCTCGACTTTCTCGAATCCGGCAAGCGTGTCGGTAAGAGGCCCACACCATGAGACGACTGCTGACGGGCGCCGTTGCCGGCGCGTTCCTGGTCCTGACCGGATGTGGCGGGGCACCCGAAACCTCACCGCGCGGCCTGACCGTTCCGACGGGTCGGTCACCTTCTCCCCTGCCGGTTCCACAGGGGCAAGCTCCCCTCCCGGGAGGACGCGATCCGCGGGTTTCGGCCCTCCTCGAGGCCGTCGCGCGGACGCATGCCGCCACCCGGAACGTCACCTTCACCATCCAGGCCAGCGGCATCGAGGAGAAGACGGGCAAGCCTGCCCGCAACGAGGGGCGCATCACCGTCGAGATGCCTGCACGGATCGCCTGCCAGATCACCGATTCGAGCGACTCGAAGGCGATCGGGACCCGGATGGTCTGGTCGGGCGGCAAGCAGATGTCCGTGCATACGAAGTTCATGGGCTTCTGGCTCAAGGTCCAGGTGGATGTCCGGGATCCGCGTGCGGCCGACTGTCGCGGTTACTTCCTCGACGAGGTGAGCTATCCGATGGCCGTCCAGACCCTGCTCGATCCGCGGAACCAGGTGACGTGGCTCGGGATGCAGCCGGTCGACGGACGCCCCTGCGCGATGCTCGGCGTGCTCTCTCCCCGGAGCTTGCGGGGCATCCGCCGCGAGGTCTTCGCGGTCGACACGGCCTCGGCGGTCCACGTCCAGCGCGAGATGTTCGATGCCTCGGACCGCTCGGTCCTGCGCATCCAGCTCCGCAACCTGCGCCTGAATGCGAGCCTGCCCCCCGACACCTTCACGATCCGTTGAGCCGTTCCACGTCGTCCACGACGAGCACCGGCTGTCCCTGCTCGTCGCCGACGCGTCCGCTGAACAGCCATTCTCCGCTCCTCAGGCGATTCGCCAGTCGCGCATAGACGCGCGGGAAGACGACGGCCTGCATCTGTTCGAGTCCGTCCGAGAGCGTCAGGAAGACCATCTTCTCGCCCTGTCGCGTGCGATGCGAGTGGCGCGCGACGATCTCGCCGACCACGCTCGCGCGCATCCCGGGAACGAGCTCCCGGAAACTCACCGCCCCCACGACGGGCTCGCGCGAGGCGTCCGTGACGACGAAGCCCAGCAACTCGCGCTCGATCGCCTGGCGCTCGGGCATCCCGTAATCGCCCAGCGGGGCCAGAACGGTCGGTCCCCTGCTCACGTCCTCGAGTGCGAACAGGCGGCCCTGGCCGACACTCGCTCCCACGGCTCGCGCGCCGGCGACGGGGAAGGCGAGCTGCCCGACGAGCGCGATGCGGCTTTGCCCCCAGCCGTCACACGCCCCCACCCGCACGAGAGTCTCGAGCTCCGGTCGCGCGAGCCGCGTGCGCGCGCGCAGGTCGGCCAGGCTGCGAAAGAGCCCGCCCGTTGCCCGGGCCGAGAGCAGCGCCTCGATCGAGGCCGTCCCCAGCCCCGCGATCGCCGAAAGGCCCACCCGGAGCGTGCGATCGCCCTCGAGCGTCCAGGCCACGGTCGAGCGGTTCACGCATGGCAGGGCGATCGCCGCCCCGCTGCTGCGCGCATCCTCGACGTAGACACGCATGGGGTAATAGCCCATCCCGCTCGAGAGCACCGCGGCGAGGTACTCGAGCGGCCAGCGGGCCTTCAGGTGGGCCTCGCGGACCGCCAGCGAGGCGCAGGCCGCCGCGTGCGCCTTCACGAAGCCGTAGCCTCCGAAGTGCGAGAGCAGCTCCCAGACCCGGTCGATCGTCGCCGGATCGCGCCCCAGGCCGCGGGCCCCCTCGAGGAAGCTCGCGCGCAGGCGCTCGACCTCGGGCCGGATGCGCTTGGCGATGCCGCGGCGGAGGTTGTCGCACTGGCCCATCCCGAGCCCGGCGAAGACGTGCGTGACCTGCATGCACTGCTCCTGATAGAGGATGCAGCCGTAGGTGTGGGCCAGAACCTCGTCGAGCGAGGGATCGAGCGACTCGACCGCCTCGCGCCCGTGACGTCGCGCGATGTAGCGCGGCGTGATGCCGCCGTCGAGTGGGCCGGGACGGTAGAGGCTCGTGATGGCCGTGACGTCTTCCATGACGGCCGGCTGGAACTGCCGCAAGAGCGCCTGGACGCCGCCGGATTCCATCTGGTAGATGCCGAGCGTCCGGCCCCTTCCCAGCAGCTCGAAGGCCGCCGGGTCGTCGAGAGGCAGGCGCTCGGCAGGCGTCTCGAGGCCGTGGCGATCGCGCACGAGTTCGAGCGCATCCGACAGCACGGCCAGGTTGCGGTTGCCCAGCAGATCCATCTTGAGCAGGCCCAGGGCCTCGACGCCGTGCATCTCGAGCTGCGTGACGACGGGCCCCTTGGCCGAGCGCGCCAGGGGCAGGACCTCGACCAGGGGGCGGTCGGCGATCACGATCCCGCACGGGTGCAGACCCAGGTGCTCCGGCCGTCCCTCGAAGCGCCTCGCGAGGCGCACGAGCGAGCGGACGGGCTCGCGCGTGAGGTCGAGGTCGCGACATTCCGGAGAGCGGGCGATCGCCGTGGCGAGGTCTCCCCCTCCGGACCAGCCGGGCATCCGGCGCGCGACCTCCCCCACCAGCCGCTCCTCGAGACCGAGGGCCGCACCGGCCAGGCGAACGGCCCCGCGGGCGCCCACGTGCTGGTGCGTGGCGATGCGGGCGACCCGGTCGGCCCCGTAGGTCCGGAAGCAGTACTCCACCAGGTCGTCGCGTCGGCGCCAGTCGAAGTCGAGGTCGATGTCGGGCAGGCCCCTGCGCTCCGGGTTCAGGAAGCGCTCGAAACACAGCACGTGCTCGAGCGGACAGACATCCGAGCAGCCCAGCAGGTAGAGCACCAGGCTGCCGGCCGCACTGCCCCGGGGCAGGACGGGCACGCCCCGCGCGCGCGCCTCCCGCACGAGGTCCCACGCGAGCAGGAAGTAGTCGACGAAGCCCATGTGGCGGATCACGGCCAGCTCGCGGTCCAGGCGCTCGCGCGCTTCCCGGGCACGGGGAGAGCCCCCGTAACGGCGTTCGAGGCCATCTTCGACGAGCCGGACGAACAGGGCCTCGGCTTCCCCGGGCGCCACCAGCGGGAAGCGCGGCAACTTCCAGACCCCCGTCTCGGGCACGAAGCGGCACGCTTCCGCGACCCGGTGCGTGGCCACGAGCGCGTCGGGCCAGTCCCGGAAAGCCGCCCACCATTCGGCCGGCGTCAGCAGGTGGTGGGGGCCCTCCGGGGGTTCTCCCTGGCCGTGGGCGAGCTTCCAGAGGCGCCAGGCCGCACGATCTCCCGGGGTGTCGATCGCCATGGCCGGAGCGGCCACGAGTCCGACACCCGTCGCCCCGGCGAGTTCGGCCAGAGTCGCCCGGGGGCCCTCGAGTCCCAGCTGCACCCACAGGTGCTCCGCGCCGAAGGCCTCCCGGAATCGCAGCAGGTGCTGGCGGGCCGCGGCGTGGTCCCGGTTCCGCAGGAGCTGGCGCCACGGACCGGGTCGATCGCCCGTGAGACACGTCAGCCCCTCGCCGAGCTCAAGCAGGCGCTCGACGGGGACGCCTTCCGGATGCTCCAGCTGTCGCGCCGTCAGGAGGGCGCTCAGGTGGCGGTAGCCTCGGGAATCGCGCACGAGCAGCACCACGCGCCCACCCGGAAAGGCCGGTCGGTCCCGGCTCGGCCCGGAGGTGGCCAGCGTCAGCTCGGCGCCGATGATCGGACGGATGCCCGCGACCGTCGTGGCCTGCATGAAGCCATGGAGCCCGGCGAGCTGGTCCGTGTCCGTCAGGGCGATCGCCGGCAGACCGTGGTCGGTCGCATGTGCGACGAGGGAAGGCCACGTGCAGAAGCCGTGCCGGAACGAGAAGGGACCGTGCACGTGAAGGGGAACGGGGCTTTTCATGAGGGGACCTCGGCATCCGGTTTAGAACATATGTTCTAACATGTATCCCCCCGGTCAGTCATCCTCGGGCGAGCTTCTTTCAAAATGTCGACATGCGACGCCGGCCGCCCGATCGACACGGCCTACCATCCGTTCGCTCACGCGGGTGCAGCGAGGGTGCACCAGGGCCACCAGACGGATGCGCCGGTACAGGGCCTTCCGGGCGCCGGTTCCCGGGGGACTATCCCCCTGCCGGCCTGGCCCCGGAACCAATATTTAATGAAACCAAAACACGAATCGAACGCGATTTAAGAAACACCGTTCACCGGGTTGCAAATAATGCTCTTGGAAGCACGAGCTCCGCACCGGGTGCGCCGATGCACCTCAGAATCGAGGTCTTGTATGACGATCCAGGGAACCCAGCGGCAAGGCGCGACCCAGGCTCCGACTCGACTGGCACAGGCCACCGAACCGGCCCCCGCCCCTGCTCCCCAGCCCGCAGCCGAGGCTCCGCGTCCCGATCCGAATGCTGGCCTGAAGAGTCGCCTCTGGGGGGCTGCCCGCCGGAACGCCTACACGGGAAGCACCCACAACTGCTTCCAGTTCTCGCGAACCCTGGTCATGAAGGCTGGCGGTGGGGACGTCCGGCAACTGCCCGACGACCGTTCCGCCCGGGGCAAGCCGCTCAGCTATCTCAAGACGATGATCGACGAGGGCCGCCTGAAGCCCGGTGATGTGGTCTACGCGAACTACCGTCCCGGAACGGATCCCAGCTCGACCAACCTCGGCAATGGACCGCACTGGTTCACCTACATGGGGGAAGGCAAGTTCATCGACCAGTACGGCACCAAGTCGCTGGCCGAGATGGAGAATTTCATCCCCGGGCGAAAGATCGATGCCGTCGTGCATCCCTTCCCGGGATCGCAATCCGAGACGGGCGTGCAGGTCTCGTCGGTCGATACCTCGGGAGACCCTCAGTTCGGCGAAGGCGATGCCATGGCCGGGGCGATCGCCTCGGGGCCTGCGGGGGCGCCGGCGAGCATCCCGATGCCCATGAACTTCGAGAATCCGATGGAATCCGATGAGGAAAAGCGCGACAGGGTTCCCGTGCCGCGCGCTCCTGCCAATGTCCGGGCCACCCCGGTCGCGGCCGGTGGAGGCGTCGCCAAGGGCGACTTCAACGCCCTGATGCAGAAGCTCGAGGGCATGGGCATCGATCGGGCCTATCTCGACCAGCTCTCCCAGAAGTACGGGGTGCCGGTGGAGTGGATCCTGGCCGTCATGATGCAGGAGTCCGGCGGCGACCCGAATGCCGGCTCCTCGGCCGGCGCACGAGGCCTGATGCAACTCATGCCGGGCACTTTCCAGGAAATGGGTGTGGGCAACAACATCCTCGATCCGAAGCAGAACCTGGAAGCCGGAGTGAAGTATCTCGGCAAGATGCACGAGATGTTCGGCGACTGGACCAAGGCCGTCGGCCACTACAATTCCGGTCCGGGTGGGAACCTCACGAATTCCGAGACCGCCCATTACATCCGTGTCGTGCCCCAGTTCGCCGCGATGGCTCGAAACGATCTGAACGCCCAGGTCTGAACCGCCACCTTCGAGGCCCCCGTTCCGGAAGGGACGGGGGCCTCTGCTCTGGATGATGCGCGTCACGCGCCGATCCGGACAATCACGACGAACCTCATCGCAAGTCGTGACGATGGTTTCTGTGAATGTCCAGGACAGTTCTATAACATCTGGACAGGGTCAAGAGGGCTGGAGGGGGTGCCAGCCGGACCGGGGAGGCCAGGCATGAAGGACACCGGAAGGGGCCGCTTTCCTTCCTGGCTCATCATGCTCGCCATCGCCGCCCCGACCTGCCTGGGCGCCGTCCTGTACGGGCTCGACGTCGGTCAGCAGGTCGCCATCCTGGAGCGGGAGGTGGCCTCGGCCCACCTCTCGGCCTCCGTGCTCGATGCCCTCATCGAGGCCCGTGCCAACCGGCCGGACGAGGCGCGGCGGCAACTCGTGCGGGCCCGTGCCTTCGAGAGTCGCCTGGGCCCGTCACAGGGGGTCGAATCGGCCATGCGTGCGGCCCGCGAGGCACTCGCAGGGGGAAGTGGGGACCGGTCGGTCCCCGTGCTCGTCGATTGCGTGAGGACGCTCGGAGAGGCCGGTGGTCTCATCCTCGATACCGATGCCGCGAGCTATGCCGTGATGGATTCCTTCGTCGTGCAGTTCCCCGAACTCGTGGCTTCCGAACACGCCCGTCTGGCCCTCGAACGCCCGATCACGAAGCAGGAGGCCTCCCGGGTCGAGGTCGCGGGACGTACGCACGCCCTGAACCGCATGCTGCGCCTGTCTCTGGATGGCATCCAGCGAGATGTGCGGGACGGGTTCCGTCTGGAGCCCGACCTCACGACCCGGCTGGCCGTCCCGGCGCTGGAACTCGAACGTGCCCTGCTTGCGGACACCCCATCCCGGGAAGTCCTGGAGACGGACATCTCCGGTTCAGCCCGACTGGACCGGATCGACGCTGCCTTCCGGGCCTACAGGGTGGCCGCGACGGACACCTTCGTGGAACTGGTCGAGCAACGTCTCGGGGCCTTGCGAGGCCACGCCTTCCGGATCCTCTCGGGGTTGCTGGGTCTCCTCTTGCTGGCCCTGACCGTGGCTGCGGGCGTCATGAGGCAGCTGTCGATCGGTACGCGATCGCTGCCTCCTGCAGCCGGTGAGGAACCGCCCGGTGGCGAATCGGAGGAGACCGCGGCCGGGCCGATCGCGGCCGCACCGCTCCGGGAACGCGGACTGCCCGTGTCCACCGCGGGGATGCGCTGGGCACCGGAAACGGACCAGGAAGCCGTCTAGGGCCCTTCCGCGCGCGTCGAGGTCTGCTGCGGGTCCGACGCGTTACGCTGCAGTTCGAGTGCCTCGAGCGTCCGCTTCACCTGGTCCTGCGTCCCGCGGAGCACGGTCTGACAGTGCGTGATGAGCCATGCTGCCCGCTCGACCTTGAGTGCCAGGTCATCGACCTGGACGGCTTCTCCCTCGAGTTCGTTCAGGATCCGGTCGAGTTCGGCGATCGCCTCCCGGTACGTCGCGGGCACGCGCTGGACGGAATCGTTCATGGAGCCTCCGTTCGGGGTTCGACCTTCTCGATGATCGCCGAAGCCTGTCCATCGGGCAACCTCAGCCGGATGCGATCCCCACCCCGGATCCGGCGGGCGGAGCGGATCGGCTTGCCCTCTGCATCGGACACGAGCGCGAAGCCCCGCGCCAGGAGCCGGGCGGGATCGTGCGCGCGCAGCGCGAGCTCGAATCGCTCCAGGGCATGCCGTGCGTGATCGAGGACTCGCGAGGTCACATGCTCGAGCCGATCGTCACGCTGCTGCAGCCGGTACCTTTCCCCCTGCTGCAGACGCGTCACCAGGCCCGCCAGGTTCCCCTGCCGCCGGCTGCAGGCCTCGTCCGCTCGACGCAGGTGCGCGAACACGAGATCACCGACACGCTGTCGGCGTTCCAGCGCATGCTGTGCACGCTCGAGGTGCCTCGAACTCAGGTGGAGGAGCTGGCCATCGCGCTGCCTGAGGCTGGCTGCTTCGTGCGCCAGGGCGTGCCGGGCCAGGGCCAGCCGAGCCCGCCCGCTTTTCAGATGCTCGCTGGCCCCCTGTACCCCTCGCTGACCGAGTGCGAGTACCCGCTGCGCGCGCAGGCGCAAGCGGAATCCTTCCCCTTCGTGAACACGCCTCACCAGGCCCTCCAGGACCTTCTGACGACCGCTGCAGGCCTCTTCTGACCTCTCGATCCTTGCCCGCACGAGGTCGGCGCAGCGGCGCCATCGCTCGATCCGCGAGACCCACGCCTGCTCGACTCGGCTCACGATCTCTCGGGCCACCTCGGTCGGAGTTTCGAAGCGGCGACCCACGAAATCGGGGAGGACACGATGCACGGCGTGACCGATCCCGACCCAGACCGGCACGGGGCAGCGAGCGATGGCTTTCGCAAGGTCCAGGTCGTTGAAGACGGCCAGGTCGGCCACGGAACCCCCACCCCGGACGAGGGCGACGAGGTCCACCCGGGCCCCTTCCAGGCGCCGCAGGGCCTCGATCACCTGCCGGGAGGTATCGGCCGCCTGCAGGGCCACTTCCTCGACCACCGTCTCGAACCGCCACCCCGATTTGTCGAGCACCGCGAGGACGTCCCGGAAGCCTTCCGCGGTTCGCGACGACACGATCCCGATCCGGAGGGGCCACTCCGGGAGCGGCAACCGGGCGTTCTTGCCCAGGATCCCCATCCGGTCGAGCTCGAGTTTCATGCGTTCCAGCGAGAGGATCGCGAGGTCACGCGTATGTTCGGGGCGCGCATCGCGCACCTCGAACTGCAGCCGCCCGAAGCGGTCGACGACCACCTTCCCGAACCAGGCGACCTCCATGCCATCCTCGAGCACCAGGCCCACGTCCCGGTACCGGCGCACCAGACGTTCCAGCACGTCGGAGGCGACGTAAGCGGGGAGCTTGCCGGGAACGGCCCGGTCGTATTCGGCTTCACCCGATGGCACGTCGACCAGTTCCACCGTGGCGTAGGAGCCCCTGTCGCGGGTCGTGAGGCGAAACTGCACCAGACGGGCCCGTACCCACCGGGCCGGGGCATGGGCCCGCAGCACCAGGCGAGCGCCCTGGACCAGGTCCGTCACGCTGCAGAGCCCCGCCGGGGATTCCGCCGGTTCCTCCGGGACGCGGACCACCCGTTCCGCCTGGGGCGGATCATGTGATGGAGGAGCTTGCGGGTCGTCCTCACACTTACCGAAGCGCTCCAGGAAACGCGGTGAGGCCTCGTAGCCCATCGGAACCAGGACCTCGAGGGCCCAGGTCGCCCAGGTCGGCGCAAAGGTCCATTTTTTCAGGTTCCAGCTGTAGACGCGTTCCGTCGGCAAGCGTTGCTTCAGCACGGCAACCTGGGCCGCATCGTAGGGCTCCGTGTAGGCCGCCAGCAGATCCTGCTCGGGCAGATAGTCGAGCACTCCCACCTTCGGCGCCATCACGCACCTGCCTCCGCATTCGAGGATCCGGCCCGTCACCACGATGGTCATACCCGCCTGGCGCGATCCTGCAAGGTATCCGCGTCCACCGGGGCCTGTTACCATGATGACCGGTCGCCTGTTCGCCGAGGATGTCGGAAAGGACGCCCCCTTGAAACCCGCTCTGCCCTCCACGTTGACCCACTGGCCCATCTACTGCCTGAAACTCGGCCTGGCTTCCGGTCTGGCCTGGAGGGTCTGTCAACTCTCGGGCATCCAGGATGCCGTCTCGGCGACCTTCGTGGCGGTGGTTTGCACGATGCCGACTCTGACGACCGGCTTCCGCGCCTCGTCCGAGCAGGCCATCGGTAGCCTGCTGGGAGGGGGCGTGGCCTACCTGCTCATGCGGGCCGGGTTGGGTGGCCCTGCAGGTCTCGCGCTGGCCGTGGGCCTTTCAGCCCTGCTGTCATATCCCGTTCGCCTGAGACCGGCGCACGTCGTTGCGGCCTTCACGGCGTTGCTGGTCATGATCACGGGCGTCCCCACGCCGGGACCGAGCTTCGCGCATCGCCTGGGAGCCGTCCTGATCGGGGCCGGCTCGGCCACGCTGCTGAACTTCCTGGCCAGTGCCATCCAGTACCGCTCGATCTTCCGGCGGCGGCGAGGCCTCGTCCGGCTGGCCGTAGCAGCCGCACTCGAGGCGGGCGATCGGGGCAGCACCGATCGGGCCGATGCCCTGCTCCGGGACCTCCAGGGAGAACTGCGGGACGTGTCGCGCGAGGTCTCGCACGACACCCGGATTCCCGGGCACCTCTCCGAGGTCGAGATCTTGCGTGAGATCCTCGCCGTGGCATGGGTCCAGCGGTACGAGACCGATGCCGTCGATCTCCGGCCCGTGGCACGGGTCATCGAGCACGGGGAGTCCCCGCCGCGTCCGGTCGGCACCCTGGCCACCCTGCTGGCCCGCTGGTACGAGGTCGCAAGCGAGCCCGACGGAACGGTGATGCCGGCCCGAGAACTGGCCCCTGCCGGGTGGTTCACGCTCGGCTGAAGGTCCGGGACCGGGACGACCTCGGTGGATCGAACGGCCGACCCGGGTGTGGCAAGCCAGTCGTACTCAGCGAGCAGGGACCGCTGGCAACCCGGCCACGAGGATCGACGCCGTGGCGGGTAGCAAGACCAGGGCATTGCTGACCTCGCGTACCCAGCCGGTGGCGATCTTCGTGACGACGTCACCACCTGGCAAGACCATCGTGGTCGAGCCTCCGCCATCCCAGTTGAGCGCCTCGACGGCCCCGAGAGACAGGAAAAGCCGGGCGAGTTCGTCGAGGCTGGTGCCCATGCTGTGGCCGGGACGCCTGCCATCCACCGTGACCCAGAGCATCTCACCGGTGGCCGTCATCCCGATGGCCGTCCGGGGTTCCTTGCCATGCAGGATCGTCCAGTTGAACCCCTTCAGGGCGACGGGCCTTCCCTGGTGGACCAGCAGCGGGCCGCCCTCGAGCGCATCCGTGGCCAGATGCCACGGGGCAGGCAAATGCAAGCGCCCGTCCGCCCCGGGAGTCCCGAGACGTCGGGGGCGATCTCCCCCGGCCGATGCGGAAAGCGCGGATTGCCAGGCGAGCAGATGCTCGGTGGAGGCCGCATCCGAGCGGTTCGGATGCCCGAAGAGCAGGCGACCGTCGGGGAGGATACCCAGGGCAGGGCGATCGCCTCTCGCCGGGTTGAGGAGGCGCCCCCGCGACAGCACGAGCCCGATCGGGTCGCCATCTTGTTTCTTCGCCACGAAGTGAAAGTACGAACCGTTGATGGCTGCCACGGCCCCCGAGTTGCGGGCGAGTCTCCGGGTCGACTGCCGCCCGGAGCGAGAGCGTCCGACGGCCGGAAGGACCGCCACCCGGTACCGGCGATCCCGGGGATCGAAGCTGAGGACGTGAGCGACCAGCGGGTGCTTGAAGCGGGGCGAAGTGCCCGCGAGGCACCGGTACCGCACCCCGGGCGCGACCTGGCGGTCCCGGGTGGCGCGCAGGAACGGCGCGACGGTCAGCGCGACCGGTGGCGGGACCTTGCGGACCGCTTCCGGATCTGGTCGAGACCCGATCCCCCGATCGGCCAGATCACGAGACGGGTCCGGCCAGCAACTGGCGAGACACAGGGCACCGATGACCCCGCTCAATAACCGCGAAACCGGCAATCGCTGCAATACCGTCACTCCCGTCTCGCCAGACCCGTCTCACCAGCGTAGCATGTCCCCGTCGTCCTACCTTGGAGCCCCGTCGATGCGCTGGCCCTGGCATCGTGCCGTTCACACTCCCGTGCAGGACTTTCAGTCCTCCCCGTCGTTCGCAGAGGCTCTCGCGGCCGCGGAACGAGAGGCCCTCGTGGCTCCGCGCCTCGTGGACGTCCTGGCGCAGACGAGACTGGCTCTCGACGGTATCACCCATCTCGCGGGTAACGGGGATACGACGGCGCTCCATCACTGGGTGGATGAACTGTCGCATGCCGTCGTCGAGACGATTCCTGGTAGCCTCTGTCGAGACGGCTGCCACCATTGCTGCCACTATCCCACGGCCTTTTTCGACGTCTACCCGGGCGAGTGGGAACCGATCGCGCACCACCTGCGCACGACCTGGAATCCCGCGCGTCTCGAGGCCTTTCTGGAGCGATTCGCCCGCGAGCACGGCCCCTATCTGGGGCTGGTCCGGCTGCTCGAATACGGGTTGCGAGGCATGTTTCGCTTTCATCCGACTGCGCGCCTGCTTCCCCTGTCCTGCCCGTTTCTCGAGGATACCCGCTGCAGCATCTACGACGTCCGCCCTTTTGCCTGCCGGGCCTTCGGTCACTTCTCCGCCAGGATCGACGATCGGGACCTGCCTCACGTGTACGGGTGCAAAGATCAGGAACAGGCGCTGCTTCCCGCCCTGCGAGGGCCGGGGCCCCGCATCCAGCTACCGGACATCATGCCGCTGTGGGATCGCCTGGCGCGACTCACGGGTGGCCATCGCCACGTGCTGGCCACCTGGCTCGATCGAACCTGGCGCGTCCCGATCGTGCACCGTCGCACGCCGTGGACCCGTATTCTCGGCCACTGGCTGCGCCAGGTATGGTTCGACTCGTGAGTCCCGGCCAAATCACTCATTAATTATTTTCCATACAAATATATTTGAAACAAATTTATTTCGTTCTGAATCCAATTTGTCATGAATATTTCAGATGTACATATTTTCGTAAAGAATAGATTTCATGAGTAAACGAATCGGTGCTGGGATCCGGGTGATTCCGGGTACACGATGGACGTGACCATCTCGACCTCCCCCGCGAACCGCGCCTTCCGTGTCTTGCTCGGGCTGCTCGTGTGGCTCGCGGGGTCTTTCCCTGGATTTGCCATGCCCCTCTGCTCGAGTTGCCGACAGGTGATCGACCCCGGTCCGATGGTCCGCTGGGCCGGTCAGTCCTTCCATCCCGAGCATTTCCTGTGCGCCGGGTGCCGCCAGCCCATTCCCGCCGGTACCCGATTCCAGGTCCATGCCGGGCATCCCTACCACGAGCGATGTTATGTCGATCGCGTCGCGCCGAGATGCCAGGTGTGTCAGAACCCCATCCTGGGGCGCCACGTCAAACTGCCGCGCGGCCAGGCCCACGAGGATTGCTTCGAGCGGGAACTCGCCGCGGTATGTGCCAGCTGCGGGCGAGCCATCCGGGCCGGGGAAGCAGCCGTCACGCAGGAGGGGCAAACCTACCACGCGACGTGTTATCGCGATCGCGTGGCCGAGCGGTGCGCGGTCTGTAACCGGGGACTCGTCGGGACCTTCCTGCTGGACGGCTGGGGCAATCGCTTTCACCGGGAACATGCCACCTGCGAACACTGCGGGCGCGCGATCGGTGATCGGACCAGTCAAGGGGGACGGATCTACCTCGATGGCCGTCGTGTCTGCGGCATCTGCATCTCGACCCAGGTGCGGAACGACCGGGATGCCGCCCCCTTGATCGAGGAGGTCCGGGCCAGGCTGGCCGGACTGGGAGTCAACGTGCCTGCCGAGGCCGCCCCGTTCCAGCTGGTCGATCGGGGTCAGCTTCGCGCCTTGCTCAACCGCGCGGGAATGGGAGCAGCGAACGTCTCCGGTTTCACCTCGATCCAGACCCTCATGCAGGGGCAGAAGGTCGTCAGGACCGAGCGAAAGGTCTTCATCCTGCACGGGATGCCGCGCGAACTCTTCCTCGGGACGGTCGCTCACGAGTTCGGGCACGTGTGGGTGAACCTGTTGACCGGACGCAAGCTCGATCCGGCCTTCGAGGAGGGGAGCTGCAACTATCTCAAGGCCCTCGTTCACGAGGAATCTGCTGACCCGATGGCCGTCCACCTGCTCGAGGTCATGCAGAAGGACCCCGACCCGGCCTACGGTCAAGGGTATCGCCGGGTGCGACGCCTCGTGGAAGCCCGCGGCCTTCAGACCTGGCTCACGCTGCTCGGACGGGGGAGCGGATTTCCGCTGGGCTACTGAGGGTTCACCAGAGGGCGCGCTTCCCCTGGCAGAGATGAATCTCGGTGAGCACCTGACGCACCGTCATGGGCTGTTGCAGGGGCTTCGGCACCCGGTGGACGTCCCGGGGGTTTCCCGGATGCACGCCGAAGGTGCAGTGGGCATCGTCCGCCTCGAAGGGAATCTGCTGCTCGCGAAGCCAGGCCCGCAAAGGTTCGACCCCCTCCACCGTGCAGTACGCGACCTGGTCGCGGACCACGCCGGTTCCCGTCAGACGTACGTGGACGGCCTGCCCCTGGAAGCGCGCCCGCATCCGTTCCGCCTGGTAGGGCATCAGGGACCGGAAGAAACCGACCGTCACGTGCAGGTGGTCCGGATCGCGGGGGGGGATCGCGCGATCCATGCCGACGAAGCCAAGCCCCAGACGGAGCCGGTTCAGTTCTGCCACGAGATCGTCCGCCGGCTCGAATCCCAGAGACAGATAAGAACCGGCCAGATCGCGTGTTTGCTGGTAGGTGGATACCATCTGATCCGCGGGTGACATCCGGGGCAGGCCGCATCCGGCCACGAGGGCGAGCGATAGACATGTCAGGAGCTTGCGCACGACAAAACCTCTTCGAAACTGGGTTTCGAATGGTTTCGGCTCGCTCGAGCTTCGGTGATCCCGACGGTTATCCCAGTGATGGACTCAGTTATTCACGACGATGTGTTCATCGATCCTATCAGGGCCATGGGGTGTCAAGGAAGTGTTGTGACCGTACGTCACGAACCTGCTTCACCGAGACGCCACGAATCTCCCGACTCCCTGGAAGGCTGCATCGTAACGGTTTCCGGCGTTCCAGAGCATCCACCCGACCGCGTGCTCGTCTCGGGCAGCCCGGAGCTGCGTCTGCACGTAGGCAGGCCCGTAACTCGAGACCCGCCAAGGGAATGCCTGAAGCCACGGTCGGATGACGACTCCGCTTCCCTGCGTCAGTTTCGCGAGGCGCTTGACCCCCTGACTCACGAAGTAGTAGGGCTGGTCGGCCGGCCGCTGGTACCCATCGAACGGCGGGAAAAAGTGGGACGGATAGACCATGGGGCAGATGATGTCGGTATGTCGGGCCAGGTCTTGCACCCGCTGACCGGTGATGACCTCGTCGATCCGCTGCTGCCAGGCGATCACGCCGTAGACGTCGATGCTGACGAGCTTGCCCCGGGCGTGAACCTCACGAGAGGCCTTCTCGAGGAACGCGGTGATGACCTGGTGCTTGGGCTTCACGGCCGGGTCGAAACCGAGCGCGATTTCCTTGATGGGCCCCTGGGCCGGATACCGGATGTAATCGAACTGGATCTCGTCGACGCCCAGGTCGGCCAGCTCCCGTGCGAGGTCGAGGTTGTAGGCCTGGACGGCCGGGAGGTAGGGATTGCTCCAGGCTGCACGCCCCTTCTCGGGGAAGGCCTTGCCCGCCCGGGTCTTGAGGGCGAGATCCGGACGCTTGCGGGCAAGAATGGGGTCGTGGAACAGGCAGATCCGGCCAGCCACGTGGATGCCCCGCTCGTGGAGCGACCGTACCCTGGCCTTCAGGTCCCGGATGGGACCTTCCCGGTCCGCCCCGATCTCCCGGACGAGTGGCACGTTCGAGCGGTACGAGACGATGCCGTCTTCGTCCTTGGCATCGAAGACCACGGTGTTCCCGCCCACCTGCTTGAGCCCTTTGACCAGCGTGTCGAGACGCGACAGCTGCATCGTGGTGGCCGTGACGTAGATGCCACGGGCATCGAACGAGCGATCGATCGCCAGAGCCGAACCGGCGGGGCAAGCAAGCGTGAGCGCGAACAGCGCCGCACACGACCGGGTTGTCACACGCATCGGAAGGCCTCTTTCACGGGGGAGACGTCAGTCTCCGTAGACGGTCCGGGATGGTTTGCGCGTGACCCGGCGAAAGTGGACGGCTCCGTTTCGTTCCTTGCGGCGATCGGGAGCAGCTTCCCCGCGGGAGGCGCGCAGCCATGGTAGGTCCAGACCGGTCTTCGCGAGTAGGGCATGGATCACCTGATCGGCAGGCGCTGCTTCCAGGATCGAGCGGACGAGTTCGGACTGGTCGGCAGTCCGGCGTGCAGCCGATTCGAGGGCCTGAAGGTCAACCGTCCATCCGGAACGTGGACGCCCTGCCGTGTCCTCCGTGCTGGATGCAGCCTCCCCGCGAGCAGCTCTTGTACCGGCCTCGACCACTTCCGGACGAGCCTCGTCCCGCCGGGCCTCGCGCCCCGGCCGACGCTCCCGGGGACCCGCTCCTGCACCCGGGACCGGACGGGGTTCGGCCAAAACGGGTCGCGCAGACGACCGATCCGGTGAAGCTTCCGGTTTCGGGGAGGGCTTCGGCGCGGCAGCTGCCGCGGCCTGGGCCTGCAAGGTCTCGCTCAGATCTCGCTGGATCCGGGCAAAATCTCGTTCTTCGGCCGGCGTCACGAGCGTGATGCAGACCCCCTTGCGGCCTGCTCGGCCGGTTCGTCCACTCCGGTGCACGTAGGTCTCGGTGTCCCAGGGAACGGAATAGTTGAACACGTGGGTGATCTCGGAGATGTCGAGACCGCGTGCGGCCACGTCCGTGGCCACCAGGATACTGATGTCGCCCCGGCGGAACTGATCCATCGTGGCCTCGCGTTGCGACTGGTCCATGTCCCCGTTGAGGTATCCCGACCGGATGCCAAGCTGGCGGAGCCGACGGGAGACCTGCGCCGTCTCCGATTTACGGCGGCAGAACACGATGCCGAGGCGGGGGTGATCGCGCTCGATGAGCGAGGCAAGCGCCTCCACCCGGCGGTCTTCCCCGACACGTACGACCCTGTGGGTGATGTCCACGGGCGTCACGAGCCCCGAGCTGACGGCGATCTTGCGCGGTTGCTTGAGGATCCGCCGAGCCAGATCTTCGATAGGAGGAGCGAACGTGGCCGAGAAGAGCAGCGTGTGGCGAGGCTGCGGCAGGCACGACATGAGAAAGATGATGTCATCCCGGAAGCCCATGTCGAGCATCTCGTCGGCCTCGTCGAGCACGACCGTCCGGCAGCGTTCGAGCCGGAGGTTGCCACGGCCCAGGTGGTCCCTCAGGCGGCCCGGAGTTCCGACGATGATCGCGGACCAGGCCAGCTCCGTGATCTGCTTGTCCATCTTGGTGCCGCCGTAGATGGCCGAGACCATCACCCCGATGGCCGAGGCGACCTTGCCGATCTCGGCCGCGACCTGGATGGCGAGCTCCCGGGTCGGCACGATCACGAGGACCTGCGTGTCGAGACAGGCGGGATCGAGCAAGGCGAGCAAAGGCAGGCCGAAGCCGAGCGTTTTTCCGGACCCCGTCTTGGCCTGGACCATCAGGTCGTCCCCCTTGAGGACCTCGGGGATCGCGGCGACCTGGACGGGCGTGGGAGTGACGAAGCCGAGTTCGCGGACCCGATTGACGATCGCTGGCGGCAGGGAGAGGGCGTCGAAGGTGGGTTTGGTCTCGGGCAAGTGTACGCTCACTCCAGGGTGGCAGCCCGGGGCAGACAACCGTCAGGACAGCCCGGGTCGGGGATCGAGTCTCGATACCGCGATTCTATCACAGCGATGACATGGCGGGACCAAATGCGACCGGAACGCGTATAATGGAAATCAGGAGACCGATGATGACTCTCGCCGAGCTCGCCCTGCCGACCCTGCCCGTTCTCGTGGCCGCCACCCCGCGTGAGTGGGTGGACTGTGCGCTCGCCGACCTCCCCGCTCTCCTGGCCGACCACGCGCACTGCGAGCACAAGGCGGCTGCTTCCGCCCTGAGCCTGATCGCGAAATATCCCGATGAGGCGCACCTGGTGACCAGCATGATGCATCTGGCCCAGGAAGAGCTCGGTCACTTCGAACGGATCGTGACCGTCCTGAGGGCTCGGGGTTGGCCCCTCGGGTCCATGGGGTCCGATGGTTACGTGCGCGATCTCTTGCGCCTGGGCCGCCGGGAAGAACCTCATCATCGGGTCGACCGGCTGCTGCTGCTCGGCCTCGTGGAGGCCCGCAGTGCCGAACGATTCACGCTGCTCGCATCTTCCGTCGACGACCCCGAGCTTGCCGTGCTCTACCGAGAACTCGCCTTTCCCGAGGCGGGACACCATCACCTTTTCGTATCCCTGGCCTGTCACGTTCAGCCGCGCGAGCACGTGCTCGAGAGGCTGAGCGAGCTGGCCACTCTCGAGGCCGAGGTCATGCTGCGGACGCCCCTGGCGCCCCGCATGCATTGACCCTTTGGAGACAACCGTTCGTGCAGAATCCCATTCTCGCCAAGTTTCAGGATGAAGAACTCAGGGCCCGGTGCCAGGCAGCCGTCGGTGATCCGCTGGAGGAGGTCGAGAGCGAGGATCTCGTCGACCTCATGGAGAACCTGTGGACCACGCGGCGCGGGGTTTATGCGACGCTGCGCGATGATCTCGTCAAGGCAGGTCGGGATCCCTGGGCTGGCCGTCAGGATCTGGCCGTCGCATACTTCCGCAGCATGACCACGCGCGACCGCAGCGACGAGGAGCTCGAACTCCTCGGTCACGAGTTGCTGGACGAGTGGATCCGGTGCCGGGTCCTGGAGCTCATCCGTGAGCACCAGATCAAGGAAGCCGAGCAGGACGCGCGTAGCCGCGACAAGTTCGGCATCCGCATGCCGCGTCGCTAATCGACGGGGCGATTTCTGGGCGGAGGCCCGGCGGGAACCAGCTGGATGGCGCCCATGCGCCGTTCGACGGACCCGTCTGGCCTCGTCAGGTCGACCTTCACGATCAGGTCCCGCGGCTGGCTGGTCTGTCCCGGACACACGAACCGGGTCGACAGGGCACGCGGGTCCTGGAAGACTCCCTCCTGCGCGCTCCAGTGAACGGCCACGGGCGCACCCAGCACCTCGATACCCACCGTCACGACGGCCCCTGGCTCGGCCGGCTCTTCGGGCAAGACCAGGCGCATGACCCGGACGTCTCCCGACTGGCTGACACTGGCGCTCCAGCCACACGCGCTGAGACACGCCAATCCCAGTCCGAGTACCATCCCATCAACCGGGTGTTTTCCCCTGGATCGAGCAAGATGAGGCGATGATTGGATCGTCCTGGCCGTTTTTCCCCGCATGCTCTCGACCTTACCATGCATGAGAACGAGAGAGGGAGTGCTCATGCAGGATCGGGGGCAGGGACTGGTCAACCGCCTGAGCGCGACGATCCTCGTGGCGGTGCTCCCCCTGCTCCTGACCAACCTGCTTCTCCTCTCCCTTACCCAGCGGGAAGTCGGTGAATCCGCGCGCCTCCTGCTCAGGAACCATGCGCTCGAGGCATCCTACCTCGTCAGGGAATGGCGCTACGACCAGGTCACGATCCTCGACCTGCTCAAGACCGCACTCCTCGAGCTGGACGGTCTGCCAGACATCGATGCCCTGTTGTGGCGGAGCCTGGCCGTGCTGACCGAGTGGGATGGGGTCGGCTACCTGCCTGATGGCGACTGGTCCCGGGCCATCTGGGTGATGCGTCCCCCCCTGGTTCCCCCGTCTCGCCCATCCTTGCTTGCCCCGGATGGGCGGCTCTGGCTGCTCCAGCCGGGCATGGTCGCGATGCTCGGTACCCTGCTTCGCGAGGGTGGACGCGCCGATCGTCTGGTCGCCCTCATCCAGGAAGGGTCGGCTGCGCGCTTGCTGGGGAACGTCGGCGCCAGCAGGGACGCCCGCGGACGTCCGTTCGATCAGGCCACCTATCTGGTGGAAGATTATCAGGATCGCTTGCTCATTTCCTCGCCGCTCCTGCCGGGGCGCCAGAAGTCCCGGCAGGGTACCGTATGGCGAACGGAACGGGCAGAGTATGCCATGCGGGTCCTGGTTCCGGGGACGCTGCTCAAGTTGACGTGGGCTGAACCCATCCAGCAGCTGGAGACTCCGTCCAGCGCCAGCCTCCCGCCAGCGCACCTCCTCGAGATGATGGCCTTGCTGGGTGCCGTGCTGTGGCTGCGCCATCGTGCCAGGAACTTCATGATGCCTCTCGCGGAACTGGAAGACGTGACGCGGCGATTCGGTGAGGGGGAGCTCGGCGCCCGCGTGCCGCAACCGCCTCCAGACGAGTTCGGCGATCTGGGAAGAGCCTTCAATGCCATGGCGAACCAGATTGTGGGGGCCCGTCGCGAGCTCGAACGTGCGGTGCAAGAGCGTACACGAGACCTGTTCCGGACCAACCAGGACCTCGAGGAGGCCAGGGCCAGGCAGGAGGTCCTGAACCGGGATCTCCGGACGACGGTCGATGATCTCATGCGGCTCGACCGACAGCGCAGCGAGTTCCTGGACGCAGTCAGTCACGATCTGCGCATCCCTCTGACGGCGATCCAGGGACAGGCCGAACTCCTCGAGGAGCAATACCTGGGCCCGCTGGTCGAGGCGCAACGCGAGGCGGTGGCTCAGCTGAAGGAAGCCGTGCAGTCCGTGACCCGGATGCTCGACGGTTTGCTCGAGTTTGCGCGCTTCGAGCGAGGTGGGGGTGAACTGAATCGCCTCACCTTTCCCGTCCGGGAGTGGTTGCGCGCGACTCTGATGCCGCTCAAGATCCTGGCCGACCGTCAGTGTCAGCTGATGTCGATGGATATCGATCCCGATCTCGACGAGATGACGGCCGATCCCGACAGGCTCCAGTCCGTCATGAACAACCTCGTCTCGAATGCCGTGAAGTTCACCCCACACGGAGGACGCATCCAGGTCCGTGTCCGGTGCGTCGATTCCCGCATCCGGTTCGAGGTCGAGGACACGGGCATGGGGATCCCGCTCGAGGAACAGGGAAAACTCTTCCGCCGATTTTACCGGGCTCGCGGCTCCGAACACATCAAGGGCGTCGGTCTCGGGCTGGCCGTGGCCCGGGGCATCATCGAGATGCACGGGGGACAGATCGGCGTCGTGAGCGAACCGGGGAAGGGATCCCTGTTCTGGTTCGAGATCCCGCGATCGCCCGAAACCCAGTAGACACTTCCTGCCCATCCATGCCGATAAGGTGGTAATCACGCGGATTTCGAGGCATCACGTCCATCCGTCGAGGTCTACTCGCACATCGCATAATCCAGATTATGTGAATCATGGGACTGGCTGCTGGCGTTATGTCGATCGCTCGAGCAAAACGCGACCCCAGGGGTCCGGGACCCCGAGGTCGCGCGGCACGATCGCTTCGAGAAGGGCTCGGTCGGTTCAGGCCAGCAAGAGACGTGGCGGAGGCTCGAACCACCTGACCCGTTCCGTTCCGAGCAACTTCTGCAACGTCTGCTCCAGAGTCTCGTCCCGGGACACCCAGAAGCCTTCGGCGGCCACCACCTGCTCGCCTGCATGGTCGAAGTGGAAGATCACGGGAAGCGTTCCCGGGTGCTGCCGGAGACTCTGGGACACGAGCGCGAGCTGCTGCCCCGGCGTCCCGGGAGCCAGGTGCAGGTGCAGAGAGGGCATGGCCTCGAGCGGCCAGACCTGCGAGACCATGATCTGGAGGCGCTCGTCGCGCAAGCTGACCTTCCCCTTGATCAGGATCTTTGCCTCCTCGAACAGGTGCTGCCCGTGCTGCTCGAACGCCTCCGGGAAGGCGACGATGTCGACCTGGTCCGTGAAGTCCTCGAGACGCGCTGCGAGCATCTGGTTCCCGGATTTCGTCACGAGCTTGCGGACCTGGGTCAGCAGGCCGCCCACCACCACCGGCTTGTTGTCTCCGAGGTTCGCGACCTGGCTCAGGGTGTTCGTGACGTGCCAGTCGAGCTTGACGGGCACCTGCCTGAGCGGGTGGCCGCTGACGTAGAAGCCGAGCAGTTCCTTCTCGCTCGCGAGTTGCTCCTCCACGGGAATCGGGGGAACGTCCGGCAGGCTCGGACGCTCGACGAGTGCGGGGCCCGAGACGGCTCCGAACAGGGAGAACTGCCCGACGGCCTCGTCTCGCTGCTGTCGCTGGGCGGACTCGAGCGCGGCGTCGAGGGCGGCGAAATACTGGGCCCTGTGCCCGCCCAGGGAATCGAGGGCGCCGGCCCGGATCAGACTCTCGATGCAGCGCCGGTTGACCTGCTTGAGGTCGACCTTCGCGCAGAACTCGAAGAGGTCCCGGAAACGCTTCCCGTCGAGCTTCTCGCGCGCCTCGACGATGGCGTCGATCGCCGCGAGCCCCACGTTCTTGATGGCCCCCAGTCCGAAGCGGATCCCCTCGTCCGTCGGCGTGAAGTCAGCCCCCGAGGTGTTGACGTCGGGAGGTAACACGGCAATACCCATGCGCCGGCAGTCCTGCAGACACAGGAGGATCTTGTCCTGCGAGCTCAGGAGGCTGCTCATCAGCGCGGCCATGTACTCGGCCGGATAGTGGCACTTCAGGTAAGCCGTCTGGTAGGTGACGACGGCATATGCGGCAGTATGGGCGCGGTTGAAGCAGTATTCAGAGAACTTCGTCATCTTGTCGAAGAGATCGTTGGCGATCTCGTCGCTGATGTTGCGCTCGCGAGTCCCGGCCAGGAAGACCGACCGCTGCTGGTCCATCTCTTCCTTTTTCTTCTTGCCCATCGCGCGGCGCAACAGGTCGGCCTGACCGAGGGAGTAACCCGCCATGACCTGGGCGATCTGCATGATCTGCTCCTGGTAGACCATGGTGCCGTAGGTGTCCTGCAGGATGGGGATGAGGTCCGGATGCGGGTACTCGATGGGGCTCTTGCCGTGCTTGCGCGCGACGTACTCGTCGACGTACCCCGACTGGAGCGGGCCCGGGCGATACAGGGCCAGGATGGCCGAGATGTCTTCGAAGCTGGTGGGCTTGAGCTTGCGGACCAGCTTGGTCATGCCCTCGGATTCGATCTGGAAGACGCCCACGGTCGCCCCGGTCTGGAGGAACTGGTAGACCTTCGGGTCCGTGAAGTCCTGGGAGTTGAGGTCGAACCGGAAGCCATGACGGCGCTCGATGTGCTCGATCGCCCGCGAGAGCATCGTGAGGTTGCGTAGCCCCAGGAAGTCCATCTTGAGCAACCCGAGCATCTCGCAGTACTTCTGCTCGAACTGGGTGCTGACGCCCTCATCGTCCTTGCCGACGCGCTGGAGGGGCACCATGTCGGCGAGCGGATCGCGCGCAATGATGACGCCTGCGGCGTGGATGCTGGTGTTCCGGACCATGCCCTCGAGCTTGCGGCCCAGCTCGAGGATCTCGGCGACCTTGGGCTCCCGCTCGGCCTCTCGCGCGAGCTCCGTGCCCTCGGCCGTGGCGGCGGCGAGGGTGATGTTGAGCTCTTCCGGGACCATCTTGGTCAATCGGTTGGTGTCGTTGAAATTGAGCTCGAGGACCCGGCCGATGTCCTTGATGGCGGCCTTCGCGCCCAGGGTGCCATAGGTGATGATCTGGCTGACCTTGTCGCGACCGTACTTCTCGGTGACGTACTGGATCACCTCGCCGCGGCGATCGATGCAGAAGTCGATGTCGACGTCGGGCATGCTGACGCGTTCCGGGTTCAGGAAGCGCTCGAACAGCAGCCCGTACTTGACCGGGTCGATGTTGGTGATCCGGAGGCAGTAGGCGACGAGGCTGCCTGCGGCCGAGCCACGGCCCGGTCCGACCTGGATCTGGCTGGATTTCGCGAAGTGGATGAAGTCCCAGACGATGAGGAAGTAGCTCGCGAAGCCCATCTGGATGACGATGCCCAGCTCGAACTCGAGCCGCTCGAGGATCTCGGCCGGGACGCTGTCGCCATAGCGCTCGCGGGCGCCCCGGTGCGCCAGGTCTCGCAGGTAGGACTCGGGCGTGTGGCCCTCGGGAACGGGGAAATGCGGCAGGATCGACTTGCCGAACTCGAACTTGACGTCGCATGTCTCGGCGATCGCCAGGGTGTTGGCCAGGGCCCGCGGATGGTCCCGGAAGATCTCGGCCATCTGGGCTGCTGACTTCAGGTAATACTCGGGCCCGTACAGCAGTCGTCGGTTCGGGTCCAGCAGACTCTTGCCCGTCTGGATGCACAGCAGGGCCTGGTGCGAGCGCATGTCGTCAGGGTGCGTGAAGTGGCTGTCGTTGGTGGCCACCAGCTCGATGCCGAGCCGCTCGCCCAGCTCGACGAGCGCGCGGTTGACCTGGCGCTGCTCGGCAAACCCGTGGTCCTGGAGCTCGAGATAAAAATGCTCGCCGAAGGTCTCCTGGTACCAGCGCGCGCTCTCCTCGGCCTGGTCAAACTTGCCCTGCCGGATGAGCTTGGGGATCTCTCCCCCCATGCAAGCCGTGAGTGCGATGAGGCCCGCAGAGCGCTCGCGCAGGATCTCCCGGTCGATGCGAGGCTTGTGGTAGAACCCCTCGAGGTGGCCGGCCGTGTTGAGGCGGGCCAGGTTCCGGTACCCCTCGGCGTCCCGCGCAAGCAGGACCAGATGACCGTATGGCTTGCCCTCGGCAGACGGGGTGCGATCCGTGCGCGAGCCCGTGGCAACGTAGGCCTCCATGCCGATGAGCGGCTTGATCCCGGCCCCCTTCGCTTCCTTGTAGAACTCGATGGATCCGTACATGACCCCGTGGTCCGTCAGAGCCAGGGCAGGCATCTCGAGAGCCGCGGCACGCCTGACGAGGTCCGACGTCCGGCTGGCACCGTCCAGCAGCGAGTATTCAGAGTGCACGTGACAATGGACGAAGGACTGGCTCAAGCGAAGACCCTCCGGAACAGGTGAATGATTCATTATAAGGAGTCGAGGGCAGCAACCGGGAACGATTCGCTGACATTCATATTCATCTAGAATCTATTTCAATTCAAAATATTTTCAACAACTGCATTCATGGGTAAATACTTTCGACGCCATTTATTTTCATTATGAATTTAAAAAACGTGAACCAGGTGGCAAGTTCCCGGGCATGGTAGCAGGGAAGGTTTGCCGTTTCGTTCGTCTGGAGAACCCCTTGCACATGCTCGATTTTCGCTGGCTGACTTGCTTGGTCCTTGCCTTGCAGCTGATTGCCGCCTCGCGACTCGAGGCATCCCCCGTTCCCGTCGTGGATCGCTTCCTCGAGGCTTACGAGAAGGCGCGTAACTTCCGGGGTACCGTCCAGGTCACGGAGTACAAGGGGCGCGACCGGAGCACGATGCGCTTCCTGCTCATCCTCGAGAAGCCGAACCGGACCGCCGTCACCATCCTCGACTCGCCGCAGGCGCGACATACCGAGGGAGCCCGCCTGGTCTGGTTCGGTGGCAAGAACATCGAGGTCAGGGCGAGCATCCTGGGGGTTCCCCTGCGCGTCACGACGGACGTCGAAGATGACCGGCTGCGAGACTTCCGCGGCTACTCGAACGCGGACCTGACGATCTGGCGATCCATCCAGACCATCGGCGACGCCCGCACGCGGATCGAGGCGCTCGACCCTGCCCGGGTCGAGCCCGAGGATCGTCACCTGGAGTGGGTCTCCATCCGTTCTCCGCGGCTCCTGCGAGACATCGAGGAAGAACGCATCGGCCTCGACCCCCGGGACCACCTGCCCCGCGTGCGCGAGATGGTCTCGGCGGGAACCCGCGTGTACCGTCTGGTGGTCGAGAAGGGCGAATTCGACGTCGACCTTCCCTCCTCCAGCTTCGATCTGTCCCGCTGACCGCTGAATTCCTCGCCGGGGGGCGACAGCGAGCGGTGCCTCGTGTTACATTAAGGGTTCGTGATGCGGGAGTCCTCCCGCCGTCAAGATTCCCGTTACCAGGAGGTGAGAAACCGTGGCCAAGCGTATCAAGTCCGGCATCAAGCGCGTTGAGATCGCCGAGCGTAACCGCCAGCGCAACGTGGCCGTGAAGTCGGCCGTCAAGACCCGCTTCAAGCGCGTCAAGGAGGTCCTTGCGGCCGGCGTTGACGCGGCTACCGCGGCCGAGACGCTCAAGGCGGCCATCAGTGCCGTCGACCGGGCTGCCAACAAGGGCATCCTGCACCCCAACACGGCTGCCCGGCGCAAGTCGCGTCTGATGAAGGCCTTCAACGCCAAGGTCGGTTCGTAGATCGACCGTCGCGCGAGCACGCCAGACGGCCCGCCTCCATCGAGGCGGGCTGTTTTGTTGCGTGAAGGTGGATGATCCGTCCACATGGTTTCATGTACAATCAGGCAACGAAGTGGCCGATCGGGGTCACGCGAGTCGTCCGGATGTCGTGGGTTTCCCCGACCGCGCAGGAGGCAGGTTCACGTGAGCGAGTCCATGTCCACCCGCCAGGCCGCAGAAGCCCTCGGCGTCAGTACTCGTACCCTCAAGCAGTGGCTCCGGACCATTCCCATCTCCGTCGCGCAGGATGAAGCGGGCGAGTATGTCCTCACCCGCACGGACCTTGAGCGCCTGTCGCTCATCCGGGCGTGGCGTGCCAGCGGTAAGAGCCTCCGGGAACTCCGGGAGCGGATCCTCGAACACCGGGCCCAGAAGCCCCGGGGCGAAAGTCCCGCCGTCCGTGCCCCGGATGATGTCTCCATCGAACCTGCCGCCGTGACGATCGAGCCCGAGCGCGATTCTCGCACGGGGTTCGCCTCGTCCGAGGTCGAGACACTCGTCCAGGCACTGGTGCCGGCCGTGATGTCCGCGATCCGCGAGGACACCCAGCGTGCGGAACGGTTCGCGCAGCTGGCGCACCGGGTGGGCGAACTCGAGGCGACCCTGCGCGAGCGGGACCGGGAACTCGGCGACGTGCGCGCTCGACTCGCCGGAAGCCCGAGCCAGCAGACGGTGATGGAGCTCGAGAAGACGATCGCGGTCCAGCAGATCGAGCTGGAGATGCTGCGTTCCCGGCTCGCTCCTCGGAAACCCTGGTTCGCCTTCTGGCGCTGACCATCACCCCCGGTTTCTTCTTCAAAACTTAACGATAGCTTTCACGAATCTTGGTCCGAAATGCGGACGCGAGACCCGAAAACCTGGATGACACCTTGTTCATCCCGGAGGTCTCATGAACCTGAAATCGCTGCTCGCCGGATCCCTCGTGCTGGCCTGGCTGGCTGGCTGCGGGATGCAACCCGGATCCCCACCCACAACCCGCATGACGGCGCCCTCGGGTTCCACGCTCAGTCGAGCCGAGGCGGCCCAGATCGAGTCCCTCAACGAGGGAGAAGACCTCGAGGAACTGGATGATGTCCTGCTCGAGGAGATCGACCCGGATGCGGAAGCCTTCACGGCTCAGGGAGGCCTTCCGTTCTCGGGTCGGTCGACCCGGATCGGGCAGGTCCGCTCCGCCGAACTGGGCAAGTTCTTCCTGCAGACCTCCACGGGGCTCATCCGCAGGAAGGAAGAGAATTTCCGCCTGGTCGGGGAGAGCGAAAAACTCAACCTCAAGATCAGCCGTGCGCTCAACCAGAAGGTCCTCGTGCGGGGCGGCCTGTCACCCGGCCAGATGACGGCGACCACCGTCTGGCGCGTGCCCGACATGGGGATCCTCCTGGACATCCTGCGTACGGGATGTCTCAAGGGTCAGGTCTACGATTCCAGCACGATGACCGGTCTCAAGGGCGCCACCGTCCTCGCTCGTTCCGTGACCACCGGACAGTACCACCGGGCGACCACGGGCACCAACGGTTCCTACAGGATCCGCCGGATGCCTCCCGGTGAATACCAGGTCTCGATCGTCCTGGGAGGCTTCGGTCTGCAGGTGCCCTTCCACGCATCGGTCAAGGCTCGCAAGGCGAGCGAGGCGCTGATCCCGATGTCCCTGAATCCGGCACCGAGCCTGATGCCTCTTCCCATGCCCGGGCCCGTGACCCGGTAGGGATTTCCCCCCCCACGCGCATCCCCCTCGGTCCAGACCGGGGGGTATGTCGTCATTACCTGGGGCGATTGGCCGGGCGCGCGGCCTGGCGAGGAGGTGGAGCGAGCTGGGCGAGCATCTGCAAGAGCAGGCCCTCTTCCCCCGCCTTCCCGCCGCCCGAGCTCTTGAGGTCGCGGTCGGTCCGGGCCAGGACATGCAACGCCAGTTCGAGGCGATCCGTGGGCCAGGCCCGGCACTTGTCCCGGTACCTCGAGACCATGAAGGGCTTGCCACCCACGTGGCGAGCAAGCTCTGCATCGGGCGTGCGGGCCTCTGTGCCCAGGCGCACGATCAACCACCGCCGGATCACCGTCGTGATCGCCGCAAGGACCTGCAGGGCGTGCTGGGTCACCAGCAGACGTCTCAGGACGGCGATCGCCACCGGGACGCGACCGGCGGCGAGGGCATCGAGCAACTCGAAGACGTTGACCTCGCCGGGCGGACACAGCTCGTCGATGAGAGCCTCCGTGATCGGCTGACCGGAGGCATACAGGTCGAGCTTCTCGAGTGTCTGGGTGAGCTGCCAGCGATCGGAACCGAGGCGCTGGATGAGCCATTCGGCCTCCTCGTCGCCCAGTCGGGTTCCCTTCCGGCGCGCCTCGGCCATCAGCCAAGCGTGCGTCTCGTTCCCGCCATCTGCTTGCTCGAACGTCAAGACGGCGATGGGTGTGGCAGAAGGACGGGCGAACGTCGGGTCATGGCCCCACTGATCGGGTGTTCCCAGCAAAGCCGTCACCAGGTTGAGGCGGCGATCGATGGCACTGGCCGTGACCAGGATCAGGTGCCCCCCCGGTGGCAGGGGATGGTTCACGAGTTCCGAGAGGGCCTCCTGCTCGAGGTCATCCGACAACCCACCCGCCGTGAACCAGGGACAGTCCCGGACGATGACGACCCGGGCTCCCGGACCGAAGGCCGGGGTCCGGGAGGCTGCGATCGCTGCACTCGGCAGGGCAGTCAGACCTTCCAGGACCGCCGCATTGAAGTCCCTGAAGGCCGGATCCACCAGCGACGCAACCAGGTCCTCCTCGATCCGTCGAAGCTGGTAGGTATCCGGCCCCTGGACGAGGAGGCACGACGGGATCCCGGCCATCAGCGTGTCTGGGCTCCGAACCGGCGATCGCGACGCTGGAAGGCGACGAGGGCCTGGCGCAGATCCTCGTGCCGGAAATCGGGCCAGAGCGTGTCCGTCACGTGTATCTCGGTGTAGGCGAGTTGCCAGAGCAGATAGTTGCTGAGGCGCATCTCACCGCTCGTCCGGACCAGCAGATCGGGATCGGGTTGACCGGCCGTGTAGAAGAACCGGGCCAGGGAGGCCTCGTCGAGCGATTCGACGTCGAGTTGACCGGCCATCGCGGCACGGGCCACGGCGCGCGTCACCTCGAGGATCTCGCGTCGCCCGCCGTAATTGAGCGCGATGTTGAGCGTCAGGCGCGAATTACCTGCGGTACGTGATTCGGCCTGCGCGATGACCGACTGGATACGCGGCGCAAGCTCGTCGACTTCTCCGATGAACCGCATCCGCACGCCCTGAGCATCGAGCTCCTCGACCTCGTGCTCGATGACTTCCTGGAACAGAGCCCAGAGATAACCCACCTCATCCTGGGAACGCTTCCAGTTCTCGGTCGAGAAGGCATAGACCGTGAGGTGCGGGATCCCGAGCTCGCAGCACGCCTTGACAAGCTCGCGCATCGTACCGACACCCGCCCGATGGCCCTGGATGCCCGGAAGAAGCTGCCGGAGCGCCCAGCGACGGTTGCCATCCATGATGACCGCGAGATGGCGAGGGAGGCGATCGAGATCCACGCCTGTCCACCGGCCCTGGAGGGAAGCGGTCTTCGAGCTCGGCGTCATGCGTTCTCCTGTCTGCCCGGATACGGCGGGCCTTCTGGTCTCATTCGGTCACCAACCGGACCTCTTCGGGGGTGACCTCGCTGCGGATCATGCCCGGAGGGGCATCTACCTGGATGGGTAAGACGTCGCCCGATGCATGCTGCCCGGGGAGGTGGACCCGCAGAGCCACTTCCGCCTCCTGGACGCGGTTGAGCAAGCCCCGTGGCCCCGTGAGCACGACTTCAGCCGTCCGGGGCTGCGCGACCCATGTGGTCTCGCCCTCCTGACCCACGATCTGGATGGGAAGGATCCACTTGCGCTGGTCTGATTCCATCCGCGGAAGGAAGGCCACGAACGTCCAGAGCGTCGTGGACATCAGCACCGCGATCAGCAAGACGGGACGCGTGCCTTCCTGACGGGTTCGGGACCACCAGCCGTTCATGTCGGCCTCCTGAACAGCGGGGCGAGCGACAGCGACATCGTCTGCGAGCGATTCGTCTGCTGGTAGATCCCCCCGAGGAAGGCCCGCAGGTCGTCCTCGGTCAGATGCCGCTGGAGATTACCCTGGCTGGCCACGGAAATGACCCCCGTCTCCTCGGAGACCACGATCGAGATGGCATCCGTGGTCTCGGAGAGTCCGAGCGCAGCGCGATGCCGCGTGCCGATGGGTCGCCGTGGATGCCGGCGTACGGCCTCGCTGAGAGGCAGCACGGCTCCAGCGGCAAGGATGCGATCGCCACGCACGATCACGGCACCATCATGCAGGGGGGACGTCGTGTGAAAGAGCGAGACCAGGAGGTCTGCCGAGACGAGCGCCTGAAGGGAGGTTCCGGTCTCGGTGAACTCGTTGAGACCGGACTGGCGCTCGAGGATGATCAGGGCCCCGATCTTGCGCGCACTGAGGGTCCGGATGGCCTGGACGATCTCTTCCGAGACCCGGGCGACATCCACGGGCGCCTTGCCGAAGAGTTCGGTGCGGAAGAGTTCTCCCTGACCCAGCAGGGAGAGCGCACGGCGCAGCTCCGGCTGGAAGACCACGGGAACGGCGACGATGAGCATCGTGGCAGCGGACTGGGCCAGCCAGGTGATGGTGTCGAGCTTCAGGGCCCGGCAGAGCAGGTAGGCCACCAGAACCAGGAGGATGCCACGCAGGAGCAACACACCCCGCGTGCCGCGGATGAAGAGGAACACCCGGTACAGGACCCAGGCCACGATGGCGATGTCGAGCAGGTCTTGCCATCGCAGGTTGAGCAGGAGTTGCTGGAGCAGCAACCATCCGTTCACGTGGACCGCCCCTGCATCAAACGAGAGGGCAGCCGGTCACGGGCCACGAGATCGGCGAAGGTCTCGCGCTCGCAGATCACCTCGGACCGTCCGCCTTTGACGAGCACCATGGCGGGCCGGGGAAAGCGGTTGTAGTTCGATGCCATCGAGAAGCAATATGCGCCGGTCCCCCAGGTGACCAATCGGTCACCCGGCGCGAGGCGGGGCATCCGCGCCTCGGAAGCGAGAACGTCGCCCGATTCGCAGAACTTGCCCACGATCGTGACGGTCTCGGTGCGTTCAGCCGCCAGGACCGGATCGGGCTCGTGGTGAGCTCCGTAGGTGATCACGCGGGGATTGTCGGCCATCCCCCCGTCGACGGAAACGATGACCTTTCCGCCCGAAGCCACCCGTCGGGACCCCACGGTGTAGAGGGTGGCTCCAGCCGTACCGACGAGTGCGCGCCCAGGTTCGAAGATGAGTGTCGGCAGCGTCAGCCCACGCTCCTCGGTGGCCTGCCGGAGGCGGGTGGCGATCGCCCGTACCCAGTCCCCGATGGCAGGCGGCGCATGCTGTTCCCGATAGGCGATACCCAGCCCCCCTCCGACATCCAGCTCCCGGACGAGGAGGCCCATGTCGCGCGCGAGGCAGCACTGCTCGACGAGGACGTCGATGTTCTGGAGGAAGGGCTCGAGCTCGAAAAGCTGGGAACCGACATGACTATGGAAGCCCATGAAGAGGAGACGCGAGGAGGCCTGGATGCGCGTCAGGGCTGTCGTCAGTGATTCACCGCGGGGAATGCCGAACTTCGTTTCCTCGTGCCCGGTCTGGATGTGCGGATGGGTATCCGTGTCGACGTCAGGCGCGATCCGGACCCAGACCGGGATCCGGGACTCCAGATCCTGGCCGAGCTCTTCGAGAAGGTCGATCTCGGCCAGGTGATCGACGATGATGCGTCCGACCCCTTCTTCGAGGGCGAGACGCAACTCGTCACGCGACTTGTTGTTGCCCTGGAACACCACGGTCTCGGGAGGGATCCCGGCCTTGAGGACGGTGAAGAGTTCCCCGCCGGACACGACCTCGGTCCAGCACCCCTCCTCGTGCAGCAGCCGGTTGACGGCCATGTTGCAGAGCGCCTTGCTCGCATACAGGACACGGGACGCACCCGGGTAGGATGCCTTCGCCGAGTCGATGAAGGTGCGCGCGGCCGAGACGAGGGTGGCCTCGTCGATCACGTAGAGCGGAGTGCCATGGGTGTCGGCAAGCTCCTGGAGGTCGCATCCGCCGATTTCCCAGCGCCCTGACGGGGTGAGGGAGGCGGTGAGGGGGCGGAGACGCTGGTTGGCAGAAAATTCGGTCAAGGCCGGTCCTTCGGATTGGCACGGCGCGGGCGTCTTTGCACGCTCCAGTTGAGCTGCATGGCACCTAGATCATATCACGTCTGCACGTCGTTCGGGGCTTGCGGCGTGGTATCATGAAGGGTGATTGACCTGCCCATGCAACACCGTGACGTCTTCCGCCTGATCGACCAGATCGCCCCGCCTCATCTCGCTGCCAGCTGGGATCGAGTGGGGTTCATGCTGGGCGACGCGTCCATGGAGACCACGGGGGTGGTCGTGACCGTCAACCCCTCGCTGGCCTGTGCCCGTTTTGCCAGCGAGCAAGGTGCCAACCTGGTGGTCGCCCATCACCCTCTGCTGTTCAAGCCACTCAAGACACTCGACGTGACTCGCGAGCCCGGACGGACGGCTGCCTACATGGCGGCTCAAGGCCTGACTTGCTTCGCTGCCCACACCAACCTCGACTCCACCGGTTGCAACCACGAACTCGCCGAACGGCTCGGTTGGGCGCTGGACCGCGTCCTCCAGGTCGAGGGGCACCACGGGCGCTTCAAGGTCGGTGTGGCGGTCCCACCAGCCCGTGCAGCCGAGGTCAGGGAAGCGCTCTGGTCCGCCGGTGCTGGTTCCGATGAAAGCTACGATCGGGCTGCCGTGACCCTCGAGGCCACCGAACGGTTCAGACCCTTGCTCGGGTCGGATCCCTCCCGCGGAACCACCGGCGAGGACCACGTCGGTCCGGTCGAACGGATCGAGGTGGTGGTCGAAGAACCTCACCTGCGCGCAGTACTCGTGGCATTGCAGGCCGTCCATCCCGACGAGGCACCCGCCCTCGACGTCGTCCGACTTCACGGTCAGGACACCCCCACGGGCATCGGCCTGTGGGGTGATCTCGAGCAACCCACCACGCTCGAGGCCCTGGCCCGGCGCGTGCACGAGGTACTGGCCCCGCGCAGTCTTCGCATCGTGGGCGATCGCCAGCGGCCCGTCCGGCGCGTGGCGGTTTGCTCGGGCGCCGGTGGAGACCTCTGGGAAGCCTGTCTCCGGCACGGGGTGGATGCGTTCCTGACCGGAGAAGTCCGCTATCACACGGCCCTCGATGCGGCAGCCTGCGGGCTGGCCTTCATCGAGGCCGGACACCAGGCCACCGAGCAGCCCGTGGTCGACCGCCTGGTCCGTTTGCTCCGTCCTTCCATCCCGGCCGAGATACCCGTGCTGGCCTTCGCCGAGGATGAACCCTTCGAGGTGCTTTCCTGGTGAACGTTCTGCCTGTCGTCGCCGTCGTGGGTCGTCCCAACGTCGGCAAGTCGACCCTCATCAACCGCTTCGTCGGCCGCCGGGAGGCCATCGTCCATGACGAACCCGGCGTGACGCGCGACCGCCTGTACCTGCGCGCCGAGTGGATCGGCCGCGAATATATCGTGGTGGACACGGGCGGGATCGTGCCCGGCACCGACGAAGAACTGCTTCAGTCCGTCGAGAAGCAGGCCCGGGTCGCCATCGAGGAAGCCGACGTCATCGTCTGGGTCGTCGATGGTCAGGCTGGCCTCACCCCGGTGGACGAGGACGTCGCGGGTATCCTGCGCCAGACCCGCAAGCCCGTCATCGTGGCCGTCAACAAGGTGGACCAACCTCTCGATGCCACCCGCATCGGGGAGTTCTACGGGCTCGGTGTCGGCGATCCGATCGTCTCGATCTCGGCGATCCACGGGCATGGCATCGGTGACATGCTCGATGGCATCGTCGCTTCCTTCGGTCCTCCTCCCGTCGAACCGCCGGCCGAGGAACTCAGGGTCGCACTGGTCGGGCGCCCCAACGTGGGCAAGTCGAGCCTGACCAACCGGCTGCTCGGGGAAGATCGCATGATCGTCTCGCCGGTGGCCGGTACGACCCGGGACGCGATCGACACCCGCCTCGAGTGGGATGGACAGGCCGTCGTGCTGGTGGATACGGCCGGTATCCGTCGCAAGGCGAAGGTCGATTTCGGGGTCGAGCAGTTCTCGGTCGTGCGGTCCCTCAAGGCCATGGAGCGTGCGGACGTGATCGTCCTGCTCATCGACGGGGTTGCCGGAGTCAGCGAGCAGGACCAGCGGATCGCGGCGATGGCCGAGGAGTCCGGCAAGGCACTCGTCGTGGTGGTCAACAAGTGGGATGCGGTCCCCAAGGACACGCACACGATGCCCGTGTTCCGCACGCGTCTCAAGGAAGAACTCCGGCACGTCGCGTGGGCCCCCGTGCTGTTCATCTCGGCCATGACGGGCCAGCGCGTCTCCCAGGTGCTCGAGGCCGCCATCAAGGTCCATTCGGAAGCGGCCAGGCAAATCACGACGGGTGTCCTGAACGAGGTCGTCCAGGAAGCCGTCACGCTGAACCCGCCCCCGTCCCAGAGGGGAAAGCGACTCCGGGTCTATTACGCCAACCAGGCCTCGAATGCTCCCCCGGTCTTCATCATGCACTGCAATGACCCGGATCTGGCCCCCGAGTCGTACCGGCGCTACCTCGATACCAAGCTCCGGGACGCCTTCGGCTTCGAGGGAACTCCCCTCAGGATCGTTTTCCGGGCCCGTCGGGCCCGATGACACCGGCCTCCAGCCCGGGCCTTGCCCTGCTGGCCATTCTGGGGGCGTACGTGCTGGGTTCGGTACCCTCCGGAGTCCTGATCGCCAGAGCTTCGGGGCGGGACCTGCTGACCGAGGGATCCGGAAACATCGGTGCGACCAATGTCTGGCGGACACTGGGGCCCGTTCCCGGATTGATGTGCTTCACGCTTGACGGTCTGAAGGGGGCCATTCCGGCGGCGTCCGGCTTCGGTCTCCAGGGAGCTTCCTGGTGGCCGGTCTTGCTGGGATTGTTCGCCATCCTGGGGCACGTATGGTCGATCTTCCTCCGATTTCGGGGCGGAAAGGCCGTCGCCACGGGAGTGGGTGTCCTCGGCGCTCTGACGCCCGGGGTGGCCCTGGGTGCTCTCGGGACGTGGGTCCTGGTCCTGGCGGTGGGGCGTATCGTGTCACTGGCATCGGTCCTCGCTGCCATGTCGTTGCCGCTCTGGAGCCTCCTGGTCCCGGTGAGTGGCCCGGTCCAGGTGTTGTTGTGGACCGTGGCGATCGCCATTCCGGTGCTGCACCGGGGGAACCTGAACAGGATCCGGTCGGGAACGGAGCCCCGGCTGGGCCAGCAGTCTGAACTTGCAGGAACGAGGAACCAGGAATGAGCCAGACGAACTTTCGACACAAGCGCCGCCTGGGTCAGCACTTCTTGCACGATGTCCGCATCGTGGATCGGATCGTCGCGGCCGCCGACCTCGAGCCGGGGGTCTCGGTGCTCGAGATCGGCCCCGGTCAGGGGGCGCTGACACGGCGGCTCCTGGAAACCGGGGCCCGGGTCGTCGCCGTCGAGGTGGACAGGCGTCTGGAACCGGACCTGACGTCACTCGAGAACGAGTATCCGAACCTGAAGGTCATCTGGGGCGACTTCATGAAGCTGGGCTGGACCGACCTGGGGCTCGAGCCGGCCACGACCCGCGTCGTGGCCAACATCCCTTACTACATCACGACCCCCATCCTCCTGAAATTGCTCGAGGCCGATGCGCTGCAGGCAGGGCCGATGGCCTCCGCGCCACCGCGACCCGAGCGCATCATCCTGATGATCCAGGACGAGGTGGCCCGACGCTTGCTGGCCCGGGAAGGGACGGCGGATTACGGCAGTCTGACCGTCATCGGTCGCTACGCGGCGACCTGTGAATCGGTCTGTCCGGTGCCCCGCACGGCATTCCGTCCCCGTCCGGAGGTCGAATCACGGGTGGTCAGACTCTTTCCGCGGTCGGAGCCCCCTCTCGAGGTCCGGGATCCCGTAAGCGTGTTTCGTCTGGTCCGCGCGGCATTCGGCCAGCGCCGCAAGACACTCGCCAATGCCCTGGGGGTGCTCGGAATCCCGCGTGCGCAGCTGGACGAGGCGATCGCCGCCACGGGCATCGAACCGCTGGCCCGGGGGGAAACGCTTGCCCTGGAGCAGTACGTGGCCCTGGCCGACCGGTTGGCTGAACGCACGTAGCCCGGGACACCCTGAGTTTCAACGAGGTGCTGGGTCGTCCGGAGTCCCCGGCAAAGACGTGCGTCGCGGCGGGCCTTCGATGAGCTTGCGCTGGGTCGTGTCTTCCGGTGGGCGTCGGCTTCCATCGAGCTCGGTTCGCTTCGGCATCGGAGGAACCATCGGACGCTCGGTCACGGGAACGGGCAAAGCTGCCTTTTCCGGTAAGAGAGGCGCCGACCCGGTCGCCGTTCGAGGCACCGGCCGAGCCGCAGGCGCCGAAGACCGGAGCAGGGCGACCAGCCGATCATAGATGGCACCGATGGCTGCGAGAGCGAAGAGATACCCCACCAGACCGGGCAACTCCTGAACGTGCGTCTGACCGAGTCGCCACCATGCATCCATCTGACTGAGCGCCGAAGCGGCCGCGAGTTCGGAGGCCGAGCCGATCGTCCAGATCATGACGAGTGCGAGGACCAGGCTGCGAAGGCGACCGGCGAACCCTTTGCCTCTGCCGAGACGGGCTCCGAGAAAGGCTCCCACGGGGAACATCAGGAGATACGGAAAGGTGCTGGCCTGCGCGTAAGCCCAACCTCCTCCACCGCCGAAGACCGAGTGCCCCGACAAACCCAGGAACAGATAGGCAAGCTGGCTCAGGGCTGCCGTGACCGGAGTGAGCGTGGTCGCGGCCAGACAGACGGCCAGCAACTGCGCGCTGGTCTGGGCCAGCCCGAGGTGCAGGTTGCCGAGGGTGAACAGGACCTCGGGGCGGTTCAGGACCGTCTCCCCCCACCACGCGAACGGCAGTGGGATGCAACAGAAGGTCCCCAGGACCGTGAGGCTCGCGAACAGCGCCAGCCGGTACAGATTCAGCATGCCGTGGACTCCGGTTTCCATCGTAACCGTCAAGATGCTGTATGACCAGTGATGAGCGGCACCGCGCGGTTTGACATCGTCGGAAGCAAACCCGTAGACTCTTGGCGTTTTCTTAACCTCACTTCCCGCACCAGCGGGCCCTCGGTTGCGCGATGCGACCACACTCCGGAGGCACCCGACTTGAGCCCCAGAAAGGTCCTGCTCGTCCTCGTCATGTTGCTGACGCTGGGCGCGATCTACGTGATCCAGGATGAAAAACGGTTTCCCACGCGCTATGGCCTGGATATCCAGGGTGGCATGCACCTCGTTCTAGAGGCCCGTGATACCGACACCGTCAAGGTGACCCCGGAAGTGATGCAGAGCGTCATCGCCGTGGTTCGCAACCGTGTCGACGCCACCGGGGTCAACGAACCCATCATCCAGAAGAAGGGCGAGCGACAGGTTCTGGTCGAACTGGCCGGGATCAAGGACCCGGACAGGGCCCGCGAACTCCTGGGCAAGACCGCTCACCTGACCTTCTGGGAACTTCCGGCCGGGATGCAGGCCGCGCCCATCGCGTCGGGTAGCAAGAGCCCCTGGATCAAGACCACGCTCGACGGCTCCATGCTGTCTCAGGCCAAGGCCGAGCCCGATCCGAACGGCGGTGGCTGGCAGATCGCGCTGAAGTTCAACGCCGAAGGCGCCAAGCTGTTCGGGGAAATCTCCAGCCGGAACGTCGGACGCCCGGTGGCCATCCGTCTCGATGAGCAGGAGATCTCGGCACCCGTGATCCAGGGTCCCATCCTCGGTGGTTCGGCCCAGATTTCTGGCCGGTTCGATGCGCAGTCTGCCCAGTTGCTGGCCGTCCAGCTCAGGGCTGGTGCCCTGCCCGTGCCGCTCATCGAGGTCGAGAACCGGACCGTCGGCCCCACGCTCGGCCAGGACACCGTCAAGGCCAGCGTCCGCGCCGGCATCGTCGGCTTCCTCCTCGTGGTGGCGTTCATGCTCGCCTACTATCGCCTGCCGGGGCTCGTGGCCGACATCAGCCTCGCGGTGTATGCCTTGCTGGTGTTCGCGATCTTCAAGCTGGTGCCCGTCACCCTCACGGTCCCGGGTATCGCCGGGTTCATCCTGTCCATCGGCATGGCCGTCGACGCGAACGTGCTCATCTTCGAACGAACCAAGGAAGAGCTGAAGCGCGGCAGGAGCCTCTATGCGGCCATCGAGATCGGCTTCAAGCGAGCCTTCACGGCGATCTTCGACTCGAACTCGACCACCCTCCTGACGTGCGCCATCCTGTATGTCTTCGGTACGGGGATGGTGAGAGGCTTCGCGCTGACTCTGGCCATCGGGGTCATCGCCTCGCTGTTCACCGCCGTGACCGTGAGCCGGGCGTTGCTGCAGACCCTGCTCACCAGTGGCAAAGCGTTGCGTTCGCCCGTTTACTTCGGCGTCCAGGTCTCCGAGACCGTGAAGGCGCAGTAGGACATGACCATGACCGAAACAACTGCACCCGTCCCTGGAGGGTCTTCCCCGATCGATGTCATGGGGCGAAAGGCCCTCTGGTTCGGGATTTCCATCGCGTACCTGGTGCCTTGCCTGATCGCGATCGCCCTGTGCTTCGCGAAATTCGGCGCCCCCGTGAAACTCGGCATCGATTTCACGGGGGGCACGCTGATGGAGGTCACCTTCGACCGCGGCGTCAACGTCGAGAACGTGCGCGAGGTGTTCGAAAAGCGTGACATCCCCCCCCACGTGATGGCCTCCCAGGATGCCCGGACGTTCTCCATTCGCACCCCCTTCATCGAGAAGTCGGTCTCCCTCGAGATCAAGCGTGATCTACGGGAAGTCTCGACATTCGCCGAGACCCGCTTCCGGCTCGAATCGGTGGGGCCCACCATCGGGCGCGAATTGCTCCGGAATGCCGCCTATGCTCTCGGCTTCGGCATTCTCGGTATCCTCCTGTACATCACCTTCCGGTACCAGTTCGACTTTGCCCTCAGCGCCATCATCGCGATGGTGCATGACGGTGTCATCATGATCGGGACCTTCTCCCTGCTCAGCCTGCTGGGCGGTGCAGAAGCCGACGGTCTGCTGGTCGTCGCGTTGCTGACCATCATGGGCTTTTCCGTCCACGACACCATCGTCATCTTCGATCGCTTCCGCGAGAACCTCACGCAGGCGAAGAAGGGGGACACCTTCGGGGACGTCGCAAATCGCAGCGTGAACCAGACCTTCGCACGCAGCATCAACACCTCGCTCACGCTGGTGCTGACGTTGCTGCCCCTCGTGCTGTTCGGTGGTCCCACGATCTTCCACTTCACCTTCGTGATGCTGGTCGGGGTCATCAGCGGGACCTACTCGTCCATCTTCAATGCAAGCCCGATCCTCGTCCTGATCCGGGAGCGGAACCGCCGTAATGGCACCACGCCTCAGGCACCGGCACCCGCCCAGGCCTGAACCCCCGAGCACGAGATTCCTGGAGGGGAGGCCTTACGGCCTCCCCTTCTTGTGTCGAGAGGGGAAGCCCCAGGGCACGCCGGTATCGGTTAAAATGAGAAACCACCAGGAAGGAGCACCCCGTGGCCACCGTCGAGCAGGTTCTCGCCGCGCTCTCTCACGTCCAGGATCCCGAGTTGCACCGGGACCTCGTCTCGCTCGGCATGATCCGGGACATCCGCTTCGAGGGCACGATCGCGCACTTCGAGGTCGTCCTGACGACTCCGGCGTGCCCGCTGAAGTCGCGCATCGAGGAGGACTGTCGCAAGGCCGTGCTCGATCGCGTGCCGGATGTCACGGACATCGCCATCACCTGGGGGGCGCAGGTTCCGAAGCCGCGTCAGCAGGAAGTGCTGCCGGGAGTCCGCCATGTCGTCGCCATCGGCTCTGGCAAGGGGGGAGTCGGCAAGAGCACCGTGACGGTCAACGTGGCGATCGCCCTCGCCGCCACCGGTGCGAGGGTCGGTCTGATCGATGCCGACATCTACGGGCCAACCGTCCCCCTCCTGCTCGGGATCAGCGAGAAGCCGCTCGTCCAGGATGGCAAGATTGTCCCGATCGAGCGCCACGGCGTGAAGACCATGTCGATGGGCTTCCTGCTGCCAAATGCCGACGATCCCGTCGTCTGGCGTGGCCCGATGCTGGCCGGAGTGCTCCAGCAGTTCATCCGGGACGTCGCATGGGGGGAACTCGACTACCTCCTCGTGGACCTGCCGCCCGGTACCGGGGACGTTCCTCTATCCCTGGCCCAGCAGCTGCCCCTCACGGGTGTCGCCGTGGTCGTGACCCCGCAGGTCGTGGCGCAGCAGATCGGTCTGAAGACGCTCCGGATGTTCGAGATGGTGCCCACCCCGGTGCCCGTGCTCGGAATCATCGAGAACATGAGCCACTTCGTCTGTCCCTCCTGCCAGCACGAGACTGCCATCTTCGACCACGGGGGTGGGCGCGAGGTTGCCGTGCGTCAGGGAGTCGCCTTTCTGGGGGGAATTCCTCTGGATGCAGGGATCCGCCAGAGTGGCGACCAGGGGCTGCCCATCGTCGTCTCCGCGCCGGACTCCGCCCAGGCGAGGGCCTTCCACGACATCGCGCGCCACCTGGCAGGTCAGGTGTCCATCCGGCATTTCGCCCTCGAAGAGACCGGTGGACCTCGCCTGACTCACTCCCCGGAGGTCCCCGGGCACCGCCCGCTGGCGGTCGGTCAGGTCCGTTCCGATACGGCTCCCCACGTCCATGGACCCGGTTGCTCCCACGAGCATGAACCCTCACCCGGGGAAGCGACGGTGCAGGGGGAGGCCACCCCGGAAAAGCGGTCACCCTTCAAGGCCTTCGGCCAGTTTCTGAAGCGGTCCTGAGGGTGCGAATCCGCGATCGCCAGATCGAGGAACTGGGAGTCATGTTCGGCGTGCTGGAGCATGTGCTCGAGCAGGACCGTGATTCCGATCGTGCGGCCCTGCGTTCAGAGGGGGTGCTGAACGCCACCCACCTGCTGGCGTTCCGGTACGTCGCCTTGCACCCGGCTTGCACGGTCGGGGCGATCGCCTCCGGTACGGGGATCAGCCAGGCCTCGGCCACCAAGGCGGTGGATCGACTCGTGCACCTGGGCTGGGTCGCGCGACGGGAAGGCGAACTCGACCGCCGGATGGCCATCATGACGCTCACCGACCTCGGAACGCAGGTCTGGAGCGATCGCGAAGCCCGCGAACGCACCCGGTGGGAGCGCATCGTTTCGCAGATGGGGCCCGGGGAGCTGCGTAGCCTGCTCAAGGGACTGAAGGGCCTCCTCGGAGTCCGGCTGGCCCAGGAGCCCGAGGTCATCGCCCCGTCCTGCCAGCGGTGCGGTCCGCGCTGCCAGGACGATTGTGTCGTCTTCCAGGCGCATCTCGCGATCCACGGAACGCCGATCGAATCCCCCTAGAAGCCATACGTTGACCTACCCGTGCGAGGAAACCTGCCGGTTCCGGGCATGATGGTTGTATCTGGCAGGCGATGCAGCTATGCTGACAGGTGGAACGTCGTGCGTTCCTTGGCTCACCGGGCGGATGGGGGCACATGCAATCCGATATTCTCCTCATCAGCAACGCCCCCGGTGAAGTCAATGCCTGGTTGAAGCCCGTCGTCCGCCAGCTGCGACAGGACTTCCCCGGGGCCAGGCTCACGGTCCTGCTCGTGCCTTGCCCTTACGCCAGCGGCGAAGAACGCCGGATCATCGAGAGCTGGAACCTGGGCATCCAGGTCTGGGAACCCCGCGAATCGGTCCGTTACCTCCTGGGGGGCGTGAGCCCGGAATCCAGGACCTGGCGCGACTTCGGTGTCGTGCTGTTTCTCGGGGGAGATCAGTTTTTCGGGGTGCTCGCCAGTCGCCGGACGGGCTATCCGTTGCTCACCTACACCGAGACCACCGGACGCTGGGTCAACTGGGTCGATCGGTTCCTCGTGGCCGACCGAAAGGTGCTGCTCGACCTCCGCCGCAAGCGCGTGAGCCCCCGCAAGCTCTCGGTCGTGGGCAACCTCATGGTGGATGCGGTCCGTCCCACCTACGACACGATGGATGTCCGACAGAAGCTCGGATTTGCCCGGGATGCGCGTGTCGTGAGCCTGCTTCCGGGGAGCAAACCCTTCAAGGTCAAGTACATGACCCCGATGCTGCTCCGGACGGCAGAACTGCTTGCCGAGCGCGATCCGTCCCTGCAGTTCATCCTGACGCTCTCTCCGTTCACTCCCGTCAGTCTCCTCGAGGAGGTCCTCACGGATCGCCGGTTACACCGGATCATCGGGGGATGTGGGGGGCGACTCATGAAGCTCCAGGACCGCCACTACATCCTGACGGGGGGCGGTACCCAGATCCGCGTCGTGGGGCCGGAATTCCATTACCCGAGCCTGGCCATAGCCGACCTGGCCCTCACGGTCCCGGGGACCAACACCGCCGAGCTCGCGATTCTCGGGGTGCCGATGCTCGTCCTGCTGCCCCTCAACAAGCCCGAGGAGATCCCGATCGATGGTCTGCTCGAGCATATCGGGAGGATTCCAATCATCGGCAAGCGTATCAAGCGCACGGCCGTGAAGACCCTGGCCTCGCGGCAGCGCTTCCTGGCCATCCCCAATGCGCGGGCCGAGCGGATGGTCACCCCGGAGTTGCGTGGCCATCTCACACCGGACCAGGTGGCCGAGGTGGCTGCCTCGCTGCTCGATGACGAGGCGCGCCGCCGACAGATCCGACTCGCCCTGCACGAGACGATGGGGTATCCGGGCGCGGCCACCGCCATTTCCCTGATCGTCCGGGAGACCCTCGCCAGCGCAGCGCGGCATCTGCCTCGCCTCATGTCGAACTCGCCGAAGGAACAGCAGGAATCCAACTAGTGTCCCCGCTCCAGGTCGCCTGGGACGTCCTCGTCCGCCGCACGCGCCCCATCCGTCCCGCACTTTTGCTTGCCGTCTTCGCAACCCTCGTCACGTCCGTGGCGACCCTCGGGACCGTCAAGGTGGCCCGGGATGCTGCCACGGTCTTCAGCTCCCCCGACTGGGGGAGCCTGGCCCGTCTCGTGGGCTTGCTGACGGCCTGTTACTTCGTCCGGGCGATCGGGCAGTGGGTGAGTGCCAGGGCCTCGGCCCGTGCGGCGAATCGCCTGGTGGCAGACCTCCGATCCGAACTCGTCTCACGCGTGCTGGCTCAACCGGCGATCGCCCTCGAGCGCCTGCCCGCAGGTGACACCGCCGCGCGTATCGTCCAGGATGCGCTCCTCGTGCGCGAGTTTGCCCTGGTCGCCGGAGCCGAGATCATTCCTTCCGTGGTGATCCTCGTGCTCGGCCTCGCGATCTGCATCGCTCTGAACCCGACTCTGGCTGCGGTGGCCCTGGTCGGGATCCCGGTCGTGGGGACCGGCCTCGCTCACTTCGGCCGTCGGTCCCAGGACGAAGTCCTGGCCGTGCAGGCTCGCTCGGGTGACCTCACGCAGGAACTGGTCGAACGGCTCCAGCTCGGCCTGCTGATCAAGGTTTTCGGGCGGGAACGGCACGAGCTCGGCCGGTTCGAGACCGCCAACCGGGCGCACCTCGCGGCAGCCGAGCGAGCTGCGGACATCCAGACCCTGCAGACACCGGTGGTCGGGTTTCTCCAGGTCGTGGCGATCGCCGGTGCGCTGTGGGTCGGGGGGGCCCAGATCTTGCTCGGCAAGCTCACGGTGCCCGACCTGATGGCCTTCGCCGCTGCGCTCGGCCTGTGCATCGATCCCGTCATCTACCTGTCGAATGGCTGGACCCGTATCCAGCAAGCCGCGGCCGCATGGATGCGTCTGGCGCCCCTGCTGGAGCTCGAACCCGATCGGACCACCGGCGCGGAGAGGCTCGTTCCGGAAAGCCCGGAGTGGGATGGCGACATCGTGCTCGAGAACGTCACGGCGGGTTACGTGAGCGACCGTCCGGTCCTGTCAGGCTGCACGCTGAGCCTCGGCGCGGGCGAGTGGCTGGCCCTCGTGGGGCCCAGCGGAAGTGGCAAGTCGACGCTCGGTCGTCTCATCGTGGGGTTGCTCGAACCGACGGCGGGCCGGATCCGCTGGGGAGACCACGACCGGGTCCCCCGTGACCGCGTGTCCTACGTCCCGCAGGATGCGATGCTCTTTTCCGGCACCGTGGCGGACAACATCCGCTACGGCAAGCTGGATGCAACCGATGCGGAGATCCGCGAAGCGGCACGGCTCGCGCTGGCGCTGGAATTCGTGGACCGCCTCCCCGAGGGCTTCCTGACGGTGCTCGATGCGCGGGGCTCGAACCTGTCGGGTGGCCAGCGTCAGCGCCTGGCGATCGCCCGGGCGCTCGTCGGAAAGCCACGCTTGCTCGTCCTCGACGAGCCCACTGCCTCGCTCGATCCGGACTCCGAGCAGCTCGTGACGGAGACCGTCGAATCGCTTCGCGGAACCTGCACGATGGTGGTCGTGACTCACCGGCTGGATACCATCCGACGGGCTGATCGCACGCTCTCGCTCGTGGATGGTCACCTCCACGCAACGACGACCGATCCCCTTGCCCGTACGCCCTCACACCCGGCATCATGAGGGCATGAACCACGGACGTTACCCGGGGCTTTACCTGGCCTCGCTCACTCTCCTGGCCTCCTGTGCCGTCAGTCCGATCCTGGACCAGAGAGACGCGGTTTCTCTGGCCCGGGGAAGCTCGGTCGAGGGCCAGTTCATCGTTCGTCTGAGGTCGCCGTCACGTGCAGCGGACGTGGCACGCCGGCTCGGGGGCCAGTTCATCGGCCGTATCGGACGCGAGTATGCCCTGATCCGGATCCCTTCCACTCGCCTCCTCGCAGCACGGGATCCCGACTGTCTGTCGGTCGAAAGTGACCGATCTCTCGACCTCGACGTCCGACCCGAAACAACCGGACTCCCCGCTCCTTTCGCCACCGGACCGGATCCGCTCGTACCGGCCCAGTGGGGACTGTCGCGAGCTCGATTCCTGGAGGTCGACGCGAGCGGTTCCCCCGCGGTCACGGTGGCCGTGATCGATTCGGGCATCGATGCCTCGCACCCTGAACTCGAGGGGCGTGTCCGGGAAGGCTGGGATTTCACCCGGAAGGTGCCCGGGCCAGGCGGACTGACGGATGGGTATGGACACGGCACGCACGTGGCCGGGGTCATCGGTGCGCGCAGGGGTGACGGGATGGGCATCGCCGGGATCGCCCCCGACTGCACGCTGCTTTCCGTGAGGATCTTCAACGACTGGGGACACAGCAGCGAGGGAGTCGCGGCGGCTGCCGTGACGTGGGCCGTCGACCACGGGGCGAAGGTGATCAACGCCAGCTGGGGCACGACTTTACCGGGAGAGGCTGCCAAGCAAGCTTTCGCCGATGCGGTGGCACGCGGGACGGTGCTCGTGGCCGCAGCTGGCAATTCGGGCAAGGGTGCCGATCCGGCCTATCCGGCTGCCGTCCCCGGGGTGATCGCGGTCGCCGCGAGCACGGACCTGGATGGATGGCCCTCTTTCTCGAGTACCGGAGAGCATGTGAGCGTGGCGGCTCCCGGCGAGAGCATCCTGTCCACGTACCCCCGATCCAGGAGTCAGGGTTACCGGATCATGAGTGGCACCTCGATGGCGGCTCCTCACGTGTCCGGCCTGGTCGCGCTGATGGTGTCACGGGAGCCGACGCTTGCGCCTGCCGAGATCAAGGACCGCCTCGAACGGACGGCCCAGGATACGGTCATGACGGGACGCGATCCGTATTCTGGCGCCGGACGCATCGATGCCGTCCGGGCGCTCGGCCCGCGCTAGGCGAAGCGTCGGAAGCGAGGCCTGCCCGGTTCGACTGGTTCGGGAGCAGGCGTCGAGCGGCCTTCCCGGCGCACGGGCGAGGGGGTATCGATTCGCACCGGATCGGGCGTGACGATCGGGAAGGGTTCCCCGGTCCTTCCGGACGGGTCGTCGATGCGCGGGGCTGGCAAGGCCATGGCCTCCTCGAGGATACCCGCGATGGTGTCCATCTTCGGCTGGCTCTGAACGGCAGCCATGGCCCCCTTCACGGCTCCGTTGACCGCGATCAGCACGAATGCGAGCGCCGCGAGGCCCAGCGAGGCCGTCGTGACCGGGGCGGCGATCGCTCCGAGGGCCGCGCCGAGCGTGGCCCCCGCTCCGGTCGTCGTGGCGAGCAGCGAGAGGAGAGCTCCTCCACCGATCACGGCCAGGCCCCCGCCCACGAGACTGGTCAGAAACGACTGCGCGAGCCTGGACAGGGTGTCGAAGGCGTCGGCCAGGCCCTGCTTGGCGCCCTGGAGGGCTCCCTCGGCCAGCGTGGTAGGCTCATGGTCGAAGCCGACGAGAGTGGCGACCTTTCCATTCACCGTGACCTGCGGCGTCTTGCTGACGCGCATGAAGGTCAGGTCGAGTGTGTCCCCGTACAGGACGACCCTTTCGGTCTTGCCATTCTCGAGACGGACGTTGAGGAAGATCTCGTCGAGGCCGTTGTTCTTGACCTTCTGCAGGGCGGCCTCGGTGCTGACGTCCTGACGGAGGTGCCCCGCACCCTGGTAGGAAACCGCTCGACCGTTGATACGGACGGTATCCTGACCGTTGCCTCTCAAGATGACGGACATCGGGCCCCCTGAGCTCCGGCTGGACCGGCGACTTAACTGACCAAGAACTATACATTGATATAGGCTTAACCACCCGGGACCTTGCGTGCGAGCGTGGCACTCGATGAAGGACCTTTTGACGACGAGAGCCGCACCGGAATCCGGTGCGGCTCTCGAATCCTCTTCGTCTCGCGATCAGAAGAGCAGGCGCAGGATCGTGGCCAGCGTGTTGTCGAACGACAGACCACCGGTCCGCGCATCGACGAACACCGCCGGGCGGTTGTTCTCGTCGAGGAACACCCATTGCGGACCCAGGAGATAGACCTGGATCAAGATCATCTTGATGGGGCCCCGGACCTCGCTCAGGAATCCGGCGCGGCGGGCAAAGGTGTACGCTTCACGCCCGTTGACCGGGAAGATGTCCGCAGGGGACTGCAGCAGCTGCTGGATGTACTGCCCCGCCAGTCGCATCACGAGACCGGTGGACTCGAAGGCTGCCGTGCGGTTGCCCAGCACGCCGTAATCGACCGTGTACAGCGCACGCTTGCTGTTCGAGAAGTAGACGTGACGCGAGCGACCGAGCCAGCGGGTTCCCCAGTAGCCCCACCCGAGCCAGACCTGGCGGGCATCGGGGCTCCAGGCCCGGGCGACCTGGTCGGCGCGGGTCTGCGTCCAGTAGGGAGACGTCTGGATGGTGCGATCCGCTGAAGCGATGGCGTCGCGGTCGGCCTGGTCGGGATCGAGCCCCTCGAGATTCGAGATGAGCGAACCGTGGCGAGCGATCTCACGGGCCCACCCGAGCGGTTCCGCCAGGGAATCGACCGCCGCAGTCGCCGCCACCGGGGTCGTGACGCTGTCGGGATCCTGCGGTGCCGCCACCGCCAGGACAGGCGTGGGAACGTCGGTGAGCACGGGGGCGCCGGCCACGGCGGCCGTCCGCTGGGTCGGAGCCTGCGGGGTGACGGACGGCTGTCCGCAGGCCGAGAGCAGGGCAGAGAGGGCCAGAAGACCGGCGAGCTGACGGATGGGACGCACGCAAAACCTCCAGATTGAAGGAACTACTGAGGTTAACTTTGATATAAATATACCTTAAAGGTTGCGATATGGAAACGGGGCTGGCAAGATCCCGTCGGTATGCCCGCTTCCGGAGGTCCTCGTGCCCCTGCAGATCGAAGAATCCCGCCGCGACGGCACGTGCATCCTGACGCTCTCGGACCCTTCCGGGTTGCAGCTGCTCGATGGTGAGGCCCTTCGCTCGCTGTTGCTTGCGTTGAGACGGCTGGATCGTGATGCCTCGGTTCGGGTCCTGGTGTTGACCTCTCGCGATGGCCGCGCCTTCAGTGCCGGCTCGGATCTCGGTGAACTCGCCCACATGGACGCCGGACGTGCCTACGACATGTCCGTGCTCGGACAGAGCGTGACCGCTACGCTGGCGGACCTCAAGGTACCGGTCATCGCCGTCTTGCGCGGTCTGGCCTACGGAGGTGGCCTGGAACTGGCGATCGCGGCGGATTTTCGTATCGCCAGCCCGGAAACGCGCTTCAGCTATCCCGCGACCCGGCTGGGGATCCTGCCAGGTTACGGAGGCACCCAGCGGTTGCCGCAACTGGTGGGCCCGTCACGCGCCAAGGAACTCATGCTCCTCGGTCGCGTGATCGAGGCCGGTGAGGCCCTGAACTGGGGGCTCGTGAACGCCGTGGACGACGACCCTCTCGGCCTGGCACTCGTCTGGGCGAGACAGCTGGAAGAACGGGACGCGTTCGCCCTGCGCCAGACGAAGGACTGCATCGCCAATTCCGAACACCTGGACTTCCATTCGGAGCAGGAGGCCTTCTCGACCTGTTTTGCCCAGCCGGGGGTGCAGGACCGTCTGAAAAACTGGCAGGCGACCCGGAGTGGTCGCGATGGGTGAGGTCGCGGATCTGACGGAGGCGATGCACGCGTTCGTGGCCAGCAAGGGATTTTACGACGCCGGCACTCCCCATCCCCAGACCCTCTCCAACCTGGCGAAGTCCCTCGTCATCGAGGCCGCGGAAGTCCTCGAATGCTTTCAGTGGAAGGACGTTCCCGAGCGCGAGCATCTGGCACCCGAACTCGCCGATGTGTTCCTGTATCTCCTTCAGCTGGCCGATCGGGCCGGTATCGATCTCGTGGCAGCCACCCGTGCCAAGCTCGAGCACAACCGGGATCGCACCTGGTGATTCAGCCGGGGTCCGACGTCCGTGGTACGATCGGCAGCAACTGAAGCCTTCCCGAGCTCCTTCGAGGTCCGACAACGATGTCCCGATCCGAGAACTCCAGCGTCATCGTCAGCGTGGCGCGTACCCCCTTCGGCAAACTCAACGGCACCCTCTCGACCTTGTCGGCCGTGGAACTGGGTGCGCACGCCATCCGTGAGGCCCTGAAACGAGCCTGTGTCGAACCGTCGTCCCTCGACCACCTGACGATGGGCATGGTCCTGCAGGCGGGAGCTGGCCAGATTCCTTCCCGTCAGGCAGGCCTTCTGGCCGGTCTTCCGGTCGAGGTCCCATCCCTCACGATCAACAAGGTCTGTGCATCCGGGCTCGTGGCGATCGCCATGGCCGACCAGCAGATCCGCCTCGGTGACGGCGAGATTCATGTGGCAGGCGGCATGGAAAGCATGACCGGTGCGCCGTATCTGCTGCCGAAGGGCCGTTCCGGCCTCCGTCTCGGTCACGGCCAGGCCCTCGATGCCTTGATGCATGACGGCCTGACGTGCGCGATTCACCACGTCGCGATGGGCGTGCATGGCGATACCACGGCGGCAGAGTTCGGGCAGACTCGCGAGGCCCTCGATGCATGGGCCGCACGCAGCCATCAGCGGGCCCATGCGGCGATGCAATCGGGAGTGATGGCCTCCGAGATCGCGCCAATCGCGATCCCCGGCAAGAAAGGGACCTCCACCGAGGTCCGCGACGATGAATCCGTCCGCGCTGACAGCACGCCTGAAACCCTGGCCCGCCTCCGGCCCGCCTTCACCCCCGACGGGCTCACCACGGCAGGCAATGCTCCCGGCATCTCGGATGGCGCCAGTGCGCTGGTGATCATGTCGGAATCGCGTGCCCATGCACTCGGACATCGTCCCATCGCGCGGATCGTGGGACACGCACGGGTCGCGCAGGAAGCCCGGTATCTCAGCACCGTCCCGGGCCTGGCCGCTCGTCGCTTGCTCGAACGCCACGGTCTTCGCGCGGAGGCCATCGATCGCTTCGAGATCAACGAGGCGTTTGCCGCCGTGACCCTCAAGAGCACCGAGATCCTGGCAGACGGCGACCCTGGCCTGCTCGAGGCCGTGCGTGCCCGCACGAACGTGCACGGGGGGGCGATCGCCCTGGGCCACCCCATCGGAGCGTCCGGTGCCCGCATCGTGGGTTCGCTCGCCCTCGAGATGCAGCGCGAGGGTCTGCGCTACGGGATCGCCGCGATCTGTTCCGGCGCCGCGCAGGGGGATGCCCTCTTGCTCGAACGCGTCTCCTGACCTTTTTCAAACACATCCGTCATGTCGGGGAGGCGATGAAGCCTCCCGTCCAGAAGGGAGTTCGACGTGCATCCGATTCGCAAGGTGGCCATCCTCGGCGCGGGCCAGATGGGTTCTGGAATCGCCCAGGTGTTTGCTCAGACCGGTTTCCGGACGATCGTCCAGGACGTGAACGAGCAGGCGCTGGGTCGTTCGCGAGCGGGTATCACGAAGAACCTCGACCGCGCCGTCGAGAAGGGGAAATTGTCGGCAGGCGATCGCGATTCGACGCTCGCCCTGCTGAGCTGGGATGCGGATCTCGCGGCGATCGCCGACTGTGACCTCGTGATCGAGGCCATCGTCGAGCAGCTCGACGTGAAGGTGGCCACATGGAAGGCCGTCGATGCGCTCGTGGGCCCCGAAACGATCCTCGCGAGCAACACCTCGAGCTTGCCCATCACGCAGCTGGCCGGGGCCGTGAGCCGTCCGGAACGCTTCATCGGGATGCACTTCATGAATCCCGTCCCCGTGATGCAGCTGGTCGAGATCATCCGGGGCATCCTGACGACCGACGAGGTACACGGCACCATCCACGACCTGGCGAAACAGCTCGGCAAGGTACCCGTGACGGTCCACGACGCGCCGGGCTTCATCTCGAACCGCATCCTGATGCCCATGATCAACGAGGCGATCTTCTGCCTGGCCGAAGGCATTGCCTCCCGGGATGACATCGACACGGTCATGAAGCTCGGCATGAACCATCCGATGGGTCCACTCACGCTTGCCGACTTCATCGGCCTCGATACCTGCCTGTTCATCATGGAAGTGTTGCAGCGTGACCTGGGCGATTCGAAGTATCGTCCGGCCCCGCTCCTCCGCAAGATGGTCCACGCCGGTCTCCTCGGTCGAAAGACCGGCCGAGGCTTTTACGACTACTCCCCCGCCCCGGTGGCTGCTGGCGCCACGCGTTAGGCCGAGGTCCTCATGCAACTCACGCTCTCCGATTCGCAGAAACAGATCATCGCGCTGGTCGAGCAGTTCGCCGGACGGGAAATCGCCCCGCATACCGCGAGCTGGGACCGGGAAGACCATTTCCCCGTCGAGGTGTTCCGACGCCTCGGGGACCTCGGCCTGCTGGGTCTCCCCATTCCCGAGACCTACGGTGGGGCCGGAGCTTCGATGGGGGATTACGTCGCGGCCGTGGAGGCCCTGGCCAAGGCCGATCCGGGCCTCAGCTGTGCCTTTTCGGTGCATGTCTCGGCCCATACCCGCTCGATTCTCGACTTCGGAACCGAGGAACAGAAGCGCAAGTACTTGCCCGAGCTGTGCAGCGGTCGGATGATCGGCGCTTTTGCCCTCACGGAGCCCAACTGCGGTTCGGACGCCTCGGCACTTCGGACCCGGGCGGTGCGGGACGGGGACGAATGGGTACTCGACGGGACCAAGCAGTGGATCACGAATGCGAAGAGCGCAGGCCTGTTCCTGCTCTTTGCGCGCACGAACCCCGATGAACCGGGCGCGAAGGGCATCTCGGCCTTTCTCATCGAGGCGGGGACGCCCGGTCTCGAGATCGGGCGCAAGACCCACAAGATGGGGATGCGCACCAGCGAGACCTACGACCTGGTCCTGGCGAATTGCCGGATCCCGGCGAGCGCCCTCATCGGCGAGGTCGGTGGGGGCTTCGCGATCGCCATGAAGACGCTCGAAGGCGGACGCATCGGCATCGCCGCGCAGGCCACGGGCATCGCCCAGGCCGCGCTCGATCTCGCCAGGGCCTTCTCCGAGCAGCGCGAGGCCTTCGGCAAGCCCATCAACCGCTTCCAGGCCATCCAGTGGAAGATCGCCGACATGGCCACGCGGGTGACGGCTGCCAGGCTGCTCACCTACCGGGCAGCGCAACTCAAGGACCTCGGCCAGCCCTGCAACACCGAGGGGGCTATGGCCAAGCTCTTCGCGAGCCGCGTGGCCCGGGAAGCGACCAACGAGAGCCTCCAGATCCACGGGGGCTACGGGTACACCGACGAGTTCGCCATCGAGCGCCTCTACCGGGACGCCAAGGTCACCGAGATCTACGAGGGGACGAGCGAGATCCAGAAGATCGTGATCTCCCGGGCCCTGCTCGGCGCGGACCGGGGCAAGGTCCAGCCGGCGGGAGCTGCGGCTCCGGTCAAGCTCGAGACATTCGAGGGCATGGATTTCCGCCTGGGTGACGAGCAGCGCATGCTCCAGGAGATGGCGCGGGACCTGGCCAATCAGACGATCGCGCCGCGTGCGGCCGAGCTCGATCGCACCGGGACGTTTCCACGCGAGAATTTCGACGTGCTGGCGGCGAATGGTCTGCTCGGGATTCCCTATCCGGAGGAGTTCAACGGAGCCGGATCCGACCACGTCTCTTACGTCGTGGCGCTCGAAGAGATCTGCCGCGCCTGCGCGTCCACCGGCGTCACGATGTCCGTGCAGACGAGCCTGGCCAGCGCCCCGCTGAACCGGTTCGGAACCCCCGACCAGAAACGGAAATACCTGGCACCGTTGCTTTCCGGTGAGACCATCGGGGCCTACTCGCTCTCCGAGGCGGGCGCCGGAACGGATGCCGCGAGCCTCCAGTGCCGGGCCCGCAAGGACGGCGACCACTACGTCCTCGACGGCACCAAGATGTGGGTCACCAACGGTTACCACGCCGATACCTACATCGTGTACGCCACGCTGGATCCGACCCTGGGTCACAGGGGGATCTGCGCCTTCATCGTGGAGAAGGGAACGCCTGGCTTCACCTTCGGCAAGAAGGAAGACAAGCTCGGGATCCGGGCCAGTTCCACCTACGAACTCATCTTCCAGAACTGTCGCGTGCCGGCCGAGAACCTGCTCGGACAGGAAGGTGAGGGCTTCAAGATCGCCATGTGGACCCTCGACGGAGGCCGCATCGGGATCGCCGCGCAGGCCATCGGCATCGCCCAGGCGGCCTTCGAGCAGGCCCTGAAGTACACCCGGGAACGTGAGCAGTTCGGCAAGCGCATCGCCGACAACCAGGCGATCGCCTTCAGCCTCGCCGAGATGGCCACCGATATCCAGGCGGCTCGTTTGCTCATGTACCGCGCGGCGCATCTCAAGGATCGCGGGGAGAACCACACCCAGGCGGCCTCGATGGCCAAGCTCTTCGCCTCCGAGACGGCGATGTGGGTCGCAACGCGGGCCGTCCAGTTGCACGGTGGCTACGGGTTCACGACCGAGTTTCCCGCCGAGAGGTTCATGCGAGATGCCAAGATCACGGAGATTTACGAAGGCACCAGCGAGGTCCAGCGGATGGTGATCGCGCGACAGGAGCTGGCTTCCCGGTCCTGAGGCGCTGCCTGGATTCGGAACGTGACAAATCCATGTTAAATGGCGTCAGCCGGGGCAAACCGTGCCAGATACAGGGCATGAGTGCTTGTGGAGGTCGCCATGAACATCCGCTCCCGCCTGAATTCCGGTCATCTCGATGCGCCCCGCACCGCGAGAACGCCGGTCGACGCCCCTCCACCGCCGACTCGTTCGGCTCCCCGGACGGCCCCGCTGACCCAGGAGCCCGCGAGCGCGTCCTCGAAGCTCAGTCTCGGGAACCTCAAAGAGAAGGCCCCCGAGAAGGCCAAGGCCCTGGCCGAGGAACTCGAGCGTGGCGACGGATGGGGCGAGGGTGCCGCCGAGCCGGCAGAGGTCGGTGCCGCCAGCCAGGAGCCCGCGTCCGGCGTGCTCTCCACGTTCGAGCAAGGCATCACCCAGGGTGCTGCAAACCGGCGCATGGCGAACTTCGCCATCGACGTGGTGCGTGCCGTACCCGTCATGGACAAGCTCGGGGACGCGGCCGAAGGTGCAGTCGACCGACTGGCCCAGGCGCAGGGCCACATCGGCAACGTGGGACGTGCCCTCAAGACGGGCCAGACCGTCGGGGACGTCGTCGAGAAGGCGGATCTCGGGCTCCTGGCCACGGGGAGCGTCAAAGATGCACGCGACCAGGTCACAGACATCGTCCAGGCCGTCCGTGCCGGCGATACGGACGAGGCCCTTGCCCAGACCCGGGACCTGGCACGTGGTTCTCTCGACGTGGCCGAAGGCGGCAAGCTCGGCGCCGACGTCACGCGTGCAACCTCTGCACGGATTCAGAGCGCCGTCGCTCAGTCGAGGCCCCTTTCCGGCATGGCTGCGCGCGTACAGCCCGCGGTCGCGGCGGGGGCACGTACCGTCACCCGGGCTGTCAAAGCGGTCGCCACGGTCGCTAGTCCCGTCCTCCGTGCCGTGACGGGGGTTGCCGGGAAAGCAGCTGGTCGCTTCATTCCGGGAGTCAATGCGGCCATTGCCGTCACCGATAGCTACAGGGCCGTCGAGACCTTTCGCAACCCGAAGGCCAGTGGCTGGAACAAGTTCACGGCCGGGGTCACGGCTGCCGGGTCCATCGCGGCAGCCACCAACATTCCCGGCGTCAGCCAAGTCGGAGCGACCATTTCCATCTTGGGCTCTCTTGCGCCCAAGAATCGTCCCCGATGGCTCGGGGGCAAGTGACGCCTCGACGAGTTTCCTTTTCTCGCGGCCCCCTGGCAGGCGTGGACGCTTCCCGGGGGGCGCTTTAGCATGGGGTCATGACACCCGACCTCGAATCCCTGGATCCCAACCAGTGGGCGGAACGAGTCCGACGCGGTGAACGCCGGGCGATCGCTCGCCTCATCTCGTGGCTCGAGGATGGGCGCCCATTTGCCTCCAAGGTCCTCTCCATCCTGCATCGAGAGGTCGGCAGGGCCCATCGCATCGGTTTCACGGGCCCTCCTGGCTGCGGCAAGAGTTCTCTCGTGGATCGGCTGGTCGGAGAGTTCAGGGCCGCCGGACGGAAGGTCGCGGTCGTCGCGGTCGATCCGAGCAGCCCCTTCACGGGCGGCGCCATCCTGGGCGACCGCATCCGCATGCAGCGTCACGCCGGGGACCCGGGGGTCTTCATTCGCTCGATGAGCTCCCGCGGGAATCTGGGCGGCCTGGCGATCGCCACCCAGGCTGCATGTCACGTGCTGGATGCATCCGGCCACGACGTGATCCTGATCGAGACGGTCGGCGTCGGCCAGAGCGAGCTGGACATCGTGGGCGCTGCCGACACGGTCGTTCTCGTCCAGGCTCCGAACCTGGGGGACGGCATCCAGGCCATCAAGGCTGGCATCATGGAGATTCCCGACATCTTCGTGGTGAACAAGGGCGATCTGCCCGGGTCCGATCGCACGCTGATGGACCTCCGGGACATGCTTCATGACGCACGTCCCGGCGGATGGTCACCCGTCGCGTGCAAGGTATCGGCCCAGGAAGACGTCAGTCTCGGTGAACTGCGGTCCCATCTGGACGCGCATCTGTCCCATCTGAGGGTCTCAGGTGAACGGCTAGACCGCCGCCGGAAGCAGGTTTCGCAGGAAATCCTCGGCCGGGCCCTCTACTCGATGGACGACCGGATCAGGACCTGGCTCACGCGGGCAGACGGAAACGCGCTGCTGGAGGCCGTGCTCGCGGGTAACGTCGACCCGATCTCCGCTTCCCGGCACGTCGTGGATCACGTGATCAGGCTCTGAGCCGAACAGACCTCTGGCAGGGATTTCGCGTCCTTGCACTGCCAATGAAATCTTTGATAATCCGTCACCCCCCTTTGCGATCTCGGGAATGACCTTGTAAGGATTCATCGTATTTCCGAGGGGGGTGGCCATGGACGTGCGAATCGGTTCCTCGCGGGAAGATGGGCGTCCCGTGGGGACGGGACCACAGAGATCGTCGGGCAGTGGCTTCCTGGCCGTTCCTCCGTCTCCGGAGATGGAATCGACGGGCCTCCCTGCTGTCCAGGGCCATCGGCTGGACCGGGGACTTCAGGCTCCTGGCAGGGGCTCTTCGGAGCTGACACTGGAGGAAATTCCGGGGAAGGCCGAGCACGCGGTCCGAGAAGCCACTTCCGGAGAGAGCGTGGTATCCGAACTGTCCTCCACCGCCAGGAGCACCATCAAGACGACCGGCGAGGCTCCCGACCATCTCCGGAAGGCGGAAAGCATCGCGAACAAGACCGCTGGATTCCTCCAGAAGGGGCGAGCCAGCGCGCTCGGTGAGCGGATGGCGCGTACCACGGATGCCGTGAAGGAGCAGGTCGAGAAGCTGGCCGAAACCCGTGCGGGTCAGATCGTGACGCGTGGCTTCGAGAAAGCGGGCCACGTCAAGTCGGTGCTCGATACGGGAGAATCCGTCATCGGAGTGGCCTCTCACGGGAGTGCGGCGGTGGCGGAAGCCCTCTCGGGAAATGTTCAGGGAGCCCTCCAGGAGGCCCGCCAGGCGCTCAAGGATACCAAGGACGGTATCAAGGATGGTCGAGAGGCCGTGCATGCCGTAGGTGCGACCCGGACCGCGCTGGAGGGGACGCGACTCGGAGGGGCGGCTGAGAAGCTGGCAGCGAGAGCGGCCGAGACGGTCGCCTTGCGGGGAGCCGTCCGGGCTGGTGGTGCAGCGGCCCGAGGCCTCGGGCGCATCGTGCCGGGCGTGAACGTGGCGATCGCCGGGGTAGATGTGGCGCTGGCCGCCCGGACTCTGGCGGATCCGACGGCCTCGGGATGGAAGAAGGGGGTCGCCGTTACCACGGCAGGCCTGTCGCTGGCAGCTGCCACCAACATCCCGGTGGTGAGCACCGTGGCCGGAGTCGGCGCAGGCCTCGTGTCGATGCTGCCAGATGAGCCACCCGGTCTGGTCAAGAAGGTCCTCGGCCTGTTCGGCTGAGCACGTACTCGATTCTCAGCGAAACTCGATGCCCAGCGTGCCCGGGGGCACCGTCGGTTCCGGAGTGGGCAGGGGCGCGAGGACCCTCTCGTCCGGTCGAAAGACCTCGCGGTCCTTCGCCTGTTTCGTGACCTCTCGCGCGACGTCCGCCACCTCGATGGCCTGCTCCACCGCTTCGAACAGATCGCGAGGGGGCGCCTCGGGAGCCTCCTCGACGAGCGTGACGACCTTCTCGATGACCTTTGCCGTCGCTGCAAGCACGTAGGCAGCATCGAGGGTCGCGAGTGGCGACGCATCCGGTCGATTGAAAGCAGGGTCCGCTGCCGCCGCGACCTTGTTGATCGTGTAGGTCAGGACGGCACTGCTGGTGGCCAGACTGGCCGTCAGGGACAGGCAACAAGGGGCAGATGCTTCAAATTTAGCAACATTCCCACCTCTGCACAACTGCTCTCGAGCGAGACCTTGACGCCGGCGTGACAAACATTAAAAACAATGTATAATCATGACATCATATGTTTATGGAGGATCCATGCTCGAACCCTTGCTCGCCTGGTGTACGCGCCGCCTCATGAAACCATTCCACGAGGACTGGATCCGCTTCGCGGCCCCAGGCTGTGGCCCTCTTCCCGTGGTCCGACCTTTCGACCTGGATGCGAGACGATTTCTTGCCTCGGGCGAGCCCTGGTGCATCCCCGTGATTCCGTTCATGAGCGGAGGACAGTCACACGAGGTCCTGGAAGGTGTCATGCGTCAGCTGAGGGCTCACCCGGTCCTGGAAGAACTCATCGGGACCGTGTTGATTCTCTCCCGGGTCCTCCATGACTCGGAAACAGGGGACCTGCTTCGCCAGCACTGCCGGGCCACCCGCGACGGTCAGCTCGTGGCCAGTACAGCCACCTTGCGCAAGATCTTGCGGCGCCACCTCACCCATCGCCATGACCGCCTCGAATGGGGCTGGATGGCCCAGATCGAGGCTCTCGAACCCGAAGAAGTCGAGACCCTCGTCGAGGCGATCGGTCAGCTCCCGGTCACGGGACGCGGCGCGGCTTTCGATCCGGTTCTCGCATGGCTGTCCGTGACCACCAGCAGGCACGTTGCGTGACCTCCTGAAGCCGGCACGGACGCTCCGAAAGGCGTAAAATGAACCGTACACCCGAGGTCGTGTGTCACCCCGTATCGCCACAGGAGTCGTGCCCGATGGAATCACCGCTCGCTTCCCCGCAGGTCCCGCCGTCTCGTTCGCTGGTCCATCCGGTACGTGTCGTGACCGCCGCCAGCCTGTTCGACGGGCACGATGCCGCCATCAACATCATGCGGCGCATCCTGCAGGCCTCGGGTGCCGAGGTGATCCACCTGGGCCACAACCGCAGTGTCGACGAGATCGTCACCACCGCGATCCAGGAAGACGCTCATGCGATCGCCATTTCGAGCTACCAGGGCGGTCACCTCGAGTATTTCAAGTACGTCGTCGATCTGCTCCGGGAGCGCGGAGCGGGCCACATCCGGGTGTACGGGGGGGGCGGCGGGGTGATCGTACCCCGGGAAATCGCCGAGCTCGAGGCCCACGGTGTGGCCAAGATCTTCTCTCCCGAGGATGGGCGCCTGCTCGGTCTCCAGGGCATGATCGACCGGATCCTGTCGGAGAGTGATGGCGACCTCACGACGACTATACCTGCCGGTGCCAGAGAGGTCCGGGTGGGCCAGGACGGGCTCATCGCCAGGCTGATTTCGCTCAGCGAGAATACCGACCGGCTCGCGAATGACTACGTGTCTCGCAAGTTGCTTCAGTCGCTCATCGAGGCCGGTGAAAACACCACCACACCGGTCGTCGGGATCACGGGGACTGGCGGAGCCGGAAAATCCAGCCTCACGGACGAACTCGTTCGCCGGTTCTTGACCGATTTCCCGGACAAGACGGTGGCGATCCTGTCGGTGGATCCCTCCAAACGGAAGTCCGGTGGGGCCCTGCTCGGCGATCGCATCCGCATGAACGCCATTCATGACCGACGCGTGTACATGCGGAGTCTGGCCACCCGGGCCGCTCACTCGGCCACCAGTCAGGCTTTGCTCCAGGCCATCGGCATCGTCAAGGCTGCGGGTTACGACCTCGTCATCGTCGAGACGGCCGGGATCGGACAATCGGATTCCTCGATCGTCGATCTCGTCGACGTGTCGATGTACGTCATGACCTCCGAATACGGTGCCCCGAGCCAGCTCGAGAAGATCGACATGCTCGATTTCGCCGACCTCGTCGTGCTCAACAAGTTCGACAAGCGCGGTGCAGAGGATGCCCTCCGGGATGTTCGCAAGCAGGTTCAGAGGGCACAGCGACGCTTCGAAGAGCCCGTCGAGAACCTGCCCGTCTTCGGAACCGTCGCCAGCCAGTTTCACGATGCCGGAACCAGCTGGCTGTACGTCAACCTCATCGATACCCTCAGACAGAAAGCCGGCGTCGACTGGGTCTCGCACCTGGACGTGAAGCAGCGGGACAGCCGTCGACAGGCCGTCATCGCGCCGGAACGGGTCCGATATCTGGCCGAGATTGCCGACACCGTGATGCATGCACGTGAGCAGGCCTGCGAGCTGGCAGGTCGCGCGCGTGATGCCTATGGATGCCATCTCGTGCTGGGGCAACTCGGTGACACCGTTCCACCTCTGGCTCAGCTATTTTCTCCGGATGCGCTGGTCGATCCGGACCTCGATGCTGCCGTGAGAACCCTCCGGCAGCGTTACCAGGAAGCCTTGCGCTCCCTCCCCGCGGACGCTCTGGATGCCTTGCAGGCGTGGCCGCGCATGCGTGAAGCGTACACGGCACCCGAGCATGCCTACACGGTTCGTGGCCGGACTTTCACCATCCAGAATCACAGCCGATCCCTTTCAGGGTTGGCCATCCCCAAGATCTCCTTGCCCCGTTACCAGGACTGGGGCGACATCCTCTTCTGGATGCTGACCGAGAACGTGCCCGGTCGCTTTCCTTACACGGCGGGTGTCTTCGAGTACAAGCGTCAGGGGGAGGATCCAACCCGCATGTTCGCCGGGGAAGGCACGCCAGAACGGACGAACCGTCGGTTTCATTACGTGGCCTCCGGACAGCCCGCAGCTCGCCTGTCGACGGCATTCGACAGCGTCACCCTGTACGGTGAGGATCCGGCCCTGCGTCCCGACATCTTCGGCAAGATCGGCAATGCCGGGGTTTCCGTCTGCACCCTCGATGATGCCAAGAAACTCTATTCGGGGTTCGACCTGTGTGCGCCGACCACGTCGGTCAGCATGACGATCAACGGCCCTGCTCCCGTGCTGCTGGCTTTCTATCTGAACGTGGCCATCGACCAGCAGGTCGAGAAGTACCTGCTCGAGACGGGAGGCTGGCCGGCTGCCGAGGAGCGGATCCGTCGCCACTTCGCGGAACTGGGCGTGCCGGCACCCGCTTACCTGGGGCAGGATCGGCCTGAAGGTGAACGCCTGTTCGGTCTGCGGACGCTTGGCGTGACGGGCGACTTGCTCGTGTCCGCCGAGGTCCTTACCGACCTGCGTGAACGGGCTCTCCGGGCGGTCAGGGGAACGGTCCAGGCCGATATCCTCAAGGAAGACCAGGCCCAGAACACCTGCATCTTCTCGACGGAGTTCGCCCTCCGGATGATGGGCGATATCCAGCAGTTCTTCATCGACAAGGGAATCCGAAATTACTACTCGGTGAGCATCAGCGGCTACCACATCGCCGAAGCAGGTGCCAATCCCGTCACGCAACTGGCCTTCACGCTCGCCAACGGTTTCACCTACGTGGAGTATTACCTCGGGCGGGGCATGGCCATCGACGACTTCGCCCAGAATCTCAGCTTCTTCTTCTCGAACGGACTCGACCCCGAGTACACCGTGCTGGGCCGAGTGGCACGACGGATCTGGGCAGTCGCCATGCGCGATCGCTACGGGGCCAACGAGCGTTGCCAGAAGCTGAAGTATCACATCCAGACGTCGGGTCGTAGCCTGCATGCCCAGGAAATCGACTTCAACGACATCCGAACGACCCTGCAGGCCCTGACGGCCTACTACGACCACTGCAACAGCCTGCATACCAACGCTTACGACGAGGCGATCACGACGCCGACGGAAGATTCGGTCCGTCGGGCGATCGCCATCCAGCAGATCATCGCGCGGGAATTCGGGCTGACGAAGAACGAGAATCCCTTGCAGGGGGCCTTCATCGTCGAGGAACTGACGGATCTCGTCGAGCAAGCGGTCCTCGCCGAGTTCCGTCGCCTGTCCGATCGTGGCGGGGTGATCGGTTCGATGGAAACCATGTACCAGCGTGGCAAGATCCAGGAGGAATCGCTCCACTACGAGCACCTGAAGCATTCGGGCGAGCTCCCGATCGTCGGGGTGAACACCTTCCTCAACCCGAAACCCGTCGAATACGGGGACACGCTTGAACTCATCCGTTCCAGTGACGACGAGAAGCACCAGCAGATCACGAACCTGGAGGCCTTCCAGGCTCGTCACGGCGCACGCGCGGCGGAAGCCCTCGAGCGGTTGCAAGCCGTGGCACGATCGGGGGGGAACTGCTTCGCCGAACTGATGGAAACCACGAAGGTCGCCTCGCTCGGGCAGATCACGCGTGCGCTTTATGCCGTGGGAGGTCAATACCGGAGATCGATGTGATCGGTCGCTTCCTGGCGATGGACCCTGTCTCGGTCCATCCGGGTCGGACACTTTTTTGAAATGCGCATTAAAAGTCTCGCAAGTTCTGCGCATGGACGGCCAGAAACCGTACAAATCTTGGGATAGAGCCGATGCAGGTTCGTCGACGGGCAGACGGCCCCTGGGCCTACCGTGATTTCAAGCAAGTTCCCGTGCTGAGGAGAATTCCGCCATGGATGTCCGACCTTCGGAAATGTTCATCCCCGCACCGACGATCGGTCCAACCGCTGGAACATCGGCAACTGGACCTGCGCCGGATCCAGCCCAGGAAAACAAGGCGATCCTGCCTGTCGACTCGCGGCAACTCGGCGGTGGTGGGCTGGCTTCCGACTATGGCCTCCCGGGCAGCGGCCAGGTGATCGACTCGTTGCCTGTTGAACTCGTGGTCACTCCCGCAACAGGTGATCTGCTGGCAGACGTTCCAGGTTTCATCCAATCGGTCGCCAGCGGGTCCACCGGTGCTGCGGCATCGAGTGCCCCGGACAACGCGACCGCCACCCGGCCTGTGAATGATGTCAAGGCCGGGGACATTCAGGGGGTGACCTCGAACTTGACCGGTGGCCCGGGCATCATCGAGGTCAGCCGAGCTCCGATCATCACGCCCGCTGCTCCCACTCCCGCACCTGCCATCTCGGACACTGCGCGATACGGAAGTGCGCCCCTGGTTTCCGGTTACGGAAACGCCCGGGTGTCCGGGGGGGAAGGTTTGACGGGTCGCGGATACGTCGCAGGGGGCGCGAGCTACGGCGCTCAGGGCTACGGGGGTTCCGGTTACGGGGGTTCCGGTTACGGCGGATATGGCATCACAGGTGGAAGCTCCGCAAGCCTCCCGCCGTCTGGTGGCTCGGTCCGTCCTGGAACCGGTGGGGATCCTTACGCGAGCACCGGAAGTCCTTCCGGTGTGTCCAGTTCGGAGGCTCCCGGCAAGGTCGGCAAGAAGAAGAAAAAAAAGAAGAAAAATAAAACCTCCAAGCTCCAGAAGTCCGGTGGTGCAAAGGCTCCCGGGAGCAAGAAGTCCGGCAAATTAGGGACCAGCAAGCTGCCGAACACCTTGACCATGCTGTCCAATTACATGTTCGGCAAGGTCAAGCCGATGACCCAGGAGCAGATGTCGGCCCTGCAAGGGGAGTTCGGCAAATTCAAGGGCAAGGGCTTGAACACCGAACCGACCAAAAAGGTCGGTCCCATAGGTGGGACCATGTTGCACAAGGCATACGAGGCCCTGTCAGCGGGGGATACCAAGACTGCCGAGAATTACTACAAGAAGGCCCAGGAAACCCGGTCCCCGGTCATGCTGGACCTGGACGGCGATGGCAAGCTCGGTACCACCGGGGTCTCCACGGCCAAGAACCGCATCGATGGCCAGGTCGGCAAGACCGTGTCCTTCGACATCGACGGGGATGGCAAGAAGGATCAGATCGAGTGGATGAAGGGCAGTGACGGCATGCTGGTCGACGACCGGGATGGCGGCGCGACGGCAGCCATGAACGGAAACGGAGAGATCGACG
>JAYKJE010000018.1:0-76153 GCA_035285805.1 bacterium | reverse complement strand
TCCTTCGACATCGACGGGGATGGCAAGAAGGATCAGATCGAGTGGATGAAGGGCAGTGACGGCATGCTGGTCGACGACCGGGATGGCGGCGCGACGGCAGCCATGAACGGAAACGGAGAGATCGACGGTAAGCGCCTCTTCGGCGACGAGGGCGGCAAGTTCGGCAACGGTTACGACAAGCTGAGACAGCTCGACCGGGATGGCGACGGGAAACTCACCGGGGCCGAACTCGATGGCCTCAAGGTGTGGGTCGACAACGGTGATGCCCGGGTGGGCGGGGGTGAACTCCGGAGTCTCCGGGAACTGGGAGTCACCGAGATCTCCGTCAAGATGCAACTCGAGAAAAACGAGCGTGGTGAGGACCTCATGCGTTCCTCCTTCGTTCAGAACGGCCAGACCCGCGTCAGCGAGGACGTCTGGTTCGCACAGCAGTGAGGCATGGACGCCTTCGTCCGACGGTGGAATCTCATCAAGCTGTTGCTCGCGGGCCCACTTTTCCGGAGTGAGGTCCTCGAGCAACTGCAAACCCTTGGCGGGGACGAGGAAAGTCCACTCTCCGAGGCCTCCGTTTCGGCGGATATCAAGGCTCTCCGGAAGTACGGCATCGGTTTCCGGACGCTCGAGGACGGGGCCAAGCGGTCCCGCCAGGCCTACGAACTGGATCTCTCGATGCTCGACCTCTTCGCCTCGCCCGCAGAGGCCTCCGCGCTCCAGGCGGCCGTGGTGCTGTTCGAAGATCTCCGCCTGCCGGATGTGGAGCGACTGCGCTCGCTGTTCGACCGGATCCCGGTTCATGTCCGGCAAAGTCTCGATGCTCCCTACACGGGACAGATCCTGAAAATCGGGAATCCGTCGTACGATCCGCGGGTCCTGGAGGGCCTTCAGCGCGGTATCCGGACCGGGCGGATGATGCGGTTGACGTATCGCCCCCTGAACCGGGAACCCCGGATCTACCTGGTGGATCGTGCCCAGCTCACCTGGAGCGAGGGCTACCTGTATCTGCAGGCACATTGCCCGGAAGCCGAGGGCAGCACCCCCTGGCATCGAAACCGGGAGTTCCGGCTCGATCGCTTCCAGGAGACGGCGACCCATCCCGCCGTCGAGGTGCTGGATACCCCCACCTCGTTCGAACAGGTGCCTGCCTTCGAGTACCGGGTGTGGCTCTCTGCATCCATGGCAGCAGCCTTCCGGAAAGTACCTCGCCGGATCCGGGTTCTTGAAGAGGCACCCGATGGCAGCCGCCTCGTCGCCATCACCGAGACGATCCCCCTGCGCGCCGTCAGGAAGGTCCTGTCCTACGGGATGCAGGCCAGGGTCATCGAACCCGACTTCATCGTGACCGAGGTCCAGTCGACCATCGAAAGGATGGCCGGTGTCCTGGCCTCGCCTGCCGGCCCAGCTCCCTGAGTCACACGGGAGGCCGACTCGCAGGGACCGTTCCCGACCGGTCAGGTGCCGTTCGTCCAGTTGCTTGAATCAGCATGGCTGACCCATCCAGGACCACCAGGCAAGATACTGGTAGGGGATGGAGCATTCCAGCGTGAGGCATCGGCAACCGTGGTCACAGCAGGTCTTGATGGAGTCTCCCAGCTTCCACATGTGCGGCACGAACGCGGGTCAAGGCGACGGTCCGTCAGGGCCGGGGCGTGGAGATCGCTGCCTGAGCCGCCGCTAGCCTGGCGATGGGAACCCGGTAGGGCGAGCAGCTGACGTAATCGAGACCCAGCTCATGGGCGATCGCCACGGACGCCGGATCACCGCCGTGTTCCCCGCAGATGCCCAGCTTGAGTCCAGGACGCGTGGCGCGTCCGGCGTCGACAGCCATCTTCATCAGCTTCACGACTCCGTCGCGATCGAGCGTCTCGAAGGGGTTGGCCGGCAAGATCTGCTCGTCGGCATACATCATCAGGAACTTGCCCTCGGCATCGTCCCGGCTGAAACCGAAGGTCATCTGGGTCAGGTCGTTGGTCCCGAAGGAGAAGAACCACGCTTCCCGTGCGATCTGGTCGGCCGTGAGGGCCGCCCGCGGCACCTCGATCATGGTGCCGAACAGGTAGGGCACGGTCGTGTCCGTCCGCTCCATGACCTCGCGGGCGACCGCCTCGAGCTGTTCCCGCGTCCTGGCCAGTTCGTTCACGTGACCGACGAGCGGGATCATGATCTCGGGCTTCACGACCACACCTGCGCGGGTGAGCTGGCAGGCGGCTTCCATGATGGCCCGGACCTGCATCTCGTTGATCTCGGGATACATCAGGCCCAGACGGCATCCCCTGAGACCCATCATGGGATTGGACTCGTGCAGGATCTGCACCTTCCGGAGCAGGGCCTCCTTGCTGGCACGTGAGGGATCGTCCGGACGCGTGGCCTTCAGGACGGCGACCTCGGTCGCGAGTTCGACCAGGTTCGGGAGAAACTCGTGAAGGGGAGGATCCAGCAAGCGGATGGTGACGGGAAGACCTTCCATCGCGCGGAAGATACCCAGGAAATCCTCGCGCTGGAAGGGTAGCAACTCCGCGAGCGCGGCCAGTCGCTCCTGTTTCGAGGCGGCCAGGATCATCCGCTGCATGACCGGCAAGCGTTCGGCCTGCATGAACATGTGCTCCGTGCGACAGAGCCCGATGCCCTCGGCACCCAGTTCACGGCCCTTGGCGGAGTCCCCCGGAGTGTCAGAGTTGGTCCGGACCTTCAGACGGCGGATCGAATCGGCCCAGTCCATGAGCGTCCGGAAGTCCTCCGTGAGTTCGGGCGCGATCAGCGGCACGGCACCGGCAAAGACCTCTCCCGATCCCCCGTCGATCGAGAGGATGTCCCCCGCGCGGAAGGTCCGGCCATCGACCACCAACGTCCCTAGATCCAGATCGATCTCGAGCGCATCGCAACCCGCAACGCACGGTTTTCCCATGCCACGCGCCACGACGGCCGCATGCGAGGTCATGCCGCCGCGGCACGTCAGGACGCCCCGGGCCTGGATCATGCCGTGGATGTCATCCGGGCAGGTCTCGATGCGCACGAGCAGGACCGCCTCACCGCCTCGGCCCCGCTTCTCGGCCTCGTCCGCGTCGAAGACGATCGCCCCGGTGGCCGCCCCGGGACTCGCGGGAAGCCCCTTCGCCAGACGATCCATGTGAGCAGCCGGATCGACCCGGGGATGCAACAGGTCGTCGAGCTTGCGCGGATCGACCCGGAGGATGGCTTCCTCTCGCGTGATGAGGCCTTCCCGGGCCATGTCCACGGCGATCCGGACGGCCGCCTGGGTGGTCCGCTTGGCGGAGCGCGTCTGCAGCATGTAGAGCTTGCCTCGCTCGATGGTGAATTCGAGATCCTGCACGTCCCGGACCTGTTGCTCGAGCCGGGTGGCGATCGCCTTGAACTGGGCATGCACCTCGGGAAGCGTCTCGGCGAGGGTCGCAAGGGGGCGGGGAGTACGCAACCCGGCCACCACGTCCTCGCCCTGGGCGTTCAGGAGATACTCGCCATACAGCTCGGGTTCGCCGGTGGAGGGATTCCGGGTGAAGGCGACGCCCGTTCCCGAGTCCTCACCCATGTTTCCGAAGACCATGCTCTGGATGTTGACGGCCGTACCCAGATCGTGAGGAAGGCCGTGGTGGTTGCGATAGGCGACCGCCCTCGGATTGTTCCAGCTCTTGAAGACGGCCGCGATCGCCAGCTTCAGCTGCTCCCGTGGGTCAGCCGGGAAGGGTGTCCCCGTCCGATCGAGAACCAGCTTGCGATAGGCGGCGACGACTTCGCGCAGCGTCGCGAGGTCGAGTTCGTGGTCGGCGCTGACTCCTGCCTGCTGCTTGAAGCGTGCGAGGACCTGCTCGAAATGATGGAGCTTGACATCGAGCACGACGTTGGAGAACATCGCGACGAAGCGCCGGTAGGCATCCCAGGCGAAACGCGGATTCCCCGTCCCGGCGGCGAGCGCCTCGACCGTGGTGTCATCGAGGCCGAGATTCAGGATGGTGTCCATCATGCCAGGCATCGAGAACTTCGCCCCGGAACGCACGGAGACGAGCAGGGGAGAGTGGGCATCACCAAAGCGCTTCCCCAGACGCGCTTCGAGAGAGGCCATGGCCCTCCAGAGCGCCGCCTCCAGACCATCGGGGAACTCTCCACCGAGGGACTGAACCTGACGACAGACCTCGGTGGTGATCGTGAAGCCGGGAGGCACGGGAAGGCCAAGGTGCGTCATGGCTGCCAGACCTGCGCCCTTGCCCCCGAGGAGGTCACGCATGTCGCCGCGACCTTCCTCGAACATGTAGATGGGACGGGTGACCGTTTCGGCCAGGGGTATACGAGACGTCATGAGGGTGCTGGCTCCTTTGTCAGCAGGATGCATCGTTGCATCCGGGACCCTGAACGGGACCGTGACCGATGGACGATCTAGGCCCACCAGGTCATGCTACTGGGACGTCAATTCGGGATCAAGAGCAGATGAACCCTGCCGATCGGTCAGGATCGACAGGGTACATCTGCTCGGAAGACGCTCAGGCAAGCTCGCGCCGCTGGACCAATAGCGGCACGAACGGGCGCGGTGCTACTTTCTCAGCGTGTTGTCCAGTTGCTGCCCCGTCAGAGGAACCATGCAGGCCGTGGAACCCAGGGCTGCGCCGACGACGACTCCGGCCCCCCCTCCGACGAATGCGCCAAGGACGGCACCCGGGATCGCGCACGGGAGGCTCCGGCGGAACACGTCGCCATCCGAGTTCACCTCGTCGTTGACCTCGCGCACCGTCGCCCGGAAGCCTCGCCCACCCTGATCGACGACCACTTCCTGGCCACGGCGAAACTTGCCGGTATCCATCGCGAGGCTCGAGGCCACGTAGGTGTCCTGTCCCGACCTGAGCACGAGGTTGTCAAGACCGTCCTTGCGCATCGCGGCCAGTTCCTGGCGAACACGGGCTGGCTCAAGGCGGCGCAGGTAGAGTTCAGTTCCGGTCGACGGGGCGTTGACGCGGGTATGGACGCGGACACGAGACAGATCGTCGAGCTGGAGAGACACGCGATACTCCGTTTCTGGAATGAGGATGGCTCCTGGCACAGGTACAGACATCCGCCGTCACCGGGGTGTCAATTCTTATCGGCATCCTATCGATCGGGAAATATTCGGTTAAGAAAGCAGCAAACGAGGCAGAATCCGGCCGCAAACGCGCAGGCTCCGGGATCAGTCACGATCCCGGACAAGGATGGATGCCGAACCGCCAGGCGTCCAGGCCAGCACGAACGAACCATCCGGCTGGATCGACAGGACCTGAGCCTCGGGCCATTCCAGCTGGACCACCCCCGTCTCGAGGTCGAATGCCCGCCAGATACCATCCTGACCTTGCAAGAGGGCCTCGTGGCCACCCGGCAGAAAACGTGCCTGGATGGTTCCGTTCCAGGATCGGAGCGGGCGTCCCTGGCCCGCTTCGAGAAGGGTCGCGTTCAAGGCGACTGTCTGGACCAGGACGAAGTTGCCGGTCTCATCGAAGACAGCACTCGCCACGAGATCCTCGAAGGTCCTGGACCACGTGGTTTCCCCCGACTCCACGGTGCGGGCGACGACCGTGCGATCCCAGGAGCCCGTGAGCACCCGCCGGGCATCTGCCGAGAACGCCACGGACTGGACCGTGCCCGCGTGGGTCCAGACATGACGGGTCTGCCGGTCGCCTGGCGTCCAGAGGACGACCGAGCGGTCCTGCATGGGAAACAGGGCTGCCAGACCATCGCGAGCGAAGGTAGGCCCGGACCAGCCTCGCACTCCCGACCAGGTCCCCACCTCTCGTCCCGAGGTCAGGTCGTGGAGATTCACCTTGCGGGTCAGGGGGGTGTCGGTCGTCAGGATGACGACGAGGCGATCGCCCGGTGCAAATCCGAACCAGCGCCAGTCATGACGTTCGAACTGGCGAAGAATGCGCCTGGAGGCCGTTTCAAGGAGCAAGATGGCCCCATCTTCCCGGCCCACCAGCACGAGGCTTCCATCCGCCGAGAAACTGGCCCGACTGGCCTCCATCGTCGAAGACGGGACACCCGACCGACCGTCGAGGAAAATCAGGTGCCCGTCCCCCGTGGTCGCGATGAGAGGACCGTCCTCGAACGGTGCGGCCACCAGCCCGCTCAGTCCGGCCGGTGCGGGCATGTTCCGGGTCACCCCCGGGCGGAAAGCATCCAGGACGAGCAGGTGACCGGGCTCGGTCTGGACGAGGACCTGCGAACACCCCGTGCGGGCGATCGCTCCGAGCACATGAGGAAACGAAGCGGACCGGTGCCAGCCACCGGTCCGCCCGAGCTTCACATGATCCGGATCCCGAGCGGTCTCGTGCGAGTCTGACGGCAGCTGGCCAGCGACGGCCGGCACGGGGCCGTGGCCTCCCAGGGCCGAGCATGCCACCACGAGCAAGGCTCTCCGGAGCCCCTTTACCCGTCGCTCCTCGCGACCGGTGGCCATCAACAAACCCATGCCGACTTGCTCAATCGAAGAGGGGAACGAGCTGCTGGATGAAGTTGCCGAATCCACCGAGAACGTCCATGGTGCCACCCCTTTCCAGATCCAGAGGTCCGCCCCGGACCTGCTTCACGAAGGAGTTGTCGTCCGGGCATCGCCAAGGCGTACCGGACCAAACCGGGACTTCATGAAATCAGACTTCATCAGAAATATTCGGTCTCATCCCTTGCTCAAGGACAGCATGTGGAGGCCCATCGTGCCCGTCAGGATGAGCACGATGCATGCAATCTTGGGGCCGTTCAGGGTTTCACCGAAGGTCCACCTCCCCACCAGCGCGATCAGGGCCGTTCCGACTCCCGACCAGACGGCGTAGGCCACGGCGATGTCGAGATCCCGGACACAGCGGGAAAGCAGGTAGAAAGCACCCGCATACCCGATCGCCACGAGCACGCTCGGCACGGGGCGCGTGAAGCCCTCGCAGACCTTCAGATTCGTCGTGCCCATGACTTCGAGGAGGATGGCCCCCATCAGGTAAACCCACGGCATGATGTCCCCCCGGTGCGCGTGTCTGCCCGGAACCAGCATGACATCCGGCGAAGCCCTCTCGCGCGGTGGTGTCGCACCATCGCGGGTGGGCACGCTGCCCGGTGACTCCCGGTTCAAAGATGCGGTTATGATCGGTTCAAGCTTGAAGCCTGAATAGCAAGTTCCGGTGTGCCGGTTCGATCAGGCCTGTATGAAGACCACGGTCCTGCGTATCGGCATCTTGCCCCCGTTTCCGAACTGGCCGACCTGGGCCGTCGGAACGACCGTGCCGTCCGCGCCCGTGCCCGCACCGGTCCTCTCTACCCCGCTCCCGGACCGGGATCGGCTCGCTCTGGCGAATCCGGGCAGCACGTTGCACCTGACGGATCGCGGTGTCCATAGCCCCGAGGTGAAGGCACTCCAGCAACGCCTGAAGGAACTGGGCTTCCATCCAGGTGGTGTGGATGGCTATTTCGGCCCCGAGACGACCGTCTCGGTGCAACTCTTCCAGCAGGCCCGCGGTCTTCTTCCCACGGGCTTCATCGATGCCCGGACACGCACCGAACTCGACCGCCCTGTCGGGGAACTCCCGGCAACCGCGTGGCGTCCCTCCGTCGATGTCACGAAGCTCGATTTTCCGCTCACGGCGGACCAGATCGCCGATGCCGTGGGGGCTCCACGTCGAAATGTCCGGGCCAACTGGCCGCTGTTACAGGAAGCCTGCGCGCGTCTCGGGGTCACGGACCGACAGGCTCTGCTGGTCCTGGTCGCGATCTCGCTTCGCGAGAGCGGGATGCGCCCCATCCTCGAATATGCGAGCGGTGAAGCTTACGAGGGGCGAGTCAGAGGGCTCGGAAACGATCGACCGGGCGACGGACCGCGCTACAAGGGACGTGGTTACATCCAGCTCACGGGACGGGCCAACTACCGCCATTATGGCCAGAAACTCGGCTTTCCACTCGAGAAGGATCCGGACCTCGCCCTGCGCGGGGACGTGGCCGCCCTCGTCGCCGTGCAGTACTGGCAGGACCGAGGCGTCGTCTCGGCTGCACGGCGGGGGGACTGGCGTTCCGCCAACCGGGCCGTCGCCGGTGATGACACGGGTTACACCGTCATGATGAAAAACCTGGCTCGCCTGCAGGCGGCGATCGCCTGACAGGGACGCTGACGGCCGTTCATCGCTTCCCGGCCCGGGGAACTCACCCAAATAAGTCGGGTTCGTCGTCCAGGTCGTCGTCGTCCAGGTCGTCCTCGTCCCGGGCCAGCTCGAACGGTCCGCCCTGACACACCCGACAGGGGCGGAATCCCCGGGACTTCGCCTCGGCCTCGCTTCCGAGCTCCACCCGCTTCCAGGCGGATATCCGGTCTCCGTATGGGCAACCGGGACCGTGATACTTGAAGGACTGCGAATGACCCACCAGGGGTATCCGCCCTCTCAGGACGGGAGCCTTCGATGCGTCCGGCACCGGACGGGCAGCCCCCGGGCCCTGTGGGGCGGGAGGCGCAGGTGGCGGGGCCGTGGTGGCAGGCGCTGCCCGGGGGCGACCCGCGGGCAGGTTCCAGATCCGGAGAGCCGAAACGTCTTCCCGCGCGATCGCCCGGGCCACCCGGTCCCGATGTCGCCCGAGGTGAAGCTTCAGGCGCGACGGGCGAGCATGGAACATGACCCGGAAGGCCAGATCCAGACGTTCGGGATCCCCGGAGGCGAGGGCCCTCGAGACGACTTCGTCGAGCCCCGGGTCGGGCTCGACCACGGGCTCCTGGCTCACGGAGCTCAGTGCGCTCTCGATCCGTGCTTCCAGTTCCAGCCGTTGCCGGACCCATTCCGTCTTCGGCAACGTGGCCCGTCGGGCCTGGCATTCTCGCCGCAGGCGGTCGATGACCTCCTGAAGCTGCTCGGGAGAAGCCTCGATCGGGAGTCCCGGCAGCCCTCCAGCCTGGACGACGGGCTGCCTGTCGGCCAGCAAGCCGTTCCCATCCGGTGGATACGGCGGCCGGTCGAGGCGGCGAAGCGCTTCCAGGAGCGAGTCAGGGGGGAGGCGCGAGCGCCACGCCCGGGGATCGAGCATCCCGGGCAGCGGGACCTGCCAGACCCCGGTGAGAGCCCGGGCGAGCACGGCCTCCTCGGATGCGAGAGCGGCGATCGCCGGAAAGCCGAGGACGGCGAGCCAGTCCACCCCGCGTAGCGGGCCCGTCACCCCCTTGAACGCAGCAAGACCGAGCATCCAGAAGCACATGGCCGTCATGTAAGCCTGCCGGTGCTCCTGTCTCGGAAAGGCGACCGCGCCCACCCCCGTGGCCAGCGGGGGGAGACAGACGCACAGCCAGAGCGGTTCGAGGGTTTTCAATCCCGGAACGAGCGGCACCAGACACGACCAGGAGAGCCAGCAAGCCGTCGCCGTCACCCGCCAGGGGTGAGACGAGGGCTCGAGCTGTTGCCACGCCTCGGATCGTCCCGAGGGTCGGGATTCGGAAATCGGCATGGGATCTCCATACCACTCGCCAGAGGCTCAACCGACGTTGAAGGTCTGGAAGATGTCGTGCAGATCGTCCCTGGAATCAGACCGCCCGGACGAATGTCACTCGACGGGAACGGTCCTGGCCTTCTCGTATTCGGCGAGACGCTCCCGGTAGGCCTTCATGTCGGCCGGATATCGCGCGGCCTGGGCAGGACGCGTGACGGCATCGACGGCATCCACGGTGATCGCGACGGGCAAGAGGAGCACGCCGAGCAGAGACGTCAGAGGCGATCTGGCCATCTGGCTGGCCCCATCCGTCAGCTGGAAGGCCGGTCGGCCCGGATCCAGCGGGGGAACGGGGGCCTGCAGACCCGCCCGTTCACGGATCTCGCGAAACTGACCCCGCGACTCCTGCACGGTTGCCGTCAGGCGCATGAGTTCATCCTCGGAGGGAACGCCGTGATCGAACATCGCCGCGGTCAGACTCGCCAGAGCCTTCTCGGCCGCTTCGAGACGAGGGGCCTGCTCTTCGAGCCATGCGCGCTTCGGAAGCACCCCGTCCGGGACGGAAGGCAGCCGCTCGAGAGCCTGGATGCTGGCTTTCAAGCGCTCCAGGGTTTCCCGGGTAGGCGGCGTGGAGACGAAGGTATCCCGGGCCGGCGCGGTCGAGACAGGCGGGCTTTCCGGCTGGAGGGGGCTCGGTGCGGTCGCCTGCTTCGCGGATCGGGCAGGCAGGACGGGAGGCTTCCGCCGGTTGAGATCGGAAAGTTCTGAACGCATGGCCATGGCGAGGACCTCCGTCTGTGGGATGACCGAGGATCTTGTCGGGATCCCCGCGACGGGCTGACGTTAAGCCGAGCTCAAGATTGAAGGATGGCGTCAGGGTCCGGACCGGGGTCGACGGGCTTCCTCCCACCCTTGATAACGCCGGATGTCATCTCGGATGCTCTTGAGAACGAAGCCGAGGACTGCCGCATCGTCGAGGAAACCGGCGAGCGGGAGGAAGTCGGGCAGGGCATCGAGGGGCATCACCAGGTACAGGAGGGCGGCCAGTCCGGCCACGAGCGTCTGCCACGGAAGGTCGGTGTACGTCCGATTCACGGTGGCGGTCACCATCCGGATCAGCGTCGAGACCTCGTCCCGGATGGCTGTCAGCGGGCCACCGGGGGCGATCGCCCCCTGCAGCCGGGAGGCGGCCTCGCGGAGCAGGGCCCGGGCCTCGTCGGGATGCTTCAGCAGCCGCATGGCCTGCTCGCGGACGCCGCTGTACAGGGGCGATCGGAGCAGGGCTGCCAGGTCGAATGCTCTCACGGTGAAACCTCCGGGTCGGGGTGGCCCAGGGGTCGTATACCCGGACGCGGCCGCGACATGCCTTGACCGAGAGACCGGGTTACGTTCGGTGCACGTCGGGCACAAGGACGAACATGGACGTGTCGAACGAACCCGAACTCCGGTTACTGGCAGGAGGCCGTCTCTCCGAGCATGATGCCAGGGTGCTCGCCCTGTCGGTCCTGCGGCTCGTCTGCCTGCATGAGCAGTCCCTCCTGGGGGCGATTCATGCCTGTGCGCAGGTTGCCTATGACGAGGGGATGTCCGCGTCCACCGATTCTGCTCGCGTGGCCCTCATGCAGGACATCCTGGCCACCATTTCGCGCGACCAGGTCGAGCTCATCGGAACCCTCATCCGGTCCGAGCGTCAGGCCGGCAGGCGTCTCAGACGTCTCGATCTGTCCAGGCGTCTGGAGGTGGCCCTCCAGGAAGCCACGGCGGATCTCGATGTGACGTGAGGAGGGGCTCCACCCGGAAGGTCCGGGCGGAGCCCCTGAACGTTCACCGGCTCAACTGCTCAGGCTCGATGGCCAGTACATCCCGTTCGGGCGGACAGCTTCCAGGGTCGTTTGCGATTCTGAAGCCGAACTGGCCTGCGACTGCACGAAGTCGGCCTGTTTCAGGAGATCGCTCGTGGACATCATGACCTTCTCCGACTTCTCCGGGTCGTCGATGACGGCCCGGTCGCCGTCCCAGCTCGTGATCACGACGGCATGCCCCGACTCGGCCCCCTTCTGGGGGCGCAGGAACACCGTGACGTCATCGCCGGACGTGCGGAGTTGCTGGAGAACGGCCGTGCTGGGCTGCATGGCGACCTTGTCCGAACCGGTCACCATCCGGTTCAGCGCGTTGAACTGCTGGATGTTGAGCCCCGCGCTCCCATCCCCGGCGAAGGATCGCCGCGTGGACGTGAAACTCGTTCCGGCGAAGGCGGTCTTGACGGCCGTCCGGAAGGTTCCCGCGAAGCTTCGGACCGCCGCAGAGAACAAACGTCCGGCGAAGCTACCACCGGCAGACTTCAGGAAACGTCCACCGAAATCGGTCTCTCGCTTGTCGTCTTTTCCGAGCGTTTGCCCGAGGCGGTACATCGATTCTTGCATGGCGGCATGCAGTGGCTCCCGTCCGGCCAGGTTCTCGAGGTCCCGGGGCGATTGCTTGAGCTTGCCACCACCCCTGAGGTCGACCTCGCCTTGCGTGGCGATTCCCCCGGCGATGCGGGCATATTCGGCCGGTTTGGAGCGGGCCAGGATGATCTGCAGGGAGGCCGTCGTGCAGGTGGTCGTGCCCTGTCCCTGACTGATCCGCATGGGATGCGCGAGGTCGGCGACGATGCTCTTCACGAGGTCCTTGCCGGTCGCCATGCCGGGCAAGAGGGACGGCTTGTCGAGCAGGCTCACGAGAACCCTGCCGAGCTTTTCACCGCCCTTGGCCTTGTCGTCCCACTGGCCTTTCAGGGCCTTGAGGTCGGCCTTGAAGGTGGGGTCATCGGCAAATACCTCACCGAGCTTGGTTTTGGGGTTGCTGCCACTGGCCCTGGAAGGAGCAGGTTTTCCTGCCGAAGGCTTCTCGAAAGCATTCAGATCGAAGGTGGCCTGAACACCGGCCCCCTTGAGATGCTTGAGATCATCGGCATTCAGCGGGGCCGTCTTCGAACGCCCCCCGGGCCCCTGAGCGGGACCGAGCGAGGAGGTCTTGGCTCCCGCTCCGGTGGTTTGCCCCGGGGACCTGGGCCCCCCGGAAAGCTTGGCCCCCCCCGAGGACCTGGGAGCACCGGAAGGTTTGGAGCCACCGGAAGGCTTGGAGCCACCGGAAGGTTTGGAGCCGCCCGAGGGCTTCGGCGCATGTCCTCCACCCGATTTTCCGATCTTGGCCATGATTCAATCCGTCCTCACACGGGACGACCCCGTGACCCCAGTTTTTTTACCAGCCTTCCACGTAGGTTCTACCCCGGTTCGACGGTCGGGAACCGACCCTTTGATGCGGGACAGAAGCGCATCCCGGCGTGGAATCCGGGTGATGCTGGCCTATCCGGATTTTTCCGACCTTCTGACCGGACTTTGCAGAGATTTGAAGAATCCTTAGAGGATGCAAACATCTCCAGAAAGCTCGTGACATGACGGTTTCAGCGCCTTCGCTCGGAAGGAGACTTGCCTGGTTGCAGCTCTCACGCTTAATATCGAACATATGTTCAAATCTTCAAAGGGGAGGTTTCCGCCATGGCCGGTCGCGTCATCGTGCACGTCGACATGGATGCCTTCTTCGCGGCGATCGCCCAGCGGGACGATCCCGAGCTGAGAGGCCGTCCCGTCATCGTCGGGGGGCACTCGGTGAACCGCGGCGTCGTGGCCAGTGCCAGCTACGAGGCCCGGGCCCACGGCGTCCGCTCGGCCATGCCGATCCACCGGGCTATCGAGCTGTGCCCGCACGCCGTGCGCGTACCCGTCCGGATGGAGACGTACCGCGAGGTCCACCGGGAGCTGGTCGTCATCTGGCAGAGCTTCTCTCCCCTGGTCGAGCCCGTCGCCTTCGACGAGGCCTATCTCGACATGACGGGCTGCGAGCGGCTCATGGGCCCCGTCGAGGGAGTGGCCCGACACCTCCGCGAGCGCATCCTCGCCGTGACCCGACTCAGTGCCTCCGTCGGGGCCGGGTCGAGCAAGCTCATGGCCAAGGTGGCCTCGAAGGCGGCCAAGCCAGCAGGCGTCCTGATCATTCCCGCGGGCGACGAGGAAGCCTGGCTGCATCCACGCCCCGTGAGCCTGCTACCGGGCGTGGGGCCTCGGATGCAAGAGAAACTGGCCCGCCTGGGCATCCACACCGTGGGACAGCTGGCCCACCTCGACTGGCCCTTCCTCGAGGCGCACTTCGGCGAGGCCGGTCTAGACCTGCACCGGATGGCCCGCGGACACGATCCCCGTCCCGTCCAGCCGGGCGGACCTCCGAAGAGCGTCGGCGGTGAGCGGACCTTCGATCTCGACAGCGCGGACCCCGTCTTCCTGCGCCGGATCCTGCTCGATCTGGCCTGCGACGTGGCCTACCGGTTACGCCGGTATCGCCTGGCGGCCCGTACCGTGACGGTCAAGGTGCGCGACGGGAAAACCTTCCAGACGCTCGAACGCTCGATGACCCTGACCGTGCCGACCCAGGACGAGGACGTCCTGCATGGCCGGGCCTGGGACCTGCTGGGACGTGCCTGGGAGGGGCAGCGCGCCCTGAGGCTCGTGGGCCTGTCAACCTCGGGTCTGGTGCATGACGGCCAGCTCGCCCTGTTCGAGACCGGTGGACGCGAGGGCAAGCAAGCGCTGCTGAAGGCGATCGACGGCCTGAGAAGTCGCCATGGCGCTGCCGTGGTGCGCCGTGCAGCCTGTCTCAGCGAAAAAGAGTGAACGTGCCGCACCAGCCATCTTGTCGAGCCCACGACGGGATACAGGCGGTACAAAATCCAGATTTGATTCGCCGCTGAAACCACACCCATGAAACGAGCGCGGTATCCTGGAAAGGACCGGATCCGTGCAAACGAAAGGAAGGCCCCTGGTGCCACCCCAAGACGTCCAGCTCCTCGAGGGTGACCTGCCCGCCGACCTGCTCGCTCACCTGCTAGATGTACCCGAGATCGCCCTCGATACCGAGACCACGGGCCTGAACCCGCACCGCGATCGCCTCTGCCTGGTCCAGATCGCCGCACCGGACGGCCTCGTGATCGTCCTGCGCATCACGGGCAAGGACGCGCCCAACCTCGTGCGCCTGCTCGAGGCCGAACGCCCCCTGAAGGTCATCCACTTCGCCCGCTTCGACGTCGGGATGCTGCGTCATCACCTGGGTGCCCGCACGAACGGGGTCTACTGCACGAAGGTCGCCTCGAAGATCGCCCGGACGTTCACCCAGAGCCACGGCCTGAAGGATCTCGTGAAGGAACTCGCCGGCGTCACGCTCGACAAGTCCCAGCAGACGAGTTACTGGGGCGCCGACGACCTGACGCCCGCCCAGCTGGCCTACTCGGCCAACGACGTGCGCCACCTGCTCACCTGCAAGACGAAGCTGGAGGCGATCCTGGCCCGCGAGGGCCGTACGGACCTGGCCAGGCGCTGCATGGCGCACCTCGAGACCCAGGTCGAACTCGACCTGCTCGGCTACACGAGCATCTTCGAGCACTGAGCGGATTGTGATCGGGACACCTGCACCGACGCACCGGCCGGATTAGACTCGTGAAGGTCACCGCTCCTCGCGAGGTCCAGCCATGTCGATCCAGGGTCCCGATGTCTTCTTCCGGCGCGTCCCGGACGAGCGCCGTCTTCCGGTGCCCGTGGTCGAACAGCCCCCCGAACCCGGCCCCACGCGCGAACAGGTATCCCGCTGGGTCCGTCAGGAGCGTCGGCGGGTCTTCCATGACCGCATCGGCTGGCTCATGGTCATCGCCCTCGCGGTCGGTTTCCAGCTGTCCTGGCGACAGAGTTACCTCGGAGAGTCCCCGTTCGAGTTCTGGACGGCCTCCGCTCCTGCCCTGTTCGGTCGGGCCTGGATCCTCAGCTTCCCGCTTCCGGTGTTGCTGGCTGCCCTGCGACTCGCGGACCTCGACCAGGTCATCCGGATCCCGGTGCGCGTCGGCCTCCTGGGGTGGGTGGTGACCGTGGTGGCTCAGGGCCTCGTTCACCGGGCAGACTTCCTGGCCCATGCTTCGTGGGTGACGGCCTATGCCATGGGCCTGTTGCCCATCTGGGTCTTCGCGGAACTCGGTGGCGCCCTCCGGGAAGCCGTCCGCCGGGCAGAGAATCGCGCCGTCGAACAGGCGATGTCCGACGGCGCCGATCATTTCCGCAGTGAAGGCTGAGCGCTAGGCGCGGGGACGCAGACCTGCGACCAGGGCCACGGCACCGAACATCCGATCGTGAACCCGGACCCCCTCGAACCCGACGGCCTCGAACCGTCGCGCCAGCTCACGCTGATCCGGGAAGGCCTCGCTGGACGTCGGGAGGTAGCGATAGGCTTCCCGATCACCCGACATGAGACGTCCGAGCATGGGGACCAGGAAGCGTCCGTAGAGCGCGTTCCCGAGCCTGAAAAAGCCGATGGCAGGCTTGCCCGTCTCGAGCGAGATGAACATGCCTCCCGGTCGAAGCACGCGCAGGGCTTCCATCAGGGCTGCCTCGAGGTCAACGACGTTGCGGAGGCCGAAGCCCACCGAGACGGCATCGAAGCTCGCATCCGGAAAAGGCAGGGCCGTCGCATCGCCCTGGATCCAGTGCACGCCAGCCCCGACCGGATGACGCTTGCGGGCGATCTCCAGCATGCCCGGCGAGAAATCCAGGGCCTCGACCGTGCCGCCCGGTGCCGCATGCTCGGCCCACAGGGCCGCGATGTCCCCGGTTCCGGTACACAGGTCGAGATACGCCCCCCCTGCACGGGCCCCGGCCAGTCGGACCAGCTGACGTTTCCATGCCCGGTGCCGCCCGAACGTCATCCAGTCGTTGACCTGGTCGTAGTGGCCGGCGATGCGATCGAACATGGCCTGAACGTAGGCAGGCTTATCCTGACGGGTCGGAAGGCTATACGCCATGAGGAGCCAGCTCCACCGTGACGAGGCTGTTTTCGCCACCGACCATGCGAGCGGCCTCGACCATCCGGTCGAGATACGCCTCGAGTTCACTGCGGACGGGACTCGAGGGATACACCTCGAGACAGCGCCGCGCCATCTCGGCTTCTCGCACCAGAGCCGCAGCGGTGTCGGCCAGCACGGCAGGATCCGTCAAGATGGCGGACAGTTCGGGGGACAGCTCGACCGGATAAGGATCGAGCAGCGCCCGGAGCCGCGGCCCGCGCTCCGGATGCCTCAGGGTCAGGATCACGGGCAAGGTGAGCTGACCGGCCAGCAGATCCTGGCCGACGGGCTTGCCCGCCGTGACCGCACTCGCCGAGAAGTCGAGCAGATCATCATACATCTGGAACAGGCGTCCCAGATGATACCCGAAGCGACGGGCCTGCTGAACCTGGTCGGGCGCGTGTCCGCTGAGCAGGGCGGATCCCTCGCAGGCAAGTTCGAAAGGGCCGGACGTCTTGAGAGCAACCCGCTCGAGATACTCCTCGAGCGTCACATCAAGGCGGTACCGCTGCTCGTCCTGCTGGAACTCGCCCTCGCAGAGACCGGACAGGACCTCGGCCATGCGCAGGTTGAGCGCCTGGACTCCGAGCCCCGCGATGAGGCCGCAAGAACGGCTCAGCAGGAAGTCGCCGGCGAGGACGGCCGCCTTGTTGCCGAATCGCGCGTGAACGGCCTCGACACCCCGCCGGACCTCGGCCTCATCGAGGATGTCGTCGTGGATGAGCGAACCGACGTGCAGGATCTCGACGGCCTCGGCCAGCCGCTCATGGGCCTCGAGAGGCTCGTCGCCACCGAGCCGGGCGATGAGCTGGACGCAACGCGGCCGGATGGCCTTGCCATCGACACGAAGCAGGTGGCTCGCCGCCTCGAAGAGGCTCGCACGACGGCTCTCGACGCGCTCGACGAGCTGATCACGGAACGTGGGACGGAGCGAGGACGCGTTCACGGCGTCACCTCCTCGAGGTGGAGCGCACGGACCCGGCGAACCAGATCCTCGAGCTGGACGAGATCGAGCGCCTGCGTCGCATCACTGCGGGCGCAGCTGGGATCGGGATGACACTCGACGAGCAAGCCCTGCGCCCCTGCGGCCCGCGCCCCGAGCGCGAGGGGCAGGACGTAAGGACTGGAACCGGCGGCGTGACTGGGATCCACGAATACCGGATAGGCAGACATCTGCCGGATGAAGGGAATGGCCTGCAGGTCGAGCGTGAATCGCTTCAGGGGACTGGGCGTCCGGATCCCGCGTTCACAGAAGATGACGTAAGGGGCCCCGGCCTTCAACAGATATTCGCCGGCCCAGAGCCACTCGAGAGGAGTGGCGGAGAGCCCCCGCTTGAGCAGGACGGGCTTACGGAGCGCGGCGACCCGCTGCAGGAAGTGGGGATTGTGCATCTGGCGGGCACCGACCTGCAGGATGTCGAGCATGTCGGCGATCGCCTCCATGTCCCCGGTATCGACGACCTCGCTGATGGCTCGCAACCCGTGGCGATCACAGGCCTCCCGCAACCACCGCGCCGCCAGGAGACCGGCCCCCTGGAACTGTTCCGGCGACGTCCGGATCTTGTGGGTACCGCCCCGCATCCAGCCGAGCTTGAGCCGGGAAAGGCAGGCCGCGACCTCTTCGGCGACTTCCGGACTTTCGACCGAGCAAGGTCCGGCGATCACGTCCGGATATCCACCCTCGAAAGGCCACGGAGCGTCGTCGGGCGTGTACCGCCGCACGCGACGGGGAAGCTCAACCGTGGCCTCGACGACCGCGACGGCCGGATCGGAGCGCAGCGCGTCCTCGATGGCGAAGGGCACGAACGGATCTTCGACGAGCAACGTGGTGCCTTCGCCCAGCACGCGAGCCTCGAACCCGCTCCGGACCAGCCAGGCCCTGACACGAGTGGCTTCCCGGGGATCCAGGAGGGTGACGAGCACGGTGGCCTCCGTTCGTTTCAGGGCCACGATGGCCGCAAACGAGTACTGGAGCCAGCCTAGCACAGAACAGGTTGAACTTTCAATTCTTTTTGAAAGTTCAGAAATATGCCAAGATGGGATCCAGGATCTCGTCCGGAGTGAGCCGCATGACCCTGTCTCCCCATCCCAGCTGTCAGGCTGCCGTGTGGCGGGCCACCGAACGCGCCGCGACATCCGGTGTCGCGATGTGGGTCGCCGCCGGGGCCTCCCTCGGCCTCCGCGACCCGCTGGCGCTGATGCGCACCTCGCCGAGGTCCGTACAGATGGCGTTCGTGAGCGGCGACCAGCCGCGAGCATGGCTGGGCATGGGTGCTGCCGACGAGCTCGTCGCTACAACGCGCGCCGACGCACTCGCGTCGCTGGACGAGGTCCGCCAGCGCCTCTCCCGGATCGAGACGGCAGGCCTGGCCCTGCGCGACGAGATCCGGTACCTCGGTGGGCTCGCCTTCGATGGAGATGGCCCGGCTCATCCCGACTGGCCTGCCGGGATGGCGGCTCGCTGGATCTTGCCCTCCATTCTCGTGAGCTGGACCCCCGGTGCCGATCCGGATGCCTTCGCGACGGTGATCGTCCCGGTGCATCCCGGGGAAGGTCCAGAGGTCATCATCTCCCGCCTGGACCTCCTGTTCGACGAACTGGTGCAAGGCGGTGCGCGGCTGGGCCATGCCGCCAGGAGCAGTGAGGCCGAGCATGCCCCCCTGACGGCCGCTCGCCAGGGCCAGTGGTCGGCACGCCGATCCCGTGCGGGGCGGCGAGGGATGGCCACGACTTTCTTCCCTCCCGCCCGTCAGGATGGTCCCGAGCGCGAGGACTGGATCCGACGCATCCGGCGCGTCGTCGGGCGCCTCGACCCGGCGAAGAAGGTGGTCCTCGCACGCCAGATCACCCTCGCCACGGCCGAGCGACTCGATCCGTGGGACCTGTTCACGCGCATCGATCCGGCGACGGGAGCACATCGCTTCTGCTTCCGCTTCGACCGCGAGCACACCTTCCTCGGAGGCAGTCCCGAGCGCCTGGTCCGCCTCGACGGGGATCGGCTCAAGAGCGACTGCCTGGCCGGAACCATCGCGCGGGACCCTGACCCGGTACGGGACCGGGAACTGGCCGGGCGCCTGCTGGCGAGTGACAAGGACCGGCACGAACATGCCCTGGTGCGCGAGTTCCTGGTCGAGGCGCTGAACCCGCTCTGTCGCACGCTGAACGTTCCGGAAACCCCGAGTCTGCTCGGCTTGCCTCACCTGCACCATCTGCACACACCCGTGCTCGGCATCCTCCGGCCGGACGTCTCGCTCTCGTCACTCGTGGGGGCGCTCCACCCGACCCCGGCGGTCTGTGGGTCTCCCCGTGAAGAAGCACTCGACCTGATCCGCGAGACGGAGTCGGCTCCGCGTGGCTGGTACGCCGGGGCCATCGGTCACGTGGGACTCGCGACGCTCGACCTGGCGGTGGGGATCCGCTCGGCCCTGCTCGGTCCGGACCGAGCCACGGTGTTCGCGGGTGGGGGCCTGGTCGCGGCGAGCGATCCCGAATCCGAATTCGAAGAGACGGAACGCAAGGCGGAGCCCTGGGTCCAACTGGTTCAGGAGCTGGGCGCATGAGGTCGGAGGCGATGCCTTACCCGAATCTGAATGCCTGGTGGGCCTGTCACCTGGTCTCCACCCTCCTCGAGCGTGGCGTCCGCCACGTTTGCGTGAGCCCCGGTTCTCGGTCCACCCCCCTCGTGTTTGCCCTCGAGAATGCCAGGCAGGCCGGACATGTCTCCCTGGGGATCACGGTGCACCACGACGAGCGGGCCGCAGGGTTCTTCGCCCTCGGCGTGGCAAAAGCTTCTCGCCAACCCGTCGCCCTCGTCTGCACGTCCGGTACGGCGCTCGCCCACTACTTCCCGGCCGTCATCGAGGCGAGCCTGACGGGGGTTCCCCTGGTGGTCGTGAGTGCCGACAGACCACTCGAACTCAGGGGTTCGGGCGCATCTCAGACCATCGACCAGCACGACCTGTTCGGGGTACACGTCCGGGGGAGCTTCGAACTGGCGGCGGCACGCCCCGCGGCCGTGGCCGTCCGGCGCATGCGCGCCACCGTGTCGGCAGCCCTGAGTCGGGCGACGGGACTCGATGCGGGTCCCGTCCACCTGAACGTGCCCTTCGACGAACCGCTTGCCCCCCTGGCCGATCCCGCATTCATGGTTCCCGCGGGGTCTCCCTCGCTATTCGGGTACAACGTCGAGCATGGTGTAGCGGCAGGCCAGCCACAACCAGGTTTCCTCCCGGAATCCGAGATCGAGGAAATCCTGCAGGACTGGGCTGGCTGTTCCGGGCTCTTCATCGTGGGCCCCACGGACGAACCTCTGCCAGGACTCGTGAACCTTGCTCACCAGCTCGGTTGGCCCGTCTGGGCCGACGTCGCATCCCAGTTGCGTGACCACCCCGGGGTGGTCACCACGGCGGACCTGCGAGCCCGCGCCGAAATCCACTTACCGGGCCAGCCGGTGCCCCGATGGGTCGTCCAGGTCGGCATGGTTCCGACCTCCTCGGCCCTGTCACGTTGGCTGGAAAACTGGCGCACCCGGACCATCGCGCCGGATGCCGCCGAGGCACGCTGGCTGCTGTCGGTGGTGCCGTACCCGACCCGGCAAGATCCGCAGGCCCTGGCCGACCGGACCCTCGCGGTGGAACTCGCTCCGCTTTTCGAACACCTGCTGGCCAAGCTCGCTTTGGCCACGCACCGGCCCACGCACCAGGTCCCTGTGGGCCCACCGGATGGTCAGCTCGAAGCGCGACTCGAGGCCTGGTCCGGCTTCCGGTCCCGTGAGGCGCACGCCGTGCACGGGGCCTGTCGTCTTCTGCCCGAACACGGCAACCTCGTGCTCGCAAGCAGCATGCCCATCCGGTATGCCGAGGCGCTATCGGGTCGCCTTCCCGCAGGCACCCGTGTGATCGTCAATCGTGGCGCCAACGGGATCGACGGTCTCGTGAGCACGACCCTGGGAACGGCTCATGTCACCCGCAGGCCCACGCTGGCCATTCTCGGGGACGTGGCCATGCTGCATGACGTGGGAGGGCTCATCGGTACCCGCGAGGTCGAGACCCCGGTGGTCTTTCTGGTCCTGAACAACGACGGCGGCGGGATCTTCTCGCACCTGCCTGTTCACCGCGTCGAAGGCCTGTTCGAGCCTTACTTCGGCACGCCTCACGGCCTGAACTTCGAGGGGGCGGCAAGGATGTATGGCCTCGACCATCACCGCACCTCTGATGTCGCGGACGCGTTGAACATGGTGGCGACCGGGCTGATGACCGGGACACGCGCCACCGTGGTCGAACTGATGACCGACCGCTCCACCGAACGTGACGCCTACCGTCAGGATCTCGCGGACCTGCTCGGGCTGGCGTCGCCCGGAGAACCACGGCCATGAGTCTGGCAGCCTCCTGGATGGGAGAAGGAGTTCCAGCAGGGGTGGCCCTGCACGGCTTCACGGGCGATCGCCGGAGCTTCCAGTCCGTGCTGAGCGGCGTGCCCGGTCGCTGGTGGGTCCCGGACCTGCCCGGACACGGTGCCTCGGAACCGGCTCCATCGACCTTCGAGGGCTGGCTGGAGGCTCTCGAGACCAGCATCGACAGGGCTTGTGGCCCGGACAGGCCCTGGCTCGTGGGGTACTCGATGGGTGGGCGCCTGGCCCTTGGCCTCGTCGTCCGCCGGCCGGATCGGTACCGGGGACTCTGCCTGCTCGGGGCCTCTGCCGGTATCGAGGACGAGCCCGCACGCGTCGTGCGCCGGAAGACAGATGCCCGCTGGATCGACCTGCTCACCCTGGGAGATCACGAGGCCTTCGTCCATGCCTGGGAAGCGCAACCCATCATGGCCCCGGCCGCCGCGATCGCGGGGGCGGTGATGCCGGCAGTCCCTCTATCCAGCACCATCCGGCGCAGCCAGGATCCCCGGCGCCTCGCGCAGGTTCTGGCGAGCGCCGGTCTCGCCGAGCAGCCGGCCTACCTCGGGCTCTTGGGGACGGTCACCTGCCCCGTCGTGCTCGCGGCCGGAGAGTTCGACCCGAAGTTTCAGGCGATCGCCGCCAGTCTCGCTCCCCTGTTCCCACAAGCCCGGACCCACGTGATCCCGGGGGCCGGACACGATGTCCTCTCCGATGCTCCCCGTGCCGTCGGCGACCTGCTCGCCGCCTGCCTCTCCCCCACGTTCCAGGAGGAACCCTCATGACGACCCCCACGACCACGACCGCCCCGATCCCGGCCTGGCAGCCGGTCGGCACGTTCACGGACATCCGGTACGAGAAGGCCGAGGGGATCGCCAAGATCACCATCAACCGGCCCGAGGTGCGCAATGCCTTCCGCCCGCAGACCCTGTTCGAGCTGACCTCGGCCTTCACCGACGCCCGTGAAGATCCGGAAGTCGGCGTCATCATCCTCACGGGCGAGGGCGAGAAGGCCTTCTGTTCCGGTGGCGACCAGCGCATCCGCGGCAAGGAAGGCTACGTCGGCTTCGACGGCGTGCCACGGCTGAACGTCCTCGACCTCCAGAAGCAGATCCGCTCGCTTCCCAAGCCCGTCATCGCGATGGTCGCCGGCTACGCCATCGGCGGCGGCCATGTCCTGCACATCGTCTGTGACCTCACCATCGCCGCCGACAACGCGCGTTTCGGCCAGACCGGCCCCCGTGTCGGTTCTTTCGATGGTGGCTTCGGGGCGAGCTATCTCGCGGACCTCGTGGGACAGAAGAAGGCCCGCGAGATCTGGTTCCTGTGCCGCCAGTACGATGCGCAGGAAGCGCTCCAGATGGGACTCGTCAACCGGGTCGTGCCCCTCGCCGAACTCGAGGCCGAGACGGTCCAGTGGTGCCGCGAGATCCTGCAGCACAGCCCGCTGGCGCTCCGCTGCCTGAAGTCGGCCTTCAATGCGGGCATCGACGGCCAGGCCGGTGTCCAGGAACTCGCCGGCAATGCGACCCTGCTCTACTACATGAGCGAGGAGGCCCAGGAAGGGCGCAATGCGTACGTGGAAAAGCGGAAGCCCGACTTCGGCCGCTTCCCGCGGCGTCCGTGACGCGGGAGGTCCGAGCGTGAAGCCGTCGCTCCCTGCCTGGAAGGTCTGGGTTCTCGCCGCCCGGCCGCGTACCCTGCCGGCTGCACTCGTCCCGGTGCTCGTCGGGACGGCGATCGCCTTCCACGAGGGCCATCTGGCCTGGCTACCGGCCCTGCTGGCCCTCTGGGGAGCCACCTGGCTCCAGATCGGGACCAACTTCGCCAACGACTACTTCGATGCCCGGAAGGGCGCCGACACGACGGATCGGCTCGGCCCCACCCGCGTCACCCAGGCGGGGCTGGCCAGCCCCCGGGCCGTGCTCATCGCGACCGGGCTCGCCTTCGGACTGGCCGCACTGGGCGGGGCTGGCCTCGCCTGGCACTCGGGCTGGCCTGTCGTGGTCGTCGGGATCCTGAGCATCCTGTCCGGGATCGCCTACACGGGTGGTCCATTTCCCCTCGGTTACAACGGGCTCGGGGACCTGTTCGTCTTCCTGTTCTTCGGACTCGTGGCCGTCACGGGTACGGTCTACGTCCAGGCTCACGCGATCTCGCCGCTGGCCTGGACGCTCGCCGTGCCCGTAGGACTGCTCGCGACCGCCATCATCGTGGTCAACAACCTCCGGGATGCCCCGACCGACGTTCGGGCCGGGAAGCGAACCCTGGCGGTGCGCTTCGGGGAGCGCTTCGCACGCATCGAGTACACGGCCCTGGTGGCGGCTGCGCTGATCGTCCCGTACGCCCTCACCTGGATGGGGAAGGCCCCCCCGATGGTCTCCCTGTCGCTCCTGGCCACCCCTCTGGCCCTCCGCGAGATCCGGTCGGTGTGGACCGATACCGGACGGGCGCTCAACCGCACCCTGGGTGCCACGGGTCAGGTCCTGCTGGTGCACGGGGTGCTCGTCGCCCTGGGGCTGGTCATCTCCCGATGACGGCGCCCACCTCATGGCACCTCGAGGCTCGCTGGCAGGCGCTCCCGCTGATCCGGACCCTCCATACGGCCCGCGGTGCCCTCGACCGGCGCGAGGGCTGGCTGGTGAGATGGTCCCGGCCGGGCGAACCTGACGGGGTGGGCGAGGTGGCCCCGTTGCCGGACTTCGGTACCGAAGACCACGTCCGGGCGGCTGCCGCCCTGGCGAGCCTCACGGACCGGGCACACGACCCGGAACGCCTCCTCGAGACGCTTCCCGATTCGCTGCGCGCGGTGCGGTTTGGCCTTCATTCGGCCTGGACCGAGGTCCTGGCGCGTCGGGCCGCTCGTCCCGTCTGGTGTGAACTGGGCGGGACTTACCTGGGGCCGGAGGGACCGCCACCGGGCGTGCTCTCGCAGGGCCTGCTCGGGGGCCTCGACGGACATGAAGTGGCCTTCCAGCGGCTCCTGGAAGGCCACGCAACGCTCAAGATCAAGGTCGGCCTCCTGGAGGCGGAAGCCGAGGTCTATCGCCTCCAGGCCCTCGTACGTGCCTTGCGCGATGCGGGCTGCTGCCCGGAGCTCAGGCTCGATGCCAACGGTGCCTGGTCTCCCGGGAAGGCTCGCCAGATCCTGACCCGGATCGCCCCGCTCGGCTTCACCTGGATCGAGGAGCCGATCGAGCTCGGTGCCCCGGTGGACCTCGCCGAGGTGGCCTCGTGGGGAGTTCCCGTCGCGCTCGACGAGCGCCTGGTCGATGCCTCGGTGGCAAACCGCGCCCTCATGGACCCGGCCGTGAGCGCGCTCGTGCTCAAGCCGACCGTGCTCGGGGGCCTCGACAGGGCACGCGCGATCACCGTGGACGCCCTGGCACGGGGCAAGTCCATCGTGGTGGGCAGCAGCTTCGAGAGTCCCGTGGGCCTCGGACACCTCGTGCACCTGGCCGCCAGCCTGGACCGTCCGGACCTCGTCCACGGCCTCGGGACTTTGTCCTGGTTCCGGGATGAGGCGCGCTCTCCTGGGCTGGCCGGAAGCCTGCTCGTTCCCCCGGATGCTGCCGCAACCGTTGCCTGGGCAGAACAGGAAACCGAGACGCTGTCAGGTGGGGGGTCATGAGGCCTGCGCCGGAACTCGACCTGCTGACGCGCGCTCGCGAGCGCGCCCCGGATCGGGTTTTTCTTCGAGACGGCGGCGCGAGCTGGACATTCGAGGAACTCGCACGCGCGGTCGATCTCCTGCTGCAGACCCATCCGGTCCATCGGGAAGCGCACGTCCAGCGAGACGAGCCGCCGCTCTGGTGCCTCGACGCTCCCGTGTCGTCAGCCTGGATCGTGTTCCTGCTGGCCGCCTGGCGGGCCGGACACCGGGTTCTCCCGCTGGGTCGTCGGCTGGCCCCCGCCGAGCGAGAGGCCTTGCTCGCGCGCGTCGGGGCCGATCGCGTCGTGACGCCACGGGAGCTCGAGAACTGGCAGCCGCACCTCGAGGCTGCCCGGACGGGGCCACGTCGCGAGACGGCCTTCCATCCCGGGGCGGAGAGCTGGGTCCTGACCTCCGGATCCTCGGGTTCCCCACGCGTGGCACGCCTGGCGTGGGCGAGCCAGGTGGCGCATGCTCACCTGTCGGTGAGGACCCTGGGGCTTGGCCCGGACGACACCTGGTGGGCCGACCTGCCCATGAACCATGTCGGGGGCCTGGGTATCGTGGTACGCAGCCTGGTCAGCGGCTGCTGCATCTGGCTGCGGGACCGGGTCGACCCCGTCGCGATGGACGAGGCACTCGGAGCGGGACTGGTCAGCCACGTGTCAGTGGTGCCCACGACCTACCTGGACTGGCTCGCCGCGAGGGGCGATCGCCCGGTCCCGGCTACCCTGAAGGCGATGCTCGTGGGTGGATCCGGCACCCGGGGCGTCGAACTGGGCCGGTGCGAGTGTGCGCTCCCGACGTACGGTCTGACGGAGGCGGGATCACACGTGACGCTCGGTCGTCCCGGTCAACACGCGACCGATGGCTGGGGGGATGGCGGCTGGCCCCTGCCGGGCATCGAGGTGCGGCTCGGGGACCCGTCACGGACGCCGGACCCCGGCGACGAGGGGCCGATCTTCGTGCGATCCCCCGGGATGTTCACGGGGTACGTCGACGACCCGGTGGCCACGAAGGCGAGCCTGGTCGATGGCTGGCTGGCCACCGGTGATCGCGGCCAGCTGGGCGACGACGGGCGCCTCTGGATCCGGGCCCGCGAGTCCGAACTCATCGTGTCGGGAGGGGAAAATCTCGCCCCGTCGGAGATCGAGCTCGCGATCAACAGCGTGCTGCCCGACAGGGTCTGCGTGGTCGTCGGCCGTGCCGACAGGCGGTGGGGCCACGTCCCGGTGGTGGTGTTCGAGGGGGTCGTTCCGGAAGGATGGTCCCTCGAACGGCTGAGAGATGCCCTGGATCCGTGGCTCGGCCGCCACAAGCACCCCCGGGACATGCTCGCCATGGAACGGTTTCCCCGCCTCCCGGGAGGGAAGCTGAACCGGCGGGCACTCGCGCACTGGGTCGCGACCGGGGAAGGTTCCTGACACGGACGACGGCCCCGGTTGCTCCGGGGCCGTCGTCTCGTGTCACCGGGCATCATCGGCCGATGTCACGCGGTGATTCAGAACTGGCTGGCGACGAGCTTGAACAGGGCGAGACGTCGGCTGAGCAGGTGCTCCCAGGAACTGTCCGTGGACCGGTCGCGCCGTCTTTCGTGGGTCACCTCACGCTCGCGCAACCCGACCCCGATGCGACTCCCGCGAGCCTCGGTAGGCCTGCCGGTCCGGGATTCTGGCATATCGCCGTATGTCAGACTCTTCACGCAGGTCACCTCCGGTGTCGTCCCCGATCGGATCGGGCTTGAACATAACTTACCCGGGGTTCACGGACCTGACCTGTGAGGATTGTCGTGAGTATGATGGCCGTTCATCACCAGATTGCGTGACAGCTATCAGTTTTGCTGACGGAGCAGGGAAACCTGACGAAGTCGAGGCACCCGGGCAGACCCTGCCTTCCGGGACGTCGGTCATCCGCGAGATGACCCGGCTCTGTCAGCAGCACGATGGCATCAATCTGGCCCAGGGTTTCCCGGACTTTCCCGCCCCGGAAGCCCTGAAGGAAGCGGCGGTCCGCGCGATCCGTGCTGACGTGAACCAGTATGCCATCACCTGGGGATCGCGCCCCCTGCGGGAGGCGATCGCCGTCAAGGCAAGCGCGTTCAACGGTATTCCCGACGTCGATCCGGAACGTCACGTGACCGTCACCTGCGGGGCGACGGAGGCGATGATGGCGGTCATGCTCTCGGTGATCGAACCCGGTGACGAGGTCATCGTGTTCGAACCCTTCTACGAGAACTACGGTCCCGATGCGATCCTCTCGCAGGCCCGCCTGCGTTTCGTACCACTGCACCCACCAGGCTGGAATTTCGACCTCGAGGCCTTGCGGGCGGCCTTCGGCCCGCGTACCCGGGCCATCGTGGTGAACACGCCCCACAACCCGACCGGCAAGGTGTTCAGCCGGCCGGAACTCGAGGCGATCGCCTCCTTGCCGGGCATGGCGGACCGGACGCTCACGAACAGTGGACTCGGCAAGACCTTCGCCGTCACCGGGTGGCGTCTCGGTTACGTGATCGGACCGGCCGACCTGACCACGGCCATCCGTCGGGCGCACGACTTCCTGACGGTGGGAGCACCTGCTCCCTTGCAGGAAGCGGCCGTGACGGCTCTCGGGTTTCCTGCCTCGTACTACGCGGGCATGCTGGCCGACATCCGGGCCGCCGGACTGGATGACACGACGTTCGTCGAGCGCCTCATCACCCGGATCGGAGTTGCCGCGGTTCCCGCTTCCAGCTTCATGGCGGACCGTTCGCAGCCATGCCCGTGGATCCGGTTCGCGTTTCCCAGGCGACACGAGACACTCGAGGCGCCACGCGTACGACTCGCCCGCCTGAGCACGTCGGACGGCTCTGCGCTGCTCTGAGCTTCAGGGAGACGGCAGGGCGGCCAGCACCTCGTCCACCAGAGCAGCAATCTCCGCCTGGCGTGGCGCCCACACGGCCCAGACCGAGCGGGCCCAGGCCTCGATGACGGCATCCCGTTCCGGACCCTCGGGGGCCTCCAGAGGATCGAGCATGGTCATCGTCCACTCGCGCGCGGGCACCTCGAAACGAGGCCAGGTTCGCCTGGACCGGGCCAGGCGCGCATGCGTCTCCTTGACCTGCTTGCCCGTATAGCCCCGGTCCAGCCAGAGGTGGAGGCCGATCAGGGCGAAAGCCGGCAAGAGGGCAGGAGCCTCATCCGACACGTGCTGGGCTCCGTACGTGTCGACCACGTGCTGGTGCAGGAAATCGGGAGATCTGTGCGCGATCGAGTAGACGGTCAGGCGCCCGTAGGTCCGGAAGCACTCGGCCGAGGCCTCGTATCGGGCATCCGGATTGGCCTCCACGACGGGAAGGCGGGTGCCGCAGCCACGGCAGAGGACGAGTTTCACGGTTTCGGCCATGTCATGGTTCTACCCGTTCAGGGGCAGACCGTACAGGGGGGGGGCCAGGAATCTGACGAGAACGGGGCCCTGCATGACATTGCAGGGCCCCGAAAAATGGTCTGATGGCGCGTCAATCGCGGGAATTCAGGATCTGAAGAAAGCGCAGGATCTCGACATAGAGCCACACCAGGGTGACGACCAGGCCGAAGGCTCCATACCACTCATATGCACGAGGTGCCCCCTGGTGGGCGCCCTGGTCGATGAAATCGAAGTCGAGGGTGAGAGACAGCGCCGCCAGGACCACGATGGCGCCGCAAACCACGAGACCGATCACGCCCTGCTGCGGAATCAGGCTGATCGGCAGTCCGAGCAGGCCACACACCCAGGAGATGAGGTAAGCCACCATCAGGCCCATCAGCGCGGAGGTCAGTCCGGTCCGGAAGCGATCCGTGACCTGGATGATCTTGAAGCGGTAAAGGCCGAGCATCGCGAAGGCGACGCCGAAGGTCAGGAGCACGGCCTGCGTCGCGATGCCCGGGTAGATCCGTTCGGCGATGCCGGACACGCCACCCAGCGCCAGGCCCTCGCATCCCGCATAGATGGGAGCCAGGGCGGGAGCCAGCGCCGGATTGAAGGTGATCACCAGAGCCAGGATGAACCCGACGAGGACACCTCCGATGCCGAGAGGCATCCAGAGCTGGTTGCCGATCATGGCCATCGAATACGTGGAGTAAGCCCCCAGGCAGACCAGCAGGAGCATGAAGAACGTCTTGTTGACCGTTCCGTCGACGGTCATGACGCCATCGAATGCTGCAGGTGCACGCTCGAGCATGCGCCGCAGGACCGGATTACGAGATTCCATCGGAAGTGCCCCTTTCAGGTGAACACGAACCAGACGGAGATATCATACCCGGGGCCCGTCATCCGGTCACGGCTGGACCGGGAACACCATCCGTCTCACCTCCGGTGACACCCGAGGCGTGGCGAAGGTCGACGGATTTAACGAACATTTGACGACACTCAAACGCATTCGAAGACATCGCATCGTCTCCAGGGCCGATAGAAAGACCTGTGGCGACCCGGTTCAGGAGGAGGTGCGAACATGTCTGGCAACATCGGGAACACCGGCAGCGGACGTCTGACCTTGCCGGCGGTCCGGGGAACAGGCTCCCTCTCCTTGTCTTCCCCGCCTGCGCCTGTAAAGCCCGTGGGTGCAGAGGTGACCTCTTCCGGGTCTCCGCTTGCTCGATCTTCCAGGCTCAATCTGGCCGTCGCCACCGTGGCCACCATTCCGGGCGTGAACCGTCCCGTTCAACACGTTCGCATAGTTCCCTACCGATTCCATTCGCGTGCTTTCATGCCCTCGTGGATGCTCGAAAGGCGAGGACTGGCCAAACAAGAGCCAGTTGTCAACGCTCTCAGGAGACTGCCCCCGGCCCATCGGACCGAGGCCGACGAGGAATTGATAGCTGCGTTTGATCGTATCAAGGGCAAGGTCGACCGCGTGACCCGGCGCTCACGAGGGCGTCACAATTCCAGCGCTCGCCGTGCCGTTGCTGGCACGCGCGTTCAACCTGCACGTGTACAGCCTGAACGCCTGACACCTGTCGTGTCTCCGAACAAGCCAGCGCAGGTACCGCCGGTACAACCCAGCATTCGTCCTGTCGACACGACAACCGTCAAGCCCGGCGCGACACCGGCTCCTGCGAAGTCTGCAGCCACCGGTGGGACCCCGGCAAAGACGCCCCCTGCGGCAGGGGGTGGAGTCACGTCAACAATGCCTGACCGGGATGCACAGATCGCTGCCATCCGACAGGCCATTCCTTCGACGGCCAGGAGCTCGTTCGATTCCATGGTCGGCATGCTGGGCCGGAAAGATCTCAAGACCGGTCAGACGTTGCTCGACCACCTGGCCAGGTTCGTGTCGCAAGGCGTCGACGCCAGGGCCAGCCAGGCCGGCCTGACCACCGGTCAGGTCCTCGGTGAACTGGTGTTGGAACTGGCACATCCCGGCCTGATCAACCAGTCGAATCGGGGCACCTGTGCAGCCGCCACGGCCCAGTATTACATGGCGATCAACCACCCGGCCGAGTATGCCAGGCTGGTGACCGACCTGATGACCACCGGGCAGTCGACCACCGCCGGTGGGGCCGTGTATCGTCGGGACGACGGGTCCATGCGGCGGGACGACAGTACACGCAACGCCGTCGATCGCGTGATGCAATCGACCCTGATGGACCAGAGTTCCCAGGGTGATTATGACAATGCGACGGACCGTCGCGCGAACGGTTCGGGTGGGATGTCCGCAGAGGACATGACTGCCGTTCTGAGGGACCTGACGGGCGGTACCGATGGCAACATGCGCACGGTTCCTGGGAATAATTCGGTCGTTATCCAGCGAATTGCCGCGAGCACGGCGCGCGGTATCGAAGTTCCGGTCGGCCTCGACTGGAGCCAGGGCGGCATGCATGCCAAGCATGCCCTGCTGGTCACGGGAATCGAGAATGGATACGTGACGCTGCGGAATCCATGGGGATCCGGTGAGCGGGGAACCCTGCACAACGGTCCTGCGCGTGAGGTCATCAGTGACACGGGGGACATCCGGATGACCCTGGCCGAGTTCCAGCGTCGTCTGGAAGTCTCGGTGCTCGCCGTCTGAATATCGGTCACTCCTGAACTTTGCGGATCCACGTGACGCGTGAACCTCGACCACGATGACCTCACCTGGCTCGGTCTGCCTGCCCATCCCCCGCGGCCGGAGGTCCACGAGGCCATCACGCGGCGTCTCAGGGAACTCGATCGCGATAACCGCTTGACCTCCCGGGAGCGTGTGGTGGGCCGCCTGCGGATCGGCAAGATTCGTGAAAAGCTGTTTGTCCTGGACCAGATGACCGGCACGGACACGGAGACGATCCGTCCAGACACCTCCGTCGTGCGTGATGAGAGCCCGTCCCCCGAGCGGTGGCGGACCGGGTTTTCCTGGAAAGGCTGGACGGGGGCATTGCTGGGACTCGTCGCATGGACTGTGCTGAGCGGGGTCCGTGGCAGCGCTCTTGAGATGGCGGACGCCCCGATCGATCTCGTTTTCTCGCTCTGTATCGTGGTCACGCTCCTGGGTCTGGCGGTCATCCGACGGATCGACCGTCGGAACCAGCACCCACGCTGGCGATCGCCACTGTTCTGGTGGCGCTTCGCCCTCTGGGACCTGCTGGGGATCATCGGCTGCGCGGCGCTGGTGCGGCTGGTGTCCGGACGGAACTGGAGTTCCGGTTCAGGTCACGGTCCCGTCGTCGAAAACGTCATGACGGTGCTCATCGACGGCATGTTCCTGCTGACGGGGGCCGGACTGGTCGTGCCCGTCATGCTTCGACTGGGCAAGATGTTCGCGATCGCCTTCGCCCTGGTGGGAGGCGTATGTCTCGCCGTCGTGGTGTATCAGGGAACGCTGGCCCTGGCCGCCCTGTGTCGGGCGGGTGGCCTCTGGAGCATCGCGGTACTGGCCCTCGCAGGATACCGCGCAGGCAAGATGGGTGGGTTCGACTTTCTGCGTCCTCGCGGGTGATTCCGGATATGATGGGTTTATCCGTTCCTCGTCACGGGAACGACGGACTGGGCGGATCGACATCGAGGAACCTGGCCATGCGACATCATCGTCCCACCGGAACTGCACCGCGTCTCCTGGTCGTCACGGCTCTGTCGCTGGTCATCGGCGGCTGCTTCCTCCTGCCGCCCTCCACGAAACTTCCGGACACCCTCTCGCCCGCGTCGGTGTCGGCAATCCAGGGGACGATCAACCTGTCCGGGGCGCTGGACCTTCCCTCGAACCTGACGACCGTGGCCCCGCTCACCACGAAAGCCCCGCTCACCACCGTGGCTCCTCTCACCACCGTGGCTCCTCTCACCACCGTGGCACCATTCCGGATCCAGGGGATGAGCGAACAACTGGAGAGAGATGCTTCGGGACGCGTGGTGATCCGCCGGGGACGGGTGGAACTGATTGACCTGGCGACGGGAAAGGTGGTGGCATCCGCCACCCTTTCGGCTCGCGGCACCTACACGCTCGGTGTCCGGTTCCGGAACGCCCGGAAAGCTTACGTGCTGCAGGCCTTCGTCCGCTCCGAGACCGGTGAGCCTCTGCTCTTCATGGCGGCTCCAGTCGGAGCGCGGGCTGGAACGGATGCCACGCAGTCCCTGGATCTCTCGGCGGGAACCACGGCGCTCACCCTGGCCGCCGCGCGCGCCGCAGGCTTCGGTGAGGAAATGAAGCTGGACATCGGATTCAAGGTAAGGGATGGAGCGACTGCGGCGGCCTCGCGTCAGTTCAGCGAAAGTGCTGCCCGCCTGGCCATCCTGGTGCAGGAACTCCCCCCCCCAATTGTCCAGAAGGCCGCAGCCGCCGTGACCGAGGTGATCCAGTCACGGCAGGTAGATGATTTCACGACCCTGCTCGACGGGGTCTCGAAAGCAGCCAGTTCGGTGGTCCAGCATGTCGGGACCGTCCTCGACTCTGCCACGACGACGTCTGCAGGTGGTGCCCGGAGTCTGTACATCCCGGCGGCCATCCTCACGGAGGTCGTGACCCGGATGGGCGGAGTGAGCACCACCGGCACGACGGATCTCCAGCAGATCCTCGATCGGCTGCCCGCTCCCGTCCCGGAAGCCCTGCTGGCGTCGGCCCGACAGATGTCCACGGACACCGACCCTGATACCACCCGGGTCCTCGACAGGGCGACCCCCATCCCCGTCGTCGCGACTCCGACACCGACCCCGACACCGTCTCCCAGTCCCGCACCGACGACTGGACCGTCTCCCAGTCCCGCACCGACGCCTGGACCGTCCGAACCACCACCTCCCCTTCCCACACCGTCACCGAAATGGACACCTGTACCGGATCCCACGCCGACGTCACCTTCGACGCTCACGTTCAGGGATCTCCGCGTCAACTCCCCCTACAACGTCGACCAGTTGAGGAGCTTGCTACCCACGTCCTCGAATGAGGTCTGGACGTACACGACCCTCACCATGTATTCCGGGGCAACCGACTCCGCGACCGTTAAAAGACGTCTGATCGCCCAGGCGGGCACCAGAGATGAGTGGGAAGACTCCACCGACGCAACTGACCCGGTCAGGATCCCGGTTTCCATCTGGAGTCCCGCTGATCGCGTACCGACCTTCACCAGATTCGAAGATGTCGATACTTACGAAAATACCGCTCGCTTCGAAGGTCCCATCTTGTATGTCTACAACGGGACGCCTGTCGAGGGCACCATGACGGTCTGGATCCACGAAAAGGCCGGAATCGTGAAGCAATACTTCGTTTCGACAGGTGGCCTCCTGACCGTGCAATATCGCATCCAGGCCAACTGAGCCGCGCTGCGGTCGAAGCATCGGACAGACTTAACCGACTTCGCCCCCGCCCTTAACGCCTCAAGAACAAGGTCCGGCCTGGCCGGGCCGATAAGATCGCGAGAGAATCGTCCCGTTCGCGAAACAGCCGGAGGTGGCCATGCTGAATTCGATCGCCAGGCAGGCCTCCCGGATCCGGACCGTCGCGAAGCAGCAGCAGCTCCAGGCCATCGACAGGCGTTTTCTGGAGTCCACCCGACATGTCCGGCACGAGCTCGCCTTCATCGAGCGGGCGCTCGGTCCGGACGCCCTCAGTGTCGCGCAGAAAGGTCAGCTCAAGCTCCTGAAGAGCGTCGAGCAGGCTGCCGAAACACGGGACCGGATCCTCCTGCGTGAGACCATGCGACTGTCCCCCGCCGAACGCGATCTGGCGAAACAGGGCCGTGAAACCGTCAGTGGCCGCTGGGCTGAACGCCTCGACGGTGCTCACCCGGCCATCCTGGCCCAACCCGAGAAGCAAGTCCAGGAGACAGTCAATCGCGTCGTGGACGACGTGTTCCGGTCCGGTAGGGCCAGCAAGCCCGAGGTCACGGCCGAGCGCGCGCAGGGCTGGGCCACCATCGGTCATGTCGAGGCACGCACCCGGGCAGCCGTCGAGCGGGACAACCGCGGAAAGATGTACCGGGAACTCTTCACGCAGGGCCACGCGAATGCCTCGTCCGTGGTGTGGGCCCGGACCCAGCGCAGCGCCATGCTCGATCGGGCAGGACGCATCATGGACCGTCTGAAAGCGGTGGCCCCGGAGCGCCCGTTTCCCATCGAGACGCACCTCTTCCAGGACAGGAGCATCAACGCCTTCGCAGCGGGCGGTGGCTCCTTCGGCCTCAACCAGGGACTGTTCAAGAGCGTGAAGTCCGATCATGAACTCGCCTTCGTCCTGGCCCACGAACTGGCCCATGACTTTCACCGCGACATCCCCGGAGGATCAGCCGTCGCACGGGCCCACCGCGAACACCTGGGGCGGCTCCAGGCAGACAGGGCCCCCGGATCCCTGGTCCGAGAGGTCCATGAAGCCTTCTCCGACGCCACGATGCAGCGTGCCCGCTACACGATGGAACGCGAGGCGGACATGGCCGCGGCACGCCTCGTGGCGAAAGCCGGATTCGACCCGCGACAGGGTGCCGAATGGCTCGGACGCCTGCATGATCCCCGCGTCAGCGAGGCGCTGTACCGCAAGAACGGCTATCCGTCACCCGCCACGCGGCGTCAGACGATCCTCGACATGGTCGAACGGGAAGGTCTGTTCCCCGGCTGATGCCTTTCACGCGTGGAGGCTGCCGGTCTTCAGGATGCCTTCGACGACTTTCCGGGCATCCCCGAAGAGCATCATGGTGTTGGGTCGGTAAAAGAGCTCGTTGTCAACCCCGGCGTATCCGGCCGCCATCGATCGCTTGATGAACAGGACCGTCCGGGCATTCTCGACATCGAGGATCGGCATCCCGTAGATGGGAGACTTCGGGTCCGTCTTCGCTGCCGGATTCGTCACGTCGTTGGCCCCGATGACGAAGGCGACGTCGGTCTGCGAGAAGTCGCGGTTGATGTCCTCGAGTTCGAAGACGTCGTCGTACGGGACGTTGGCCTCGGCCAGCAAGACGTTCATGTGCCCGGGCATGCGCCCGGCAACCGGATGAATCGCATACCGGACGCGGACTCCCTTTTTCTTGAGCATGTCGGCCATCTCGCGCAGCGCGTGCTGGGCCTGAGCCACCGCCATGCCGTATCCCGGAACGATGACCACGCTCGAGGCATTCTCGAGGATGAACGCGGCGTCCTCGGCGCTACCCTGGTTGACCGGTCGCTGTTCCCGGGCCTCGGCTCCACCCGGACCGGTCGCCTCGGTGCCGAAGCCCCCGAGGATGACGTTCCAGATGGACCGGTTCATGCCCTTGCACATGACGTAACTCAGGATGGCGCCCGAGGCACCGACCAGGGCCCCCGTCACGATGAGCAGGTCGTTGTGCAGCGTGAAGCCGATCCCGGAGGCCGCCCAGCCCGAGTACGAATTGAGCATCGAGACGATCACGGGCATGTCCGCCCCGCCGATGGGCAGGATGAGCAGGAGGCCCAGCAGGAAAGCGAGGCCGATCGCCCCGGCCAGTGGCCAGGCCGCGCCACTCGTCGTCACGAATGCGAGGATGCATCCCAAGGTTCCCAGCCCGAGCAGGGCGTTGAGCGCATGCTGTCCATGAAACACCAGGGGCTTGCCCGGAATGAGGCCCTGGAGCTTGCCGAAGGCCACGACCGAGCCCGTGAACGTGATGGCCCCGATCGCGGCACCGAGTCCCATCTCGACGAGGGCCCGGCTTTCGATATGCCGGATGGCCTGCACCGGGTCGAACGAGCCGATCCCAAAAGCCACGGGATCCAGCCAGGCCGAAACGGCCACCAGCACGGCCGATAGCCCCACCAGCGAGTGAAAGGCCGCGACCAGCTGGGGCAGGTCCGTCATCTGGATCCGGCGCGCGACGAGCAGCCCGAGCCCCCCGCCCGCAGCCAGAGCCCCCACCAGGACAGCCCAGGCGACGGGGCTCGACGGGGGATTCAGGCCGAGCGTCGCCAGCGTGGCGATCGCCATCCCGAACATCCCCTGCGCGTTGCCCTGCCGCGAGGTGTCCGGCCCGGAAAGACCGCGCAGCGCCAGGATGAACAGCACGGCTGAGGCGAGGTAGGCATACGGCGCCCAGAGCACGGCAAGTGCCATCATGGCTTCCTCCGGAACTTGTCGAGCATCCGGGCCGTCACGGCGAAGCCTCCGAAGATGTTCACCGCAGCCAGGGCGATCGCCAGTCCGGCCACGATGAGGCCGGCGGGATCGGGATTCTTGCCGGCCGCGAGCAGGGCACCGACGAGGATCACCGACGAGATGGCATTGGTGACGGCCATCAGCGGAGAATGGAGTGCCGGCGTGACCTTCCAGACCACGTAATAGCCGACGAAGCAGGCCAGCACGAACACGGTGAGCTCGTGCGCCAGCGAGACCTCTTGCACGGACGGATTCATGCGGGGACCTCCTTGCCCTGGGTGACGCGGCAGGCGACCAGGATCTCGTCGTCGTGGTCGGGACGGAGCGACTTCGTCGCGGGATCGACGAGCAGTTCCCCGAAGGCCAGCATGTTGCGCGCGAACAGCTGGCTGGCCGAGGCGGGCACCCGTGAAGCCATGTTGCGCTCTCCGACGATGGTCACGCCCCCGTGCACGCGGGTCTCGCCCGGCACGGTGCAGGCGCAGTTGCCCCCTGCCTCGGCCGCGAGGTCGACGATGACCGAACCGGGTCTCAGCAGGCCGACCATCTCTTCCGACACGAGCAGGGGGGCAGGCTTACCGGGGATCAGGGCCGTGCAGATCACGATGTCGGTCTTGCCGAGCGTCGTCCGGATCAGGTCGGCCTGCAGACGCTGGTACTCGGCGGACATCTCGCGGGCATATCCCCCGGACGTTTCGGCCTGGCGAGATTCCTCGTTCTCGACCATGACGAAGCTGGCCCCGAGGGATTCCACCTGCTCGCGCGCCGCCAGTCGCACGTCGGTGGCGGACACGACGCCGCCGAGCCGGCGGGCCGTGGCGATCGCCTGCAGACCAGCAACCCCGGCGCCCATGACCAGGAACCGAGCCGGAGCCACCGTACCGGCGGCGGTCATCATCATGGGGATCGCCCGATCGTAGAGGGCCGCGGCCGCAAGGACCGCCCGGTACCCGGCGAGATTGGCCTGGCTCGAAAGCACGTCCATGGACTGGGCTCGAGAGATGCGGGGCACCCGTTCGAGCGCGAAGGCCGTCACCCCGCGTTCGCGAAGCAACTCCAGCTGGGACGGCTCCCGATGAGGTTCCATCAGGCAGACCAGCACGGCACCGCGGCGAAAGGCCGCGACCTCGTCCCGGAGCCCCTCAGCCGGCGTCGCCGGCCGTCGCACCTTGAGCACGAGATCGGCCGATTGCCACTCGGCGAGGGCATCCGCACTCAGACGGGCTCCCGCACCGGCATAGTCGTCGTCCGTCACGCCGGCTCGATTTCCGGCCCCGCTCTCGACGGTGACGGTGGCACCACGGGCCATCCATTTCCTGACGGTCTCGGGAGTGGCGGCCACGCGACACTCGTCCGGGAGGACCTCTGCGGGGATGAAGACGTGCATCGGATCACCGTCCCGTTTCTTCGATTTTCCCGTGACACCATACCGCAGAAACTCAAATCATATCAACAAGGCCGTGAACCTCCCCCGGCATGCCCGGGAGAGGTTCGCGGCGACGGGAAGGCGATCCGCGATCAGGGCATGCTGCTCGAACCGGAGTTCCAGCCTGCGAACGGGAATCCCCGGGTGGCGCCTGGCTGGCTGGTCGTGTACGTGGCAGGCGGGTTCGAGAGTTGCCCCGGATATCCCGGGAACTGCCCCTGGTTCGCGGTCGGCATCTGCCCCTGGTTCAGCGAAGGAACCTGACCCTGAAATGCGGGCATCTGACCCTGATACGGCACCTGCCCACCTGGTGCTGGATAGACGGGATTCTGCACGATCGGCTGGATGGGTTGCTGGACCACGGGCTGGGTCACGATCGTCGCCCCGGGCACCAGCGAGCCCCCGTAATAGGTGAAGTAGGGCTGGTAGGGAATGCCTGCATCGTAGAACGTGTAAGGGTACCAGGCCGCACCCGTCCAGTAGTACGGGTAGTAATAGCCACCGATGTAGGCATAGCGGTATCGCCCGTAGTTCCACCAGTTCCGCCAGCCTTGACGCCAGTAAGGACGCCCGAAGGTTCCGAACCGGCGGCCACCCACGAAGGCCGTCCGACCGGTCCGCACGACACGCTGGACCGTCCGTGAACCGGCCAGGGCTTCATCCAGGCGGATGTCACCCGTGGGAAGATCCGTGAGTTGCGATTCGGGCAGCGGACCGAGAGGTGCCAGAGACGTCGGGTCGGCGAGGGCTTCGTCCGTCAACGCGGTCGGCGACACGCTCCGGTCGGATGCGCTCTCCGGCACCGGAGGAAGGGCAGGCACGGCCGGTGCCGTGCGGGCAGGCTCCGCACCGAGCGGCGAGGCCGGCTGGACCAGCGGCCGCGCCTGTTCGACCGGCTGAGCCGGTGCTGGCGCCACGACCGGTTTGCTGGCCTCCACGGGCAGGGGTCGAGCGGTGACCGGACCGGGGCTCGTCCCGCAGCCGGGAAGAGCCATCAGGGCCATCAGGCCCCAGAGACGATGCTTCACACCCACGCTCTCACGCTCCGTTTCGTCTGGCCTCCTCGAGGCCACGAGGCCATCATCGGCGCACGGGGCCTCGCGTGGCCTGTCCCGTCGGGCCAGGATCCCGGGCGGTGGGGGGTCGGCGATCGCTCTCCGGGAGCCAGCGCCCGCTGTCGCCCGGGATATAATGGAGGCGGGTCTCGAGACCGGGCGACGGAGCCCGCACGACCCGCGAGGAGAGACGGCCATGAGCGAGCATCGGATCCGCGTGCTGATCGGGAAACCGGGCCTGGACGGCCACGATCGCGGAGCCAAGGTGGTAGCCCGCGCTCTGCGTGACGCCGGCATGGAAGTGGTCTACACGGGTCTGCACCAGACCCCGCGCGAGATCGTCGCGACGGCCATCCAGGAAGATGTGGACGTCCTGGGTCTCAGCTTGCTGTCCGGGGCTCACCTGACGCTCGTCCCGGCCGTGACCCGTCTGCTCCGGGAGGAGGGCGCCGACGACATGATCGTCCTGGTCGGAGGCATCATCCCCGAGCCCGACGTCCCCCGCGTCCGCGAGGCCGGGGCGCACGCCGTCTTCGGCCCCGGAACGCCCACCGACGAGATCGTCGCCTTCATCCGGGAGCGGGTGGCCGCCCGAACCGTCTCGTGAATGTCTCGACCTCCCGGCTCGTCCTGCATCTGCCCCAGTCCCGGAGTCTCAAGGACAAGCGCCAGATCGTGAAGGCCATCCTCCAGAGGGCCCGCAACCTGGGCGTGGCGGCGGCCGAGGTGGATGAGCAAGACGTCTGGCAGCTTGCCGTCCTCGGGTTCGCTTCGGTCGGTGGTGAAGCTCGCCAGGCCGATGCCCTGGTCGAGGAGGTCGTCCGGATGATCGAGAGCGGCCCGTGGGAGGCGTGGATCACCCACGACGAGCGCGACGGCTGGACCTCCACCTGACCCATCGATTCCCCGCATTCGCGGGTACAAGTGTTCCGTCTCTTCCTCAGCCCACGAGTGATCGTCATGACAACCCTGTCCACCCCCATCGAACCCGCCGCTCTCGTCCACCTCGTCGAACGGGACCTTCAGCCCGTGTGGGAACGCCTCGAACCCATCCGGCATCGGAACCAGGAGAAGGTCCTGGATGCCTTCATCCAGGTCGGGATCGGCGAGCAACACTTTGCCGGGACCACGGGTTACGGGCACGGTGACCTGGGTCGCGAGGCGCTCGACGAGGTGTTTGCCCTCCTCATGGGGGCCGAGGCGGCACTGGTCCGTTCCCAGTTCGCGTCCGGAACCCACGCGATCGCCGTGGCCCTCTTCGGGGCCCTGCGACCTGGCGACGAACTGCTCTACGTCACCGGCCATCCGTACGACACGCTCGAGGAAGTCATCGGCCTGCGTGAGCCCGGTCAGGGTTCGCTCATGGAGTGGGGCGTCAGCTACCGGGAAATCGACCTGACGCCGGAAGGACGGCTCGACCTGGAGGCGATCGCCACGGGTCTGAAGCCCGAGACGCGGGTGGTCGCGTTCCAGCGCTCGCGCGGGTATTCGTGGCGTCCGAGCATCGATCTCGAGCAACTCCGGGAGGCGATCGCCCGGGTTCGCGCCGTTCGCCCGGACGTCACGGTCTTAGTCGACAACTGCTACGGGGAGTTCACCGAGACCCTCGAACCCTGCGACGTCGGGGCCGATCTGGTGGCCGGCAGTCTCATCAAGAATCCCGGTGGCGGGATCGTGCCGATGGGCGGCTACGTGGCGGGCCGCAAAGACCTGGTCGAGCGCGCCGCTTGCCGGCTCACGGCCCCCGGAATCGGGCGCGAGGGCGGTGCCACGCTCGATGCGAACCGCCTGCTGTTCCAGGGACTCTTCCTCGCTCCGCACGTGGTCATCGAGGCGATGAAGGCCGCCACGCTGGCTGCCGCCTGCTTCCAGCGCCTGGGCTACGAGGTCGATCCGCTGCCGGATGCCCTCAGAACGGACATCATCCAGGCGATCCGGTTCGGGGAACCGACCGCCCTGGTCGGCTTCTGCGAGGCGATCCAGCTCGCATCCCCGGTCCATGCCTACGTCAAACCCATCCCGGACGTCGTGCCGGGCTACGAGGACCGCGTCGTGATGGCCGGCGGAACCTTCATCGAAGGCTCCACGATCGAACTCTCGGCGGACGGGCCCCTGCGGGAGCCCTATGTCGCGTACTACCAGGGCGGACTCACCTACTCTCATGCCCGGATCGCCCTGATGCGCGCGATCCATCGGATCCAGGAGGCGAATCGATGAATCCTCGCATGCCCCGGATCCGGGTGGCCGCGGTCGTCATGCGCGATGAGCGGATGCTCTTCGTGCGTCACCGCAAGGGCAACCGGGCCTACTGGATGCTCCCCGGAGGCGGACTCGAGTTCGGTGAGACCTTTGCCCGGGCGGCCGCCCGGGAGGTCCTGGAAGAAACCGGGCTCTCGGTCGAGGTCGGTCACATGCTGTTCATCTCGGAAGCCATCGATCCCCGGGGCCACCGTCACATGGTCAACGTCTACATGCTGGCCCAGGACCGCGGCGGAGACCTGGTCACGCCGGTGGGCGACATCATCGACCAGGTGGCCTTCATCCCGATCTCGGAAGTCTCCCAGATCACCCTGTTCCCGGCGATCGGGGAAGCCCTGGTGGCCGCGCATCGCTCCGGATTCCAGGGACCGGTGCGGCACCTGCCGACGCGCTGGATCGATTGACCTCGATTTTCCCTCGATTTAATCGTATCTTTAGACGTTTCTTCCTCGCTGATCCGGATAACCCGATCAGTCGAACTGGAGGTCGTCTCGCATGCGTCGTCCCATCCTGCGAATCCTGAACCTGGGGATCCTGGCCGCCACCCTTCTGACCGCCTGCGGGCGCTCGCCTGTTTCCTCGTCGGACCGCCTGGCCTCGCTCCGGACGGCACCGACGCCGCTGCCCACGATGCCCATCCAGCAGGGACCGCGGACCACCGATCCCCAGGTGGTTCAACTGCTGACGGCGGTATCCCAGGCTTACGGACAGTTGAGGACCCTGGCCTTCACCCTCAAGGGGTTCGGCATCGACATGAAGACCGGCAAGACCGGGACCAACGAGGTCGATTACGCCTTCGAAACTCCGACCAAGACGGCCTGCAAGATTCTGAATTCATCGGACCCGAAGACCGTGGGCACCAAGTGTGTGTGGCTCGGGGGCCAGCAGATGACGGTTCACACGAAATTCATCGGATTCTGGGTCACCGTGCCGATCGACGTTCATGACGACCGGGCGGGTGACCTGCGTGGCTTCTACATCGACGAGACCTCGATTCCCCGGACGATGCAGACCCTGCTCGAACCCTCGAACCAGGTCCAGTTGCTGGGGGCCTCGGTGATCGATGGGGCGCAGTGCGCCAGGCTGGGGGTTCTCTCACCGAAGAGTCTCCGGGGCATCAAGCGCGAGGTCTTCGCGGTCGATCCTCGGCGCGCGATGATGGTCCAGCGCGAGATGTTCGATTCTTCGGACAGACTGGTCTTCCGGATCACCCTGACGAACATCCGGATCAATCAGCCCCTGCCGTCCGATGCCTTCATCGTGAAGTGACGGACGCTCTTCGGCCGAGCCACGCACCGATTCCCCCGAGCCACAGGGCCATCAGGAGCACATAGAGCTCACGCTGCGGAAACCCCGCAAGCCACCCCGTCGCGGCCTGGGCGAGCGGGACAGGCCCCGTCACCATGGCGACCATCAGGCCCATGAAGGTTCCCCGGTGCCGATCGGGGACCATTCTCTGGAACGCCGCCACGACACCGGTGTTCAGCGTGCCCAGCAAGATCCCGAAAACCCCCAGCATCACGAAGGTGACGACGAAGGGCCGGTAGCCCGGGATCCTCGTCCCGATGGAACCGCCTACGAACACGAGGGCGTGAGTCAGCCCCATGGCGACCAGCATGCGGGAGGACCAGGCCCGCGCCCCCTCGATGGGGCGGTTCCAGACTCCCATCCCGGCGGCACCGAGCAGGATGCCCGCTCCGAGGGCGCCCTCGAGGAGGCCAAGTCCTCGCGGCCCCGCATGGAACACCAGGCGAGCCCAGACGGGAACGAGCACGGGAATGGCCGCGATGCCGATGTTGGAGAGCGCGAAGGCGGTGAGCAGCTGCCGGACCTCGGGATGGTCGCGCAAGCTGAACCGGTCTCCGGCCCCCTCGGGTCCGGATGGCGGGGTGGCCCCGGTGTCCGGCCGTGGTCTGGCGCCTCGGGAAGCGATCAGGCGTGCGAGCCCCAGGAGCACGACCGAAACCCCGAAGGATACCGCATTGACCAGCAAGGCACCACGGACCCCGGCACTCGCGACGAGAATCCCCCCGAGCACGGGGCCGGCCATCGAGGCGACCTGCTGACCGACGGTCATCCAGGAGGTTGCTCGTGGCACGTGTCCAGGTGACACGTGCGCCGGAACCAGGGCCATGCTGGCGGGAGTGAGCACGGCCGCAGCCATGGCAAGCCCCACCTCGATCGCGAGCAAGGCGGGAAACTGGCCGTCTCGCCACCCGGTGAAGACCCCCAGTGCCGCGATCGCGAGCAGGGCCCCCGCGAACTCGGCAGCCATCATGATCGTGAGTCGATCGATCCGGTCGGCCAGACGCCCGGCCAGCGGGGACACCAGGACCAGCGGAAGGGTGGTCAGGGCGATCCAGAGGCCCGCGAGCGCCGCCGATTCCGTCGTGTCGAGGATCCACCAGGCCACGCCCAGCCTCTGGACGGCGTTTCCGAGTTGCGAGAGGGACTGCGACAGCCAGACCAGCACGAACACCGGTCCCAGGCGCAGCAGACTCATGTCCCGGCTCACTGCCGCAGGTCGATCACGCGCCGGATCTTACCCGTGCGCTCGAGCCGTGGCAGTTGACCCACCTCGAGGACCTCGATGGCGAAGCGAGCCACCCGGCCTTGCCCCACCAGGTCACGCAGGGCCTCGACCCCGGACAGCAAGGCGGCCCGAAGCGCGAGCTCGGACCCGCCCGGGGCACCGGAGGCGACACGCTCGACGCGGATGGTCAGGACCTCGCCGGCCTCCTCGCGTTCGAGCACGACCTGGGCCATCGAGTTGAGCCCCGGAACGCGCCCGACGGCGGCCCGGACCTCGGCATACCGGAGCAAGACGTCCCCGATCCAGGCCTGGTCGTCGCTGCGTCCCATCAACTCGAGGCGCGGCATGGTCCGTCCACACGCACAGGGTTCCGGGATCCATCGGGCCAGATCGCCGATCCGGTACCGGATGAGGGGCATCAGACGGCGATCCAGGTTGGTGACCAGCACCTCGCCGACGGCCCCTGGCTCGACGGGACGGCCGGTGCCCGGCTCGACGATCTCGACGAGCTGGTGGTCGGCGTGCACATGATGCTCGCCCCCGGCCCCGTGCGCGCACTGGAAGCCGATCGGTCCGGCATCGACCGTGCCGTAACCGATGCTCGCGATCACCTCGAGACCGTGAGTCTCTCTCAGGAAGGCTGCTTCCTCGGCATAGAGCGGCTCACCGGTGTAAAAGAGCTTGCGGATCCGGATGCCGGCCGGGTCCTGGCGGATCGCCTCGAAAACCTTGAGCAACCACGAGGGCAGGCCCATCAGGGTGTCTATCCGGTAGGCCCTCAGGAACGCGATCAGATCGGCGGGGAGCACGGCGCTCGTGAACGGGAAGCTGTGGCAGCCCATGATCTCGAGCACGCGGTTGACCGACAGAAACGACCCGTACAGCCCACCCGAGAAAAACAGATTCCCGACCCGATCCGTGGCGCGGAGACCCGCTGCGTGAGCCCCGCGCGCGGCCACCCGCATGTCGGCCTCGTAATCGGCCGGCTCGAAGACGGAGAGCTTCGGCGAGGCGGAGGTGCCCCCACTGCGCAGGTAATGACCACCCACCGGCTTCCGGGTGAACAGTTCCGTCCCCTGCGGGGGCGTATGAAAGGCGACCTGGTCGCGGTCCATGGGGGGGATGCGCAACCAGTCCTCATGCGAATCTAGCGACAAACCATCCAGGCGCTCCCGGTGGAAGGCCGAGCCCCGGGCTCGCCCCTGGACGAGATCGCGGGCCCGGAACCACGCCAGGTCATCGACTGCGACGGAAGACAGCCACTCGCGGGCATCGAAACGATCGCCCGCGGAGGGAACCTCGACCGCAGCCCATCGGATCAGCTCCTGCAGACCCAGATGACCGTCGTGAGGTTCGCCAGGAGGGCCGCCGCTCATGCCGGGAACCGTCGTCACGCGATGGACCCCGGCGGCCACGAACGCATCCGCCAGCTCCAGGACCCGGGAAGCGGGAGCCGCGAGCCCGGCCGTCTGCAGGGAACCTTCATACGGGGCGAGATGCGGGCCAAGGCCCGCGAGGTCCGGAACGCGCTTGACGCGGATGGTGCGCATGAGCGGCGACGGCTCGAAGGTCGGATCGTCGGAGTACCAGACGGTAGCATGTGGCGCCCGATCGGCCGGGATCCAGAGGCCCGCCTGGCCCTGCGCCGCATCGAAGCGGGCCAGCTCGCGTTCCTTGGTGAGTTCGGCTCGCTCGGCCATCGAGAGCGAGCCCTGGGGCAGCTCCCGGTGATGCACGTCGTCGAGGGCTTCCAGCAGCCGCGCGCAGAAGGCCCTCGTGGGGGCGGCATCGGGGGAATCGTCCTCGAGGTAGCAGACCTGGGGACTCGAACAGGCGGCCTGATCGAACACGGCGATCGCCCGGGCCAGGTCCCGCACCGTCTCATGCCGATCGAGATGCTCTCGGGTGATGGCCGCGAAGGAGGCCTTCGGTCCGTACACCACCAGATGCGTGCTCGCCCCGAGGCCATCCCGGTAGGCCCGGGCCGTGTCCTCGCCCCCCCACACGACGATCGCATCGGCGAGCTCCTGGAAGGTCCGGTGCAGGTCGCTCGAGGCGCCGGGCCACGTGAGCACGCTCAGGGAACGCGAGATCACGCCACCCGGATCCAGTGTCCCCAGTTGCCGGGCGAACAGCAGCGCGAGCGAGGGCGCGCCACTCGCAGCCTTCAGGAAGTTCACGTTACGCGTGACGAGGCCCTCGAGGCAGCTGAGCAATCCCCCCGTGGCAGAATTTCCTGCGGCGACGTGCAGCACGACGCCACGCGGGTGCGGTCTGCGGAAGCCACTCCCGGGAGAACCCGACCAGGACCCGAGGTTGTCCAGAGAACCGAACTCCGCGACGATCTTGGCTTCCAGGTAGTCGCGCGAGCAAACGGTGGCCAGAGCCCCGATTTCGAGACCCGCCATCTCGGTCGAGCAACCCATCTCGCGGACGAGGATCTCCAGGCCTTCGCGGGTGACGGCATCAGCCGGGTCCCGCCAGCGCCGCGACACCCGGTCGAGAAGGTCGAGCACCTCGGAAACGGGCACGCGCCGCATCGCCTCGCGCAGACCACGGGCCTCCCGTACGAGATCGCGGACGCGAGCCGCTGACAGGTCGCCGGTCTCCTCGCGTCCCAGGATCCAGTGACGTCTCACGCGTGGCCTCCCTTCTCGAGCATCGCGGCAGCCGACAGGGCGCAGCCCCGGTTCTTGCGCGTACCGGCGCGCCCCGACAGGCGAATCGTGACGGTGGGACGCCCGCAGGGGCAGTCCCGCTCGAGACGGGCGAGGTCGCTCGTCAGCAGGGCCAGGGTCGGCATGGCCCGGTTGAAGGGGGTCAGGAGTTCGAGGAACCCGACCTCTCCCTCCGGGACGGAAGCGAGCGTCGTGACGTCGCGCACGAGGGCCCGGGCCCAGACGGGCACGTGGAAGCGATGGGCCTCACATTCGAGGTAGGGGATCCCGTGTTCGACCATCCCGTAACCATCCCGCATGCAGGCCGGATCGATGCCGAAGGCCGCATGCACCTCGGAGCGAAAGGTCTCGGGGTCGATGCGCTCGGATTCGGAGGTCTTCCAGCCCCCGCCCGTCAGCACCCAGGAGCTGGCTGGAAGCGCGAGGGAAGGCAGACCTTCCCGGAGCCGGTTCACGGCCAGGCGATGCAGAAACGCGGGAAAACCGATGATGCGGACCGGATCGCCGGACGTCGCGTACCGCTCGAGCGTGGCGATCGCCTCGTCCTCGCGAAAGACGAACTCCCCGCGCGTGGCGGACCAGCGCAGCGCGTAGACCTTCTCGAGAGCCGGTGCGAAGCGCGTGAGGTGGGTATCCGTGAACGCCGTCCCGACGCGCAGGGCCTCGGCGGGATCATGGGCGAGCAGCAGATAGCGGACACCCGGCGCCTCGCTCGTGATACCCATGGCCGCATACGCGCGGTCGACGGTGGCGAGGCCACGATCACGGGAAGCGGCATCGAAGAAGACCTGACTCTTCTGGCCCGTGGTCCCGCTCGAGGTCAGATGCAGGGCGACGCGGTCGGAGGGGATCGAGAGCAATTCGCGCGTCTTGAAGACGTTCACGAACACGTGGGGGACGCGCGCGAGGTCTACGACCCCCCGCAGCGAGTCGAGGTCGAAGCCATCGGTCCGGCAAAGATTGGCATACGCCGGAGAGGCGTGCAGGTGCCAGGCCACCGCCTCGCGCATGGCCACGACGAAGAGCTCGTCGACCTCGGGACCCGCCGCGTAGGGATCGGGGGTCGAGAAGAGCGCCTCGAGCGCCGGGTGATGGTCCAGAGAGGGCGACCTCGGTGTCATCCTGGCTCCTCGTGTGGGAAGGGGCGAGATCAGGCCTCGAGGGTGAGGTCGCGGGTACGGATCACCTTGCCCGTGACGGGGGAGCGAGGCACGCTCCCCGGTTCGAGCAACTCGAGCACGAGCGGATGGATGTGACCCGTATCGACGAGCGTCCCGAGGTCCGGTTTGACCCGCCGCAGCGCGGCGTCGAGTGCGACGACCAGCTGGTCACGGGCCCCGGCCGGAAGGGATTCGAGAAGTTCGACCCGGACCACGAGGCGATCGCGACGGTCCTCGCGCTCCTTGATCATCTGGAGCCGGGACGTCAGGCCACGGACGGAGGTCGCCGCCTGGACGACCTCGTCGTGAGCGACGGTCGCGATGCCGATGCGCAGATCATCCTGACGCCCGAGGAGCTCGAAGCGTGGACTGTTTCGACCGCAGGGACAGGCGCCCTCGATCCAGCGCGCCCGGTCACCCAGGTCGTAACGCAGGAGCGGCATCAGCGTGCGGTCGAGCATCGTGACGAGGACCGTGCCCTCGTCGCCATCCGCCACGGGGGCAAACGTCTCGGGGTCGACGATCTCCAGCCACACGTGGTCGGCATGGAGGTGATGCACGGCACCCGTCGCATATGTGCACTGGAAGCCCAGGATGCCCGTATCCACGGCCCCGTAGCCTGCCGAGGCCAGGAGGCGAAGGTTCGGCAGCCGCTCCCGGAGCCAGACGCGCTCGTCGTCATGAAGGTGCTCGCCGCCGTAGAAGACCTTCTCGATGCGTGAGGCCGAGGTCTCCTCGAGTCCCGCAACGGCCGCCAGGACCCCGCTCGTGATCCCCACGAGGGTGTTGATCGGGAACCAGCCCACGTGGCGGTTGACGGTCTCGGCGGGAGCGTGATGCGTGAAGGGATAATTCACGCACCCCATCTCCTCGAGCATCCGGTTGACGAAGACGAAGGATGCGTACAGGCTGCCCGAGACGAAGAGGTTCGCGACATGGTCCCCGGCATGCAGCCCGGCTGCCCCGTAGGTACGCTGAAAGATGGGAACGATGCGTCGGAACTCGTCGCGACTGAAGGCCGAGAACTTGGGCGAGCCCGTGGTGCCCCCGCTGCGGAATACGTAAGCGGCCTCGAGAGGGCCCGTGAGCAGATCCGACCCGTTCGGCGGGACGTGGGCCCGGAGCGCATGGCGGTCGAGGACGGGCAAGCCCTCGGGGGAGACGAGACTCGCCAGGTCGAAAGCGGCGAGGCGATCGGCATAGTACGGAGAACCCGCTCGGGCGATCGCCAGGAGCTCACGCAACTTGCGCACGCGGAGCGACCGCAGCTTCGCGGCATCGAGCGTCTCGACGGGTGAAAGCGGGTACTCGGACGTGCGGCGGAGCGCCATGGATCAGACGCCTCCGTCGTCGAGAGGCCCCGTGAAGTGCATCTTGACCACCAGGTTCCGGTACTCGGTGTTCTGGAGATAGACATCCAGGAACTGGCGATCCCGCGGCGTCATCTGGACGTTCGAGAAATTGAGCGGGAGGGTCGTCCGCGCGAAGACCAGGTAATCCCTCCGTTCCCCGTCGCGTTCCTCGACGCACGGGAAATACCCGCAGGGCAGGAATCCGGCCTGGAGGGCAGCCCGCTGGTGTTCAGGCTCATAGGAGTCCACCAGGGTCTCGAGATACTCGACCCCGGTCCTGCGAGCGGTGTCGAAGATGGCACCGAGCGTGACCCGCAGTTCGTCGGGTGGACAGACGAGGCCGACGATGACGCCGTGACCGTCCTTGCCCTCGTAGTTGACGAAGGCCTGGATGCGGCGGTCATCGGTCTGGAAGAGAAAGTTGGGCACGTGGAAAGGGAAGAAGTCGAAGAGGAGGCGTCCGGTAGCGCGCGCCTGGGCGTGGTCGGTGGCGGCGATGGCGCCCCGCTGGATCCGGAGTCTCGGGGCTTCCCGGGAGGGAACGATCTCCGCCGGTTCGAGGTGAAAGGTCTGGCGGATGATGCGGTAGAAACCCTCGACCTCGGGAATCAACCGCGGCAGGCGCCGACGGTTGGCGAAAGCGTCGGGATGGAAGATGGCATTCAGGCCGTGGGTCTCGTAGTCCGTGAGCCGGTGAACGTTCGGAAAGATGCCGAGACTGACGAATCCCAGCTTCTTGAGGAGCTTGCTCGGCCCGATGGAGGCGGTCCGCGTGGTGGCGTAGAGGACGTCGATGGTGCGATCGCGATGCATGAGCACCTCGAGCCCCAGCGAGATGGTCTGGTACATGAGGTCGTGGCGGCGAAACTCGTGATGCACGACCGCCGCGAAGACCTTGCCGTTGCGGTGAGCAGGATCCACCTCGAACACGACCGAGCCGATGATCCGGCCCTCGAAGTCATTCACCAGCCAGACGTGGTCCTGGTCCGCCAGGGCCGAATCGCGGACGTCGTCCCGGTTGACGATGTCGAGCGTGTACTGGCCCTGGTAGAGCGAGTCGTACAGGTCGAAGATGGCCTGGCTGTCCGCGACGGTCGCGCGACGGATGACGATGCTTCTGCCGTCCTCGAGCACGTGCTGGCGGTGCATGTGAACTCCGGGTCAGCTTTCCTGGGTGGGCATGATGACGACCTTCGACATCCGTTCCGGATCGAACAGGGCCCGGGCGCGTTCCGTGACGTGCTCGAGAGTCACGCGATCCAGCAGCGCTGGAATGACGTACAGGTCGACCCCGGCCAGGTATGAGGTGGTGAATTCATGGGTGAGGGATTCGGGGGAATTGAAGACGCGCAGGAACTCCCCGAGGCGCTTGCGGCGGACGCGTTCGAAGGCTTCCGCCTCGAAACCATGGGTCCGGATCTGCTGGAAACCCTCGACGAGCGCGATGGCGAGGCCCTCGGGATCGTCCGTTTCCCCCCCGAGCATGGTGTAAGCATAGCCAGGTTCGGCCTCGTGATCGTACGAGAACGTGGCGTCGATGAGCCCGGACTCGTCGAGGCGATTGTAGAGGTCGGAGGCCTTGCCGAGCGTGAGCTCCAGGGCGATTCCTGCGACGAGATGATGGAACTGGAGGGCCTCACCGTCGATACCGGGAGCCCGATCCTTGAAACCGAGCCGCAGGATCGGACGAGCGACCGAGAGATGAAGCGTGGTGGAGGCCGCATGCACCGTATCCGGTTCGGGATCCTGGAGACGCTCGACCCCCGGCCACGGCTCGAAGGACTTGCGGGCCTGGTTGGCCCGGACTTCCCGGAAAACGACGTCCGGATCGACGTCCCCGCAGACGACCAGAACCATGTTGGCCGGATGGTAGAAGGTGCGATAGCAGGTGAGCAGGCTCTCGACGTCGATCTGGCTGATGGACTCGACCGTGCCGGCGATGTCGATGCGGACCGGGTGCACGTGATAGAGGTTCTCGAGCATGGCCCGGTAACCCCGCCAGGTGGCGTGGTCATCGTACATGCGGATTTCCTGCTCGATGATGCCCTTTTCCTTGGCGACGTTGGCATCCGTCAGGTACGGAGCCTGCACGAAATCGAGCAAGGTATGCAGGTTTTCGATGACGTGGTCGGTGGCCGTGAAGAGGTAACTGGTCTGGGTGTGGCCGGTGAAGGCATTGGCCGAGGCGCCCTTGCGACCGAACCGCGTGAAGGCATCCCCGTCGGGCTCTTCGAAGAGCTTGTGCTCGAGGAAGTGCGCGATCCCGTCGGTTACCCGGATTTCCTGGCCACCGAGTGGGCGGAAATGGTGGTCGATGGAGCCGTAACGGGTGGTGAACATCCCGAACGTCTTGGCGTACCCGGGGCGCGGGAGCACGACGACATGAAGGCCCGAGGGCAGCGTTTCCTCGAAGCGCGTCTCGGCGAGCGTGGTGGAACGGACCTCAGGCATGCGTCACCTCCCGGGACTGGCGATCGCGCAGGGCATAACGGACGTGGAGACGGGTCTCGCGGGCCAGGCGCGCCACGTCGTCGACCGTGACTCGGCCGCAGGCCTCGATGATCTGGTCGATGGTCCAGTGATGACCCGTCAGGTCACGAGCCAGGACCTGATGAGCGATCGCCGGGGCCGAATCGACCAGCTCGCGGTAGTCGTTGACGATGAGGGCGAGGGTCTGCTGCATCTCGTCGTCGTCGACCTCCCCGCGGGCGATCGCCTCCAGCTGCTCGAGGATCAGCCGTTCGGCAGGTTCCCGATCCGACTCGTTGATACCCGCCGTGATGAGCATGTAGCCCTTGATCGCGTCATAGCGCGAGTAGACGCTGTAGGCGAGGCTGGCCTTCTCGCGCACGTTCACGAAGAGTTTCGAGTGCGCATAGCCCCCCAGGACGCCCGAAAACATCAGGTAGGCGGGATAGTCCTCGTCATGGATGGTGACGGGTGCCCGGAAGCCGAAGACCAGTTGCGACTGCTGGACGTCGAAGCGGTCGGAGCGCTCGAGGATGTCGGAGCGATCGTCCAGGCGTCGGGTGGGTTTCAGGGCGGGGCCCTGGCCTTGCGGGAAAGGAGAGTAGCGTGCCCAGAGGTCCCGGACGTTTGCAGGGTCGACGTCTCCGACCACGACGAGCTCTCGCCACATCCCGGTGAGCATCTCGGCGTGACGGGCCGTCACGCGCGCCGGCGTGAGCCCGGGAAGATCCTCGAGACGCCCGAGCGTATGCAGGGCAAAGGGTTCTCCCTCGAAGAGGGCCTCCACACCTCGAAAGGCGGCATACCGGGCCTTGTTGTTGATGATGGAACCGAGGCGGCGACGCAGTTGTTCACGCTCGAGGTCGAGAAAGTCCGAACGGACCAGGCCATCCTCGAGCAGGGGTTCGCCGACGAGCGAGGCCAGCAACGCGAGGGCATCCTCGAGCAGGTGAGGCTTGCCCGGAAGGTAATTGCCGTTCGGGATCTCGAGGTCGAACTGCAGGACGTGCTGGTCGCCGTGCTTGTAGACGCCATGTTCGAACGAGGCACCGAACATGTCGTCGAGGCGGTCCTGGAGGGCCTTGACTCCGGGGGCGAGCTTGCAACCGCGGGCGAGGACAGCAGGCAGGACCGCGTCGAGGCTGAGGTGAGACGGATCGAGCGGACAGGCGAGGCTGAGGGTCAGGGTGACCGTCTTGAACTTGTCGGTCGAGAGGACGACGAGCCCGTGGTCGGGATCCCGGAGCTCACGGAACGTGTCGAACATGGTCTGCCTCCCGAATCGGTGTCGAACCGAACCCATGTTACCAGAGAGCCCCCCACATGACGTGAGGCGCCACCCGAGGGTGGCGCCTTCAGAGGGTCCTGGACATGCCGAACCTCCTAGTTGCGCAACCGGAAGGTGATGCGACCCCGGGTCAGGTCGTAAGGACTCAGTTCAACCTTGACCTTGTCACCCGGCAGCACCTTGATGAAGTGCTTGCGCATCTTGCCAGCCAGATGGGCGAGGACGCTGTGACCGTTGGGCAAGTTCACGCGGAACATCGCGTTAGGAAGGGCTTCCATGACGGTGCCCTCTAGCTCGATCATATCTTCCTTGAGCATCGAATCCCCCCCTTCATACCGGCCGACGGCCGTTGATTGCGAAACCTTCGCATGGCGATCATATCAGACGAAAGGGCGGAAGGGGGATAGGCACCCTGGGCCGCAGCGCACAACACGCGATGTCAAAAGGTCAGGACGAGCAAGCGAGGCCGCAGGCCCGCGCGCAAGTCCTCCGAAGACGGGAAGCTGCGCCAGGACGAGCAAGCAAGGCCGCAGGCCCGCGCGCAAGTCCTGGCGGAAAAGGAGGAGACAGGCCCGAGGGAGGGGATTTGCGAGTGCGCCCGCAGGCCGCGGGCCGAAGCGTACTGGGAGGTACGTGAGGCACGCGGCCGAGGACGTAAACCGCAAATCACCCCCTCCGGCCTGTCTCCTGGAGGTTGCCGCGGAGGGCCTGCTCCCGTTCGATACTCTCGAACAGGGCCTTGAAGTTGCCCTTGCCGAAGCTCTCGGATCCGCGACGCTGGATGATCTCGATGAAGAAGGTCGGGCGATCCTCGAGGGGCTGGGTGAAGATCTGGAGCATGTAGCCCCGGTCATCCCGGTCGACGAGGATCCCGAGTTCCTGCAGTTCGTCGATGGCTTCCTGGAGATCACCGACGCGGGTCCGCAAAGCGTCGTAATAACTGGCCGGGGTCGGAAGAAAAGCCACCCCGTTGGCCCGCAGCGCGCGGATGGTGCTGACGATGTCCTCGGTGGCGAGCGCCAGATGCTGGACGCCCGGAGCTCCGTTGGCCCGGATGTATTCCTCGATCTGGCTCTGCTTGCGCCCCTCGGCGGGTTCGTTGATGGGGAACTTGATGCGCTCGTCGGGGCTCGCCATGACGATGGACCGCAGGGCCGAGAACTCGGTCGAGATGTCCTTGTCATCGAAGTGGGCGAAAGGATGGAAGTCGAGCACGCGCGTGTAGAAGTCGCGCCACGTGTTCATCTGGTTCCAGTCGACGTTCCCGACGACGTGGTCGATGCGCACGATACCCGTGGAAGGCTCCCGGAGCAGACCGGACTGGAGCACGAAACCCGGAAGGAAGGGGCCGCGGTAGCCCTCGTGCTCGATGAACGTGTGGAGGGTGTCGCCGTAGGTGGCGATGCGGGAGGTGACGACCCGGCCATGCTCGTCTTCATGAACCGTCGGGGGCTGGATGCCCGTGGCTCCGCGTTCGAGTGCCTGCTCGTAGATGCGCGTGGCATCGGTGGTGGACAGCGCGATGTCGATCACGCCATCCCCGTGGGCCTGCACGAAGCGGCAGGCAGGATGGTCGGGAGTCAGGCCCGTCGTGAGGACGAGGCGGACGTCCCCCTGGCCGAGCACGTAGCTGGCGCGATCTCGCACGCCGGTCTCGGGGCCGGAGTAGGCGAGTTGACGGAAACCGAAAGCTTTCTGATAGAAGTACGAGGCCTGCCGCGCATTTCCCACGTAGAACTCGAGGTGGTGAACCCCGGTGAGGGTGGCGGCTCGGAGCAGAGGAGAGGTCATCTCGAAGGGCCTTCTGGCGACGTTGCCGGACGGGGAACCAACGACCGGCATGATACCGAGTTCCCGCGTCTGCGTCACGCTGGCCCATGTGAGCGATCACAGCCACTTCATGTCGCGCCTCCTTCCGGCTCGAGAACCCTCGATGGTGCTCACGATAGAAGGTTCGGACGATTCTTTCCGTGATGAAGGGGAGGTGATTGTTAAAATAGTGTTACCAACCTCGGCCGGTGACGGGGGGACGCGATCGGGTAGGAAGGAGGTGGAGAACATGAACGTGATGACCGAGCTGGGATATGGCCCCGTACGCTTTCGCTTCGGGCGCAAGCATCAGGTGACGCTCTACCGGGACACCCACGAGGATGCCGGTCGGGTGAGCCTCACGGCGGCAGCGTATGCGCTCTTCCACCGGGAACACGAGCAGTGGGTGTTCGACCACCGCGGTCGCTTCAAGCATCCGGGGAACCTGGTCGCCCTCGACCTCGAGCGGGAACCGGAGTTCTGGATCATCGTGGGGCCCTGCACCTGGGACCGACTGGAATACACCTGCAGACACGTCCATGCCCCGGTCGTCTGGGTCTTCGAGCATGCGAGCCTCGACGAGACGATCCGGCAGGTGCGGCGCGCCGTCCATTACCGGTACACCACGGGCCACCTGACGCTCGTCGCCTTCCATGAACCCGTCGAAGACTGGATCGATCCGTCAGACGTCCAGGTGGACCCGGAGCGTTTCTCGATCCACTCGTTCTAGCTATCGCGGGGGCATCAAGGTGTGATGCCACGAGATCTCGAGATCGGGCAGGACCTCGACCAGATGGTTCTTTCCGGCGTGATGGACGCGGGTCTCACCGTCAGCCAGGCGCCACGCCGAGACGGGCGTGTTGAACTGCATCCCGAAGCGTCCCTTGCGACCCAGGAAGCCGGGACCGCCATACTGCCAGACGATCTCGCGATCGGAGGTCACCTCGATGACCCGGTGATTCTGGGTGTCGCAGATCAAGGTGTTGCCGTCAGCCAGGCGAATGGCGAATTCGGGGTGAAAGAGCTGATTGGTGCCCGTACCCGCGAAGTCAAGTTGCCCGTAGGACCAGACAGGGCGGCCCTGTTCGTTGACCTCCAGCACGCGGTGTCCACCCCACTCCACGATGAGCGTGTGGCCTCCGGGCAGGCGCGTGGCGTGCACGGGAAACCGGAGGCCATCGACATGCCACCGGATGTCAGACCCGCCGTCCAGTTCGATGACGCGACGGTTTCCGGCATCCGCGATGAGCCAGCCTCCCCGCGGGGTGCGCTCCACCCAGCGCGGCTGATCGAGCAGTCGGCCACCGGTTCCCGACTCTCCGAGGTGCCCGTGTTGCCAGACCACGTGCCCGTCCCGGATCTCGATGACGCGATGGTGCCCCGTATCCGCGACGAGAGTCGCCCCGGAGGGCAAACGTGCGGCCGAATGCGGAGCGAGCAGACGATCCGCCCCCTGACCGCCGCGATGTTCCCAGACGAGTTGCTGGGCACGGTCGATCTCGAACAGCCGGTTGGCCTGACGCTCGCAGACCAGCCAGGTCTCGGGGAAAGTCAGAGGCAAGGGTGTGGCGGAGGCCGGTGGCGCTGCAGGCGGAACGGAGGCCTCGGGGATGGAGACACGCGGCCCCGGGACGACGACGGCAGCCGGAACGACCTGGGGACGTGAAAGCGCCGGGTCATCGGCCCGAGCGGGTCGTGCGGGTCGCGCGGCGATCGCTTCCTGGCTCGTGAACACGTACTCCCAGGTCAATCCCTCGGGTTCCGTCCACTCGAGCAGGCCCTTGCGTCCGAAGACGATCGTCCGTCCATCCTCGAGGCGCCAGGCATGCACCACGTCCCGAACGACCCGTGCCCCGGTCCCGCCGTCCAGACGGAGCGACCAGACGATGTTTCCGTCGTCGTCCAGCTCCAGGACACGGTGATTGCCGGCATCCGCCACGAGCGTCGTCCCACCCGACAGACGCCAGGCCCAGGTCGGCTCGTGCAGCTGATCCGGGCCGGAACCGGCATTGCCACCGAGACGATTGCTGGCGTTGCCATATTGCCAGACGATCTCACCCCGGCCGTCGATCTCGATGACGCGATGGTTGCCCGTGTCCGCGACGAGCGTGTTGCCGTCAGGCAAGCGCTGGACGGAGTGGGGCTTGAAGAGAGCACCGCCCGTGCATCCGGCGCGCGCCCGTTCACCTATTGCCCTGACGATCACCCCCGAAGCATCGAGTTCGAGCACCCGATGGTTGCCCGTATCCGCGACCAGCGTGTTCCCCTCACCCGTGCGGCCGGCCCAGCGCGGTGCCCGGAGTGCCCCATCCGCAGATGGCGAGGGCGCATAGGACCACACGACCTTGCGCTCCACGGGGTCTAATTCGAGAACGTGCCCCTGCTGGACCTCGCAGGCCAGCAGGTGGCCACCCGGCAGATAAGCCACGGAGGCAGCAACCACGTTTTGCCAGGACCATGAGCTTTCCCGGGTGCGATCGAGTTCCTGGATGATCCGACGCAGCGGCTCCCAGGCCAGGACGCGGTGGCCGTCGGACGACACGGGACGCTCGCACGATCCGGGTGGCAAGGAAGCACGCGCGGACAGCGGGCGAACGGTTGACCTGGGCGGCGCCGCAGGATCCGCAGCCGGCGCGACCGACGGGTCGGCAACGGCCGGCGAGACCATTCCCGACCCGGACGGCGAACCGGACCGAGTCGGAGTCTCGGTGGCAGGCGGCTCGGGCTGCGAGGCGGATGCCGCGGGCAAGGGCCCGGGAGCAGGACGCGGTCCGGGACGAGGGCCCGGGAGCGGTCCGGGCACTGGACCCGGAATCGGACCAGGGGCGGGACCGGCCTGCGGCCCTGCTGCCGGTTGCGGGCGAGGCCCTGGAACGGGTCCCGGCGCAGCAGGGGAAGGCCCCCCGGCCACGGGCGCGGGTCTCGGACCGGGAAGCGGCCCCGGAGCTGCTCCGGGCCGTGGCCCTGGCGGCGCACCTGGAAGTGGCCCCTGACCTCCCGTTCCAGGCGGACGAACGATGGGGGTTGCCTGCCGGAGCGCCTGATAGCTCGCCAAGAGACCGGGATAGCGCCGGGTCATGAACTCCTCGAGGTCACCCGAAGAGATGGAGACGAGACGGAGCTGAAGGCCGCCTGCCAGTTGCTGGGCCAGCTGCAAACATGCAGCATCGTCCATCCGGACCATGGCGACGGTGAGCCGGGCCTCATCGCGATGGAGCGGCACCATGCCCATCGAGCGGATGAGGCGCTCGGGCAACTGTCCCAGCACCATCGGGTCGATGGCAGGGTCGGACAGCGGTCCCGTCGGGACCTCGGGGGGCTCCTGGAGGGCCTCGAGGGCGGCCGCGGAGACGAGTCCCGATCCGACCAGGGCATCGGAGAGGGACATCGGGGGAGGTAGCCAGTCCGGGGGCGGAGGAAATGCCAGGGTGACAGGGCGGGATTCCAGCGGGATCTCGGCGATCACCTGACGACGGGCGGGATCGAGAGCCACGATACGCGGTTTGCGATCCTCGCCCGTCCCCAGGACATACAGGAGGCCACCATCCGGCGCGATGGCGATCTGCTCCATGTGGGCGTCGTCACCCCGGACGAGCGGAAGGTTCATCAGGTGCCGGACCCGCAGGTCACTGACCTGAACGAGCACCAGGCCGATCTGGTCCCCCGGCCGGGTGAAGGTCATGACGAGGAGGGAGCCATCCGGCGTGACGCTCGCACCCCCGAGAGGTCCGGTCGGAAAGATCTGGTGCCGGACCTTGAGCCCGACACAATCCAGCACGGTCAGGCGCGACGTGATGCCATCCGTCAGGAAGACCTGACGTCCATGGGACGCGAGGCCCATGGGGCGTCGAGACCCGGCCGCACGGAGCTGGATGCCTCCGGACTGGGTCGCAGACTGAGCCACGACGACATGAACGGTGCCGCCCCCCCGGTCCATGGCCAGGATGAATTCACCCGAGCTGGACACGGATAGATCGATCGGAAGATGCGGGACGGCCGACGCCGGAACCTGGCTCGCGGGAAGCGACGCGAGCCGCGGACTGCGGTCCCGGATGAGCGGCAGCCCCGGGTACAGGAACCCGCCGCGCGGGGACGGGAGCAACCCGACATGAGCGCCGGACTCCAGCCGGACAGAACCGGAAATACCCGGTTCCCGGGGGGACATGACGAGGACGTTCCCATCGGTGGGACGGGACCACGAGGACGCTTCCGGGGGCGGATCGGCCTCCACGAGCGGGATGCGTGCGACGATTTCACCCGTCACCGGTTCGATGGCGAGCAGGCCGACACTCGCCGGATCCGGCAGGAACGCATGACGATGCACGATCCCGCGACGCGCGGGGTCGTGACGGTAACGCTCCGCCTGCTCGATCCCGGCCTCGTCCAGGAGACGGGCACGCAGGACGAGGTCGCGGATCAGCGCATCCTGGAAGGCATCAGAGGACAATTCGGTAGAAGCCATCGCCGATATCGGGGCACCGCTCGCGGAAACTTGACCGGAAAAGGAAGACTGATTAAGCTTTCGGGGGTCAACGCACGAACGCATTCTATCAAAGAAACGTGGCGAATCCCATGCCGATCTGTCCTCTCATGAGCTATGCGAACCAGAAGGCCGAATGCACGCCCCAGTGCGCCCTGTGGCGTGCTGACGAAGGGGTGGGCGGTCAGTGCGGGTTGCTGACCCCTGCCGACCGGATCCGGGATGGCTTCGACCAGCTCGTGATGGCCGCCAAGGAGATCAAGGGCCGCATGTGACGCTCGCCATGCTTGACCGATGAGTTAAAGCGTGGTTAAGTCGCCATGAAGCATCTCGAGAGTCCGTTCTCGCATCGGCGTCATGGCGGTGGCCTCATGATTCCTTCACGAACCCTGATCCCCACGTTGCTGTGTCTGTCTGCCCTCACGGCCTGCGGTATCCCGTCTCCGGCGCCCGTGTCGAGAGGCCCCGACGAAGCGGTCGTGCAGGCAGAACTGGCATCCCCACCTGCCCTGAGTTTCTCGGTTCCCGATCGTCCTCCCGGCGTGCTGCATGGATGGACGGCTCGCAACCGTGCCGGCCTGTCGGTGGGCCCTCTCCAGAATGCCCGGCTCATCCTCGGTCTGATCGAAAGTGCCCGCAAGAGCCTCCGGATCGAGGTCTTCAACTTTGCAGACGATCCATTCGGTCAGCGAATCGTCCAGGCGCTGACCGCAGCGCGCAAGCGGGGCGTCGACGTCACCGTGCTGGCCGACTACATGGGGAGCCGCTTCAAGGGTGGCAAGCGTGTGCGGGAAAACCTCGAGCAGGTCGGGGTGCGGTTCCAGTTCTACGAACCCAGGTTGATCCGGCAGGACAACCACTTGCGCGGCATCAACATCGATCACCGGAAGGTGTATCTGGCCGATCACGATCGGGCCATCATCGGTGGCGTCAATCTGATGTCCGAGTTCGACACGACCGTCCATGATGCCCTGCTGGATCTCTCGGGTGACGTCGTGCCGCAGCTGCACGAAGAGTTCCTGCGCGACTGGAAACTGGCCGGAGGCGGCGCTCTGCCCGCCTTGCCCGAGCGACCAGCGGTGCCCCCCCGAGAGGACGTGACCCTTCGCGTCGTCGTCACGAGTCCCCCCGAGGGCCGTTTCGAGGCGAAACTCGCGCTCTACGAGGCCATCGAGGGAGCGCGCCGATCCATCGACATCGAGCAGCAGTACTTCTGGGACGAAGGAGTCATCCAGCGGACGGTCGCCGCTGCACGCAGGGGCGTCAAGGTGCGTGTCATCGTACCGGGCGAATCCGATGAAGCCCTGTTCCGGAAGCTGCATGTGGTCGGCCTCAACCGGATCCTGCAGGCAGGCGGTCAGGCCCGGCTGTACCGAGGAGTGCCCGATCAGGCGCATGTCCATACCAAGTTCTTCTCGATCGATGGCACGCTGGCGGCCCTCGGCTCGGTCAATGCCGATACGCGCGCGCTGATCGACAACCAGGAGATCGCCCTGCTCACGACGGATCCTGCCCTGATCCGGGAATTCCATGCGAGGCTCTTCGAGCCGGACTGGGAGCATGCGACGGTCGTGTACGAGTACAACGATTCCCGCATCTATCGTGGGCCATTTCTCCGTCTCTGGCAGATTCTCCAGTACTACACCTGAGCCCCCGAAAATCGCGCGGTGTCCGCCCCGACCGTGGTGAGCCTTCCGCGCCTGACATGAAAGGTCCTGACCCTGCCTTCACCGGGGTCCCAGCCTCGCGACAGTCGGAAAATCCCGGAAGTCAGGATTCGTCCAGAGTATTGACATTCAAACCAAGATCCATCACATTGGTATCAAGGCAGTGAACGATGTGTTCAGAGCCTGATCCACTGGACAAGCCATCCTGGCTCAGTCACCATGGGGGTGACGCTCGCGATGACTAATCCGGTGTGTCGTCACTATCTCCTGTTTCCAGGGATGTCAGCTCACCGCCAGCATCTCGCGAGACTCCATATCGACGCGGTTTCATTCGAAGTGGGCACGGCCGTGACCCTGGAACCGCTGGAAAGGACCCTTATGTCGGCCAAGCTCTACATTGGAAACCTCCCTTACTCCCTCACCGAGGATGAACTCCGCAAGATTTTCGAGGGCGTGGGCGAGGTCGTTTCCGCGCGCATCGCGCTTGATCGCGAGACGCGTCGGCCCCGTGGTTTCGGGTTCGTCGAGATGGCGTCTGCCGAGCTCGCTCAGGATGCGGTTTCTCGTCTCAACCAGTCGATGGTTTCCGGTCGTGCGATCATCGTGAACGAGGCCCGTCCCCAGGAAAACCGTCCGCGTCCCGAAGGCCGTCGTACGGGTGGTTACGATCGTCCCCGTTCGTACTGATTCCTCTCATTCGTGAGCAAGAAGGGCGCCTGCTACGTGCAGGCGCCCTTCCTGTTGGGACTCATCGGTTCAAGACCGAGGCAGAAGGCGGGGTGACGCCGCCCATCAGCCCCAGAATTTCCACCAGGCTCGTGGCTTCTCCAGTTCGGCAAACGGACGGGTCACGGCATTGGCCCGGGCGAACTGCGTCAAGAGGAACGCTTCCTGGCTGGCCTTCTCGCGCTCCCGGGAACCGCCGGAAGGGATCCCGGTCCGGCTCGTCTGGCGCGTGAGGATGTCGGAACGCGGCGTCATCAGAAACTCCCTTCGAAGGTATCTTCTCTCATGCTGCCACTACAGCACGCGCGCATCGGTGGGGAGGATCACCTCCCGCGCCGGGCATGCGACAATGATCCCCCGAAGGTTCAGTGACGAGGAGGTCCTACATGGCACGCACGGTGGTCGCGCTCGAGGGAAGCGACTGGATGGTCCCGGACGAGCGCGCGCATCTCGAACTCTGGGGCCCCATCTCGAGCGACCCGGCCGTGGAGCTCGATTCGACGGCGACGCACGAGAAGCTTTTCGACCTGTGGGTGGAGCGATTCGAGCAGATCGGTGCCGAGCACGGCTTCAAGCTGGCCTGGGTGCCGGAGAGCGCGATGCTGCTGACCCTGCCGGAACACCAGGAGAAGCTGGATCCGGCCCTCGTCCTGACGTGGCGCACCCAGGCGCTCGAAGAGGTGCGCTCGCTCTGGCATTCTGGCGGGATTGCCCTCGTCTGCAGCCCGAGCCCCGAGGCCGACTGACGTCGGTCGCGATTCGCGAGATTCCGTTCCAGCCCGTTCGACCGACAAAGGAGCCTCCGTGCGCCGTCTCCACGCTGCCCTCCTCACCTGCACCGTTCTGATGACGTTTCCCGTCCTGTCCCGTCCTGCCTCGGCGGGCCTGGACGCCGTCGTGACCCCACCGGGTCTCGCCCCCGGACGCGCCAGATTGCGGGATCTCGGCATCCGGATCGGCCGCGGGACGCCGGGTCGCTTCAATGCCATCACGGACGTCCCCGGCGTGAAGGTCGGCCACGTGACCCTGGTAGCAGGTGACGGTCCGCTCGTCCCCGGTCAGGGGCCCGTGCGCACGGGCGTCACGGCGATCGTCCCCCGCGAGGACGTGTGGCGGAACAAGTGCTTCGCGGCCGGCCACGTGTTCAACGGCAACGGGGAAGTCACGGGCCTGCACTGGGTCAACGAATCCGGGCATCTCGAGACGCCCATCCTGCTCACGGACACGCTCTCGGTCGGACGCGTCGCCGATTCGGTCGTGAGCTGGATGTGCCGCCAGTATCCCGACATGGGCCGGCTCTCGGACACGGTCCTGCCCGTGGTCGCCGAGTGCGACGACCAGTTCCTGAACGACCAGCAGGGCCGGCACGTCGGCCCAGAGCACGTGTTCGCGGCCATCGACGGCGCGACGTCGGGGCCCGTCGCGGAGGGGTGCGTCGGAGCCGGGACCGGCATGGTCGCGTACCGGTTCAAGTCCGGCATCGGCACGGCGAGTCGGGTCCTGCCCGTCAAGACGGGCGGGTATACCGTCGGGGTGCTGGTCAATGCCAACATGGCCCCGCGTCCGGAACTGCGCATCGCGGGCGTGCCCGTCGGCGAACTCATCACCGACCTGATGCCCCAGCTGAAGCCGTCCGAGGGGTCGATCATCATGGTGGTCGCGACGGACGCGCCCCTGCTGCCCCACCAGCTGGCGCGGGTGGCGAAGCGGGCCATCATGGGACTCTCGCGCACGGGTTCGACCGGGAGGAACTCGTCGGGCGACTTCGTCCTGGCATTCTCGACGGCCAACACGTGGACCGAGAACGAGGATGCCACGCAGTCCGTGCAGGCAGCCCATGGTGACGTGCTCGATGGCGTGTTCGATTCGGCGGTGGAGGCCACCGAGGAGGCGATCGGGAATGCGCTGACGGCGGCCACCACCACGCGAGGGTGGGATGGCCACACCGTGCACGCCCTGCCGCTGGACCGGCTGAAGTCGCTGGTCAGAAAGTACCGTCCGGCGAACTGAGCATCGGGTGCGCGTCAGGCCGGGCTGGCCTGGACCAGGCCAGCCCGGATGGGCTCAGGACAGGGCGTCGAGGTGGATCGTGAGATCTGCGGGTGAATCCATGTCGAAGAGCGCCTCGACGAGGTCCTCGAGCTGCTCGATCGAGAGGGGCAACAGTCGGACCGTCAGGTCCGGGTCGGGGAGGCCGAACTTCCGGGAGATCGCCCGCTTCGCGACGCGCAAGATCTCCTGGCGGCGACCTTCTTCACGGCCCTCCTCGCGGCCTTCTTCACGGCCCTCTTCCCGGCCTTCTTCTCGGCCCTTGCCGAGCCACTTTTCGCGGGTCACCCAGATGTACGAACCCTCGAACGGTTCCATCTCCCAGATCTTGTCCAGCATGGCCCCTCCAAGCAATCGACGCAGGTGATCCAGTTCTACCACATGGGCCACCATGCGCAGCATGTCATCTGCGATGCCCACCCGTTCGGGGCGGGCGCGGACCTCGTTCACCAGGCGGTCCACGATCTCCGGATCGCGACCGCGCCGCATGAAGGGTATGAAGGGCCACCACGGACCCTCGAGTCCCCGCGAGAGGATTTCCCCTGCGTCCATCTCGGCCAGCACGATCTCGACCGGGGTGACCTCGACCCGGCCACCGGCCATCTCGTAGAAGATCCGATCGGTACCCTGTCGGACCGGCTTCCGGAGATAGAGCACCACCGGGATCACCGGCTTGCCGTGCTCCCCATGCAGAAAGGTCGTGAGCGAAGCGAGCCGGCGGGCGAGCGACGGGTCGTATCGGGCCTGGACCTCGACGACGACCAGGAAGTCCCCGAGCTCCGGATCGGTCATGTGCAACTCGATGTCCGGCGTCCGCTGCTTGATCGGGTACTCCCGCGTGAGAGCCTCGACCAGACGCGTGTTCGGACGCCCCGTGAGGTATCGAGCCAGGTCGTCCCCCACCGCGGTGAAGATCCGCTTGGCTGCACGGTCCTTGTGGTGGCGATCTGGTAACATCATGACTATATTATATCATAGTATGACATAATCTTGAGATTGATGATCCGGCCCTGGCCCCGGACACGAAGCAAACCGGCCCCGGGTCAGGGGTGAAGCGCCCGCCCCAGACATTCCGCTTCGACGTACTCCCTGAAGGTCCGCATGTCCGTGAAGCACCGGAAACCCGCCTCTATGGCGACCAGGACCGTCGCATCCTCCTCGTTCAGCAGCACGGCGACGGGTTGACTCAGCTTTTCCTGGAGGCCACTCGGCCACGCCAGATCGAACACGGCCCGCTGTTCGCCAGAACGTGGATCGGCGAAGTCATACGCGACGGTCCCGCGCGGGAGCCCCTGCGACTCGACCCAGGCGTTCATCTCCCGGATCTCGGCCTCTTCCGCTTCGCTGGTGATCCCGCCGCCGACCGGGAGCGAGGACGGCACCACCGCCGCCGGACCGGCGAGCCAGCGGAGATCGCCGTGCAGGAGGTCTTCCATGCGTCGGTTGAGCTCGTCCGTCAGCAGGATCTTCCGCGCCTCCAGGAAGTCGTGGAACCGGTCGACCTTCCAGAGCGCCTCGTCGGTCGGGATCCACTGCGAGGCCAGCGCGCCCGGGTGTGCCTCCTCGATTTTCGGGAAGTACTCCTCCGGCAACCGATCGGTGATGTCGAGGTTGGTGTCCCGGGTCAGAAAGCAGAAGTTGGCCAGCGCGTTCACCTCCGACCGCGCGACGTTCCGCCTGTAGAGTTGCGCTTTCGGGAAGATGTGGTGCACCTCCAGGCGGCTCATCTTCCCGAGCAGGGACGCCTTGAGCGGGAGACCGGTGCCCCAGTCACGCGCCGAGCCCATGCGGGTCAGCAGGTACAGGACCGGATAGAAGCGCGCACCGACGCTCCAGCCCGTGAAGTGCCCCGGCTCTGCCCGCAGGCCCCCGTGCCAGAGGCGCAGTTGCTCGAGCAGCCGCTCGAGGCCGTCTCCTTCGCCCTCGAGGGCTTCGAGGTCCTGATCGATGAACGACTCCGTCGAACCGGAGAAACGCCCCCACATCGCCGCCTGCACGAACCAGAAGAGCAGGCGGTCGCGCTCTTTTTCACCCATGGGCCCGAGCTTCGCCTGCTCCCGGAGGTCGAGGTAGCGCGCCATGACCGGCACCCCGAACCGGCCGAAGAGGACCCGGTCGTGGTCGAGGCCGAGCCGGCCGCTGATCAGGTTCAGGCTGGTGTCGATGTGCCGGGTGGCCCGCGCGAGCGCGTCCTTCACCTCGGCAGCGCTCTTCTCGTGGAGATGCTGGAACTTGGCCTCGCCCGTCAGAACCGTGTTCACGGAACGCAGCAACCAGTCGAGGGTGAAGTGGAAATCGGCCTTCTCCCAGTCCCTGAGCTTGGCCTTCATGGCGTCGCGACCTTCCGGCCAGTCGGCGCAGATCTTGGCGAGGGCCAGATCCCCCTTCGAGAGCTTGGTCCCGCCACTGTTGACGCGGTTGAAGATATCCACCACCACGTCGAGTGACTTGTCGGCACCGGTGACCTCCTCGACGTGCAGATCCACGTCGGTGATGCCCTGGAGGAGGCCGAGCCGACCCACGTAGTCGCCCACCTTCAAAGCGAGATCCGGTTGCGCGTTGAGGCGGTTGATGAAAACTCCGAGCCCCGCGGTGCCCCCGCGCAACAGTTCGGTGACGTCGATCCAGAGGGGATCGTCCTTCATCTTCACGGGCTGGTAGAACTCGAAGGTCTGGTTCTCGAGGTGAAAACGAAGCCCGGTGAAGGCCTGGGCGTTGCCATCGAAAAACCGGGGAGGCGTGCCGCGCGCCACGCCGTAGAGCGAGGTCATGCGCTGCTGGCCATCAAGCAGCAGCTTCACCACTCCCGCGGCCAGCACGCCGTCCCCGCGGTGGGCCGCCGTCTTCGACTCCGTCGCCCAGACCAGCAGTCCTCCGACGGGGTGGCGCCGGTAGAGCGAGTCGAAGATCCCGCGGACCTGGTCCCGGTTCCAGACGTAGCCGCGCTGGAACTCGGGCAGGGCCATGTGCCCGCTGTCGATGTGGTCGAGGATGGTCGAGATCTTCATCCGGGGGCGCATCCTTTCGGTCCCGACGACGGCGTAGGAGGTCGGGGGGCGTGCGGTATGTGCAAAAGGATAGCACCTGGGCATAAAAACATCAGTCGACCCAGCCAATCCCCACACGAGGAAATCAGGCCATGAAACGTCCGTTCGTCCTGCTCACGTTCACCGTTTTGGCCGGATGCCAACCCGCCTCGATGCAGGCCGCCGTGCGCAACCCGGCGCCCGTTCCAGACGACTACGAATTGCGCATGCAAGCCATCGCACGTCTCACTCAGGAGGTCGTCACGGGAGCGAAACTCAAGGCGGGCGACACGGTCGTGATTCTGGGGTTGCCCCAGGTGATCGAACCGGGTCAGCGGAAAGTTTGCGAGGAAGGGATGACCATCGGTCTGACCACCGCGGGCATCCGGGTCGTCCGGAACTCCGAAGCCCAGATCCCGAGCACGGCGAGCGTCGAACCTTTCTCGTTTGAAGCCGAGCGCATCCCGGAGATGGGCATCCTGGCTAGAGCCGGCGTCAGGTACGCCCTCGAGTACCGATGGGTTCAGTCTCGCCCCGTCGTCAACGAAACCAGCGTGAACGTCGAACGGTCCGTGTTCGAGAACGCCTATATCCGGGTCGTGGACGCCTCGAACGGGCAGACCTTCTGGGCAGGCAATCTGCGCGGCAAGAGTGATGCCGTCATCTATTCGAAGCAATCCGACCAAAAGCCAGAGAAACCTCGAGCAACCCCCTCTCGATAATGCCGGGGCGCTGCAGGGGGCGACCCTTACAGCGTGCCCGTCGGGGGGATGCGACCAGCAGGTCACCATGCTCCGCCCACGCTGAACGGGCACTCGACGAAGCGGCTCTGAAATTTGCATCGGCAAGCAGATGCGCCTGCGGATCGTGTCGGGACCGGGCCCGGAGGTCGTCGTGCGCTAACAGCGCGGCTGCGCGAGTGACCTGCTTCCGTGAAGACCTATCTTCGCGACTCGGTTCCGGGCGAGCCGAGACCCGGTTCATCCGGGCCGAGACCCGCGAACTCGCGATCAAGCAGCGGACCCCCGACCTCGAGCTGCACCTGGAAGATCCGGAGCTCGGCAAGATCTTGGCGATCGTCGAGATCCAGACGCGGCCCGACATCGACCTGCCCCGGCGCCTGGCGGCCCTGACGACCTGGCTGCTCCACGATCGCGGCTGCCACGTCATCCCGGTCGTCATCTACCTGGGCAAGCCAGGCGAGGCCCGCCGGTCGGACCTGGACTACGCGCTTCTCGGGTTCCGGATCGAGGTGCGCCCCATCGAGATCGTGCTGGCCGAACTCGACGCCCGCCAGGTGCTGGAAAATGGGATGGACGGACCATGGTGGCCCTTCTTGCCGTTCATGAAGCACGGTCGAGACCCCGAGGTGTTCTCTCGCCTGATGGAGCAAGTCGTCGACCGGCCGCACCTGCGAGACATCGTGGACGACATGCTGCGCACGGCGGCGTATGTGGTAGATTTGAGTCAGGTCAAGCCGCTCCTGGAGGGCATCATGTTCGACAAGATCTGGGACATGGAACCGTGGGAAGGCTCCACCATGTGGAAGCTCCGCGAACGCTGGAAACAGGAAGCGGTCAACGAGGCTCAGCCCGTATGGCTGGCTGAAGGCCTGGAACAGGGCCTGGAACAGGGCCTGAACAAGGGACGGGCCGAAGGCTCCCACCAGGAAGCGCTCCGCCTGGCCCGACGGGCGATCGCCCGTCGCTTCGGCATGCCTGATGCCGACGTGGCTGCGCAGCTCGAGAAGCTGAGTACCGACCAGCTCGAGACCCTGATCGAGAGTCTCTTCGACATGACCGCCATCGAGCAGCTGAAGGCATGGTTCGACCGCGAGCCGTAGGCTGAAGCTGCCTGGAGCGTCGTCAGGACAGGGGCGATCGCCGTACCGGTCAGGTCATCTCTGGACCGGGAGGGGCTTCTCGGTTGACCGTGATCCGGGCCTTGAAATCCCGGCGAGGATGTTCAATTGGCGCCCGGGTGCATCAACAGAAATCTTTCGGGTACAGTGAACGGTGCGCCCACCCCGTCCGCAGGACCCGCCCATGATCGCGACCCGCACGCCCCTCGCCCCCGGTGCCCGCATCCTCGTCCGCGACGAGGAATGGCTCGTCACCCGCGTCGAACCGACCCGCACGGGCGGCCAGCTCGTGACGGCCACGGGCCTTTCCGAGCTCGTGCGCGATCGCGAGGTGACCTTCCTCGACGAGCTCGAGCCGCGCATCGACGTCCTGCGCCCCGAGGACACCGTCTTCGTCGCCGATCCGAGCCCCCGCTTCCTGCGCAGCCGCCTCTACCTCGAAGGGCGCCTGCGCAAGCTGCCCCCCTCGGGTGAACCGGGTACCATCGCCCTGCAGGTCGGTCACCGCGCCCACATGGACGTCCTCGCATACCAGCTCGTCCCGGCGCACCTGGCCCTGTCGCAGCCGCGGCCGCGCATCCTCATCGCCGACGCCGTCGGCCTCGGCAAGACCCTCGAGGCCGGCATCCTGCTCTCGGAGCTCATCCACCGCGGCCGCGCGAAGCGCATCCTGGTCGTGACGGTCAAGAGCATGATGGCCCAGTTCCAGGACGAGCTCTGGAACCGGTTCGCCATCCCCCTGGTGAAGCTCGATTCCGTCGGGCTCGCGCGCATCGCCCGCGAGCTGCCGGCCCACGCCAACCCCTTCCACCACCACGACCGCGTCATCGTGTCGCTCGATACCCTCAAGCAGGACCGCGCCTACCGGACGCACCTCGAGCGCTCGCGATGGGACGTCATCGTCATCGACGAGGCGCACCACGTCGCCGAGCGCGGCTCGGGCTCGCAGCGCCACCGCCTGGCCACGCTGCTCGCGGGCATCAGCGACGGGCTGATCCTGCTCTCGGCCACGCCCCACGACGGCCGCGCGCGCAGCTTCGCGAGCCTCATGCGCATGCTCGATCCCACGGCGATCGCCGACCCCGACCACTATACCCCCGAGGACATCCGCGGCCTGTACGTCCGCCGCTTCAAGGCCGACGTGCAGCACGAGCTCCAGCAGGCCTTCCCCCCGCGCGAGGTGCGCGAGGTCTGGAGCGACGCCACCCCCGCCGAGGACGCGGCCATCGACGCCCTGCTGAACGTGCCCGTCGTCGCCGGCCCGCGCCGCAACGCCGGGCAGATGCTCTTCCGCACCGTCCTCGAGAAGGCCTTCTTCTCGAGCCCCGCAGCCTGCCTCGCCACGACGCGCGAGCGCCTGCGCAAGGCCACGGACGCCCGCGAGGTGGCAGCCCTCGAGATCCTGGCCTCGGCCCTCGAGCGCATCGAGCCGTCCGACGTCTCGAAGCTCTCGGGCCTCGCCGCGATGCTCGCCTCGGAAGGCTGGACGGGCCAGGACCCCGAGGACCGCCTGGTCGTCTTCACCGAGCGCCGCGAGACGCTCGCCTTCCTGGAGGCGCACCTGCCGCGCTTGCTGAAATTGCCGCCACAGGCCGTGCTCACCATGCACGGCTCCATGAGCGACACCGACCTGCACGCGAACGTCGCGGCCTTCACGCGCCGCGCCCATCCGGTGCGGCTGCTGCTCGCGACGGACGTCGCCGCCGAGGGCCTCAACCTGCACCCGCTCTGCCATCGGCTGGTCCACTATGACGTGCCCTGGAGCCTCATGCTCTTTCAGCAGCGCAACGGCCGCATCGACCGGTACGGCCAGCCGCGCACGCCGCTCCTGCGCTACCTCATGACCCGCCACGCCGACGCGCGCATCGGGGGGGACCAGCGCATCCTGGAGCTGCTGGTCAAGAAGGACACCGAGGTCCAGAACAACCTCGGCGACCCGGCCACGGTCCTGGGCGTGTACGACGTCGCGGCCGAGGAACACCTCACGGCGGCGGCCATCGAGCAGGCCAACACGACCTTCCTGGACGGCTCCGACGAGGACGATGCCTTCCTGGCCCTCTTCCGGACAGCCGCGACGGCTGAAGCATCGCCGCAAGCCGCCGGTGCGACCCCGGCCCCCGGTCCGGGCCCCGTCGTGCGGGCGCACGGGCTCTCGCTGTGGCCCTCGGACCGGGCCTACCTGGAAGCCGGGCTCCAGAGCCTGGCCACCACGCGCGGGCTCGTGATCCGCGACGCCGGACCCGAAGTCGTGGCCTTCGAGATCCCCGAAGACCTGCGCTTCCGGCTGGAGCGCGGGCCCGCCGAGGCCAACCCGTACCCGCACCCCCTGCGGCTCACGGCCGACCGGTCGCGGCTCGAGGAGGCCATCCGCGACGGGCGGGCCGCCGGCAAGCCGCCCGACCTGCAGGTGCTGTGGCCGCTGCACCCGGCCATGCAGTGGCTCGACGATCGCCTGGCGTCGGAGCTGGGGCGTGATGGCAAGGGCCGGCAGCTGGCACCGGTGCTCGTGCGTCCGCGGAGCCTCGCCCCCGACGAGGTGGCGATGGTCGTCGTGGGCATCGTGCCCGATCGCCACGGGCGGCCCGTCGTGCAGGCCTGGCTCTCGGTGCGCCTGCGCGCGAACGGGGTGCCACGCGTGGAGCCCTTCGCGGAGCTGGTCGCGGCATGCGGCCTCGATGCCGACGACTGGGTGAACCCGGGCGACGCGCTGGACCCCGGGGTCTCGAAACGGCTGCAGACGGCGCTCGGTCCGGTGCTGGTGGCGGCCCGCGACCACCTGGCCCTGCGGCGCGAGGCCCACCGTGCGGTGCTGGAGCCGCGCGCGGCCGAGCACCTGGAGCGGCTTTCCACGCTCAAGAACCGGCAGGTCGCGCACCTCGAGGCCACGCTCGCGGGGCGGTCGTGGTCGGAGGCGAGAATCGCGCGCGAGCGGGCGCAGGGGCTCAGGGCCCTCGAGGCCGAGTTCGATCGCCATGCGGCCTGGATCCGCGAGACCCACGCCCTCGAGTCGCAGGCCCATGTGCTGGTGCTTGCGGCCCTCGTTCCCTCTTCCCGCGCCTGAAAGGGGCCCCCTCCATGAGCCTCGACCTCGCCGGCCTCGGCAACGAGCAGGCCTTCTTCCCCGCCCACTATCTCGAGACGGGTCTCGAGACCGAGCTGTCCGAGCTCGCGAGCCTCTGGCGCGAGGCCGCAACCGGAGGGGCAGAACCGCCCGACGAGCGCCTGGCCCGCGACGGCCGGCTCTGGGCGGAGCGCCTGCACGCGGCCGCGCGGGTGGGGCGCTGGTTCGAGCCCGACGGGACCTCCGACGACGGAGCCGTCATCGAGGCGCCGGAGGCCCTGCGCGAGCTCTGGGGCCCGTGGCTGGAGGCGCTCGGTCACGACGTGAAGGCGCTCGAGGCCCTCGGCGAGGGGCCCGCGGGAGAGCCCCTGGTGGCGTGGACGACGGTGAACCGTCCGGGCGGGGAGCCCTGGCTCGTGGCGATCGATGCCGCCTGGACGGGCGAGGACGATCCGCTCGACGCGCTCGAGGACGCCGTCTCGCGGCAGGTGTTCGGCGCGGCCGAGCCGCCGCGCTGGGTGCTCCTCTTGCATCCGCGGCAGGTCGTGCTGCTCGACCGGCTCAAGTGGCACGACGGGCGCGCGCTGCGCTTCGACATGGCGGCCTTTCTGGTCGAGAACCGCACGCCCGCGCGCCTGCGCCTCATGGCCGGGATGCTCGCCCGCGAGAGCCTCTGCCCGTCGGATGCGGCCGCGACGGCCTGGATGGAGGCGCTCGAGCAGCGCGCGCAGAAACATGCGCACGGGGTCTCGGAAGACCTCAAGTACGCCATGCGCGAGGTCATCGAGCTCCTGGGCAACGAGATGCTGCGCTACCACCGCGAGGTCAGCAAGCAGGGGGTCTACGGCGGCGAGATCGACGCGGGCGCGCTCACGGTCGAGTGCCTGCGGGTGGCCTACCGGCTGCTGTTTCTGCTGTACCTCGAGGCGCGGCCGGAGCTCGGGTACGCGCCCACGCGCGACGCGGCCTACCGGACGGCCTACGGGCTCGAGGGGCTCGCGGCGCTGGTGGACGTGCCGCTGGTCTCGGAGCAGGCCCGCGACGGGTATTACTTTCACCACGGGGTGGCGTGGCTCTTCGGCGCCATCCACGACGGCGTGCGCGAGCCCGCGGCGCTGGGGTTCCAGACGGGCGGGGAGCGCGTCTTCGAGCTGCCGGCGCTGCGCTGCCACCTGTTCGATCCGGCCCGAACGCCCTTCTTCAACAAGGTGAAGCTGCGCAACCACGTCTGGCAGCGGATCCTCCGCCTGATGACGCTCACGCGCGAGGCCGCCTACCTGCCGGCCGCCCGCCGCAAGATCCGCAAGGGCCGCATCAGCTACCGGACGCTCGGCATCGAGCAGCTGGGCTCGGTCTACGAGAGCCTCCTGAGCTTCCGCGGCTTCTTCGCGACCGAGGACCTCTACGAGGTACGGCCCGACCCCGCCGCGAAGAAGCGCCGGGACGACGACCCCGCAGCCGATGGAGACGACGCGACGCGCGGGGACGACGCCGAAGAAACCGACATGCCCGACGAAGAACCGGGGACGGACGAGACCGCCCCCGAGCCCGCATCGGGCGGTCGCGGGCGCGCCACCGAGCATGACCCCCTCGAGCAGGCCTACTTCGTGCCCCTGGCCGAGCTTCCGGCGTACGGCCCCGAGGAGCGCGTGTACGACGAAACGGGCGAGGTGCGCCGCTACCCGCGCGGGACGTTCATCTACCGGCTCGCCGGACGCGATCGCGAGCGCTCGGCCAGCTTCTACACCCCGCAGGTGCTGACGCGCTGTCTGGTGAAGTACGCGCTCGAGGTGCGGCTCGAGGGCAAGTCGGCGGCGGACATCCTCGATCTGACGGTGCTGGAGCCCGCGATGGGCTCGGCGGCGTTCCTGAACGAGACCATCTCGCAGCTGGCGGAGGCCTACCTGACCCGGCGCGAGCGCGAGCTCGACGAGGCCGGCCTGCTCGCGACGGCGGCTCCCGAGGGCCAGAGTCCCGACGTCACGGGCCGGCTGCCGGATGGACGCACCCTGAAGCTCGAGGGCGCCGACCGCCAGGCGGCCATCCAGCGGGTGCGCATGCACCTGGCCGACCAGCGCGTGTTCGGCATCGACCTCAACCCGGTGGCCGTCGAGCTCGCCGAGGTGAGCCTGTGGCTGCACACGCTCTGCCCGGCGGACGCCGGGGGCACCGTGCACGTGCCGTGGTTCGGGCAGCAGCTCGTGACGGGCAACTCGCTGGTGGGCGCAAGGCGGCAGGTGTTCCCCGCGGCGTCGCTCGGCAAGGGGGCGTCCGCCTCCTGGAAGGACCTCGCGCCCGAGGGCGTGCCCGTGGGGGCGGAGCGCCCGGCGGGGACGGTGTATCACTTCCTGGTGCCCGACGATGCGATGGGCGAGGTGCGCGACAAGGTGCTCGCGGCGCGCTTCCCCGAGCAGGTGGCGACGCTGAAGGCCTGGCGCAAGGCCTTCCTGCAGCCGTGGAGCCCGTCGGACGTGACGCGGCTCGAGCGGCTGTCGGACGCGGTGGACCGGCTCTGGGACGAGGCCGTCACGAGCCAGCGCAAGCTGCGCGAGGCGACGACCGACCGGATCGCGCTGTGGGGTCAGGAGGCGCCGCCCGGGCAGCGGGTGCTCACGACGGCCGAGAAGGACGCCCTGTACGAGGCGGCCGTGCTGACGGAGCATCAGCGCTTCGCGAGCGCCTACGGGCGGCTGAAGCTCGTCATGGACGCGTGGTGCGCGCTGTGGGCCTGGCCGCTCGACCGGGTGGACCTGCTGCCCACGCGCGACGAGTGGCTCATGGAGCTCGCGCTGGTGCTCGAGGGCAACCCCGTGGCCGTCAGCGGTGATCAGCTGGGGCTTTTCGAGGGCGAGAGTCCACCCGCCGAGCAGCTGGGGCTCGACCTGAGCGCCCGGCTCGGGCGGGTGCAGGTGCAGGAGCTCGTCGAGACGCTGCCGCGCTGGCAGGTCGTGCGGCAGGTGGCCGCGCGGCTGCGCCCCCTGCACGTGGAGCTGGAGTTCGCGGACGTGTTCGCCGACCGCGGCGGTTTCGACCTGGTGGTCGGGAACCCGCCCTGGCTGAAGCTGGAGTGGTCGGAGAAAGGGGTCATGGGCGACTTCGAGCCGCGCTTCGTGCTGCGGAACCACCGCGCGGCGGACCTGGCGCGGCTGCGGGACGAGGCGTTCGTGCGGAAGCCGGAGCTGGCGCAGGCGTACGTGACGGAGTGCCGGGACACCTTGGCTACCGTTGCCTATCTGGGTGCCCGCCAGAACTACCCGCTGCTGATGGGAACCAAGACCAACCTCTACAAGTGCTTCCTGACGACGGCATGGCGCATGGCCCACCCCGAGCACGGCGTGACGGCCCTGGTGCATCAGGAAGGGGTCTACGACGATCCCAAGGGCGGCGCGCTGCGCGCGGCGCTGTACCCGCGGCTGCGGTATCACTTCCGGCTTGTAAACCTAATGCAACTGTTTCACGCCGTCGGATGCACGAGACCGTTCAGCTTGAATGTTTCGAGTAATCGCGTCACATCTGAGCACTGGCACATCTCGAACCTGCTCCAGCCCGGCACGATCGAAGAATCATTCGCCCATGTCGGCACGGGGCCCGTGGGCGGCATCAAGGCCGACGACGGCCGCTGGAACCTGCGCGGGCATCGCGATCGCCTCGTGCGCGTCGACGCCTCGCGCCTGGCCCTTTTCAGTGAGTTGCTCGACGGGGGCGAGGTCCCGCCCGGGCAGGCCCGCTTCCCGACCGTGCACGCCACGAGCCTGCTGGCCGTGCTGCAGAAGTTCGCCGCCGTGCCGCGGCGCCTGGGCGACCTGGGCGACGACGTGGTCATCACCATGCACTGGAACGAGACGACGGCACAGACGGACGGGACCATCCGGCGCGAGACGCGCTTCGTGGCGGGGCCGGAAGAGCTGGTGCTGTCGGGCCCGCACTTCTTCGTGGGGAACCCGCTGTCGAAGACGCCGCGGGCGCGATGTGTGACCAAATCCGACTACGACGTGCTCGACCTGGAGGCGCTGCCCGATACGTACTGGCCGCGGACGAACTATGTACCTGCCTGCGATGCCGCGGATTACCGGCGGCGGTTGCCGCGGTGGCCCGGGACGGACCGTGTGGTGACAGATGGGTATTGGGTGGTGGTCCGATCGATGCTGGCCCAGAACGGCGAACGTACCCTCATTCCTGCGCTCATGCCTCCGGGCCTGGCAAGTGTGAACACTTGCCAGGCCATCCACGCGCGCTCTGAGCATCGTCTCCTCGACCTGCTAGCACTCATGAGTTCACTTCCCTGCGATTACCGGATTCGCAGTACGGGGGCGGGGGGCGCGTACAAAGCAGTCCTTGAGCGCCTCCCCCTCCTGGAACCCACGG
>JAYKJE010000017.1:0-57783 GCA_035285805.1 bacterium | reverse complement strand
GTCCTCTTGGGCGACGACCGCCTGATCCGCGAGGGGGATCTGGTCCGGCGCACTGGCCGGATCGCCCAGGTGCCGGTGGGAGAGCCGCTGATCGGTCGCGTGGTCAGCGCCCTCGGCCACCCGCTCGATGGCAAGGGCCCCATCGAGGGTCCCGCGCCCGGCATCATCGAGCGCAAGTCGGTCCACGAGCCGCTCCAGACCGGCATCCTCGCCGTCGACTCGATGATCCCCATCGGCCGTGGTCAGCGTGAGCTCATCATCGGCGACCGCCAGACGGGCAAGACGGCGATCGCCGTCGATACGATCATCAACCAGAAGGGCAAGGACGTCGTCTGCATCTACGTCGCGGTCGGCCAGAAGGCCTCGACCGTGGCGCGCGTGGTGAAGGCCCTCGAGGACAATGGCGCGATGGGTTACACCATCGTCGTCGCCGCGACGGCCGAAGAGGTCGCGCCGCTCCAGTTCATCGCCCCGTTCGCGGGTGCCACGATGGGCGAGGAGTTCATGTACGACGGCAAGCACGTCCTCATCATCTACGACGACCTCACGAAGCAGGCCTGGGCCTACCGGGAGATGTCGCTCCTGCTCCGCCGTCCGCCCGGCCGCGAAGCCTATCCCGGCGACGTGTTCTACCTCCACAGCCGCCTGCTCGAGCGTGGTGCGAAGCTGTCGGACGCCATGGGCGCCGGCTCGATGACCGCGCTGCCCATCATCGAGACCCAGGCGGGTGACGTCTCGGCGTACATCCCGACCAACGTCATCTCGATCACCGACGGTCAGATCTTCCTCGAGACCGACCTGTTCAACTCGGGCTTCCGTCCCGCCGTCAACGTCGGTATCTCGGTGTCGCGCGTCGGCGGTGCTGCCCAGACGAAGGCCGTCAAGTCGGTCGCGGGCAAGGTCAAGCTCGAGCTGGCCCAGTACCGTGAGCTCGCGGCATTCGCCCAGTTCGCCTCCGACCTCGACAAGGCCACCCAGGCCCAGCTGGCCCGCGGTCAGCGCCTGATGGAAATCATGAAGCAGCCCCAGTACAGCCCGCTGTCGGTGGGTCAGATGACGGCGCTCATGTACGCCGCCACGACGGGTCTGCTCGATGACGTCGCGGTCAAGGACATCCTGCGCTTCAAGAACGAGTTCCTCGGCTATGCCGCGTCGAACCTCGGCTCGACGCTCGATGCCATCTCGTCGAACGGCCAGTTCTCCGACGAGCAGAAGAAGCAGATCGAGGAGGCCATCAAGACCTTCAAGTCCTCGCTGTTCCAGGCGAAGTAGGAGGCCGTCCATGCCGTTGAACGCCAAGGAAATCCGACGGCGGATCAAGGGGGTCAAGAGCACCCAGCAGATCACCAAGGCCATGGAAATGGTCGCGGCGGCCAAGGTCCGTCGCGCCCAGGCCCGGGTGACGGCAGCGCGTCCCTACGCGCACGCCATCCAGGAGGTCTTCGCGGCCGTGACGGCCTCGCTCCCCAAGGGCGAGATCGAATCGGCCCTGCTGGAACGCCGCGAGGTCAAGCAGGTGGCGATCGTCGTCGTCACCTCGGACAAGGGCCTCGCCGGTGCGTACAACTCGAACATCCTCCGGGCCGCCGTCGGACGCATCCGCGAGTGGCAGGCGAAGGGTGCCAGCGTCTCGCTGGTGCTGGTCGGAAACAAGGCCGTGGCCTTCTTCCGCCACTGGAACCTCCCCGTCCTCAGCCGCTATACCTCCCTTCCCGCGATCCCGACCTTCACCGAGGCCAAGATGATCGTGGAAGAGGTGACCCAGTTCTACCGCGAGCGCCGCGTGGACCACGTGGACTTCATGTTCACGCGCTTCCACACGATGCTGCGTTACACGCCCGAGACCGAAGCCCTCCTCCCGGCCCGCCTGCCGGAAGGTCGCGGCACCGGTTTCCATGCCGAGACGATCTTCGAGCCTTCGGCGCAGGAGATGATCGAGCAGCTCATTCCTCGCTACCTCGAGACCGTGCTCTACCAGGGCCTGCTCGAGAGCACGGCCTCCGAACTCGCGAGCCGAATGGCCGCGATGGGAGCCGCGTCCAAGAACGCTGGAGAGATGATCGGGCACCTCACGCTCGTGCTCAACAAGGCCCGCCAGGGCGCCATCACCCAGGAGATCCTGGAAGTGGTGGGTGGAGCCGAGGCCCTCAAGGCGTGACGAAATCAAAGGAGAGATTCGAACCATGACTGCTACCCTGACCCAGGGCAACGTCGGCGAGATCACCCAGGTCATCGGCCCGGTCCTCGACGTCCACTTCCCCGAGAAGCTGCCCGCCATCTACAACGCGCTCCGCATCGAGGCCACCAACGAGGCCGGTGCCCAGATCGCCCTCACGGCCGAGGTGCAGCAGCACCTGGGGGACAACCGCGTCCGCGCCGTCGCCATGAGCACCACGGACGGCCTCGTCCGCGGCATGCAGGTGCTGGACACCGGCGCCCCCATCTCGGTGCCCGTCGGTGACCTCACCAAGGGCCGCATCTTCAACGTGCTCGGAGAGCCGGTCGACAACCTGGCTGCTCCCGAAGGCACTCCCGTGTGGCCCATCCACCGGCCGGCCCCCAAGCTGACCGACATGGAAGTCACGCCGCAGATCCTCGAGACGGGGATCAAGGTCGTCGACCTGCTGGCCCCCTACGCGAAGGGCGGCAAGATCGGTCTGTTCGGCGGCGCGGGCGTCGGCAAGACCGTCATCATCATGGAGCTCATCAACAACATCGCGAAGTTCCACTCGGGCGTGTCGGTCTTCGGCGGCGTCGGCGAGCGGACCCGCGAGGGCAACGACCTCTACCACGAGATGAAGGACTCGGGCGTTCTCAACAACACCTGTCTCGTCTACGGGCAGATGAACGAGCCGCCCGGTGCCCGCATGCGCGTCGGCCTCACGGCGCTCACGATGGCCGAGTACTTCCGGGATGAGCAGAACCAGGACGTGCTCCTGTTCGTCGACAACATCTTCCGCTTCACGCAGGCGGGTTCCGAGGTGTCGGCGCTGCTCGGCCGTATGCCGTCCGCCGTCGGTTACCAGCCCACGCTGGCCACCGAGATGGGCGCCCTCCAGGAGCGCATCACGACCACGAAGAACGGCTCGATCACCTCGATCCAGGCCATCTACGTGCCCGCGGACGACTACACGGACCCCGCTCCGGCCACCGCGTTCCTTCACCTGGACGCGACCACGAACCTGAGCCGTCAGATTTCAGAACTCGGCATCTACCCGGCTGTCGACCCGCTCGCGTCGACCTCGCGGATCCTCGATCCGAACGTCGTCGGCGAGGAGCACTACCGCGTCGCGCGTGACGTTCAGCGGATCCTGCAGAAATACAAGGAACTCCAGGACATCATCGCGATCCTGGGCATGGAAGAGCTCTCGGCGGAAGACAAGGTCACCGTCAACCGGGCGCGCCGCCTCCAGAAGTTCCTCTCGCAGCCGTTCTTCGTCGCCGAGAACTTCACCGGCTTCCCCGGCAAGTACGTCAAGCTCGAGGACACGATCCGATCGTTCCGCGAGATCTGCGAGGGCAAGTACGACGACCTGCCCGAGCAGGCATTCTACATGGTCGGCTCGATCGAGGAAGCGGTCGAGAAGGCCAAGACGTTGCAGGGTTAATCCATGGGATATACCCTCGAGATCGTCACCCCGGACCGCGTGGTGTTCACCGAGACCGTCGACTTCCTGTCGGTCCGGGGCATCGAGGGGGAGCTGGGCATCACGCCCGGCCACATCCCCCTCTTCACCCGCATCGTCCCGGATCTCGCCACGGTTCATCTGGGCGATCGCCGCGAGGTGGTCGCCGTGATGGACGGCTTCCTGGACATCCAGCCGGGACGCGTCCGCATCCTGGCCGAGGCCGCCGAGCGGGCTGCCGAGATTGACGAGGTCCGTGCTCGTCAGGCCAAGGAACGGGCCGAGATCCAGCTCTCCAAGGTCAAGGCCATCGAGGCCGAGGCCGCTCTTCAGCGAGCCGTCGTCCGCCTCCGGGCGATCGAGCTCATCGGCGGCCTGCGCCGCTAGGAGACGACCCACCATGACCAGGCGAAGCCTTCGCCTCGCCGTGCTCGGTGCCCTGCTGCTCACGTGGCAGGGCACCGCCCACGCCGGCCCCAACCCCGTTCCGTCCTCGCCTCGCGGGCCCATGCCCGTGGAGCGGGAGCTGCTCCTGATGGGCACGACGGACGTCCACGGTCACGTCTATCCGACGACGTATTATTCCGACCGGGAAGAAGCGCTCGGCCTCGCCCGGCTCGCGACCCTGATCGACCGTCTCCGGCGTGACAATCCGACGAACCTGCTGGTCGACTCGGGAGACATGCTGCAAGGCTCGCCGCTGCCCTACGTGCATGCGCGCGTGGAACAGGGCAAGGGCCCCAACCCGATGATCGCGTCGATGAACGTCATGCGATACGACGCCTTCGGGGTGGGCAATCACGACTTCAACTTCGGCCTCGATCACCTCGACGCCGCTCGTCGCCAGGCGAGGTTCCCCTTCGTCTCGTGCAACATCTTCCGGGCCGGGACGGACGTTCCCGCCTTCAAGCCCTACGTCATGCTCGACGTCCAGGGCGTGAAGGTGGGCGTGATCGGCTTTTCACCTCCCGGGATCGTGCTCTGGGACAAGAATCACGTCGCGGGCAAACTCGAGGTGCGAGACCTGCTCTCCTGTGCCCGCCGCTTCATCCCGCGCATGAAGCGAGAGGGAGCAGACGTCATCCTGGCCGTGCCCCACTCGGGCCTCGGCGGGAAATTCGGCCCGGCCTACTCGGGCTATTCCCCCTCCTCGGGCCTGCCACCCGAGAATGTCGGGATCGAGCTCGCGAAGGCCTTCCCCCAGATCGACGTCCTCTTCGCCGGTCACTCCCACCAGGAGGTCTCGGGCGAGGTCATCAACGGGGTGGCCTGTGCCCAGGCCAAGCTGTGGGGCTATCGCCTGGCGGTTGCCCGCCTCAAGCTCAGGCGTGAACGGGGCCGCTGGAAGGTGGTCCGGAAATCGACCGAGACGCTGGGCACGGAAGGGCTCGAGCCCTCGAAAGCTGTCCTCCAGGCGATCGCCCCGCAGCACGAACGCACCCTCGCTTACGTGCACAGCCCGATCGCCCGGACCTCGGCCCCGTGGTCCGCGACCGAGAGTCTCGTTCGTGAAACCCCGCTCGTGGGTCTCGTCCAGGCCGTCCAGCTGGAGGCGACGGGAGCCCAGCTCTCGTCGGCAGCCTCGTTCAACACCGAGGTGTCCTGGAAGCCCGGACCGATCACGATCGCGGACGTCGCGGCCATGTACCCCTACGAGAACCAGCTCGTCGCCATCCAGATCACGGGTAAGATTCTCCGGAGCTACCTGGAGCACGCCGCCGAGTTCTACCAGGGCGTCGAGAACGGCCGCGTGACCTTCAATCCGGCCGTGCGGCTCTACAACTACGACATGGTGGCCGGAGTCCAGTACGCGGTCGACCCCACCCGCGCCGTGGGCGACCGGGTACAGAATCTCATGTTCCAGGGGCGTCCCGTGCAGGACGCCGACACGTTCCGGATGGCCGTGAACTCCTACCGGCAGGGCGGCGGGGGCGGCTACGACATGCTCAAGGGCTGCCCGGTCGTCTATGACCGCCAGCAGAGCATCCGGGAACTGGTGATCGACTATCTCCAGCGCAAGGGGCAAATCGAACCCGAAGACGTCCTGCGCGCGGACTGGGGCCTGGCCCTGCCGCGCTGAAGGGTCACCGGTTCGATACGAGCCGTGCCCGGGTCCCGATCCGTGCTCGTTCCTGGTCCTTCGATTCCGACCAGATCAGCCCGGCATCACAGGCCAGACCGGCCAGCGCCAGGGGCAGCACGAGCGGAGCGAGTGGGGGTGCGAAAGACGCCACGGCGAGCCCCGTTCCGGCGACTGCGCTCCCCACGGCGAGCGTACGGGTCATCGTGCCGGCATCCCGGTCACGGGCAATTCGCCACAGGTTGCGATAGCTCGTCAGCGTGGCCGCGATGTTCAGATAGGGCACAAACTTGCCGAGCGCAGAGCCGATCGCGCCAACCGGGGAACGGGCGATCGCCGCTCCCAGTGACCTCAGAGGCTGCACGACGACGCCCAGCCCCTCGACCCGCGCGGCCATGCGGGAAAGCCCGCGGCTCGCCTCGACGACGACCTCACCCACCTGGATCGCGTTCCGCATCCGGTTCGCCAGATTGATGCCCGAGTTGACCTTCTCGGTGCCGCTCGCCTGTTCACTCACGAGGACGTCGACATCCTTGCTCGCCGCCTCGAGTTCCTTGCGCGCGGCATCCTCGGAGTGGCTCAGCACGAGGATGTCGGCCACGGCCTTGATGGGGGCCAGACCGGGGGCCCGGGCCGTGATCTCGCGGACGGCCTTGGAGGCCGCGAAGACATCCCGGTTGGCGACGGCCTCGATGGCATTCGCGACTGGCAGGGATGTCACCTTGTCGGCGCGGTCTGCCAGCTGAGAGAGGATGGCCTTGTCTTCAGGCTCATCGGGGGTGGGCAACAGGACATCAGACGTTCCAGGGTCGGCTTTCGCGGGCGCGGAAGCGGATGTCGTCCGGATCTGCAGACTCTCCACGCGTCGCAGCACGGGGCGGTTCATCACCTCGGACTGGAAACGATCGACGCGCTGCACCGGAGACTCCCTCGATAACACCTTCCGAACACCCTGAGGTTATCGGCGGCGCCCGGGCCCGGCTTGCGTGAAAAAGGGCCAACTCCCGGAGGAGTTTGGCCCCGCTGAAAACATTTCGCCAGGCGGTGTTCCGCCTGGCGAAATCGCTCACTCGATGTACTCGCGCAGCTTGCGATTGCGGTTCGGGTGACGCAGCTTCCGGAGTGCCTTGGCCTCGATCTGGCGGATGCGCTCGCGGGTGACGCCGAACTGCGAACCGACCTCCTCGAGCGTCCGACTGCGGCCATCGTCCAGCCCGAAGCGCAACCGCAGGACGTCACGCTCGCGGACGCTCAGGGACTTCAGCACCTCGTTGAGGTCCTCGCGCAGGAGCTCGTGGGTGACGGCATGGACGGGCGCCTCGGTCTCGCGGTCCTCGATGAAATCGCCGAGGCGCGAGTCTTCTTCCTTGCCGATGGGCGTCTCGAGCGAGATCGGTTCCTGCGCGACCTTGAAGATCTCGCGCAGCTTCTCGACCGTCACATCCATCTCGCGGGCGATCTCCTCGTCGGCAGGCTTGCGGCCGAGGTCCTGAGCCAGCTTGCGGGAGATCTTCTTGAGCTTGTTGATGGTCTCGACCATGTGGACCGGGATCCGGATGGTCCGGGCCTGGTCGGCGATCGCCCGGGTGATGGCCTGACGGATCCACCACGTGGCGTAGGTCGAGAACTTGTAGCCCTTGTTGTGGTCGAACTTCTCGACGGCGCGGATGAGGCCCAGGTTGCCTTCCTGGATCAGATCGAGGAAGAGCATGCCGCGACCGACGTACTTCTTGGCAATCGAGACGACGAGGCGCAGATTGGCCTTCGCGAGCTTCTGCTTGGCCCGCTCGTCCCCGGCCACGATGCGCCGGGCCAGCTCGATCTCTTCCGAGGGCGTCAGCAGCTTGATGGACCCGATCTCGCGCAGGTACATCCGCACGGGATCGTCCGTCGACACGCCCTTCGGGACGGACAGATCGAGAACGGCTTCCTCTCCGGACTCTTCGAGCTCGTCGTTCCCGGCAGGCGGGGCGTCCCGGAGGTCGTCCTGCTCGTCGAGCTGCTCTTCTGGCTCCGGGAAGACCTCGAGGATGTCATCCACGCTCGCGTGCGATTTGTCCTTGAGACTTTCCATCTTGTTCGCCAACTTCATGGTCTCCCGTTCACCCTCCGGGCCTGTCCCATCCCCGGACGCCTCACCTGTCGAGGCCCCGGGTCGGTAACACGCTACCCGAGCGCGATTTTATGTCTTCTTTACAGGCCAGCGCTCGGGCAATCTGACGCATGAGTTCGTCGATTTCCTCCTGGCTGGCTCCGGCCTTCATGGCCTCGGAGAGATGCGCCTTGCAGGTCTCGTGTTCCTGGTTCCAGAAATGGATGGCCACCGTGTCGACGATCGACGCAGCTGCCGCCGGAAGGTCGGGCCACCGCTCGAGATCCGCGCGGAACGCCAGACGCGAGATGAACCTCGTTTCTTGTTCCCCGGGGAAATCCCGAAGTAACGCCTCCCATCCGGACTCGTGGTCCGGGGACCAGGCCTCGACGTGTTCCCGGATCCGCTGGCCAAGCTCGTCAGCGAGCGGAATGCCGACCAGGCGCTCGCGCACCAGGTCACGCACCCGGGAGTCTTCGACCATCAGAACGACGAGATCCTCCTCGGCTTGCCGGTGGCCGTCTCGCCGACCTGACGTGGGAACGACGCGGTTCTGGCGACGGACCGGCGCCCCATGATGCCGGATGTCGCGATCGACTTCAAGGGTGAGCGCGTCCCGCGCAACGCCGAGGCGGCGAGCCAGGTCTGCGACGAGCTCGTCGCGAAGGACGCGGCTGGAAACCCGGTGCAGGACCTTCTTGCAGGCCTGGACGGCCCGGTCCTTCGCCTCGGCGTCCTCGAGCGCGCCACCCTCGGCGATCGCCTGCTCGAGCTGGTGCTGCAGCAGGGTCGTGGCATTGGCGACCAGCGCCTCGAAAGCCTCCGGCCCGCGAGACCGGATGAACTCGTCGGGGTCCTTTCCGGCGGGGACCCGGAGGATGCGGACGTCGAGTTCGCTGGTGCCCGCGACCTCGTCGAGCGTCGCGATCCCGCGTTCGGTGGCCGCCTGGCCGGCCCGGTCGGAGTCGTACCCCACGTAGACGCGTCGGGTGAACCGCAGGAAGCGTCTGGCCTGGGGAGGCGTGAGGGCCGTCCCCAGCACGCCCACGGCCTCGAAGAAGCCTGCCTCGTGCGCCGCGATGACGTCCAGGTACCCCTCCATCAGGAGGATGCGGTCTCGCGTCTTGATGGCCTCCCGTCCCAGGTTCAGGCCGTAGAGGTGGTGGCCCTTCTGGTAGAGCGGAGTGTCGGGCGAGTTGAGGTACTTGGGCTCGTCCCCGGCCTCGATGGCGCGGGCCCCGAAGGCCACCACGTGACCGTTCTCGGCCTGGATGGGGAAGATGAGACGGTTGCGAAAGGCATCGTAATGGCCGTCTCCGCCCTTGCGTGGCTTGAGCAGCCCCGCTTCCTCCGCGACCTCGTTCTCGATGCGCTGCTCGCGCAGGACCTTGCGCAGGCCATCCCAGCCCGGCGGGGCGAAGCCGAGAGAGAAGCGCTCGATCATGGCGGGCTGCACGCCCCGCTTCTCCAGATATTCACGCGCGGGACGCCCGATCTCGGGATGGCGGAGCATCTCGCGGTAATAGGCCGTCGCGATCTCGTTGGCTTTCCGGATGCGCGATCGCAGATCGACGATGGCGTCTTCCCCGGGGGAAGGCTCCACCGGGATGCCGTAGCGTTCGCCGAGCGACACCAGCGCCTCCCGGAACCCGATGCCGCGCTGCTTCATGACGAAGCTGAAGACGTCGCCGCCCTCCCCGCAGCCGAAGCAGCGGAAGATACGCTTCTCGGGATTCACGTTGAACGAGGGGGTCTTCTCGCCGTGAAAGGGGCACAGCCCCTGGTAATTGCGCCCCGCTCGGCGGAGCACCACGGTCTCGCCGATGACCTCGACGAGGTCGGCCCGCTCGCGGATGAGCTCGACGGGATCGAGCCCGCCCCTACTCGTCATGCGCGGCGGCCGCCGGTGTGGCCGTCTTGCCGAAGATGGTCCATGGCCGGGGCACGAAGATCTCCTCGAAGACCTTGATGGCGTAGCGATCGGTCATGCCGGCCACGTAATCGACCACGTGCTGGGTGTGGTTGGCCTCGTCGTACCGCTCGCCCCAGATCTCGCGCATCTTCGCGGGCTGCTCCATGAAATGGTGGAACAGGTCGGCCACGAGCCGCCGCGCCTTGTGCTCCTCGGACTTGGCCTCGGAGCCCAGATACACACGCTGGAACATGAAGATGCGCAGTTCGGTCTGGATGTCCCACATCTCGGGCGACATCTTGATCTTGTCCTGGTCGCGCGAGTACAGGATGAGGTCCTTGATCATGGCGCCGATCCGCTGCGAGTGATTCGCCCCCAGGCGCCGGTAGCGCTCGGGAAGCTCCTCGAAGCGCAGAATGCCTGCCCTGAGCGCATCATCGACGTCGTGGTTGAGGTAGGCGACCCGGTCGGCGATCTTGACGATCTGCCCTTCCAGGGTGAACGGATCCTGGACGCCCGTATGCCAGCGAATGCCGTCCCGCACCTCGGCCGTCAGGTTGAGATCCATGAGCACGTCGACCACCCGGAGGCTCTGAGCGTTGTGCTGGAACCCGCCCGGCACGACCCGCGCGAGTGCGTGCTCGCCCGTGTGGCCAAAGGCCGGATGGCCCAGATCGTGACCCATGCAGATGGCCTCGATGAGGTCCTCGTTGAGACGCAGGGCCCGCCCGATGGACCGGGACACCTGCGCGACCTCGAGCGTATGCGTGAGGCGGGTCCGGTAATGGTCGCCATCGGGCGAGATGAAGACCTGGGTCTTGTGCTTCAGGCGCCGGAAGGCCTTGCAGTGAATGATCCGGTCGCGATCGCGCTGGAACTCCGTGCGCCACTCGCAGGGTGCCTCGGAGCGCAGCCGTCCCCGGCTGGTCGCGGCCTGAGCGGCGCGCGGGGAGAGATGCTCCTGTTCGAACGCGATCTGGTGCTCGCGCATGTAGAGCGGGTGCGAGGACGGCGTATTCGACGACATGGCGGGAATCTCCTGTCCGGCAAGCCACGGATCCGTTATGTCATGCATGTTCCCACGGGGTCACCCTGCGAATCAAGGCACGACGCGGCTCACCGGGCAGTCAGGCCAGCGGGCCCGTCCCCTGGAGCGTCCCGGTCCCGCGCGGCATCGGGCCCACGAGCACGCTCGAAGCGAGCCGATCGTCGAAGCCGCCGTCGAGACGGCTGATCACGCAGGTGGCCAGGCTGTTGCCGATGACGTTCACCACCGTTCGCCCCATGTCCATGAACCGGTCCACCCCCGCGATGAGGGCCAGTCCCTCGACGGGCAGGCCCGTCGAGGCGAGCGTGGTCGAGAGCACCACGAACGAGGCACCGGGTACGGCAGCAATGCCCTTCGACGTGAGCATCAGGACCAGCATGATGCTCACGAGCTGGCCCATCGAGAGGGGGATATCGTACATCTGCGCGATGAAGACGACGGCCAGGCCCTGATACAGGCTGGAACCATCGAGATTGAAGGTGTAGCCGGTGGGAATGACGAACGAGACGACGCTGCGCGGACAGCCGAAGCGCTCGAGCTTCTCCATGACCCGGGGCAGCACGGCCTCGCTGGAGGCCGTCGAGAAGGCCAGGAGCAACTCCGAGGTGAGCATCCGGATCATCTTCACGAACGGGATACGGAACGCGAGGGCGATCACGGCGAGCACGCCCACCACGAAGACGGCCATCGTGCCGTAGAGCGTGCCGACGAGCTTGCCGAGCGGCACGAGGACGCCCAGGCCGTGCTTCCCGACGGTGGCCGAGACGAGCCCAAGCACGCCGAACGGCGCAAGGCGCATGATCATCGAGGTCAGGCGGAACATGGTGTCTGCGACGGCATGAAGGACGTCCAGCAGCGGCTTTCCGGACGGCCCGGTCCCCGCGAGGGCGACGCCGAAGAGCACCGAGAAACACAGGATCGGGAGCAACTCCCCCTGCGCGAGGCTCTCGAAGACGTTGGTCGGGATGATGTGCAGAAGCATCTGGACCGAATCGTGAGGCGCCGCAGCGGCCTGCTGGGCCGCCTGGGCCACCGCGCCGTCCGAGCCCCCGTGCGCGACGCCGGCACCGGGCTTCAGCAGGATCGCACTGCCCAGTCCGAGGGCGATCGCCACCGTCGTGACGAGCTCGAAGTACAGGATCGAAAGCCCGCCGAGCTTGCCCACCCGCTTGAGATCGCCCACACCGGCCACCCCGAGGATGACGGTCGAGAGCACCAGGGGGACCACGATCAGCTTGATGAGGCGGATGAAGGCCTCGCCGAGCGGCTTGAGGGCGACGGCCCGCTCGGGAGCGAGGGCGCCGAGCAACACCCCGACCGCCAGGGCGACGAGGATCTGCACGGCCAGTCCCGGGATCTTGAACTTCATGGTGGGGTCGCCCTCTCTCGAACTCGCTCGCGTCCTCAGGTTGGGCTGGGTATACCCGTTCGTCCGGTGGCCCTCACCCCGATGGCCGGACCGGGCGTGTCAGGGTACGATCGGATCCCATGAACACCGCCTCGTCGCCCGCCTTGCCGGGTCAATCCACCGACATGCCCTGTCCGGTCTGCACGCTGCCACTCCAGACCTGCCGGACCTCTGCCCGTCGTTCCTTCCCGTGGTGTCCCGACTGCGGCTGGAACCTCCGGGGCGCCTCGCGGGCGCTCCGGGCCGCCAACCTCGACCATTTCGTGGGGACGCTGCCGTGGTTGCTCGCCCTGCTCCCGGTGGCGCAGACGACCCGCTCTCTGGGACCCTTGCTGGCCTATCTCGCGGATGCCGCCGTGCTGGTGGGACTCTTCGTGCCGGCGCTGATGCGCAGCCAGGCCCACCTGGACCTGGCCCGACGCCTCGACCGCCTGGCCCCGCGCAAGGCGCACGTGACCCCGCCCGCCACACCGACGGAAGCGTCCGTTCCGCCGCGGGTCCCCGTGCTGGCCGGAATGCTCGAACCCGTCCGGTGGCCCATCCGGCTCCTGCGGATGCTCGGGGGAACCCTGTTCGCGACGGGGCTCATCGTGTTCACCCCGCTCTCGAACTGGCTCACCCCGCAGCTTCGCGGGGGGGCGTTGCTCGTCATGCTCGGGACCATGTGGCCCTTCCTCGGGTGCCTGGCGGCGCTCCTGATGGCGATCGTCCGGCATCATCATCTGACCCGGACGGGGGTGGCCCGGATCGGTGAGGTCACCTCGCACACGAGCTTGCTCCGGCGAGAAGGACCCGAGACCTGGACCCTCGTGTCGAGCTACCGATACCGGTTCACGGGCCCGGACGATCGGATCCTCGAAGGCAGCGCCCGCACGGAGGGCGTGGCCCACTGGACGGGCGCCCGGATCGTCGTCTGGCACGATCTGGCCCGGCCCACCGACCACCTCCCGGCGAACGCCTGCCTGTATCGCGCGGGTGATGAAGCGCACAAATCCGGGTAAAGGACTTGCAACCGGCGGATCGTCGCCGACCACCTCTCGGTCGGATGGTACAATGGTTGGCTGAACCGGAGGTGTCATGCGTTCACTGGGATGGCTTCCCGTCTTGATCGTGGGTCTGACGACCCTGGGGACACCCGCCGTCGAAGCGTCCACCGATCCCGTCCGGAGCTACATCACCGGGCGGCACGGGGCAGCCGCCGCAGCGCGTTTCACCCCGCTCATCCAGGAGGCTGCCGGCCGGTACCGGCTCGATCCACTCCTGGTGGCCCGACTTATCCAGCTCGAGAGCGATTTCAACCCTCGCGAGCGCAGCGGGAAGGACGCCCTGGGCCTGATGCAGGTGCGCAGCGGGCACGCCCGGCACGGTGAAGACCTCTTCGATCCGCGCACCAATCTCGACTTCGGGTGCCGGATCCTGCGCGAGTACACCGACCAGTTCGGCGGTGATCTCCAGAAGGGCCTCTCGGCTTACCTGCACGGCCCCATCTACGTGGCCAGCCGTGGCGTCCGGAGCACCCGGTACAGTCGCCGCCTCCTCGGACGCTGAAACATCCCGGATCACGCGATCTTTTGCGCAAGTTCCTCCCCGGTATTGTCTAAAACCAGATTAAGTAACGATTAATCCTGGCAACATCCTGGAGGAATGATGATCCGCACGCTCTTTCCGATGGCCCTCTCCCTGAGCCTCGTCATGCTCCTGGGCGGCTGCGGCCAGCCTGCTTCCACCCCCGTGTCCCCCGTCGTATCGGCAAGCGAACTGCTCGAGGCAGAGGCTTCGTCGGGCATCCTCGCGCTCGAGGGCGTGGGCCCGGCCTATGCGGCGAAGCTCAAGGAAGCCGGTCTCACGACCGTCCGCAAATTCTACGACGCCACCCGCACCCAGAGCGGCCGGGAATCCGTCGTCCGTCGCACGGGCATCCCTCAGGCGACCGTCGTGCGCCTGGCCCAGGCAGCCGACCTGATGCGCGTCCCCGGCGTGGGCGCCCAGCAGGCCGAACTGCTCGAGGCCGTGGGGGTCGGATCGATGCGCGACCTGGCCCGCCGGGATGCGCGCAACCTCAGCGACCGCATCTGGAGCGCCAACAACCTCGGCAAGCGTTTCGCCGGCACCACGCCGAGCACCCTGACGCTCGACCGCTGGATCCAGTCGGCGAAGGCGATCGCCACCAAGGACGCAGCCCGCAGCTGATCCGTGTTCACGAAGGGAATGACGTCAGTCACATCTCTTCACAGCCTGCATGACAAACACCCCCGTTTGGCGGGTAAAAACATGATATGCGTATCCCAGGATCGGGACAGATTGCAGCGCGACGCCGGCCCGTCCATGCCCTCACCGCATGGCTGGGCCTGTCGTCATTGTTGACCGGCTGCATCACGGCTGCTACGTCACCCTCCGCGTTCTCGGGTCGAGTCGTCTTCCCCGTCGCGGCCCGTTCCACCCAGGCCACCGTCATCGATGTGGGTCAGGCCGCGACCGTCAGCGTCATCGACCCCGTTTCGAGCAAGACGGTGGCCACCTCCCTCACGAGCGCGGATGGCAGCTTCGCGTTCAGCTTCCGGACGGGGGCCCCCGTTCCGGGCGTGTATCTGCTGGAGGCCGTCAAGGGCCTGTCGGGCAACCGGGCCGGGATGGACGCCGCGCGTCTCCGGACCGTCATCCGGCGCAACCCCTCCGGGTCTCCGACCGAGTGGCAGTCCCTGACGCGCGACGGGCTGTTCATCACCCCCGAAACGACGGCGATCGCCGCCATCCTGAGCCTGCAAGGCCTGACCGTGGAACCGGTGATCGAGAAGCTGACGGTCATCCCGGGCATCCAGTTCGATCCCGCGGGAACGGGTGTATCACCCGAGGCCCTGTCGGCCGTCACGGCCCTCGTGAACCAGGCGCTCGGGCAGGACCGAGACCCCCTGTCTGCCCTGTCTTTCGATGGCGCGACTTACCGGTACGGCACCCTGACGCCGCCCTATCTGAGCAGCGTGGCCCCGAACCCCCTCCGCCCGGGCGAATCGGCCATCCTCTCGGGAGGGGGGTTCACGTCACCGGCCACGTCCCAGACCGTCACCCTCAACGGCCTGGCTTGCACCGTCACGGCACTGTCCGGCAACCAGCTCACGATCACGGTTCCCCTGAACGCCCGCAGTGGCACCCTGACGGTGTCCCATGCATCAGGCCAGGCCAGTCTCAACGTCTCCGTCCTGGAGCCGCTGAACGGGGTACACGCCCCCGAGTCGACGGTGAGCGCCCCCGCGTCCGGAAACGGGCTGGCCCTCGTGGGCAGCCTCTTCGGGAGATAGCCTCATGACACGCACCCCCGGCCCCCTGCTCGCCCTGTTCGTCGGCCTGATGGCGATGAACGCAGCATGCGAAGCGCCGCTGGATACCTCCGGGTCACTCCCCGGTCCGACGGCTCCCTCTCCTCAGGGCACCCGGGGTCTGGGAGGAAGCATCCTGCCTGGCGGCAGTGCTTCACCCACCTCTGCGCAGCCCACGCCGACACCGACACCGACCGTTCCGGCGCCCGTGCTCACCCCATCTCCGACTCCACGCCCGGTCCGGGTATTGCAGGTCCTCCTCGAGGCGCCCTTCTCGCAACTGTACGTGCCCGCACGCGCCGGGGATACGGGAACACCTGCGAACCTGGCCACCCGGGGCACGGTCCTGGCCACGGTCGTGACGGATGCCGAGCAGGACGAACGTCGCGCCCCCCGGTCAGGCGAATTGCGCTGGAGCGCGTTCCCGACCGGGATCGTGACCGTCAACGACGGCCTGGTGGAGGTCGTCGAGAATCCACCGGGGACCGCCCCCTGGGAGGTCGAGATCCGGGCCGCCACCACGGACGGCGCCGCCACGGGGTCCCTGAAATTGAGCGTGCTCTCGGTGGGAGGGGTCAACGTGACTCTCCAGTCTCTCAGGAGGCAGCCATGATCCCTCGTCTGCTGATCCCCGGTGCGCTCGTCCTGACGTTGCTCGCCTGCCAGGAGACCGCGCCACGACTTCCCCTCTCCCCGGTGCAAACCGCCGGTTCTCTCCCCACCACGCTGACGGGGACCGGTCGGATCCACCTGGCCATCCGGTGGCCGGATGCCGCGCGGAGCATCCAGTTGATCCCCGACAGCACGCGCATCGTGGATCTCCGGGTCCTCCAGGAAGGCAAGACCGTCGCCACCGCGTCTCTCCGGTTCCCTGAGACGGAGGTGACGCTGGGCCCCGTTCCCTCGGGCCCGGGCCGCCTCGAGGCCGAGGCCTTCCACCTCCCGTTCGCTCCCGTCACGCAGCCTGGCCCCGAGCACCGGGTCGCCACGGGCTCGGCCGAGGTGCTCATCGAGACGAACCGCAACGTGAATGCCACTCTGACCCTCGACCCGACCCGATTGCCGAAACTCGACTGGGTGGAACCCGCGGAGGGGCGAGCCGGCGAGTCCGTGAAGCTGGTCGGAAGTCAGTTGAAGGCACCACCAGGCGGCGAGACGGTCCTGATCATCAACGGCACCCGGATCGCCTCGAGCGATTTCCAGGTCTTCGAGAACAGCCTTTCGATCCCGTCTTTGCCCGATCTGGGGGATACCTTGACGCTGCGCCTGCTCGTCGATGGCGTGGCCGCGAACAGGACGCTCACGTATCAGGTCTTGCGGGTGAAGAGCCTCAGCATCACGCCCCCGATCCTCATCTTGCAGCCCATCCCGGACTCGGATGAGTACGCCGGCTCGTTCACGGCGACCGCCTTCCGCAATGCCAACAAAACCTCTCCTCTCATCGAGCCCCCCGCGGGTCTGACCTGGGAGATCATCGACGAGGATCCCCCCCGCGCGAACCCGACGGATGCCTCGACCTTCGAGATTCGCGACTCGACGGTGATCGCGCGCGGCACGGTCCCGGCCACGGCCACCGTGCGGGTGTATCTCGGCGATGAGGTCGAGGCGACGGCCTCGGTCGTGTTCAATCCGAGCTAGGAGCCCTGGATGCCTTTCGGAGGATGGACAGGAAGAATCGGTGGAGGCCTTGCCCTGATGCTATCAGCCTGTGCCTGGCCAGGCCCCCGTCCCCTCGAGGGCGACCGACTCGTCGGTCAGGTGACCTTCCCCGTTCGCCAGGTCCAGGCCTCCTTTCAGGAGGTGGCCGAGATGGCCACCGTCTCCCTGATCGAGCCTGCGAGCGGACAGACCCGGACCACGACCTTCACGGATGCCCAGGGCCGGTTCTCGCTGAGCTTCGGCGGGATCACCTTGCCCGACCAGTTCTACTATCTGGAGGCCGTGAAGGGGCTCGACTCCCACCGGGTGGGCAGCGATGCCGCCCGCCTGCGAACCTTGCTGAAGCGGGAGAAGGGCCAGTGGAGCTCGCTGACCGGGCTATCCGCGGCGGCACCGGTGGGCCTGGGGATGAGCACGACCGCCGTGTGCATCATCGCGAGCCTCCGCCCGACCGGCCTGTCGCTCGGCTCGCTGCTGGGAAGCGTCGCCCTCGATGCGACGGAAACGTTCACTCCGACGGGCACGGGCATCTCGACGACCGACTTCAACCGGGTTCGTGACCTGGCCAAGCAGGCGCTCCAGCGGGATCACGACCCATTCGACGCGATCCAGCTGCTGGGCGGGGCTTTTCAGGTCAAGGCTGGCATTCTGGGCCTTCCACCCAGCATCTCGAGCGTTCAACCCGCCATGGCCGCCGTGGGTAGTCGCATCGCGCTCGTCGGAAGCGGATTCGAGCCCAGCTTGTCATCGAACGCGGTCCGCTTCAGCCCGGGCGTCACCGCAACCGTGGTATCCGCCACGAGCACGCGCATCGAGATCTTCGTGCCCTCTGGCGCATCCACGGGAGAGCTCGTGCTCGATTCAGGCTTACAAAGCGCCACCGCCTCCTTCACCCTGGTTCCCCTGCTCGACGGGAGGATGACTCCATGACCCGCACCGAACGGACGCCCGTTTTCCAGATGCTGGGCTGGCTGGGCGTCATGGCCTGGCTCACCCTCGTCGGCTGCCTGAGTCCCTTGCCCGTGCGGCCTCAGGCCACCCAGGGGCGCGCCGTCGCCTCGAACACGGTTGTCTTGCCCGTCACGGGGCGGGTCGACTGGTCGGGCACGCGCGAGGTCCAGGCAGCGCCCTCGGACGTGGTCGGAGCCGCGACCGTCAGCTTCATCGAACTCTCGGGAAACACGACGGTCGTCACGGGCCGGACGGACGCGGCAGGAGCGTTCTCGCTCAATCTTGGCACCTTCGCACCGGCAACCGGTGGCGTCTACCTGCTCGAGGCGGTCAAGGGCCTCTCGGGGCAGGCCCCCGGCAAGGACGCCGCACGGTTCCGGACGTTCGTCAGCTGGACGGGCAGCGGATGGACGAGCATGACGGCGGGCACGACGGCGGGCCCCCACGTCATCAACGCCCTCACGACGGCCCTCGCGATCCAGTCCGCCCTCGACCCGACCAACGTGGCACCGGCCAGCACGATCAACAAGGTGAACGTGTCGACCTCCCCGCCGAGCCTGCGCGCCACCCCGGTCTACACCAACCATCCGGACACCGAGACCCTCCAGCTGGCCAGTGATCTGGTCACCTACCTCGGGGCAGACCTCGATCCGGTGGCCTCCGTCCCGGCCATCCTCCCCTCGCTGTCTTCCTTCACGCCATCCCAGGGGCCGACCAACTCCCTGCTCCGGATCGAGGGCCGTGGCTTCAGCCCCGTGCCCGCGGGCAACACCGTGACCGTCGGCGGTGCGCAGGCCCAGGTCCTGGTGGCGACCCCGACCACGCTGGTCGTCGTGGTGCCTGCCAACGCCTCCACCGGCGCAGTTCTCATCCAGACGAGCCGTGGTAACGTGCAGAGTACGGCCAACTACACCGTCATCGAGGACCTCACGACCCTCGCCATCACGGACATCACGCCGACCGTGGGACGCGTGGGAAGCACGGTCACGCTCTCGGGGAATTTCAATACTCCCGTGACCCCCTCCATCGTGTTCCCGGGGCCTCCTGGAACTCCGCCCATCCTGGCCCAGGTAACGGACTGGACGCCCACGCGCATGTCCGTGCTGGTGCCTCTGGGGAGTACCACGGGGACCATCGGGGTACGATACGCCATCTCGTCTGCAGCGTCACTGGCGACCTTCCAGGTGACTCCCGGAGACGTCAACCCGTTCGTCAACATGAGCAATTCCGGCTCGACGACCGAGGGAGCCCAGTACACCCTGCCGGACGCGGTGTACGGTCATACCCTCTCGACGTACAGGAACAGCAGCGGGCAAAGTTTCGTGTACCTGATCGGGGGCTCCAACACCACCAACTATGCCGGGGCACTGGCCGCGGTCCGGATGTACCCGGTGAATGCGGACGCATCGCTGGGATCGGCCCGAACCATGAACCTCATGACCAACCGGCGCCTGTTTGCCGTTTCATGGGTTGCGGGTAACTACCTCTACGTAGCCGGAGGAGTCAATCAGGCTGGAACGGCGCTGACCTCCATCGAACGGGCCACCATCGCCTCGGATGGGACACTCGGCGCATGGAGTGCCTCGGGGCTGCCAACCCTCAGCGTCGCACGCTGGCGCGCGGATGCCGTCGCGATCCCGGCCGCAGACGGACTGACTGTGAGCGTGTATCTCATGGGCGGCACGACCAACGCCGCGTCAGCGCCGGATGCCCTGACCAGTACCTGGAATCGCATCGTCGTCACGGTGGCGACGAATACCCTCGTCGTCACGTCGGGTACCTTGGCCTATAACCCCACGAACTCGGTGGGAACCGCCTTGCCGGGCGGGATCGCCACCTACTCCGGCAACGTGGGGCCAGCACTGGCGCGTTCGGGAACCTCCATCCTGATGGTCGGAGGCTTCCTGAACAATGGCTACACGAATGGTATCTATACCGTGAAGTGGCCGCTGGACGCCTCGGGGAACCCGACCACGGGGACGGTGAGTCACATCAACCTGCCCGCGAACCTGGGCTACACGGCGGCAGCCGTCCTCAATGGGCGCCTGATCGCCATGGGCGGGGCCTACTACAACTCGGGCACCGCGACGTGGACCTACTACAACAACGTGTACCGGACGACCTTGTCCTCCGACCTGCCCGGTGCGGCCTGGACGTCGGATGACCGGCTGGTGTATCCGACGGCCTACTCCTATAACGTGCTCACCACGGGAACGGTCGATGGCGTCAGTGTCTCGCGCATGTACCTGTTCGGAGGATTCAACGCGAGCAACAACATCGGCAGCGTCCAGACCTCCCTGATCAACAACTCGACCGGGGACGCGGCTCCGTGGAGCGTGTTCGGCAACCTCACGTCTCCCCGGTACGGGTACTGCTCTCATGTGCTGAACGGCAAGTGCCATCTGATCGGGGGCTATGGCTTGCCCGGTCCGGGTCAGACGGTAAACTACCTGCGCGGTACCGAGTACACCAACATCAACACAGATGGCACGCTGGACCCGGCCGTGGTGGGGCCCTCGCTCACGCGCACGCGTTGCTACGCGACGAGCCAGGTCGTCACCTCGAGGACGGGGGTCCGGTACCTGTACGTATTCGGGGGCGAGGGGGGAACCAGCCCCTACCTGGACACCGTCGAGCGCAGCCTGGTGAGTTCGGTCGGCAACCTGGGCTCGTTCGCCATCGTCAGACCCACGCTCATGCAGCCGCGACGAGGGGCCGCATCGGCGGTGCTCGGCTCGTTCGTCTACATGTTCGGAGGAGAGAACACCGGCACCACCAAGCTGACCTCCATCGAACGCGCCGCCATCGCGACCGACGGGTCGATCGGGAACTTTCAGCAGGTCTCGGCAGTCTCCCTGCCGGAACCGCGCTCGTTCATGAGTTCGGCCGTGGTGGACAGCACCGTCTTCCTCGTGGGAGGCCGGGTCGGGGCGAGCACCAGTGGATCATCGGATGTCCTGAGTGCCACGATGACCCCCGATGGGCTCGGCAGCTTCAAGCGTCTCCCGGCGCTTCCCGTCTCGGTCTATGCGGCCCCGATGGCCCAGATCGGGAGCTACCTCTACGTCTTCGGGGGATATACCGGGTCCGCAAACGTGTCCACGACGTACCGGGCCTTCATCCGGTACGACTACACGCTGGACCCGTGGGTACTGGTGCAACCCGGGGGCGCCAACATCCTGCAGACGTCCACCTCCCACCTCGACCGGCCCTTCATCGTGGGCAACTGGCTGATCCTGGCCGGTGGATATTCGGGCTCGAGTTACAACAACCTGATCCAGCAGGCCTACATCCAGTAGGTCTCCAGGGAAACCCGAAGAAGAGCCCCCCGGAAGTCTTCCAGGGGGCTCGTTTCAGGTGGGGACGGTGGGATTTGAACCCACACGCCTCGCGGCGCGAGATCCTAAGTCTCGTGCGTCTGCCAGTTTCGCCACGTCCCCGACGGGATCCATGCTACCACCCGGGACCGGGCTATTTCTCGATCTCCTCGAAAAGCGCCCCGACGAAGGGAGCCGTCTCGAAGTCCTTGAGGTCGTCGACCTTCTCGCCGAGCCCCACGAGCTTCACGGGCAAACCGAAGGCCTTCTGGATCCCGAAGATCACGCCTCCCCGGGCCGTTCCGTCGAGCTTGGTGAGGACCACTCCCGTGAGCGTGGTCGCTTCCCGGAAGACCTCGGCCTGCCGCAGCCCGTTCTGGCCGGTGGTGGCATCGAGCACGAGCAGGACCTCCCGGGGCACCCCGGGGGCTTCCCTGTCGAGGATCTTGCCGATCTTCTGGAGCTCGGCCATCAGGTGGGCCTTGTTGTGCAGACGTCCGGCCGTGTCGACGAGCAGGACCTCGACCCCGCGAGCGCGGGCCGCCTGCAGGGCATCGTACACGACGGCGGCGGCATCCCCGCCCTCCTGGTGGCGGACCACGTCGACGCCGGCCCGTTCGGCCCAGACGAGCAGCTGGTCGATGGCCGCCGCCCGGAAGGTGTCGGCCGCCGCGATGAGGACCTTGCGGCCCTCGAGCTGGTAGCGCCGCGCGAGCTTGCCCAGGGTCGTGGTCTTGCCCACGCCATTGACGCCCACCAGCATGATCACCTGGAGCGTGCCGGGCGCGACCGTGAGCGGCCGGGCCTCGGCCAGCTGGGCCGACAGATAGGCGCCGAGCGCCTTCGGCAACGTCCCCGGGTCGATCTCACCCTTCCGGTGGGCTGCCCGGAGGTGGGCGATCGCCCCTTCCGTCACGTCGACCCCGAGATCCGCCTCGAGCAGGATCTCCTCGAGTTCCTCGAGCATGTCCTCGTCGATGCGGGACCAGCGATTGCCGAGCTTGCGGACCCGGTCGACCAGCCCGCCGCGCGTCCGCTCGAGGGCACCGGCGAGGGTCTCGCGGTCGAGCGTGAAGACGGGACGGTTCAGGACCTCCCAGGTCTTCGCCCAGAACCCCTTCGATTCCTCGGCTCCCCCGGGCGCTGCATCAGAAGACCCGGCGGGCTCTGCGGCGGGCTCGGCGACAGCCATCTCGGCAGCGATCCCGTCAGGCGGAGACACCTCCAGCGACGTGCTCGCCTCCCCGGTGGGAGCCTCGCCCGCTTCCCCGGCGATGGCCGGACCATGCGGCGCGGCTTCGGGGGAAGCCGGCTTCTCCTGCTTGCGCCAGGGCCACATGGCGGGCTTACCGGCGCCGGATCCGGGCGGCGTCCTTCGCCACGGCTCCGAGCACGCCATTCACGAACTTGCCGGACTCCTCGCTGCCATACTTCTTGGCGAGCTCGACGGCCTCGTTGATGGCGACCTCGACGGGCACCTCGGGGTCGTGCTTGATCTCGGCAACGGCGAGTCGCAGGATGTCGCGGTCGAGGCTCGCCATGCGCTCGATGGACCAGTTGGCCGTGGCCTTGCCGAGCTCATCGTCGATGGCGTCGCGATCATGCATGTAGTGGTCCACCAGACGCAGGGCGAAGGACGTGACGGCCTCGGAATCGACGGCAGCGGCGATCGCCGGCCACTCGAGGGCCGCACCGACCAGCTCGATGGCCTCCCGGACCTCTTCGAGCCCCTTGAGTGCCTCGGGAACGACCACTTCGAGAGTGGTCTCCTCGAGGATCGAGAGGGCCTCCTCCGAGCGCGCCCGGCGCCAGAAGGTGCGCGCGACGGTGTCGAGCGCGACCTCGTCGAGCTGCTCACGCCGCTCGTCGCGCACGGAAAGCCGGACGAGCTCGTGCAGGAGCTCGGGGCCGACGCCCTCGGCTCCGAGGCCCGCGAAAAATGCATGGACCCGGGCCACGGTGGCCCCGGCCGTCTTGAGGTGCTCGCGCGCCTCCTGGGCGAGGGAACCGGCGGCCTGGACGACCAGCTCGGACAGGGCCGGGCGGGCGCCGGGCGGCAGGGAACGGACCTGAGCGAGGGTGAGGAGCGCCAGCTCACGGGCGACGCGACGGGTGTTCAAGCTAACCTCCGAGGATGCGGCGCACGAGGAAATTCGTGTAGACCTCGCCGCGGCGGAAAAAGGCATTGTCGAGGATGGTCTGGTGCAGCGGGATGGTGGTCCGAACCCCCGTGATGGCGAATTCGTCGAGGGCCCGCTGCATGCGGGCGATCGCCCGGGGTCTGTCCTCGGCCCACACGAGGAGCTTGGCCACCAGCGAATCGTAGTGGGGGGGAATCGCGTAGCCCGGATAGACGTGAGAATCGACCCGGACTCCCGGACCGCTCGGGGGCAGGTACGCCGTCACCGTCCCGGGACTCGGGCGAAACCCCAGGTCGGGGTCTTCGGCGTTGATGCGGCACTCGATGGCGTGACCGCGCGGGACGAGGTCGTCCTGCGACCACGGCAGCGACTCGCCCGCAGCGAGCCGGATCTGGGCCTGGACGAGGTCGATCCCGTAGACGAGCTCGGTCACGGGATGCTCGACCTGGATCCGGGTGTTGATCTCGAGGAAGTAGTGATTGCCGTGGCGATCGAGCAGGAACTCGACCGTGCCGACGCCCTCGTAGGGGAGCGCCGTGATGGCCTTGAGGGCATCCTGGCCCATCCGCCAGCGCAGGGCCGGATCGAGCGACGGACTCGGGGACTCCTCGAGCAACTTCTGGTGACGCCGCTGGATCGAGCAGTCACGCTCCCCGACATGCACCGCGCGTCCGGAGCGATCGACCACCACCTGGAACTCGATGTGCCGGGGCTCCTCGAGGTACTTCTCGAGGTAGATGGCACCATCACCGAAGGCTGCGAGCGCTTCCTGTCGGGCCAGTTCGGCCTGCTCTCGGAACTGCCCCTCGTGCTGGACGACGCGCATACCACGACCGCCGCCCCCGGCGGCGGCCTTGATGATGACGGGGTAACCGAGTTGCTCGGCGATCGCCCGGGCCTCGTCGAGATCCTCGATGGGGCCGTCGCTACCCGGAACCGTCGGCACCCCCACCGCCTGGACGGTCTCCCGCGCCCGGACCTTGTCCCCCAGCCCCTCGATCACGGCTGGAGCCGGACCGATGAAGGCGATGCCGTGGTCGACGCACATCTGCGCGAAGCGGGCATTTTCGGCCAGGAAACCGTATCCCGGATGGATGGCCTCCGCCCCCGAGATCACGGCAGCCGACAGGATGTTGTGGACCTGGAGGTAGCTCGCCACCGAGGGCGCCGGACCGATGCAATAGGCCTCGTCCGCCAGTTTCACGGGCAACGAGTCGCGATCGGCCTCGGAATGGACTACCACGCTCTGGATACCCAGTTCCTGGCAGGCCCGGAGAATCCGGAGAGCGATCTCGCCGCGGTTGGCGATGAGGATCTTGCGGAACACGGGGTCAGACGACCTCGAACAGCGGTTGCCCGAACTCGACGGGGTCCCCGTTCTGGACGAGCAACGAACGCACGGTGCCGGACACCTCCGAGGTGATCTCGTTCATGAGCTTCATGGCCTCGATGATACACACCACCTGCCCCGCCTCGACGCGGGCTCCGACCTCGACGAAAGGCACGGACTCGGGAGACGGTGCCCGGTAGAAGGTCCCGACGATCGGAGAGCGGACGAGATGCACCTCACCTTCCGCCACGGGAGGCGGGCTCGCCTCGACCGCAGCCTGGGGAAGGACGTGAGTCATCACCGTCTCCCGGACGGGCACCGGCGGGAGTGCCGCGACCGTGCTCGCCCGACTCAGGTGAAGGCGCTGGTCCCCGATCTCGAGCTTGAACTCGGAGACTCCGGAGGAGTCGAAGAGCTGGACGAGCTGGCGAACCGAATCGAGATCGAACTGCAAGTCGTCCCCCTCGCTACACGCGGTCGAGGTATTCGCCCGTCCGCGTATCGACGCGCACGACGTCGCCCGTGTTCACGAAGAAGGGCACCTGTACGACTGCCCCACCCGCCAGCGTGGCCGGCTTGCCGCCGCCGGAGGCCGTATCGCCCTTCACGCCGGGCGGCGTGTCGACGATCTCGAGCTCGACGAAGTTGGGGATCGAGATGCCCATGATGGCGCCCTGGAAATAGAGAATCTCGACGGGCATCTGCTCCTTGAGCCACTTGGCCTGATCACCGAGCTGAGTCCGGTCGAGGTTGATCTGGTCGTAGCTCTCCATGTCCATGAAGGTGAACTCGTCGCCCGCACCAACATACAGGAAGGTGTATTCCTTCTTCTCCATGTTGGCCCGGGCGATCTTTTCTCCGGCCCGGAAGGTCGTCTCGACGACGTTGCCCGTCTTCACGTTCTTGAGCTTGGTACGGACGAAAGCCGCGCCCTTGCCCGGCTTGACGTGCTGGAAATCGACGACGGTGAAGGCGTTGCCATCCATCTCGATCGTGGTGCCCGGGCGCAGATCGTTCGACGAAATCATGAAATCCTCACAAGCGAAAGCGGGCGCGAATGGGCTTCATGATAGCACACGCCCGTCGTCGCTCGCCGGATCGCCGACGAGGGCCACGAGGGCTCGCAACCCCAGGAGATAGCCCCGCGGACCCAGTCCGGAGAGGACCCCCGCCATCACGGGAGCCAGCATCAGCTGGTGGCGAAACGCCTCACGGGCGTGCACGTTGGTCAGGTGCACCTCGACCGCGGGCAGCGCGACTCCGGCGAAGGCATCGCGAAGCGCCACGCTCGTGTGGGCATAGCCGCCCGGATTGATGAGGATTCCGACGAAGCCCTGATGGGGTGCCGCCTGCACCCAGTCGACGAGGACCCCCTCGTGGTTCGATTGACGGCAGTCCACCTCGACACCGAGTGCCCCGGCCAACGTCGCGAGGTCGCGATCGAGGTCGGCCAGGGTCCGGTGTCCGTAGATCTCGGGTTCGCGCGTTCCCAGGAGATTCAGGTTGGGACCGTGCAGGACCAGGAAGCGGCGCATCAGGGCGGTCCTCCCGTCGAGGCCGGCATCGCGTGGGCCAGCGGATGAAGCGCGAGCCAGGCCCGATGATGCGCCAGGAGCTCGTCCCAGGAATCTCCCCCCAGCTTTTCGAGCAGGGCCTCGGCCAGGACCCAGCGCACCATGGCCTCCGCGATGACGGCACAGGCCGGGACGGCACAGGTATCGGCACGCTCGACGTGGGCCTCGACGGCCTCACCGGTGTGGAGATCGACGCTCGGAAGGGGGCGCATCAGGGTCGGGATGGGTTTCTTCGCGATCCGGACGACCAGGGGCTGACCGTTGGTGACCCCGCCCTCGAGCCCCCCCGCATGGTTCGTCGGACGCTCGAAGCCAGGCAGAAAGGGGTCGTGAACTCGGGAACCGGGACTGGATGCCGCATCGAAGCCGAGCCCGAAGGCCACACCCTTGACGGCAGGCACGCTCATGAGGGCCTGAGCCAGTCGACCGTCCAGCCGCCGATCCCACTGCACGTACGACCCCAGCCCGGGCGGCACCCCCGTGGCCACGAGTTCGATGACCCCTCCGAGTGTCTCTCCCGCACGCCTCGCGCGGTCGATTTCCTCGACCATGCGGGCTCCGGCCGATGGATCGGCACACCGCACCGGCGAACCCTCGGCACGCTCGAGCCAGGCGGAAAGCGAGCCCTCCAGCGCCTGGACCTCGACTTGCGCAGCCCCGATCGCTACCACATGGGAGCCCACCTGGACCCCGAGTCCCGCGAGCAGTTCTCCGGCCAGGGCGCCGGCCATGACCCGGGCGACGGTTTCCCGGGCGCTGGCTCGCTCCAGGACGTCGCGGACGTCCTCGTGGGCATACTTGAGCGCTCCCGCCAGATCAGCATGGCCGGGTCGGACGCGGGTGACCCGGCGCCGGGCGATCGCCGCAAGTCGGCTCTCGTCACGGGGATCGACCGGGTCCGGGGAAAGCGCCTCCGTCCAGTTCACGGCGTCACGATTCTCGACCTGCAAGGTCACGGGTGCCCCCGTGGTCCTGCCGAGACGGACCCCCGAGAGGACCCGGACCCGATCCTGCTCGATCCGCTGCCGCTGACCGCGCCCGTAACCGGCCTGACGACGCGCGAGTTCCCGGTCGATCGCCTCGAGGCGAACGGGGACGCCCGCGGGAAAGCCTTCGACGATCACGACCTGGACGGGGCCGTGGCTCTCCCCGGCCGTCAGAAAGCGCATGAACCTTCCTCCGAAAAAAGATGGGGGGCCGGAGCCCCCCATGTACCCGCACGATCCAGGACACTCACGGGACGAACAGGCGGACCATCGTATCGAAGGGCTGGCCGCCGGCGCTGGCGCCCCCGACGATATAAACCTGATTTCCGCCGGTCCGCACCACCATCGGCCGGTGGCGCGCCGAGAGGAGGGCCGCTCCGGTTTCCTGGAAGGGCGAACGGGAACCGGCCCTGCGGGCCACCAGCTGTCCGGGGCCCGACAGCAGGAACTCGAGGTTCTTGTAGCGGAAGAAGGTGACGTCTCCGGCTACGAACTCCTCGGGGACACCCTCGAGATCCACGATCTGTGGATTCCCGAGCTGCCCCCCTGACACGGACATCTCGAGCATCTTGCGCGGATCATTCGCGACCAGCATCCGGACCTGTGCTCCCTCGGGCAGCACGCCCTCGTTCGAGAGTTCGGGGCTGTCGAGGTCGATGACCGGACCGGCCACCGGCGCCGGCAGGTTGTCGGCACGGTCGATGGACGTCACCGACTTGACGGTCGTTCCAGCCAGGGTACTGACCTCGACGGTGGCAAGCGGTTGCCTCGCGGAATCGAGTCCGCCAAGGACGTACAGGCGATCGGCCGTACGAATCACCGTCGGGTGACTGCGGGCGACCGCCAGCTTCACGCTGGATTTGCGAAGGGTACTCGTCGGGGTGGCGCCCCCGAGAGACGTCGTGTAGATGTCGGAAATCGGACTGCTCGACGTGTCCTGGAACCCTCCCAGGCTGTAGAGCGTGGTCCCCAGGATGGCGAGCCCCTGACCACTGATCGGGACCCCCGTGTACAGGTGCACGGCGGGGGAAGTCAGCACCGAGCCGTCGATCAGCCAGGATTCGCCGGCAGGAGCGGTGGGATAACCCGCACCGCCCATGACATGAACACGGTTCTGGTAGTGAACGAGAACCCCGCCCACGCGGGCTTTCTGGAGTTTCGGATAGGCATTGGGTGCCGCCGGACTCTCGATGAAGCTCACCACGGGCAAGGGCGCCTCGGTGGGTGCTGCACTCGGGGTCGGTGTGGCCGCAGGCGAAGCCGATTCCACGGGCGACGGCGTGGCCACCGGAGCAGACGTCGCGTCGGCGGATGGCGTGGCAGCGGGCGAAGATGGCGTGACCACAGGCGAAGACGGCGTGACCACGGGCGAAGATGAGGCAGCGGGAGTCGGAACCACCGCAGAGGAAGGTGATGCCACCGGCGAGGTCGTGGCACCATCTCCCGGGTCGGAGCCCCCTCCACCGGAAGGTACCGGAGACGGCCCACCAGCCGGCTCAGGGCGGGCCTCCAGGGCGGGAACGATGGTGGGATGCTTGACCAGCGACTCGATGGACTGCTGGAAGGCCTCGCGGGTGTCCCGGTCGTCCGGACCGTCGAGAACCGCATCCGTGTCGGGCTTCAGGGCCACGCACGCAGCCACCAGCTCACGGAACTGCGCCTCACCCGGAACGGTCCGGGACCCGGACTGCTTCCAGACGGAAGTGGCGAGATGGGTATCGGGTGTGACGGCGAAGCGCTCGGCGGGATCGGCCCCCCGGGACAGCAGGCGGGTCATGGTGAGCCGGTGACGGCCATCATCGGACTGGAGTTCGACCCGGATCTCGACGTCGAGCCCCGCAGGGACCTCCAGCTTGAACCAGCCGTGGGCATCCGTCTTGACGGGTGCCCCCTGGCGGGGCCTGTCGGAACCGATTTCGACCCAGGTCACGGTGGCGCCTTCGAGCACCCCCCAAGCCGGATCCGCCTGGCCCTCGCGCAGCGCCTGGGTCGAGAACGGAGCCCGGGTGGTGAGCGGGGCGACGGTGCGCAACGGAGCCACCGTACGCAGAGGGGCCACGGTCCGCAGAGGGGCCACGGTCCGCAGGGCATCGATGGGAGCCACGGCAGCCCCCTGGAACACCTGATGTCCCAGCTGAGTCGGCTGCAGTTCCTGGCTCCGGAAGCCCCCTTCGGTTTTCACGACCATCTTGATGGCGGTAGTGGGAGCCACGGAGGGCAACTGGCAGGCAACGAGCCCCACCAAGCTGGCCCACGAGACGAACAGTTGCGTACGGCGTCTCATCGAAGGGCTCTCCATTCGCTCAGGCAGCACCTCGACCCGAGGCCATCCCGGAGCATCTACCAGCAAGACGTCCGGATCGTGACGTCTGTACCTTGGTTATACCCAGCTCCCTCACGGATTCTTCACGACTTGAGCAGGAAACGTCTGCTGGTTTCTTGCGCAGAGTGGCTTGACAGGGGGAGAATCGAAGCGGTCCACTGCTCACATGGGCGTTGCTGTCACCGTGAAAAGTTGCCTCGTGGCCCTGCTGCTGCTGGCCATGGCCCTGTGGCAGTGCCCCTGTCCGTGCCCTTCTCACGACCTGGCGCCTGGTCAGGCATCGGGGGTCTGCGAGCACCTCGACTGCTCGTGTCACGTCGCGGGCGAAATCGCCCGCCACATGTGCTCGGACCCGGATGCCACCCTTACGGCTTCGCGCACAGCCCATACGACTCCCCCCCATCTCCTGCCGCCGGTTCTGCTGGCGGCTCCCGTGAGCCTTCGGCATCTCTGGATCGGTCCGTCCACGACTCGCCCCGGCCTCCTCCCGTTGGCCAGGACCCCGGCCGCCGCGCCCCCGATCCCACCTCCGCGCGCCTGAACACCGGTATCGGTTGTCGCGCCCTCCTCGCACCGGGTACCCGGCGAGTGGGGTCGTTCGCTCGTGGAGAGTTCACACTCATGCGCATCCTTGCACGGATCGGGGTTCTCATCGGACTCCTGATCGCCTCATCCCCTGCGCTGGCCTGCGACCCGTGCGGTTGCGGCCTCCCCGGTAACGGGATCGAGATCGCGGCTCCGGGTGTGGGCAGTCTGCGTCAGGCCCAGCCTGGCTCCTGGCTCCTCACGACGGGCCTCGGCCTGCGAGACATCACGGGAAGCTTCAACGACCGGGGCGCCTGGTCGCCCCGGCCGGCAGCCAGCCGGCTCTGGACCTGGCAGGCCCAGTCCAGCCTCACATGGTTCCCCGCTGCGGACTGGAACGTGGGACTTCAGGTCCCCGTGGCGTTCAACGACCTCGACAGGGCCCAGTGGGGAGGTCAGGGTTCGATCAGACCGGTCGATACCCAGGACCTCGAGGAGATGGGGCAAACCAGCACATCCCCGCGCCAGATGGGAGGCGGTCTGGCCGACCTCACCTTCCAGGCTTCGTGGCTGGCCACACCCGGTGACGAGACCTGGCCGGCGGCGACCTGGTGGGGCAACCTGACGTGCCCCACCGGCAGAGGCTCCGGAAGCGCTGCCGACCAGACGGGAACGGGAGTGTTCCAGGCGCAGGGAGGCCTGTCCCTGTGGCAACGCTGGGAGAACCTGGAACTCTCCGGCAGCCTGGGGGCCTCGCTCCCCGTGGGGGTCCCGGCGGGCATCCAGGACGCGACCTTCTTCCTCGGGCGCTCGCTGCTGGGCATGCTCCAGGCCAACCTGGAGGTCTCGGACACCTGGCGTCTGGGGGTCGGGGCCCAGGGCTTCCGCAGCATGATCGACTCCCGGGAGATCGCCCCTTCGGCGGCGACCATGGGAAAGATCAAGCTCATGGGCAACCTCGAGTGGCGCCCGGCGCCAGGCTGGACCCTGCGAGCCGCCTACGGAGCGGACCCCGGCCTCATGCCCGGAGTGAACGCGATGACCGACCAGACCTTCACCTTGCTGACGTCGCGCCTGCTCTAGGCCGCACGTCCGGTTCACCCCTTTCTGGTGATCGCCTCGGGACCTGACCGGGCCCGGATGCGCCGACGCCATCCTCTCTTGAAAGGCATACACGCACATGGCCATCCGCCATACCTATCCGCTTGCCCTGATCGGCATCACCCTGGCCGCTTGCACGACCTCACCGACGGGATCCACCGGGACGCCGTCGAACACCACCCCGATCCCGGCTTCCAACGTCGTGAACGGGGTCGACCTCATGAAACTCGAGGCCGATACCGTCCTGTCCGTCGGCACGGGGCCACACGGGATGACCGCCCTCGAAAACGGACTGATCGTCAATGCCAACCCGAAATCCGGCGATGTCAACCTCATCGACGGGGCAGCCAGCCCCGCAGCGGTCGTGAAGACCCTGCCTCCGCTGATCGAGAGCCCGACGGCATCGAGCAGCCCGAGCTATTTCAAGCACGCGCCGGACGAGCGTTTCGCCGTGAACCTCGACGGCGGGATCGTCGGCCTGCGCGTGTTCGATGCCCTTGCGAAAGACTGGACCGCGACGGGAAAGATCGCGCTGCCGGGCAAACCCGGCAGCAAATTCGTGTGGGCGACCACCCAGACCGACGAGCAAACCCTGTTCGTCCCGACGGCGGGTGCGACGAACCTTGCGCGCGTCCGCTGGGAAAACGGCTTCGAGCAGGCCCCGACGGTCACGCCGTACCTGATGCGGCGCACGCCGGGAGCCGATGAAACGCTGCCCACTTACACGACGGGCTTCGTCGCGATGGGGGGCGGGTTCATCGCCCTGCCGGATGCCGCCGACAACGCCGTCCATGTCCAGAACCTTGACACTGCCAACCAGCCCACCGGATCCGTCCGGACGTTCCGGGAAGGGAATGCACCGGGCCCCCTCGACCTGGCGACGTTCGACGGCGTGACGACTCTGGTGTTCGGAAACAAGAACAGCAACAACGTCATCCTGGCCGACCCGAGCAAGAACGGTTCGAGTGGCGTGCTGGCCGTGCTGAACGTGGGCTCGACCCCTACGGACATGGTGCTATCGAGCGACCATCGTCGCGCATTCATCACCTGCAAGGGCTCGGGCGAGGTGGCGATCGTCGATGTCAAGAACCGGACGCTCTCGCGGTTGCTGAAGGTGGGACGGAACCTCACGGACGCGACCCCGAACCCCGTGCACATCTACCGGGTCGGCGCCCCGGCCGGATACCAGCACGAACAGGTCTGGGTCGGTGGGGACGGGGATGCCTCCGTCACCGTCATCGATGCGGTCGACCTGCAGGTGATCGCGGTGGTGAAGGTCGGCAACGGCCACCACAAGATGGCCTTCACCGACAAACGCGCCTTCGTCTCGAACCTCACGGACAACACCGTGTCGGTGATCGAGCGCGGCCGCATCCACGAGTGATGACGCGGCACGCCTGAAACAAGGGTCGGTGGGCGATCGCCATGACTGGCGATCGCCCACTGGCGCGTCAGCTAGCCGCCGAACTGGCGGAAGAGCGAGGCCAGGGTGAAGAGTACCGCGAGAAAGACGATCGCGCCGAGTAGCCCCAGACCGCCACGCAGGAACCACTCTCCGGCCTGGACCGTCGTGTCGGCGCGCACCACGGACGCGCCACACTCCGGGCACCGCCGGGCATCGGGCTCGAGAAGGTGGGTGCAGATGGGACACGCGTGCATCGACGACCTCGTTCTCGTGAAGATGCCCTATCATCTCATGCCATGGTGAAGCCCGTCCGCGTGACCGCCCTGGTCCTGTTCTCCCTGGCGATGGCGATCGCCCAGGGGCCTGCCTCCCGGGGCCTTTCCGCCCCGGAGGCGTCAACTGTTGACGGTCGGTCGCTACCCCTGCCTTTCCGGCACCGGAAGCGCCCCCTCGACAGACCCGTCCGGCTGCTGATGGTGTCGGACAGTCACGACTCGCTGGAGTTCGTGCCCCGGATCCGGGCTCTGAGCGAACGATTGAAGGTCGACGCGGTGATCCACGCCGGCGATCTCCAGCAATTCGGGACCGAGCACGAATGGCGAGCCGTACAAGCAGCCTGGGCACGCTGGCCCGGCCCCCTGCTCGTGGCGAGCGGGAACCACGATCACCGCCGGGACAGCTTCGCCCGTCTCCAGAGCCGATTCGGTCCTCTGCCTCGCCTCGAGACGATCGCGGGGGTCGCGATCGTGCTGCTGGACGATGGCGACTACCGGCTGGGCAGCCAGCTCGCCTGGCTGGAACGGACTCTCTCCCGCGATCCCGACCGGCGGTCGGTCGTCGTCCTTCATGTGCCCATGCGGGTCGCGCCCGACCTGCGGTGGCTCGGAACCCTGGAGTGGCTTCCCGTCGGCCCCCTGATGCGCATCCTGAAGCGGGATCCGGAAAAGCGCGAGGACCACCTGAGCTTGCCGGAGGCGGAACGCACGGAGCTCGCACGGGTCCTGGCGCGCCACCGGGTGGATGCCGTCTGCTCGGGGCATCTACACATGCGCGCCCTGGACCTCGAGAATCCCGGTGCACCCGCGCTGGCACTCGGTGCGGCGGGAAGTTTCATTCCCGGCTCGGGTTACAGCCACGAGGTCCTGCTGGTCACGGTCCACGATCGCGGCCTGCAGGTCCTGCCGATCCGCCTGGACGATCCCCTGCAAGACCCCGTGACCCTCGTGAGGGGCTGGCGCCGCTACGTGAACCAGGCCCGTCGTCTCGCCGCAGGGGGAGGCCGATGAACCGAGGCCCGGGGAAGATCCCCGGGCCTCGTGAACTGGTCGAGTGAGGGATCAGAGCTTGGGAATGACGGCGAGACGCACTCCGCCGGTCTTGAAGTAGCTGTAGGGCATGTAGAAGTAGCCCCCGTCCGCCCAGGACGAGCCCCATGAATTCCGGACCACCAGCACCTGCTTCGCCGAATCATAGCCGACGGCGAGCACCGCGTGACCGCCCACGAACTTGCTCGAAGCGGTCGGCATCGGCATCAGACCGGAAGCCGGAGTCTTGCTGATGTTGTCGAAGACGCGCATCGCCAGGACGACGGGCATGCCCGACGCCAGGGCCTTGCGAATGCCACTGAGACGCGTGGTGAGTTCGTAGCCCTTGACGAGGCGATTCTGCTTGGACAGCGCCACGACCTGAGCAGAGGGTTCGGATTGGAGGAATGCCTGCCGGGCGACCGGATCCCTGTGCTGCTCGAGTGGCAGGTACGGAAAGGCCTCTTCAGGGGCCGAGCCATAAGCGTCGAGCATCTTGACCGCGAACTCGGTCGGAACACCGTCGTCCTTGCCCTTGCTCCCGGTCTGACGCTTCGATTCGTACCACAGCAACGCAGGGCTCTGGGGCCGATACCGACCCTGCTTCTTGAGGAGGGCCTCCTGCAAACCTTTGACCGTCGCGAAGGCCGTGCAGGCGCCGAACTGGCCCTGGTTGGCCACGGGGCTGCACATCGGCCGCAGATCGACCCGTTCGGGCAGCGAGGCCTGGATCTCGAATGCCTGGAGTCGAAGGGGCTCGTCGAGAGCCACCCCCGGGTCACGGGAGATATCGGCTCCCAGACCGAAACGGAAGGCCGCCCGTGCCTGGGCATCGATCACCTGCTCGGGCATCTCTTGTGGGGTAACGGGAGCCACCTGGGACGGGGAAGCCCCGCAGGCCGCCAGGACCGAAACCACGAGGGATGCGACAAGGGCCTGGAAGCTCCGGGAATGCTTGGTCATGAAGGTCTCTCTCTCGCGGCGGGGGGATGTGGGTTACATCGCGCCGAGATCGGAGAATCTTTCTTAAGGAAAGGTAAAGCCCCGCTTAAAGGTAAAGGATGACATCAGAAATCATTAACCGCTTCTTAGTCGAAGATCGGCCGTCGCGTCCCCCGGAAGGCCCTCAGAGTGGCGCGGTAAAAGGGGAAAGCGAGCCAAAACGTCCGATCAGGGTGGTCAGCACTCCGAGCGCTTCCGAGCGCAGCCGGGCGGCATCCCGGATCTGCCAGTCGGTGGATGCGAAGGTCTGCACAAGTCCGAGACGATGGGTCATGGCAAAGCCATAGTGAGCCCGGTCGGCCCCTTCCGACTCCAGACGAGCCAGGAGGCGCTCCAATCCCGGATCGGCCTGGCCGAAGTCGATGCCCGTTCCCAGCATCTCGCGGAGGCAAGCAGCATCCACGTACAGCGTGGCGCTGCGATCATCGGGCAATCCGGCCATCGAACGCCGGAAGGGCTCGACGCTGCTCAGACTTCCCGTGGTCCCGCCGTCTCGATGCACGAGATGTCCATCCTCGACGCGCCAGCCGGAGCCGGCGATGCGCCTGAGTTCCTCGGCCAAGGCCCCGGCGGAGACACCAGCTCGCGGGTGCGCGAGCCATACCACACCGGGTGCCCCGCGCCGCCACGGATCGGGGTAGACGGCACAGCCCAGCGTGTCGATCCCCTCGAGCAGACGACCGACGGCTTCAGCCGTCTCGGGTGAGCCGAGCGCCTGCATGGCCTCGAGCCCGTTCGCCCCCTCCCCGGTCATCAGAGGATAGCCCATCAGGGCATGCAGGCCCATGACGAGCCCCTGCAGGACCTGCCCGCGAGACGCCCCTCCCTCGCCGAGGACACCCGAACGATTCACCGCGCCGACGAGGGCATCGAGCCAACCGGCATGCAGGGCCGCCCGCACGAAGATCGCGGATCCGGCAGGAACGAGCCGGCTCATCGGTTCCGCGACGGGCTCCGGAACCGGCGCGCCGAGCGGCGGCTGGACCGGCGCCCTGTGCCACTCCTGGTAGGCCCAGGCCCCGGTCCCCATGAACACGGCTCCGACGGCCAGCCAGGCGGGCCACCAGGCTCGACCACGGCGGACGGGCGCCGCCCCACCCGGGCCGCCGGTCTCCAGGCGCTGCTTGCGCCGCCCGAGTGTCTTGCCGTTCCGTCGTGCCGCCATGAGTTCCTCCAGCTACCCGTCACCCATCTGCGCCACGTCAGCGTCGCTCAGCGCACGCGGGCCAGGAATTCCACCTCTACGGCCGCCCCGAGCGGCAGTTCGGCGACCCCGACGGCTGCACGAGCATGCCGCCCGGCCTCGCCGAGGATCTCGACCAGCAGATCGGAGGCCCCGTTGATGACGCGCGGCTGAGCGGTGAAGCCGGCAGCACTGGCCACGAACCCACCGACGCGGACGATGCGGACCCGCTCGAGCGCCTCGTCGGAACCACCGAGGGCCTGGCGGATCAGGGCCAGGCCGTTGATCGCACATACCCGGGCCGCCTGATAGGCCTCATCGAGGGACACGTCGGCACCAACCTTACCGGTCGCGACCAGCTGACCGCTGACCATCGGGAGCTGGCCGGAGACGTGAATCCAACCGTCCGCCTCCACGAAGGGGAGGTAGTTGCCCGCGGCGGGCGAGGGTTCGGGCCAGACGATTCCGGCAGACTGGATGCGCTCCTGCAACGTGGGCATGGCGTTCTCCTTCGAGGATGTGGGACACTCGTGCCATGTTACCGTGCTAGCCATCCCTTGTTCGAGGGCTCTGGTCATCGAGGACGCCCGCATGTTTGCCTTGCCCCTGACGATCGCCCTGGCTGCCCCCGTCGCGACCGCCACCCCCTCGCTCCCTGCGATGCCCTCCGCGGAACTGCCCGCCGCCTCGCGCTCGACCTCGGCAACTCCCTCCGTGAAGCTGGTGGCGCCCCAGACTCCGGAAGCCAGCGCCTCGCGCCCCCCCGCGCAGCTCATCGAAGAAGATTCCCGCGGGTGGAGCGTGAACTGGAGCCAGTCCACCCTCACCGTGAAGGGGCTCGGACAGGCCCCTCTGGCCGGCACGCACGCCGAGCGGATTCGCCGATCGCGCAAGCTGGCCCAGCTGGACGGCTGGAACCTCATGGCACGGGCGCTGCAAGGGCTCCGTTTGAACGGGGAATTCCTGGTGGCTGACGTGATCGCGGTGCAGGACGATCGCCGTAACCGCCTCGACGAGGGGATCCGAGATGCAACGGTCGTGGGAGAGACACGATTCGCGGACGGTTCGACGGAGCTATCCCTGCAACTGCCGCTGGTAGGGCCTGGAGGCGTGGCCAGCTGGCTGGGGCAGAGCGCGACGCCCTCCACGGTGCCGCTGACGGGCCCCGTGACGGGCATCATCCTGGATGCGCGTGGCTCAGGGATGCAACCGGCCTTTGCCGCGCGTCTCGAGGACGAGCGCGGCAACCTGCTTCCAGGCGGGGCGCTTGTCGTGCTTTACGCGCACGGCGAGGACGGACTGCAGAGCTGGGTCGGGGATCGTCCCCGGACCCTCCGCGTGAAGGTGGCCCGGGGAACCACCCGGGGCAACGCGCTCCTGGCGCCCGCCGAGGCCGAGGCCTGGCGGGCGTCATGGAAGACCGGGATCCCGGTCGTGATCGTGCTCTAGTTCGGTCGCTCAGAAACGCACGAACCGGACGCCGTCGATGCCGTCGATGGCATCCAGTCGAGCCATGCCGTCCGGCGTGATGGGATCTTCGACGTTGAGCACCATCAGGGCCGGTCCGTTGCGATAGCGGCGACCGAGCTGGAAGCCGAAGATGTTCACGCCGAGTTCGCCGAGGAGCGTGCCGACGATACCGATCATGCCCGGACGATCCTGGTGCGTCGCGACCAGGATGTCGCCCACGGGCTTCAGGCTGAACGCATGCTCGTCGATCCGCACGATGCGGGCATCTCCGTCACCCAGGATGGTGCCGGCCACCGTATGCCAGCCACTCTTGCCGTGAACCGTCACGGAGAGCAGCTCGGCGTAGTCCTTGACCTCGCTCGAGCGGGATTCCCGGACCTCGATACCACGCTCTCGCGCCACATGCGACGCGTTCACGTAGTTCACGCTCTCGCCGACGGCGTTCCCGAGCACACCCTTGAGAACCGCTGTCAGCAGCGGGTCGACGGGCTTGCCGGCCAGCGCGCCCTGGAAAAGCACATCGATTCGCTCGATGGGCCCCTGATGGAGCTGGGCGGCCAGAGAGCCGACCTTCTCCGCAAGAGGGAGAAGGGGGCGGACGGACTCGACCCACTCGGGACGCAAGCTCGGGATGTTGACGGCCGAACGCGCGCTCCCCCCCCCGAGGACGGCCACGATCTGCTCGGCGACGTCGACCGCGACCTTGATCTGCGCTTCTTCCGTGGATGCCCCCAGATGCGGAGTCAGAACGATCCGGTCACCGAGTTCCCGGAGGGCACTCTCCCCCAGCGGCTCCTTTTCGAAGACATCGAGCGCCGCGGCGGCGACGTGGCCACTCCGGATGGCCTCCACCAGCGCCGCCTCGTCGATGATGCCTCCACGCGAACAATTCACCAGCCGTACCCCGGGCTTGCAGCGAGAGAGGTTGGTGGCATCGAAGAGGTGATGAGTCTCGGCCGTCTTCGGCACGTGCAGGCTGATGACGTCGCTCTTGGACAGCAACTCGTCGAAGGAGACGGGCTCGACACCGAGATCCTGAGCACGCTCGACGGTGAGGAAAGGGTCACATCCCAGGACCTGCATGCCCAGTGCACGGGCGACCTTGGCCACCCGCGCCCCGATCTTGCCCAGCCCCAGGATACCGAGAGTCTTTTGGTACAGCTCCGTACCGACGAAACGCTCGCGGGCCCACAGTCCCCCCTTCATCGCGGCATCGGCAGCCGTGACGCGCCGGGACACCGCCATCATGAGGGCGACGGCGTGCTCGGCAGCCGCGATGGTGTTGCCTTCGGGAGAATTGACGACCACGACGCCGTGCTGGGTCGCGGCGGGGACATCGATGTTGTCCACGCCGACGCCTGCCCGCCCCACGATCTTGAGGCGCTTGCCCGCAGCGAGGACCTCTGCCGTGACCCGGGTCGCCGACCGTACCATCAGGGCATCGTATCCCCCGATGATCTCGAGCAGATCCTGGGGACTGATGGCATCTCGGGCATCGACCTGGGCCAGCTGGCCGAGGATCTCGAGACCCGACGGATCGACCCGGTCGAGAACCAGTACGCGGAAAGGACGGGTCATGGACGTTTGCGCCTCCTGGGCGATCGAAGACTGGCTCACGGTCAGATGGACTCCTGTGCACGATGAAGGGACTGGCGGCGCACCTCGAGCGCTGCCCCGACGGCCGCACCCGGTTGAACCGAGATCGCGGATTCCGAGAGCACGGCCTCCAGCGCAGCCAGCAGACCGAGCATGTCCGTGTCGTCGTAATAGCCGAGGTGACCGACCCGGAAAATGGTATCGACGAGCGGACCCTGTCCACCCGCCACGACATAGCCGAACTTTTCCTGGAGCAGCGCCTGGATCCGGGAAGGATGCAAGCCCTCGGGCGAGTAGATACCCGTCACGGCCCGCGACGCATAACGATCGTCGTTCTGGACGAGCCCCAGACCGAGCGCCCTGGCCCCGGCGCGCACCATGCGCGTGAGGCGGTCATGGCGCGCATAAATGGTCTCGAGACCTTCCGCCTTGAGCATCTCCATCGCACGAGCCAGGGCGAAGAAGAGCGAGATAGCCGGAGTCCAGGGCGTCTGCCCCTTGCGCGCGAAGTCTCTCGCCTGACCGAAATCGAAGTAGAAGCGGGGCATCCGGGCCTCGGCATGAGCGGCCCATGCCCGGGGACTCACGGAGGCGAATGCCAGCCCGGGAGGGACCATGAAGGCCTTCTGGGCTCCCGCGAGAACCACGTCGAGATCCCAATCGTCGACCGGAAGCGGGGCCGTTCCCAGCCCAGAGACGGAGTCGACCAGGATCAGCGCGTCGGGCAACGCCTGCCGGATGACGGCCGCGATCTCGCCTACGGGATTGAGCAGAGCCGTGGAGGTCTCGTTGTGGGTGACGAGGACGGCCTTGTAATGAACCCCACGGAGCTTGTCGGCGACCATCTCGGGAGTGATGGGCGCCCCGTATGGTGCTTCCAGGCGATCGACACTGGCCCCGTAGGTCTCGGCGATCTGAGCGAACCGCTTACCGAACTCACCCGCCACGCAAGCCAGGACGCGGTCGGACGGCGACAGGGTGTTGACGATGGCAGCCTCCATCGCCCCAGAACCCGAGGTTGTCAGGATGAACACGTCGTTCCGGGTCTGATACGCCCATTTGAGGTCCTCGGTGATGGACTCGAACAGGACGCGAAACTCCTTGCCGCGATGGTTGATCATCGGCCGGGCCATCTCCCGGAGCACGGAGTCAGGGATCGGCGTCGGGCCTGGCAGCATGATGCGCATCGTCTCGCTCATTGAAAGCTCCTCGGAATGGCGTGTAACGACGCGATCTTGTACCCATCTTGACCTGGACACAAACCCGTCCGGGAGGCTTCTTCCGGTCGCAACAGCAATTGGGGAAGAACGGACGTGCAGGAGCCTCAAAAGAGGGGACCCCTGCTCAGGCAGGGGTCCGAACGATCAACGCTTGGAGAACTGGAAGCGCTTACGGGCCTTCTTGCGGCCGTACTTCTTACGTTCCTTGGCGCGGGGATCACGGGTGAGGAGCTCCTCCTCGCGAAGGACACCGCGATACTCGGGATCCATCTTGAGAAGTGCACGTGCGACACCAAGACGGATGGCGCCGACCTGGCTCGTGACGCCGCCGCCGTGCACCCGGACGTTGACGTCATAGCGACCGACGTTCTGGGTGGCATCGAGAGGGAGCGAGACCTCACGGATGAGGACCGAGCGGAAACCGACGTAGTGGTCGAGGGGACGCTCGTTGACGGTCACCGTGCCGGTACCCGGCACGAGACGGACGCGGGCAACCGCCGTCTTGCGACGACCGGTTCCCCAGTAAGCGGCAGTGGACTTAGCCACGGACGGCCTCCTTCTTCACGAACTCGTATGCCACCGGCTGCTGCGCAGCATGCGGATGCTCGGCGCCAGCATAGACCTTGAGCTTGCCGTACTGGGCCCGGCCCAGACGGGTGTTGGGGAGCATGCCCCGCACGGCGATCTCGATGATCCGCTGGGGCTTTTCACCCTGCATCTTGGCAAAATTGCTGATGCGATGACCACCGGGCCAGCCGGTGTGGTGATGGTACTCCTTGGCCGTGAACTTCTTGCCGGAAACCTTGACCTTCTCGGCATTGACCACGATCACGAAGTCCCCGCAATCGACATGCGGAGTAAAGATGGGCTTGCGCTTCCCGCGCAGCAAGTCGGCAATGATGGTGGCGATGCGCCCGAGAGTCTGACCCTCGGCATCGACCACATGCCACTGGCGGTTCACTTCACCCGCCTTGGCAACAAACGTCTTCACGTCGCTCCTCCTAAAAGAGACCCGAACAATCCCGCGTACGGCGGGCGATAATCCACACTCCAGAAAACAAGTCCACGCGCAGGGGCCGTGGGCGGAACGAAGCGGTGCTTTCCCGGTTCCAGCAGCTCACGCAAGGTGGCGGCCGGAAATCGACCACGTCCCACCTCGAGAGCTGCACCGACCAGGCGCCGCACCATGTGGTAGAGGAAACTCCGGGCCTTGACCCGGAAAACGAGGCGCTCGCCGCGATCCTCGACATCCGCTTCCATCACCGTGCACACCGGGTTCCGCTCAGACGACCCCGCTGAACCGAAAGCCGTGAAATCGTGGGTTCCCACGATCGAACGGAACGATTCGACAAGCGCATCGCGCGCTGGCAAGGGACGCGGCTCCCACAGCACATGCGAGCGACACAACGGATCAGGGACCCGGGTCGTGATAACCTCGTACCGATAGGAACGAGCCACCGCCGAAAATCGACTGTGAAACCCCTCCTCGACCTCGACGGCGTCGAGGACGCGAATGTCGTCCTGCATCCGGGCATTGAGGCCCCCCACCCAGGACCGCGGCGCCAGAAGACGCTCGGACCTGAAGTTGACGACCATGCCACGCGCATGAACACCCGCATCGGTACGGCCGGCCGCCGCGAATCGCGCCACCTCCGGTGACTCACCCGTCAGCCCCTCCAGAGCATGCTCGAGCACACTCTGGACCGTTCGCACGCCCACCTGGCGCTGAGAACCGGCGAAGCCAGATCCGTCATAGGCAATGAGCAGAGCCACGTTGCGCATGACGGATCCCCGACCTCAGCCCTCGATCAGCGACACGAGGGCCTGCGGAGCATTGTCGCCCCGACGCGGCTCGGTCTTGTAGATCTGGGTGTAACCCCCCGCGCGCTCCTGGAATCGCGGTGCGATCTCCACGAAGAGCTGGCGGCACACCTCACCGTCGAGGATGAAAGCCTCGGCCTGACGACGGGCGTGAAGAGCCCGGGGAGAACCCTGGGCGGCGAGTGCCTGCTTCGCGAGCGTCACCATTTGGTCGGCCGACTCACGGAGCGCCTTTGCGCGGGCCTCGGTGGTGATGATCCGACCGTGCCGGAACAGCTCGGTGGTCAAAGACCGGAGCAACGCCCGACGCTGGTCACTCGGCTTGGAAAGGCGGTTCTTTGCCTTGCGATGACGCATCGATCAATCCTCTCTGCTGGCAACGAAATCGTCCGAGGTATCACCGCTCGCCATGTGGAAACCAAACTGGCGCATGCGTTCGATGACTTCCTCGGCAGACTTCTTGCCGAAGTTCTTGATGTCCATCAGTTCCCGCTCGGTTTTCTTGAGCAGGTCGCCGACGGTGTAAATGTTGGCGCGCTTCAGGCAGTTGTAAGCACGCACCGACAGCTCCAGCTCCTCGATCGACATGTCGAGCGGGGAGGGGGCGCCGGAGTCGGCACCTTCCGACTTGCGGCCGCCGCCGGGCAGCGATTCCCGGGCGAGATCGGCGAACACGTCGAGATGCCGGATGAGGGTGTCCGCAGCGCGGCTGACGGCCTCCGTCGAATCGACGGCCCCATTGGTCCAGATCTCGATGTTCAGACGATCGTAGTCGGTCATCTGACCCACGCGGGTATCCTCGACGGTGTAGTTGACCTTCCGGATCGGCATGAAGATCGAGTCGATGGGAATGACCCCCACGGCCTGATGCGGCTTGCGATTCTTGTCCGCAGGCACGAATCCCTTGCCACGTTCGATCTGGAGCTCGATGTCGAGCGAAGCCCCCTTGTCGAGGGTTGCGATGACCCACTCGGGATTGATGACCTCGACGTCCGAGTCGGTGACGATGTCACCTGCCGTGACGACACCCTCGCGATGCACGCTGAGATGTGCCGTCTTGGCATCGGAGCCGTGGAGCTTGAGCACGACGCCCTTGAGGTTGAGAATGATGTCGATGACATCCTCGACCACGCCGGGCATGGAAGCGAACTCGTGAGGCACACCGTCGATGCGTACGGCCGTGATGGCCGCGCCGTCGATGTCACTCAGCAACACCCGACGAAGCGCGTTGCCAAGCGTGTTGCCATAGCCACGCTCGAGAGGCTCGGCCACGAACTTGCTGTAGGTGAGACCATCCGGGGTCTTGTACGTCTCGACCCGTTCAATCTTGGGCTTATCCATGAATTCCTCATATCGTCCCGCCTGGAGCGGGATGTGGTGACAGCCGAAGACGGACCCTACCGCGAGTAGTACTCGACGATCAGGTTCTCGCGGATCGAGGCATCGATGTCCTCCCGGACAGGCATGGCGATGATCGAACCCGTGAGCTTGTCAGCCTCGATCTCGAGCCAAGCCGGCGTCTTGGTGACGGGCGTACGCGAGATGCTGGCCTTGACGAACTCGGAACTCTTGTCGATCACGGTGACCTTGTCACCCACCTTGACACGGAAGCTGGGGACGTCCACACGACGGCCGTTGACCGCGATGTGGCCGTGACCGACCATCTGGCGGGCAGAAGGACGACTGGGAGCGAAACCCATCCGGTAGATCACGTTGTCGAGGCGGGTCTCGAGGATCTGGAGGAGACGCTCACCGGTGACACCCTGCTTGCGAGTGGCGAGCTGGTAATAGATGACGAACTGCTTCTCACCGACGCCATAAAAGCGACGAGCCTTCTGCTTTTCACGCAGACGGAGGCCGTATTCCGACGTCTTGTGGCGCGCAGCACCATGCTGACCGGGGCGCTGCCCCCGCTTGACGATCGGACACTTGCCCGTATTGCACTTTTCGCCCTTGAGGAAGAGCTTGGTCCCTTCTGCGCGGCACAGGCGACAGACCGGGCCGGTATGACGAGCCATGGTCGATTACTCCTTCAACAACTAGACGCGGCGGCGCTTGGGGGGACGGCAGCCGTTGTGGGGGATCGGGGTGACGTCCTTGATGAGCGACACCTCGAGACCGGCGGTCTGCAGAGCACGAATGGCGGTCTCACGACCGGAGCCAGGGCCCTTGACGAGCACCTCGACCGAACGCATCCCGTGCTCCATGGCCGTGGCGGCAGCCTGCTCGGCAGCCTGCTGGGCCGCGAACGGCGTGCCCTTCTTGGCGCCCTTGAAGCCGACGGTGCCGGCGGAACCCCAGGAAATCACGGCACCGGACGGATCGGTGATCGTGACAATGGTGTTGTTGAAGGTGGAACTGATATGCACCACACCGCTGTGAACGTTCTTGCGCTCACGACGCTTGGGCTTGGCGGCTTGCTTCGCCAATGGATGTCTCCTTTACGACAGATAACGCCTTCATCCCGGCGTGGCGAACGAGACGACCACCCGGTTTACAACGCGCACCCGCAGGTGCGCTCAGCGCTACTTTTTCTTGCCTGCGACGGTCTTCTTGGCGCCCCGACGGGTACGCGCGTTGGTCTTGGTCCGCTGACCCCGGACCGGCAGACCCTTGCGGTGCCGGATCCCACGGAAGCAGCCAATCTCGATGAGACGCTTGATGTTCATCGAAACGACGCGACGCAGATCCCCCTCGACCTGACGGTTGCGGTCGATCTCCTCACGGAGCTTGGCGACCTCGTCCTCGGTGAGGTTACGGGTGCGGGTGTCAGGGTTGATTCCGGTCTTGGCCAGGATGTCCTGACTGGTCTTCAGGCCGATCCCGAAGATGTAGGTGAGCGCGATCTCGATCCGCTTTTCACGCGGCAGGTCGACGCCCGCGATACGTGCCATGGTGCCTCCAGAAAACGCAGGAGCCGGGCATCAGCCCTGGCGCTGCTTGTGCTTCGGATTCTCGCAGATCACCATCACGCGGTTATGGCGCTTGATGACCTTGCACTTGTCGCAGATCGGTTTCACCGATGCACGAACTTTCATTGTACCTTACTCCTTAGTCTCACATTGAACCCGCGACACGAGCGAAGTCATCGCCCGGCCTCACGAGTCAAGATGACCGGATCGCCATCCGTGCAGAGCACGGAATGCTCGAAGTGTGCCGACCATGCCCGATCGCGGGTGACGACCGTCCAGCGGTTGGCCAGCGTCCGGACCTCGGGTTGCCCGATGTTGACCATCGGCTCGATCGCGAACGCCATTCCGGCCTGGATGCGAGGCCCCGTCGCCGGGTCCCCGTAGTTTGGAATCTGGGGCGGCTCGTGAAGCTGCCGGCCGATTCCATGCCCCACGTAATCCTTGACGATCGAAAACCCGAAGGCCTCGGCATGCATCTGGACTGCGTGACCGATGTCGCCGATGTGGCGACCGACGCGAACCTGATCGATCCCGAGGTACATGGCCCGCTCGGTTTCCTCGAGCAAGCGGAGTACAACAGGATCCTCGACCACCCCCACCGGAACGGTGATGGCAGCATCCGCGTAAAAACCATCGACGATCGCCCCCATATCCAGCGACACGATGTCGCCTGACTTGAGACGCCGCCGGGAGGGCAGTCCGTGCACGACCTCCTCGTTGACCGAGGTAAGAATAGAACACGGACACCCGTATAGCCCCTTGAACGCCGGGATCGCCCCCTGATCGAGAATGAACTTCTCGCCCAGAGCGTCAAGTTCGCGAGTGGCGATGCCAGGAACCACCTGGGCGCGCATGTAGGCGAGCAAATCGCCCACGACGCGCCCGGCAGCCTTCAGGCTTTCGATCTCCCGCGCATTCTTGATCGTGATCATCGACGCCACGAGGACCTACCTTGCTTCCGATGGAGCAAGAAGTCGCTCAAGAGCGACCTCGAGGGCCTCTATGGACTGCGCACCGTCCAGCTCGCGAAGAATCCCGACCTCACGATAGCGCTCGGAAATGGGCGCAGTCTGTTCATGGTAGACGGCCAGGCGCCGCTCGACCGTGGAAGCAGCATCGTCATCGCGCTGATACAGCTCACCCCCACAATGATCACAGACATTGTGGACGCGAGACGGAGCCGAAACGACATGGAAAGAGGCACCGCAAGAACGGCACACCCTCCGCCCGGTGAGACGGCGAACCAGTTCAGCATCCGGCACGGAGAGTTCGATGGCTAGCTGCAGTGGTTGATCGAGTTCCTCGAGCATGCGATCGAGAGCCTCGGCCTGTGCCAGCGTACGAGGAAACCCGTCCAGGAGGTAGCCCGTGACGCAGTCGGACTGCTGGATACGATCACGGATCAGGCCCACCATGAGCGAATCAGGCACGAGTTCACCCCGGTCCATGAAGGCCTTCGCCTCAAGTCCGAGACTCGTTCCCTCGCGCACGGCCAGCCGCAGGATATCTCCCGTGGAGATCTGCGGAATGCTGGCACGCTCGGCGATACGCCGAGCCTGAGTTCCTTTGCCCGCGCCGGGGGCACCCAAGAAGACAACTCGCATGGTATGAAAGACTCCTATTATTTCATGAAGCCATCGTACTGTCGAGCCAGCACCTGGGTCTGCAACTGGTTGTAGAGGTCGACCGCGACGCCGACCATGATGAGCAAAGCCGTCGATCCGAGGCCCTGGAAGGTGTTGACCCCCGTGGCCGTCTCGATGAAGTTCGGGATGATGGCGACCGCCCCGAGGAACATGGCCCCGATAAAGGTGATCCGGGACAGTACGCCCTCGAGGTATTCAGCGGTCGGCTTGCCCGGTCTGACGTCAGGAATGACGTTGCCGAACTTCTGGAGATTCTTCGCGAGGTCCTCGGGATTGAGAACGATGCTCGCATAGAAATAGCTGAAGAAGATGATGAGCAGGAAATACAGCACCGGATAGAGCCAGCCGGAGGGTGAAAGCCATGCGAGCAGGAGACCCAGCCCCTTCTGTAGCACGGCCTGAATGTTGACCCAGTTCCAAGCAGCCATCTGGTTGAAGGCCCAGTTGACCTTTCGCGTCGCCGCATCAGCCTGACCACCGATGAGCTGCGACAGCGTGACCGGAAGCAACAGCAGCGATGAGGCGAAAATGATCGGCATGACCCCGCCCTGGTTGACCTTGAAAGGCAAATAAGACGAGCGAGACTGGAATCGGGCCAGGTTAGCCTGGCGCTTGGTCTGACGCACGGGAACACGACGCGCGCCCTCCTGCACGACGACGATCGCCATCAGGATCACCAGGAACGACCCGAGGAGCATCGCAACTTGCCAGACGTTGAAGGCCCCGCTATCGAGTCCCTGCCGGGTCGTCTCGATGTACTGAGGAAATCTGGACAGGATACCGGCCATGATGATGAGCGAGGCGCCGTTACCGATGCCACGAACCGTGATGAGCTCGCCTAGCCACATGACGAACATGGTGCCTGAAACAAGTACGAGGCTTGTACCCACGAAGAAACCGAGCGGCAATGCGCCGCTGGCAGGATGGCCGGGGACAAGATTGGATTTCCAGAGCCAGGACGAGATGCTGTAGGCCTGGACGAATGCGAGAACCAGCGTCAGGTAACGCGTCCACTGCTGGATCTGCTTGCGCCCCTGCTCCCCGCCCTCCTTTTGCAACTCTTCGAGCTTCGGGAACACGCTCGTCATGAGCTGAAAGATGATGGAGGCGTTGATGTAAGGCGTGATGCCCAGCGCGAGCACGGAGAACTTCGCCAGCGCCCCACCTGAAAACAGATCAAGGAAACCTGCAAGCAGGTTTCCTGCACCGAACTTGCCTGCCAGTGCCGCATGATCAACACCGGCAATCGGGACATGCACCCCGAACCGCAACAACGCCAGAATGGCGAGGGTGAAGAGGACGCGCTCCCGGAGACCGGGAGCGCTCCAGAGGTTCACCAGGGCGCGTTGAGCTTGCGCCGCCAGCGACATCAGCCGAGCACCTCGACCGACCCACCAGCCGCCTCGATCTTCTCGCGAGCAGAGGCCGTGAAATAAACCGCCTTGACGGTCAGCTTGACCTTGAGCTCGCCATCACCGAGGACGCGAACACCGTCGTATTCGCGACGGATGAGCCCCATGTCCACGAGTGCCTGCGCGTCGACAGTCGCGCCATCCTCGAAGCGGTTCAGATCGCCCACATTGACGATCGCGAACTCGGACAGGTACCGCATCGGCCGGACGAAGGCATGCTTCTTGGGCGTACGACGGTAGAGGGGCATCTGGCCGCCCTCGAAGCCGATCTTGATGCTCTCACCGCTGCGCTGGCCCTGGCCATTGGCGCCGCGAGTGGAGGTCTTCCCGTGGCCGGAACCATGGCCGCGACCAACGCGCTTCTTGCGATGGGTCGCGCCTTCGGCAGGCCGCAGATCCGTGAGTTTCATGGTGTCTCCTCAGCTCACGACTCGACGCTGACCAGGTGAGAGACCTTGAAGATCATTCCCCGGATCATGGGCGAATCGAAGTGCTCGACCGTGTGGTTCATCTTGCGCAGGCCAAGAGCCTGGAGCACGGCACGCTGGCGGTGGTTATAGCCGATCGGGCTCTTGACCAGCTTGACCTTGATCTTGTTGTCCGACATGCTCCTCACTCCTAACCGCGCAGCTGTTCGAGCGACAGGCCGCGCAAAGCAGCGACGTCCTCTGCCCGATGCAGCCGCGAAAGCGCATCGATCGTCGCCCGCGCGCTGTTCAGGGGCGATTTGCCACCCATGCGCTTGGACAGGACATCCTTGAATCCAGCGAGCTCGAGCACGATTCGAACCGAACCACCTGCGATGACCCCGGTACCCTTGGAGGCCGGCTTGATCAGGACCGAGCTGGTCCCGGCAATGCCGGTCATCGCGTGAGGGATCGAGGTCTCCACCAAGTGGACGTTGACAAGGTTCTTCTTGCCATCGGCGACAGCCTTCTGGATGGCAACGATGACTTCGGCAGCCTTTCCGACGCCGACGCCAACCGAACCCTTGCCGTTACCGACGACGACGGTCGCGCGGAACGACATCTTCTTGCCGCCCTTGACGACCTTGGTGACACGTCGGATCTGGACGACCTTCTCCTGCCACTCGGACTCTTCGCGCTCGCGCTCCCGCTCGCGGGGGGGGCGAGTGCCGCGGCCCTGGCCGGGGCCCCGACCGCCGCGCTGTTCTTTGTTTTCCACGTTCGCCTCCAAAATCGACTAGAAATCCAGACCGGCTTCGCGAGCAGCGTCAGCCAGAGCAGCGATCCGACCATGGTAGAGGAAACCACCGCGATCATAGACAACGCTCTCGATCCCGGCGCCCTTGGCCCGCTCGGCAATCAACTTGCCAACGGCGGTGGCTGCCTCGACCGTCCGACCATTCGACAGGTTCTCGCGGAGATCCTTGTCGAGAGTGGACGCTGCTACCAGGGTCCTCCCCTGACTGTCGTCGATGACCTGGGCATAGATGTGCTGCTGGCTGCGGAACACGGCCAGACGAGGACGCTCCGAGGTGCCCTCGATGCGGCGACGGAGGCGAGCATGCCGGCGCTCGATCTCGATCTTGCGAACTTTCTTCTTGATCACGATTGCCTCTACTTCTTCTTGCCGCCCGACTTACCGGCCTTGCGACGGATGACTTCACCCATGTACTTGATACCCTTGCCCTTGTAGGGCTCGGGGGGCCGGACGGAACGGATGGAGGCAGCGACATCGCCCACGAGCTGCTTGTCGGCACCCTTGACGTGGAGCTTGTTGGCTCCCTCGACCGCAATCTCGATTCCGGCAGGCGGATCGATCTTGACCGGGTGGGAGTACCCCACGGACAGATTGAGAACACGACCATCGAGCGTGGCGCGGTAGCCCACGCCCACCATCTCGAGGCTCTTGGTGAAGCCGTTCGACACACCCTCGACCATGTTAGCAACGAGCGTGCGAGACAGACCGTGCAGCGAACGCGCATCCTTGGAATCGTCGGCACGCAAGACGTTGAGCTGGTTGCCCTCGAGCTCGAACGAAACCTCCGGGAGGAACGTACGGCTCAGCGCGCCCTTGGGGCCCTCGACGACGACGACTGAACCCTGGATGGAAACCTTGACATTGCCCGGAACGGTGATCGGGCGCTTACCAATACGCGACATCTGATCACCCCTTACCAGACATAGGCGAGAACTTCGCCACCCACGTTTTCCCTGCGGGCCTGCTTGTCGGTCATGACTCCCTTGGGGGTCGACACGATGGCGATACCCAGACCGCCGAGGACACGGGGAAGCTCGTTGCGACCGGCATAGACCCGGAGACCGGGCTTCGAGATGCGCTTGATGCCGGTGATGACGCGCTGCTTGCCAGCTGCGTACTTGAGCTGTAGCCGGATGACGCTGTGGTTACGAGCATCAACCACGGAATCGAAACCATGGATGAAGCCCTCGTCCTTGAGGACGCGAGCGATCTCGAGCTTCAGCTTGCTGCCAGGAACGTCAGTGGTCGGCAGATAAGCCGTGTTGGCATTCCGGATGCGAGTGAGCATGTCCGCGACGGGATCGGTGACAGGCATTCAATAATCCTTCCTGAGGCGGGCAGTATCAGGGGGCGCCGCGCCCCCTGACTTCTCCCCTCTTGGTGATGAAGCGAGCTACCAGCTCGACTTCACCACGCCGGGCAACTTGCCTTCGTGCGCCATCTGGCGCAGCTGGTTACGGCACAGCCCGAATTTGCGGTAATAGCCGTGGGGACGGCCCGTGAACTGGCACCGATTGTGCACGCGCACGGGATTGGAATCCCAGGGCAACTCGGCGAGCTTCGCACGCGCATCGGCGATCGCCTCGGGGGTGGTCCCCTTGCGGATGATCTCCTTGAGCTCGGCGCGCTTGGCCGAATACTTCTGGACGAGCTTCTGCTGACGCTCGTGCTTCTGGAGCTTGGACGTCTTGGCCATGTGAGGTCGTTCTCCCTAGTGCTCGCGGAACGGCATGCCGAGCTTTTTCAGCAAGGCACGCGCCTCGGCGTCCGTGCGAGCGGTGGTGACGATGGTGATGTCCATCCCGCGGACCTTGTCGACCTTGTCGTACTCGATCTCGGGAAAGATCAGCTGCTCCTTGATGCCGATGGAATAGTTGCCACGGCCATCAAAGCTCTTGGCAGACACTCCACGGAAGTCACGGATACGGGGCAGTGCCAGATTCATGAAGCGATCGAGGAACTCGTACATCCTGCGGCCACGGAGGGTGACCATGGTGCCGATGTTCATGCCCTGACGCAGCTTGAAGGTCGCGATGGACTTCTTAGCCTTGGTCACGACGGGCTTCTGTCCGGCGATCTTGGCCAGATCAGAAACGGCCGTCTCGAGCGACTTGGGATTCTGGATGGTCTCACCCAGGCCCATGTTGATCACGACCTTCACGATCCGGGGAACGGCCATGACATTGTCGATGCCCAGCTCCTTTTGAAGAGCCGGAAGCACCTCTTCTTTGTACTTAACGTGCAAACGCATGCTGGGACTCCTACTTGTCGAGCACTTCGCCCGAGCGCTTGGCGACCCGGACACGCTTGCCGTCGGCGAGCGTCTTGATGCCGACCCGCGTGGGCTTGCCAGTGGACGGATCCACGGGCATCAGCTTGCAGAGGTGGATCGGCGTTTCCTTCTTCACGAGCCCACCCTGCTGGTTCTGCATCGAGGGCTTCACGTGGCGGGTCACGACATTGATGCCGCTGACGATGGCCTTGCCCTCGACGGGCATCACCAGGGTCACTTCACCCGTCTTTCCCTTGTCTTTGCCGGCGATGACCACGACGGTATCGCCCTTCTTGATCCGGTTCATCGGTCTTCCTCGTCCTCGCCCTACAGCACCTCGGGCGCGAGCGAGATGATCTTCATGAAGTTCTTGTCACGAAGCTCGCGCGCGATGGGCCCGAACACACGGGTTCCCTTGGGGTTCCCATCCTTGTTGATGATGACCGCCGCGTTCTCATCGAACTTGATACGACTTCCATCGGGGCGAACCACGCCGTGCTTGCTGCGGACAATGACCGCCTTCACGACGTCGCTCTTCTTGACTGGCATGTTGGGGGTCGCGTCCTTGACGACAGCGACGATGACATCCCCGACATGGGCATACCGGCGGTTGGAACTGCCCAGCACCCGGATGCACATGAGCTCGCGAGCGCCGGTGTTATCGGCAACCGTGAGCCTCGTCTGCACTTGAATCATCGCGCCTACTCCTTACTTCGCCCGCTCGAGGATCTCGAGCAGCTCCCAGCGCTTGTCGCGCGACAGAGGACGGCTCTCGACGATTCGAACGACATCCCCGATACCGGCCGAATTGGCTTCATCGTGGGCCTTGAACTTGTTCGTCGACTTGATGATCTTGCCGTAACGGGGGTGGGGGTGACGGACCTCGACCGCGACCACGATGGTCTTGTTCATCTTGTCCGACACGACCTTACCGACGATTTCTCTACGGGGCATTATCGGGTTCCTCCGGCCGCGGTGAGCTCCTTGGCCCGGAGCGCGGTCATCAACTGCGCAATCCGATGACGGGTCTCACCGATGCGCGCGGTATTCTCGAGCTGCTTGGTGGCCAGCTGGAACCGGAGCTGGAAAAGCTCCGTCTTCGCTGACTTGAGCCGCTCCTGGAGGTCGGCCTCGGACAGCGCCACCAGTTCGCTAAACTTCTGCTTCGACACGATCCGTGCCTCCATCCTGCTGGGCCTTGACCACGAACTTCGTCTTGATCGGCAACTTGTGAGCCGCCAGACGCATGGCCTCACGGGCCACCTCTTCAGCCACGCCCTGAATCTCGAACATGATGCGACCCGGCTTGACCACGGCCACCCAGTACTCGGGGGCGCCCTTGCCGCTACCCATGCGGGTCTCGGCAGGCTTGGCGGTGACGGGCTTGTCCGGGAACACCCGGATCCAGACCTTACCGCCACGGCGAATGGACCGCGTCATGGCACGACGAGCAGCCTCGATCTGACGCGACGAGATCCAAGCCGGCTCGAGAGCCTGCAGCCCGAACTCACCGAAATGCACCTCGACACCACGCGTTTCATGGCCGGTCATACGGCCGCGGTGCTGACGGCGGAACTTCGTACGCTTAGGCATGAGCATAGGACGAATCCTCCTTGGCACTCTTGTCGCGCGGGGGGAGCACCTCACCGCGATAGACCCAGACCTTCACACCGATGATGCCGTAAACGGTCTTGGCTTCCGTGAAACCGTAATCGATGTCCGCGCGCAGGGTGTGAAGGGGGATACGACCCTCACGCGCCCACTCGGTACGAGCGATTTCGGCGCCACCGAGACGGCCAGCGACCATGACCTTGATGCCCTTGGCACCAGCCTTCATCGCGCGCATCATGGCCTGCTTCATCGCACGACGGAAAGCGATACGCTTCTCGAGCTGTGCGGCGATGGACTCGGCGACCAGCTGCGCATCAGCGTCGATCTTGCCGATCTCGATGATGTTGACCTGAACCTTTTTTCCGGTCTTCGCAGCCAGGTCACGACGGAGCTGGTCGATACCTTGACCGCCACGACCGACGACGAGACCGGGCTTACCGGCGTGGATGTTGACCTCGAGCTGGTTGCTCTTGCGCTCGATCTCGACCTGGGCGATACCCGCCTGGAAGAGACGCTTCTTGATGAAGAGGCGGAGCGCCCGGTCCTCGAGAAGGTTCTTGGCATAATCCTTCGTCGCGAACCAGCGGCTGGCCCAGGGTCGGGTGATGTTGAGGCGCAACCCGACCGGATGAATCTTCTGTCCCATGGTTCTCCTCGTCCTACTTGGTGCCAACCACCACATGAATGTGGGAGCTGCGCCTCATGATGGGGAAGGCACGACCCTGAGCATGGGGCTGAAAGCGCTTGAGCGTCTTGCCCTCATCCGCCCAGGTGGCCTTCACGACCAGCTGGCGGGGGTCAACCTGGTGATTATGCTCGGCATTGGCCATGGCGGAGGCGAGAACCTTCGACACGACGTCAGCCGCGCGCAACGGGGTGAAACGGAGGATGGTGAGCGCCTCGACCGTGTTCTTGCCCCGGATCAGGTCCAGAACGCGACGCACTTTACGCGGCGACATCCGGACATGCTTGGCGATGGCTTTGGTTTCCATAGTTCCCTCTGTGGATTCGAGAGGGTCCCGCGTTAGCGGGACCGATCCGAACCGCTGTGACCCTTGAAGAGGCGGGTGGGCGCGAACTCACCGAGCTTGTGCCCGATCATGTTTTCGGTGATGTAGATGGGAACGTGCTTACGACCGTTGTAAACAGCGATCGTGTGACCGATCATGCCAGGCATGATGGTCGACGCACGCGACCACGTCTTCATCACCCGCTTCTCGCCGCGGGCGTTCTGCGCATCGACCTTCTCGGCGAGAGCAGCCTGCACGAACGGGCCCTTCTTGATGGACCGTGACATACTACAGCGCTCCTTCTGCTACTTGCGCGACTTGACGATGAGGGCATCGCTGGCACGTTTGCCGCGACGCGTCCGGTAACCCATGGCCGGCTTGCCCCAGGGGGTCTGAGGCTTACCGCCGATCGGGCTACGGCCCTCACCACCACCGTGCGGGTGATCGACCGCGTTCATGACGACACCGCGATTGTGCGGACGACGCCCGAGCCAGCGACTGCGCCCCGCCTTGCCAACGGCAATGTTCTTCGCATCGAGGTTCCCGACCTGGCCAAGCGTCGCCATGCAGGCACCGAAGACCTTGCGCATCTCGCCGGACGGGAGCTTGATGGTGACGTACTCACCTTCCTTGGCAACCAGCTGAGCACCGGCACCAGCCGCACGCACGAGCTGACCACCCCGACCGAGCTTGAGCTCGATGTTGTGAATCACACTACCAAGAGGCATCTTCAGCATCGGAAGCGCGTTACCCGTGCGGATCTCGGCATCCGGACCGGCCATGATCGTCTGACCGACTTCGAGACCGAGCGGCGCGAGAATATACCGCTTCTCACCATCCACATAGACGACGAGCGCGATGCGCGCATTGCGGTTCGGATCGTACTCGATGGTCGCAACCCGGGCCGGAATGCCCAGCTTGTTACGCTTGAAGTCGATGACCCGGTAGGCCCGCTTGTGGCCACCACCGCGGAAGCGGCTGGTGATGCGACCCTGGTTATTGCGCCCGGCCTTGGACGGCAAGGGCTGCAAAAGCGACTTCTCGGGACGGTTCGTGGTGATCTCATCGAAGCCCGAGACGCTCATGCCCCGGGAACCCGGAGTCGATGGATTGAGTTTCTTGATCGGCATGGTCGTCTCCTCTAGCCGCCGTAGATGTCGATGGACGAACCCTCGGCGAGGGTGATCACGGCCTTCTTGCCGCCGGCAATCTCGATCGTCCTCGCACCCAGGCGTTTCGCCTTGGGGCGAATAGCCGTGGTCGTGACGTCCACCACCTTGACCTTGAACAGGGTCTCGGCAGCCCGGGCGATCTCGATCTTGTTCGCGCGGCGATCGACCTCGAACACATACTTGTTCTCGGCAGCGAGCTGGCTAGCCTTCTCGGTTACCAGTGGCCGCTTCAGCACGGTATAGAGATCGGTCATGACGCAAACACCTCTTCGATTCGCTGGATCGCAGCGGGAGTAACCACGATTTTATCATGGTTTAGCAGATCCTTCACACTGAGGTTCGACGCCAGCGCGAAGCGGAGACCCTCGATGTTCCGGGCAGACAGCACGATGTTGTCATCGAGCTGGTCCAGGATCAGCAGGACCTTACCAGTAGCCCCGACCTGTTTGAGGAAGGCGGCAAACTTCTTGGTGCTGGGCGCTTCGAGCGCGAGATCCTTGACGGCGATCATCGCATCGACACGGGCCGACAGAGCCGAGCGGAGTGCCAGCCGACGCATCTTGCGAGGCATCTCCTTGACGTAGTTACGGTTAGGCTTGGGGCCGAAGATCACACCGCCGTGGCGCCAGAGTGGCGAACGAGTCGAGCCAGCGCGCGCGCGGCCGGTCCCCTTCTGCTTCCAGGGCTTGCGGCCACCGCCCGATACTTCGGCACGCGTGAGCGTGCTGTGGGTACCGGCGCGACCGTTGGACAGCTGGCGGACGACATGCAGATGCATGACATGGGTATTGGGGGTGATGCCGAAGATGGCTTCCGAAACCGCGTGTTCACCGGCCGGATTACCCTGAAAATCGACGAGCTTGATGTTGGGCATGAGGGTTCTCCTTACCGACCGACCTTGATCGCGGGCCGGATGGACACGAGACCACCCTCGACACCCGGGACCGCACCGCGGATGAGCAGGAGGCCCTGCTCGGCATCCACACGCACGACCTTCAGACGGCGCACGGTGACCCGCTCGTTGCCCATGTTGCCCGGCATCTTGGCGCCCTTGTAGACGCGCTGCGGCGTCGTACCCGAGCCGATCGAACCGGGGTGACGGTGGAACTTAGAACCGTGGCTCATGGGACCACGACCGGCGTGGAACCGACGCTGCATCCCTGCAAAGCCCTTACCGATAGACTGACCCGTCACATCAACCAGGTCACCCTCGTTGAAGTGGTCAGCCTTGAGTTCCTGCCCGAGCTGGAAGCCCGAGACGTCTTCGAGACGAAATTCCTTGAGATGGCGGAGCAGACGGTCGCCTGCACCCTTGAGATGGCCTTGCTGGCCCTTGGTGAGGTGCTTGGCCTTGGCTTCGCCGAACCCGATCTGGACGGCCGTATAGCCATCGCGTTCGCTGTTCTTGATCTGGGTCACGAAGCAAGGACCGACCTCGACGACCGTCACGGGGACGGCCTGTCCCTGGGCATCGAAGATCTGGGTCATACCCAGCTTGCGGCCCATCAATCCGAGAGACATGAATCACTCCAAATGTTGCGGGGGCACTGCGTTCGATTCCTGCCCCGACCCGGAAGGCCGGGGCAAGATTTCCAACCGCACGAGCTTACTCGTGGCCCCTTGACGTCACAGCTTGACTTCGATATCCACGCCAGCAGGCAGATCGAGACGCATCAGCGCATCGACCGTCTTGGGATTGGACTCGAAGATGTCGATCAACCGCTTGTGCGTACGGATCTCGAAGTGCTCGCGCGACTTCTTGTCCACGTGCGGCGAACGAAGCACACAATAGACCGACTTGGCCGTCGGCAGGGGGATGGGACCGACGATGCGGGCGCCGGTACGGCGCGCGGTGTCGACGATCTTCTCCGTCGAGGCATCGATCAGCTTGTGGTCATATGCCTTGAGACGGATCCGAATCTTCTCTTGCATCTTTGCTCTACTCCTAGGAATGGATGGCCGTCACGACGCCCGCGCCGACGGTACGACCGCCCTCACGGATGGCGAAACGCATCCCTTCCTCGATGGCCACCGGCGTGATCAGCTCGATGTCCATGGTGATGTTGTCGCCGGGCATGACCATCTCGACACCAGCGGGCAGCGTGATGGAACCCGTCACGTCCGTCGTCCGGACGT
>JAYKJE010000016.1:0-126785 GCA_035285805.1 bacterium | reverse complement strand
CCGAAGTACGCGGCGGCGTCCGCCCTGTGGGCGTGCTCGGAAATTGACTCGCGCTGGCCGTTTGCAATTTGCCTACCTCGGAACACCTGCGTGTCCCTCGTCGCACCTTTCGGTGCGCCTCGGCAATGTCTTGCTCCCGGCTTCGCTCGCACCCCTTTCGGGGCACTGAACTCGCCAAGAATATTCTTCAAGCGAGCTCGCTACAAGCTACTGGCTTATCAAGCTATCCAGTTGTCAAGGTCCTCACCGTGCATCGAGGTTTCGTCGCGCCGGTTCATTCAAGGTATCACGGTATTTATGGCTTCGTCAACCAGGTTGTAACCTTTTCTTTACCGTCCGTGGAACCAGCCGCCCTCCGCCGTCAGCGAGTAGCGCATCCACCCCACCGTGCCTGCGTCCTCCGGATGCAGGCGCGACGTTTGAATACGACCGGGGCGGGGCATTTCTGGCAAGTGACGACCAGGCCCCCTCCTCGATACAACGGGACGGCAACATGGCTGAAAGCATCTACCATCGATATGGCGGTTTCGAGACGGTCCACACCATCATCACGAGATTCTATCGCAAGGTCCTGGCCGAACCGCGCCTCGCGCCCCACTTTCGACACACGAACATGGACCGTCTCGTCGACCACCAGACGCATTTCGTCGCGATGGTCCTGGGTGGTCCAAAGGCGGAGAACATCCGTGATCTCAACGACGCCCACGCCCATCTGCGCATCCGGCCGGACGAGTTCGACCTGGTCAAGGACCTGCTCGAAGAGTCCCTGCTCGAGCAGGGGGTCACTCCGGACGATGCCGATTCCGTGATGACACTCGTCGAGAGCACGCGACCGCTGATCGTGGCCACCTGATGCCACACCGTCGTACCCGGCAAGGGCTTCCTAGTGCTGAAAATCCAGCAGGTCCTCGATCGTGTAAAGGTCGAGGACCTGTCTCTTCCCGCGCAGATTCTCGGCGCGGATGACGGTGCTCATCACGCGGTCGGCCACAAGCGCGTGGGTACTCTCGCTCATGAACATCTCGACGCCGTATTTCTTGGTCAGACCTTCGATCCGACTCGCCGTGTTGACCGTATCCCCGATGACCGTGTAATCGAGGCGATTGGGCGCACCGAAGTGCCCCACCACGCACGGACCGGAATGGATCCCGACTCCGAAACGGAGCGTGGGATAGCCTTCCTTCACGAGTTCCACGTTCAGGGCCACGAGTTGCTCACGCATCCTGATTGCTGCCTGCACGGCTCGCCAGGCATGGTCGGATTGCTGCCGTGGCACGCCGAACAGGACCATCATGCCGTCCCCCAGGTACTTATCGAGGAGCCCGTCATACCGGTAAACCACCTCGACCATGGCCGTGAAGAACCTGTTCAGCAGATGGGCCACCTTTTCCGGAGAGAGTTCTTCGGCCAGACGGGTGAAGTCCCGCACGTCGATGAACATCACCGTGGCTTCGACCCTGCGCACCGCACGCACGTCTTCTTCCGTCCCGAGCAACGTTTCCACGCGCTGTGGCGACAGGTACCTGGAAAAAGTGGCGCGCAACCTGACCAGGTCGGCCTCGCGCCCCGTCCGCTCCTGCGAGAGTTCCGATGCCAGCATCTGCTGGTGCTCCTCCAGCAGACGTCCGTGGCTCATCAGGAGGCGGTTGGCCTCGATCTCGGCCGTCGGTCGCCGCACCTGGACGAGTACGTGACCGGCATCGATGACGGTGCACGTGTACTCACGCTCGCGGAAGAGGGAAGAAAATCGGTACCGTCCCCGACTGCCCAGCGACCGCTCGAGCAAGGCTGGCGACAGATCGGGAACCCGTTCGAGAAGCGTCTTATCACGTTCGGATGCCGACTCTTCGCTGAGCCAGGCGGGATTGCCGTACACGATCAGGTAAGCAGTCCGCTCGAACACCGCCACCGGCTCATCGAGCACATCATAGGCTGACCAACCTGCCATCGCCACGGGCACCTCCAGCTAAACCTTTTACCCGCGGGGTCAGAGAGCAAACCTTAATGCGAGCTTCATCTCGGACTGAGCAAGTCTTACCGCGTGATGGCCATAGAAAAGTACGCTGCCGTTAAGATACCGTCAAAAGGAACAAGAGCGTGGTGGACGCCCCGATGATGCGAGCGATGCAAGCGACCGCGACACGCCAGGTGAAAAGTGTCGCAGGTCCCATCATCACGGCAGCAGCGCGCGACAGAGCGCGCGAGCAGGCCCGTCAGGTCGCCCGCGACGTCTTCGTGCGTCACGCCCAGGAAGTGGTCCCACCCGCAGCTCTGGCACGTGCTGCGCAGGCCTCTCACCTCGCTCGCAAGTGGCAGATGTCCGCGCGCTCGATCGATGCGACGTTTGCCAGAAATCTGGCCCGCATCGAGAAGGGGAGCTCCTTCTGGCAAGGCCTAGGCATCCTCGATGCCACCCAGTTGCGTCGCGCGGCCGACCTGGAACCTGCCCTGCGAGAGCGGTTCGCCGCGGAGGCCCGCCAGCGTCAGCAGAGCTGGATGTCCGCCCTTCACGAGATCCTGACGCCCCGCGGCCTCATCGCGACGGGGAAGGAAAAGGCCTGGGATCGCACCGTGTCGAAGCTCTCCCATCTCGAGCAGGCCCAGGGGCGTCGGGGATTCATCGCGCGAAGCGTGCCTCGAGAGCCGATGAGCATCCTCGACCTCACGGACGTGGCCCGCGCGCGCATCGACCTTCCCGACCTGCGTCCCACGGAGATGCGCCGCCTGGTGAACGACCTCAAGGCGGAGCTGCAGGAGCGGTTTCCCGGCAAGACCCTGGCTTTCGAGGTCCGCGACACGGCGCGCCGCCCCACCGTCCGGAATGCCGAAGCCGTTTACAAGGGCCGGATCCATCTCCGCGTGCAGGACGTCACCGGCGGACGCCTCAATGACGCCTTCGAGATCCAGCTCGGTCCCCGGCAGCTGACTCGCTTCTGGGACACCCCGTTCGGGACGCCCGGTCTGACGGGCACCACCAACATCCACGACGCCATCTACAAGGGCGTGAGCCGGCTGGAGAATCCCGAACATGTGATCCAGCTGGGCACGGCCTTCTCCACCCGACCGATCTCGCCTGACCGGGCGCACCTCCGCGGGATCGAGGTCATCGAGGAGACCATCGACCTCTACCAGGCTGCACTCATGGATGCCATGCATGCGGCCACCCTGGGCGTGGATTTTCCGCCGAGCCGCGGTCAACTCCTGCTCACCGAGCGTATCGGAGAGATCCGCAAGGCCCTGGCCCAGGAAGCCGGGCTACCCGAGGGGCTCGCGCTCCACCCGTGACGGGGCCGACTCCGCAAGTTTATCGTCTCCCCGGGGAATAAAAAACGGGCGCCCGTTCAAGGAGCCGCCACGATGCCAATCGACATCCCCGCATCCGGACCACCCGCCGCACCTGCCGTGAGCCTGCCGTGGCCTCGGCCGGGGTCTCCGCGGACGCCCCCCGTACATGATGTCGTCCTCGAGCAGATCCTGGGCGCAGCCAGATCCGAGCTGGGCACGGCCAGCAGCAGTGTCTTTCTGATCGACCTGACGACGAGGCGCATGGCGGGTTTTGGTGCCGACCTGCCCTTTTCTGCGGCCTCGGTCATCAAGGTTCCCCTCATGGTCGAGGTCCTCAAGCAGGTCGAGGCCGGGCAGCTCAGCTTGGACCGCACCTGCGAGATCCTGCGCGAAAACTGGACGGAATCCTACGAAGACGTCCTGAAGGTGGGCGATCGCCGCACGGTGTCGGAACTGGTGGACCTCATGATCGCCAAGAGCGACAACGTCGCCACCAACACGCTCGTCGACGTCGTCGACCGCTCGCGCATGAACCGGACCATGGCCGACCTCGACTGGCCCGAGATCCACCTCGTGCGAAAGCTATCAGGCGACACGCTCGTCGAGAGACATCTGCCCCCCGGCAATCACGTGACGGCCCGCAGCATCGCGGAACTCTTCAGCGCGATCGCCGAGGGGCGTCTCATCAGCCCGGTGGCGTCGGCACGCATGCGCGAATGGCTCCTTCGCAACGAGGACGACACCAAGATCGTGGCGGGTCTCCCCGCTGGGACGCGCGCCTTCCACAAGACGGGTGAGCATTCGCGGGCGACCCACGACGCCGGGATCTTCGAGGTCGGAGGCCATACCCTGGTCCTCTCGGTTCTCACGACGCGCGGAGACAGCGAGGCAGCCTCCCGGGCGATCGCCTCCTTCACCACCCACGTGCTCCGCGACCTGGGGCTGACACCCGCTCGCGGTCCGGAAAGGACGTCCCCGTGACCATCGGTCCGTCGCACCTCTCGGGCACCTCACCAAGCTCCGTCGTCACTCCGCCCCCTCGTCCGGGCCTCGCGGAGAATGCCCCCGTGTCACCAGCACCGGCGGCCGGACAGGAGGTCGTGCCCGCGGCACCGCCGGACTGTCTCGAGGTCCCGAGACCTGACGGACAGCCCGCCACCCGGATCGCATTGCCCGCGACCCCGCCGTCTCGAACCACCAGCGGCACGCCCCCCTCGGAACTCGATGGCCTGCTGCGGGACCCATCCCTCGAAAAGCAGCTGAAGGACATGCTGGCCCGACACGGGCTCCGGGATGCCGGAGCCGTCGTCATGGACCTGGATCGCGGCATCTTCGCCGGGCAGAATGAGGGGGGAGCCTACTCCCCGGCATCGGTGATCAAGGTGCCCGTCATGGTCGAGGTCATGAAGCAGGTGGAAGCAGGACAGCTGGCCTACTCGGGCAACATCAGGGCGCTCGTCGAGAAGATGATCATTCACAGTGACAACCAGGCCACCAACCAGCTCATCGCCCGGGTGGACCCCTCCCGCACGCGCGTCACGGCCAGCATGCGCGAGATCCTGGGTAACGGCGACATCCGGCTTTTCAACCAGATGTTCGCCTCGAACCCGAAACAGCTGAACCAGGGCAGTGCTCGGGCCTTTGCGACGCTGCTGAAGAGGATCGAGGAAGGCCGGGTCGTCTCACCTGAGGCCTCGGCGCGGATGAAAGCCATCATGGGCCGCAATGCGGATGATTCGATGCTCGGCCTTGCCGTGAAAGGTCGGGAGGACACGAGGCTGTTCAACAAGACCGGAAGCCACAACCACGCGCTGAACGATGCAGGGATCATCGAGGTGGGCGATCGCCGGCTGGTCTTCGCCATCTTCACGCGCCAGGATGGTCGCTCTCGAGCGGCTACGGACCGGATCGCCCGGGTGACGCACGACCTCCTCGAATCCCTCTGACGGAACGTGAGGTGCAGATGAATCCCCTGTCCGCTTCGCCAGGTCCGGGTCACTTCCGCCCGACCGCCACCGAGACATCGCCCCCGGCACCCGGACCGACGGATGGGGCCCCTGCCCGGATCCCGCAGTTGCCTGACCAGCTTCGCGTGCCAACCCCGACCCACCCGACCGGTATCCCGCTGCCGGGCTCGGCCGCTCGACCGGGAGCAGGACGCCTCGCGCGTGATCCCGAACTCGAGGCGAAACTCGCGGAACTCATGAAACGTCATCAGCTCGGACATTCCGGGGCCACCATCATGGACCTGACATCGGGAGTGACGGCAGGCTTCGGCGCCAACCGCTCCCTGAGCCCGGCTTCGGTCATCAAGGTGCCCCTCATGGTCGAGGTCATGCGGCAGGTGGAGGCCGGCAAGCTGAACCTGGACGACCGGTTGCCGATCACGAGGAAGAACTGGACCCATTCCGTCGAAGACCGCCTCAAGGTGGGTGACCGTCCTGCCGTGGCCGACCTGGTGAAGCTCATGATCGCCAAGAGCGACAACGTGGCGACCAACACCCTGATCGACGCGGTGGGCCGAGCGAACGTCAATGCGACGATGCGAGAGATCGGTGTGGGTGAGATCTCGCTCAACCGCAAGCTCTCGATGGTCATCCGGGTGGAGGCCGACCTGCCAGCGAGCAATCGGGCCACTCCAGGGGCCGTGGCTGAACTGTTCCGCAAGATCGACGAGGGCACGCTCACGGGGCGTGAAGGCAAGCCGCTCGTGAGCCCCGAGGGCACCCGGAAGATGATGGACTGGCTGCGTCAGAACGAGGACGATACGATGCTCCAGCGTGGTCTGAAAGAGGCCGGTTTCCCGGGTGCCCGCCTCTACAACAAGACGGGCGGTCACTCCAGCGCGCTCAACGACGCCGGCATCATCGAGGTCGGGGACCGCCGGTACGTGCTCTCCCTGTTCACCCCGCAGAGCGAGGCCGGTGGCCATGCTGCCGAGGGCCGACTGGCAGCCGTGACGCGGGACCTCGTCAAGTTCCTCGAATCTCGACACGCGCGTCAAGAGAACGAGACGGCCTCGGCGCCAGATGCGACCTTAAGCCCGGAACGGTCCTGAGCCCGGCTCAGGGCAGATCGAACAGCAGGACCCTCATCGTGCCCTCCGAGCCCCACGTCACGGGTCCCGCTCCGGGGCGCAGCACGCCGCCATCTCCGGGCCGGCATGGGCCACCGCCCGGGCCCTCGACCTCCCCGGCCCCCACCATCACGTGAAAGTACGTGGTCCGGCCCGCAGGCACCTCATGGACGAGGGGCAGACCGCTGGCCGCCTCCCCTACGAAAACCCGGGCGTCCTGGGCCAGGGGGATGGGGGCCTCTGGAGGGTCCAGATGATCGGGTGCGGCGATCGCCTGCCAGCGCCCGGCCAGACCATCTTCGAACCTCGTCTTCGCGTACCGGGGCGCGATTCCCGTCCGGGCCGGGCGGATCCAGATCTGCAGGAAGTGAAGCGGCTCCGTGGCAGACGCGTTGAACTCGCTGTGCAAGATCCCCGTCCCCGCGGACATGGCCTGCACGTCCCCCGCCACGAGCACCTCCCCGTGCCCCATGCTGTCACGGTGGGCGATCGCCCCGGTGAGCACGAAGGTCAGGATCTCCATGTCACGGTGGGGATGGGTCCCGAAGCCTTCCCCCGGAGCGACCGTATCGTCGTTCAGCACGCGCAGGACGGAGACCCCCCGGTGCGCCGGGTCGTCGTAGTCGGCGAACGAGAACGTGTGCCAGGTATCGAGCCATCCATGGTCGAAGTGTCCGCGCTCGTGGGCTCGCCGCCAGGTGATCATCCCGTCCTCTTTTCTTGAAAACTGCACCGGTCGATTCCCGGGGTACCATGATGCCATCCGGGCCCCTTCCCGTTCGAGTCCCCGGTCGAGAGGCCGCGATGCCACACCTGCTGATGATCGACAACCACGATTCGTTCACCTGGAACCTGGTCCAGTATTTCCAGCAGCTGGGAGCCACGGTGACGGTGAGCCGTCACGACGCGGTCGACCTCGACGGTATTCGGCGGCTCGATCCCGCCGGCGTGGTCCTCTCCCCCGGTCCGGGGCGTCCCGAGGATGCCGGTATCATGCCCCGGTACCTCGATGAACTGGCGGGGCGCTGGCCCACGCTCGGCGTCTGCCTGGGGCACCAGGCGATCGCGATGCGGTTCGGCGGGTGCATCGTGCGGGCCCGGGCCCCGGTCCACGGAAAGACCTCGCGCGTCCATCATGCAAACGGGGGGGTGTTCCGGGGGTTGCCTTCACCTTTCCAGGCCTGCCGGTATCATTCGCTGGTCGTGCAGCGCGAGACCCTGCCCGACTGCCTCGAGGTGACGGCCTGGACCGAAGAGGGCGAGATCATGGGCCTCCGCCACCGATCCCTCCCCCTCGAAGGCGTCCAGTTTCATCCCGAGGCCATCCTCACGGAACACGGGCACGCGCTGCTCGAACGATTTCTGGAGCAGGTCGGCCCGGGTTCCCGGGAAGCCCTCATTTCCGGTTCTTGACGTACCGATCGAGGAACGCGGCACTCGCCGTGAAGCTCTTCATGCGGTTGGCCAGCTTGACCACCCCGTGCCCCTCGTCCGGGAACAGCAGGTATTCGACCGGGTGGTTCCTCTCGCGAAGCTTCTCGACGATCTGGTCGGCCTCGTGCTGGGGCACGCGCGGATCGTTGGCTCCCTGGATGACCATCAGCGGGGCCTGCAGGTCATGCAGGTGCGTGATCGGCGAGACCTCGCGGAGGAGGTCCCGCTGCGTGGCCAGACTCCCGTATTCGGACTCTCGCTGGGCACGCCGCCAGGGCCCGGTTCGCTCGAGGAAGGTCACCAGATTCGACATCCCCACCGTGTCGATTCCGGCTGCGAACCGGTCCGGCAGCATCGTCAGGGCCGCGAGGGTCATGTAGCCCCCGTAGGAGCCGCCCATGATGGCGATGCGACGTTCATGGGCCAGTCCGTGCTCGGTCAGGTAGCGGGCCGCGTGGTCGACATCGAGAATCGCATCCCGTCGACGCAGCGTGTCGTCGAGGTGGGTGTAGGTGCGACCGTATCCCGTACTGCCCCGGATGTTGAGCGCGAGCAGACCGTACCCGCGGCTCAGGTAGTACTGGAACGAGGCCGCAAAATCGGGCCGTTCCTGGGATTCCGGCCCCCCGTGCACGTAGACCAGGAAGGGAAGCGGCCCCGCCGGAGCCCCCTTGCCCGGGACGTACAGGTAGGCCGGAATCTGCCGACGATCGAAGCTCTCGTAGCGGATCACGGTGGGAGTCACGAAACTTTCGCGCGTGACCCCGGCCAGCGCGCTGCGCGTCAGTCTCCGCGGGGTCCCCGTCCCCTCGAGGATCCAGACGTCCGCCGGATCCTTGGGACCGCTGAACGTGAAGGCCAGGCGCTTGCCATCCACGGACCAGTCGAGGTCGCTCAGGACGCCCTCGAGCAACGTCTTCACCAGCACGTCCTTGCCCGAGACCGTCTCCCGGAGGTGCAGATCGCTGTAGCCGTCCCGGTTGACGAGGTAGGCAAGGCGATCGCCCGACTCGGTCACGACGAGGTCTTCGCAATCTGCCCGGTCGGGCACCAGGAATTCCCAGCGCGCGGCAGGGTCCTGCCAGCGCAGCCTGGCGAGCGACTGAAACTCGCGTCCCTCGTCGGTCAGGGCGTACAGCAGGCCGTCGCGTCCGAAGGACACCGAGCCGTAGGTGGCGTCTCCGCGGTGCGGCGTCAACAGACGACTCTTGCCGCTCACGACGTCCAGGACGTAGAGGTTCTCGTTCGAGGGCGTCAGCGTGTCGGCAAACACGAGCGTCTTGCCGTCCGGGCTGAAGGCCCTGGCCGAGAGATTGCCGTCTTCACGGGGGCCCTTCAGGAGCACGGCCCGGTCGGACGGGATCTGCATGACGTACAGGTCGAAGAACTGCGGGTGGCGCGCATTGCTCGCGAAGGCGATCGCCTTGCCGTCGGAGCGACAGGCCCCGAGCGAATGGATGGCCCTGGGATTCCGGGTGAGGGCCCGGATCTTCTTGCCGTCGGGGCTCATCCAGTAGAGCTGCGTCCGCTCGTCACCGCCACGATCCCGCAGGAAGATCCAGCCACGACCTGCCGGCAGACGATGGACCTCCGTGACCTTGTCGTCCTCGAACGTCAGCTGTTCCGGCCAGCCTCCCCCCGAGGGCACTTTCCAGAGCTGCGGCGTCCCCGTGATGTTGGTCGAGAACACCACGCTCTCGCCGTCGGCACCGAAGACGCCTCCGCTCGCGGAACGGATCTGGAGGTATTGCTGGATGGTCGGCAGATCGGCGCGTGCAGGCAGGACCCAGCCCGCCGTGAGGGATGTGGCGATCGCCGCGATGACAGCCTTCGAGCCGCGCATGGAACCTCCGGAATGGTGATCAGGTCGAACTGGAACCGCGCGCGAGCAGGATGCCCGCGCCGACGATGAGGGAGCCCCCGATCCAGGTCCCCCATCCCGGAACGTCACCGAACACGATGATTCCGAGCAGGGCGGCGAAGAGCGGGGTGAACAGGGAGACGATGCTGGCCGGGGTGGCTCGGGCCATGCGGTAACCGTGGGTCATGAGAACCTGTGCCACCGTGGCGGTCAGGGCGACACCCCCCATCGCGAGCCATCCGGACCGATCCGGGCGCACCCAGTGCGGCCATGCGAGCGGAACGGATAGCACCGTCGCGACCAGCGAGAAACACCAGACGATCGTGAGCGGGTCGTTCTCTGCGGTGGCGCGCTTGACGGCCACGTACGCCCCGGCTGCCAGCACTCCCGAGCCGAGACCGAGTACGATGCCGGGCTGGAAGAGGCCCCCCCCGGGATGGACGAGCACGGCGACTCCCCCCAGCCCCAGGACCAGGGCCAGGCGCATCCCCGAGGTGATGCGCTCCCGCAGGAGCCATCCCGCCAGGATCGCGGTGAAGAACGGTGAGGTGTAGTTCAGGAACACCGCATCGGCAAGTGACAGGCGAGCGATCGCCTGGAAGTAGCAGACGAGGGCTGCCCAGCCGAGTGCGCCGCGTGCCAGCAACCAGGGCACCTGACGGGGAGGATGGTCGGGAGGACGCACGCGGATCATGGCCGTCGTGACCAGCAAGCCACCGGCAGCACGCACCAGGGTGATCTCCTGGACAGGAAGTACGTGCCCGGCCAGCTTCACGCACAGCCCCATGAGTGCGAACAGGGCACTCGAGGCCACCATGCAAGCCAGGCCCAGGGCTTCCGACTCCCGGAGGGTGAAAAAGCGCTCGCGAACAGGCCACAGACCAACCATCATCCCGATCCTAGCACGTCCGGCGACCGGAACCCCGGACGGGATGGAGTATACTGATAGGTGGTGCTGCTGGACCCGGCGAGGACGCGAGCGTGGTGAATCCCCGTCCCTTTGACGATCAAGCTCTCGAGGCCGAACGGATCAGGACCACGGCCTTCGTTGACGGGGTCTGCGATCGCCTCGGCTGGGAACGCCACCACGACCCGGGCGTGGTGGAAGCCATCGAAGTCGGGCTGAGCCGCAACATGCTCGCATTCGGGGCGAGGTTCTGCCCGTGTTACATGCCGGGTTCCTACTTCAAGGACGATGGCAAGAAGAACCCGGCGGCCATCTGTCCCTGTCCGGCGGCAGTCCGGATGGATCTCGACCCGGCAGGCGCCTACGGCCCCTTCGAGACCCGGGAGCTCCTGGAATCCCGGACACGGGACTGGCCGGCGCCAGGTCCGATCGAGCGACGGGTCGACGGCTGGTACATGGTCAGCCCGCATCCCGGGATAGACCACTGAATGATTTTCGTCCGGCCCGGTTCGGGCTGGAACCCCTGACCCACCGGGCCTGCCGGATCGTCCGCAGAGCCCCATTCCCCGGTCCCCACCGGCACAGAGAACCGAGCGCATGCCACCGACCCCGGCCCGATATCATACGTCCCTGCACACCCCAGGCACCTGGCCTGACGTCGTTCTGCCTGCGATCGCCATGGTCGGTCGCTCGAACGCCGGGAAGAGCAGCTGGATCAACCAGCTCCTCGGCTACAAGAACCTCGCGCGTACCAGTTCGGAGCCGGGCAAGACGGCGGCCCTGAACGTCTACCGGATCGAAGACCGCTTCGATATCATCGACCTGCCCGGTTACGGGTTCGCCAGGGTGTCGATGAAAGAGCGTCAGGCCTGGAAGCATCTCATCGAGCGTTTCCTCGAGACTTACCCGCGGCTGCACGGGGCCCTGCTGGTCATCGACCTGCGCCAGCCGCCCAGCCCACTCGACCTCCAGATGTTCGCCTACCTGCAGGCCAGGGGAATCCCCACGGCCGTGATCGCCAGCAAGGCGGATCGCCTGGGAACGTCCAGGTGGGGCCCGCAGGCACGCGTCCTGACCGAGGCCCTGCGCCTGGACGAGGAAAGCCCTTCGTGGATCGTGGGCTCGGCCTCATCTGGCTTCGGCAAGGATCGCATCTGGAACCGCATCAAAGCCTATCTGGACCTGCCTCCCGTCGGCCTCGCGCTCGAAGGCGACGAGCATGGCTCTCACGTCGATCTCGATTCGTGGACGGGGACCGAGTTCGAGGCCTCGCTGGACGATGGTCCCGATGCCTCGACGCGCGGGCTTGATCTCCCCGAACGGGACCCGGACGCACCGCGTCCGGCTCGCAAGCCGCTGACGCGTAAACCTCGCCCGGAAGGCGAGTCGGCTGGCGACCAGGATGCGTTCGCCGAACAGAAAGCCCCCAGGACGCGTACATGGCGCCCGGACTCCGACGAGCCCGGCCCTCGCGACGGTGAGCGTCCGGCACGTCCCTACCGCCCCCGCGGCGAGGGAGCCCCCCAGGGCGACCGTCCGGCACGGCCCTACCGCCCCCGCGGCGAGGGTGCCCCCCAGGGCGACCGTCCGGCTCGTCCCTACCGCCCCCGCGGCGAGGGTGCCCCCCAGGGCGACCGTCCGGCACGGCCCTACCGCCCACGCGGCGAGGGTGCCCCCCAGGGCGACCGTCCGGCTTCCCGGGGGAAAGGACCTGGTCAGGGACCTGGAAAGGGTCCCGGTCGTGGTCCCGGAAAGGGTCCTGGTACGGGCCCTCGCAAGTCCGGACCGCGTCGTCCCTGACCCGATACCCGGATGAGCCACCGCGACTGGATGGCGATCGCCCGTGAGGAAGCCGACAGGGCCGCCGCCGCAGGTGACGTGCCCGTAGGCGCGATCGTCGTACTCGACGGGCGCATCGTGGGTCGGGGGCATAACCTGCGGGAAGCGGTTCCCGACCCGACGGGTCACGCCGAGATCGTCGCACTTCGTGACGCGGCCAGGGCCCTCGGTCGCTGGCGACTTTCCGGCTGCACCCTCTACGTGACCCTGGAACCGTGCCCCATGTGCGCCTGGGCGATCGCCCAGAGCCGGGTCGACCGCCTGGTCTACGGGGCCCTCGATCCGAAGGTGGGTGCAGCCGGTACGGTGCTCGACCTGGTCGCGGGGCCGCTCGCCCGGACCGAGATCGAGGTCCTCGCCGGGATCGACGAAGACGCGTGCAGGTGCCAGCTCGATACTTTTTTCGCAGGACGCCGGAGCGGAATTCCTCGTTAAATTGCTCTCCCGGCGGGTATGCGCATGGTGACATTCGAACGGAGCAGCGACCTTGAATCTCGTCATCCGCCTCCGGGAGCGCCTTGCGCGCGACCGGGAAGCCTTCCTCGCACACCCGACATTTCAGGCCATGGAAGCCGGTACGGCCCCGTCGAGCGCCTACGTGCGCCTGGCAGGCCGGATTGCCCGTACGCACCTGCACTCGGCACGTTTCCTGGCCTTTCTCGTCGCGGTCTCGCCACCGTCCGCCTTCGAGGCGCTCCGCGACAACATGCTCGAGGAGCTCGGAGAACACGAGAGCGAGCCTTCTCACGCGGACATGCTCCGGGAGGGGCTCCGGCTCGCAGGCCTCGGGCCTCACCTCGACACCTGGGAGGCCGAAGCGCTGTCCGACCTGGACACCCGGGTCCAGGAACCCCTGCTTCACGGCTCGCTACGCGACCTGGGATTCTCGGGGCTGGTCGAGGTCGTCGCCTTCGAGGACTTCCTGGCCCGGACGACGGGGCGCTTCGCGGCCCTGCTCGAGGCCCACGGGGGATGGCCTCCGGACGCGCTCGGCTGGTTCCATCACCACTCGGAGGTGGACCTCCAGCATGCCGAGGAAGGCTTCTCGCATGTCGCGGCCTTCGTGGCTCACCACCGGATACCGGATGACGAGGCCTGGATGCTGATCGACATGGCGCTCCGGGGCAACGTCTTCCTGGCCCGGTACCTCGACTGGGCCGAAACGGGCGCCGGGGCGACGGTGTGAGCTTCCGGATCGCCCGCATCGGGGTGCATCCGCTCGCGATCCCGTTCCGCGAGGGGTTTCGTCACCATCTGCACGAACGGGCCGGAAGCGATGCCATCGTCATCCGTGTCGAGGATGCGGACGGCCTCGCGGGCCACGGTGAGGGCCTGCCGCGCCCGTACGTCACGGGCGAGACGGTGGAGTCGGTCATGATGACGCTGTCGGGGTCCGGACTCGAACGTCTCTTGAACCTCGACTGGCCAGACGTTCACGGGGTCTCGGACCTCGAGGCGATCGACGCGCTTCTCGGCGACCTGCCTGCCGGTCCCGGGGTACGGGCCGCCCACGCGGCCAGGTCTGCACTCGAGGTCGCGATCCTCGACCTGGCGCTGAGACGCTCGGGTATCTCGCTCGGTGAGATCCTGCCTGCGGTCCGGAACCCGGTCATCTATTCGGGCGTGCTCACCAGCACGGATCCATCCCGCACGGTCGAGCTGGCCATGCAGATGGCTCACCTGGGCCTGAAGGATCTCAAGATCAAGGTGGGTGACGACGGGGACGTCGCGCGCGTGCAAGCCGTCCGGGCAGCCCTGGGGCCCGACATCCGGCTGCGACTGGATGCCAATGCCGCGTGGAATCTGGAGACGGCCACGGAGCGTCTGCAGGCGCTCGAGGAGGTGGCGATCGCGAGCGTCGAGCAACCGCTTCCCGTGGCCCAGGATGGGCATCTGCCCGAACTCCGGCGGCGATCGAGCATCCCGGTCATGGTCGACGAGTCGGTCGTGACCGAGGACGATGCGGCGCGCCTCATCGAGATGAAGGCCGTCGATATCCTGAATGTGCGGATCTCGAAGCAAGGGGGCCTGGTCCGGGCCAGACGCCTCGCCCTCACGGCCCTCCAGGCGGGCGTGGGCGTCCAGATCGGAGCCCAGGTCGGGGAAACGGCCATCCTGTCGGCAGCAGGTCGGCATCTGGCCGCTCACCTGCCGGAGGTTTTCGCCGTCGAGGGCTCTTTCGGAACCCTGCTCCTCAACGAGGATCTGACGGCCCAGACGATCCGCTTCGGACATGGTGGCCGGGGTCCACGCCTGACGGGACCGGGCCTCGGGGTGGACGTGCTCGCCGAACGCCTGGCACGCTGGCGTCGGGAGTCCTGACGTGGACGCGACGGCGACCATACTGGCCATCCGCGAGGCCCGACAACAGCGTGAATTCGTGGAAGCCCTATCCGATCCACGGGCAGCCCAGGCTCAGGTCTTCGCACGCTTGCTCGCCCGCCTGCGGGACACACGATTCGGTCAGGAACACGGGCTCGACCGCGTCCGGACCTTGGCCGATTTCCGCGCGGCCGTTCCGATCCGTGACCATCAGGCCCTCAGCCCATGGATCCGTCGGATCGAGCAGCGAGAATCCCGGGTGCTGACGCCCGAGCCCGTGATCCTGTTCAACCGCACCAGCGGGACCACGTCCGAGCCCAAGCACGTTCCGGTGACGGTCTCGTGGCGCGAGGAGATGGCCGCCCTGATGCGGCTGTGGATCGTGCGCAGTCTCCGGCAACACCCGCGACAGCTGTCGGGACACCTCCTCACGATCGTGAGTCCTGCCCACGAGGGGCTCACGCCGGGGGGGATTCCCTGGGGTGCCCTGTCGGGCCTCACGGCCCTGCGGATGCCGGCCCTGATCCGTCGCAAGCAGGCCCTGCCCTACGAGGTCTCCCTCATCCGGGACGCCGCGACCCGCCGCAAGGTGACCTTGCTGCTCGCGCTCGGGCGCAACCTGACCACGATCGGCACCCCGAATCCGACCACGCTGCTGGTGCTCGCCAGCACACTCGCCGACGAGGCGGAGTGGCTGCTCCGGACGATGCATGACGGGCTGTCTCGCGTCGAGGAACTCGACGTCATCGAGGCACCTGGCACGGATCCACGCGGTGTGCGGGAGACGCTCGCCGCCGCGTGCCGGCCCGTCCAGACACGCGCTCGGGAACTGACACGCCTTCTCGAACGTCACGACCGGCTCACGCCTCACCTGGCCTGGCCCGAGTTGCAACTCGTGACCTGCTGGCTCGGGGGAACGGCCGGCCTGAGAGCCCATGAACTCGTGCCTTGGTACGGCGAGGTCCCGAAGCGCGACCTGGGCCTGCTCGCCAGCGAGGGGCGTTTCACCATCCCGGACCGGGACGAGGATCCCGCAGGCCCACCCACTCTCCACCGGGTCCTTTTCGAGTTCGTCCCGGAGGCCGAGGCCGATACTCCCGAGCCACGCACGCTCGGCATCCACGAGCTGGAAGATGGCCAGCGGTATCTGCTCGTGACCACGGGGTCCAACGGGCTCACCCGGTATGCGATCCACGATGTCGTCGAGGTCCGGGGCTTCGCCGGTCGCACGCCTCGTCTGGCGTTCCTTCGCAAGGGATCCGACTGGACCAGCCTCACGGGGGAGAAGCTTCACGTGGGCCAGGTGATCGCAGCCTGGCAGGAGGCCCTGGCCAGCCGGTCCTGGCAGCTACCCCCGTTCCAGCTGGTGGCACACGAGGCCACCGGGACGTACCGGCTCCTGGTCGAGTTGCCCACCGGGCCCGACGTGCCCTCCCGGGACCAGCTCGATCGGTTCGTGCGCGACTTCGATCGGGCCCTGCGGATCGGGAACGTCGAGTACGACCACAAGCGCGCAGATGGACGGTTGGAGGCTCCCGAACTCTGGCCGATGCGTCCGGGATGGTCCGGGCGCGTGGCCGACCGGCTCTTCGCCACCGGCGTCCGGGAACATCAGTTCAAGTGGCGCCACCTGACGACCCGCTGGGATCCGGCCCACGACGCTGAACGCCTGCAGGAGGGACCTTGAGCCAGATTTCCGACGAACCTGCCATCTCCCCCGAGGTCGACCCTGGAAAGCCCTCGCTCCGGAAATGGGGCCAGCCCCTCCTGATCTGGGGACTCGCGATCGCCGCCATCGCGCGGCTCTGGCCAGGTTCGTGGCCCCGGGCCGAACTCGTCGTGCTGGCCAGCCTGCAGACCCTCGCCAACGGCTGGCAACCCTCATACGACCTGCTTTCCGGTGATGGTCCCGGTGAGGACCGACGGACGGCGATCCAGATCGTCTGGAGTTGCTATGCCGTCCAGGTGCTGGCCCTGGTCGAATGGGTCTGGCGCAGGCCTCCCCTCGCCTTCCCGAGCTGGTGGGCCTGGCTCGGCCTGGGTGTGGCGATCGGGGGCCTGGCGCTGCGAACCTGGGCGGTGTGGACGCTCGGTCGCTTCTTCCACTGGCACGTGGCGATCGCCCCGGACCAGCCACTCGTGACGGGCGGACCGTACCGGTGGATCCGTCACCCGAGCTACTCGGGAGCGTTCATGCTGTTCCTGGGGAGTTGTTGCTGGCTGGGCTCGGGCCTGGCGGCGGTCGCCTGCCTCATCCTCTTGCCCCTCGCCTTTTCGCGCCGGATCCGGCTGGAAGAAGGGTTGCTCGTGGAACGACTCGACGGCTATCGTGCCTACATGGAGCGTACCGGGGCCCTGTGGCCACGCTGGCCCCTGCATGTTTGAGGCCGGATGGGCCGGGTACGACGGGGTTCGACGGGATGATCACGGGGGGCGCATGAGACGTGTCAGCTTCACGATAGCGGCGATCGCCCTGGTGGCCTGTCAGCCTCCGTCTTCACCCGGAACGTCCGGCACGGGGACCACGGTCTCGTTCCCCATGGAGTCCCGGGACCTGATCTACCGGGATCTCCAGACGAACAGCCCGGATGATTTCCCGCATCTCCTGGGCCTGCGAGACCGGCAGATCCGCGTCACGAAACGTGAAGAGGGACAGGCGGTCGAGTGCCGGGTGACGGACACGGACCAGTACCCCTTTCCAGGGGCCCGGGTACGGACCGTCCTCTGGGTCCGTGAGGGGGAGCGGATCGTGGTCAAGACAGCCTCTGGTGACGCGACCATCGACGGCTGGCCCGCCAGTTGGACCTCCCCCGCCGGGCTGGCCACACCGCCCCCGCCCGCCCTCCTCGAGATCAGACCCCAGCAGGTGAGTACCCTGGCCACGACGAGCAGCGTCGTCCGCTCCGTGCAGCTGTCGGGACTTTCCTATGCGGAGCGCCTGAAAAAAGTGTTCCGGGACAGCTTGCTGGTCCGGCAGATCCTGACCACCGATTTTGCAGACTTCCGCCCCTTCCAGGCGAGATCCCTCAATCTGACGGAAAGAACCCTGGCACCCGATGTCGGGATCCTCTTCGAGTCGACGCTCACGGAGACGCTGGTAGGCGGTGCCAGCACCTATACACGCCTTTTCTCGGAACTCGCGAGCGTGAGTGCCGCCGTCTCACCTTGACGTTCATGAAGGCGCTTGTTACCCTGAGGACGTGCCTCTGGCGCACCCGGAGGGTAACCGAATGGTGAGGAGGCTGCCTCGAAAGCAGTTACCCCGCAAGGGGCTGTGGGTTCGAATCCCATGCCCTCCGCTATGGCCGCAGTCCTCACCGAGGCCTGCGGCCATCTGGTTTTGATCAGGTCTCTACCGTCATCCATGGTCCGATTGACAGGCTTTGACCAGCCCTCCATCATGGAATCGAAACGACGCAAGGTTCCGGAGTCAACCCGTGTCCGCGACGTACGATACCGTCGGTGAGGTGCTCGCGCCGGTCCTGGAAGCCCTCGATCGCCACGCGATACTGGTCGAGGCCCTCACCCACCCTGCCTGGAAACAGTTCGAGAGCGCTTGCCTCGACTGGTCCTACAACCACCTGGCCGTGTTCCGCCATCCTGATGGCATCACGTTCTTCATGACCCAGGTCTACAAGCTGGTCTCGACCTCGGCGAGTGCCACCCGTTCCGTCAATGAGGGCATCTCGTACATGCAGGGTGTCCAGCAGGAACTGGGGGCCACGGGTGGGAACACCGTCCGTAACCGGGCCCTTCTCTATGCCCGCTGGATAGAATCGCAGCTTCCCGAGGTCATGGGCGCACTCGGCATCTTCGCACTACGCGGCCTGCGCGAGCGGCTCGCGGAGGTTCCGCCGGATTCCAGCGAACAGGCCCGGAGCTGGCTGGTGGCCAGGGCCCATGCGACGATCCTGGATACCTCGTGGCATTCGCGCTGGGCCACCGAAATGGTCCTTCACGTCACGCAGCGGAACCGCCCGGACATCCTCGAAGGCTTGCGAATCTTGTCCGAGCAGGTTGCCCGGCGGATCCACCGGTTCGAGGCCGTGACCTTCCAGACGCAGCAGGCCCGCTCCCTTCGGGAACTTCTCGTCTCGCGCGCCCCGGAGGAACGTGAGGCCTTCCTGAGCACCCCGGCTGAGACCGTTCCCGAACTCGAGGCTCTGGTGCGCGTGCCGGCCCTGCTTGAAAAAGAGGAAAAGATCGCGGGGGAATGCCTGCAGCATCTCGAACACTTCACGGGGTTCGCCCGTGATCGGGATGTCCTGACCCTGGCCATGGACCTGCACCCCTCGCTGGCGAACGTGGTCCACCAGCGACTGTCGGACCGTCGCCCCCTGGTCGAACAGCTGCGAAAGACGATCACCCGGATCCAGGCCCGACAGACGGACCTATCTCCGCTGGGCGCCGTGCCCGGTGAGGCAAGCTCGGACCGATCACCGCAGCGCAACGGGCCGGCCGGCTGTGCCATGAGCGCTTCATCGGCCGCGGTCCTGGCCTGGCTGGTCTGGATGGCGACCCATCACGGACCGAAACTGCTGCTAGCTCTGGGTGGTAGCTGAGGCCTCGAGGAGCCGAGGCTCCACGTCCTGGAAGTGGTCGTTCGGCAGATCGAGGTCTGCCATGCGGAGCAGGGCCTCTTCCGGGGGCAGGATGTTCTTGTTGAGGTCCAGGGGCCCGATGTCGGCAAGCGCCCGGAAGAATGCCCTGACCACCTCGGGGTCGAAATGAGAGCCGGCGCAGCGACGAACTTCCAGGAGTGCTTTCATGATGGGAATCCTGGGGCGATACCCCCGGTCGCTCGTCATGGTGTCGAAGGCATCGGCCAGGGCGAGGATACGCCCCCCCAGCGAGATCTGGTCCCCCTTGAGCTTACGGGGATAGCCGTTGCCATCGAAACGCTCGTGGTGGGAGCACGCGGCATCAGCGACGTCCCGTAACTGCTTGAAGGGCTCGAGGATCCGGAAGCCCTTGCCAGGATGGGTCTTGATGATCTTGAACTCTTCATCCGTCAAGGCTGCAGGCTTGTTGAGAATCGCGTCCGGGATCCCGATCTTGCCGATGTCATGCAGGACCCCGGCGAGCCGGATGCGCTCGCAGGCCGTCTCGTCGAACCCCATCGCAGCCGCGATGAGCTGACCGTAACCCGACACGTTCTCCGAGTGATTCGCCGTATAACGATCCTTGGAATCGAGCGCGAGAGCAAGACCCTTGATGGATTCCAGACTGGCCTCCTCGACCTGTCCGAACAGGGCATGATTCTCGAGCGCGATACCCAGGCGCTGACCGACCCCCTCGAGCAATTCGAGGTCCTCGTGGGCAAAATCGAGACCATCACGACGGTTGAACAGCTGGATCGAACCCAGGACCTGTCGATGCGTGGCCACGGGCACGAGTGCGACCTGGCGCTCCTGGCAAAGCTGGTGGTCCTCGCCGACATAGGTGGCCAGGGTGGCCTCGTTGCGGGTTTCGACCAGCCTGGCCTCGGCCAGTTCGTTGGCCAGCCGTCCGCACGCATGGTCCATGAGGCATCCACTGGCCGCGTACGGGCATCCCAGTGCATACGCCACGTCCAGCCCGCGTGCGAAGCGCCCCTTTGCGGGAAGAAAAAAGACGACTCGCTCGACCTCGAAGTGATCCTGGATGGCGTGTGACGCCCTCAGGAGCATGGAGTTCAGGTCGGTCTCGAGCATCACCTCGTCCAGCTGGAGCATGAGGCGGTTGCGTCGCCCCAGCCTGGCTCGTTCTTGCTCACGAAGGTCTCGCTCCAGGCAATGCGTGAGCAGGGGCATCATGGCCTGCAACAGGTGCTGGTCCTCGTCGCTGAAGTCCCGGATCCGGGTGGAGCCCAGCGCCAGGACTCCGAGCGCCTCGGTGCCCGACCAGAGGGGCATGAACAGGAGCGCCGGAAATCGCCAGGAGGCGATCTCCGGCGGCAGATCGAGTTCGACCTCGAGCGCATCGTCGACGGCCACCGGACTCTTCTGGAGGGCGATGTACTCGAAGAAAGGAAGCCGGTTACGATTCGGATCCCGGAGCTCTTCTTCCTGCTTGCCGATGGCCACGAGACACGCCTGCTCGAACGAAAGCACGTTCCGGGCACACGAAAGGAGCACCTCGGCGCGCCTCTCGGGATTGGAGGCTGCCTCGAGCTGGCCAGACAGCATCGCCAGTTGCTTCCAGCGGTTCTCGTCCAGTGCCATCAGATCCCCCCAGAAAAACCCGGATCGAACGGACGTTTGGCAGATGTCTTGAACGAGACCCGCTGGGACAGCTCGAAAGGAAACTGCTTCTGGAGGTGCTGGACATCGAGGTTCGCCCCCACCCGACCGAAACAATCGCGGGCCTTTCGCGCGAACTTGATGGCATCGTCGGGCTCGTCGTTGGCCTTGAGTGCCTCCGCGAGCCGTGCCCAGGAACGTCCGAGCTCCAGCGGCTGATCGAGCCCCTGGACCGCCTCGACGGCCTGGAAAGCTCGGTCGACGGCCATGTCGAGACGTCCCTCGATCTGGAGAATCTCGCTTTCGATCCGGGGCGCAACGGCCAGAGTGACCGCATCTTTCTGGTCGCGTGCGAAGTCGACGGACTGCCGCAAGAATTGCCGGGCTCGGGGCAGATCACCGGCCCTTAGATGAGCCCGGGCCGTGGTGCGATAGACCTCCGGAAAGAGAGCGTCAGCTTTCTCGCGTTCGAATACCTCGAGCGCACGGGACATGTACTCCAGGGCCTGAGAGACCTCTCCTCTCAGGAGCGCGACCTCACCGAGGTTGAAGATGGCGATCCCTTCACCGACCCGGTCGTCGATCTGACGCCGCACGTGAAGGTTACGGATGAACAGTTGCTCCGACTCCTCGAGCTTGCCGCGCACCATGAGCTGGACCCCCAGGTTGACGCTGACAAGCGAGATGTAATAAGGATCGCCGAGCCGCTCGTAAGCCTTCAGGCTGAGACGATAATATGCATCCGCCTGATCGACCTCCCCGCGGTCCAGAGAGATGTTGGCGAGGTTGCTGTAGGATGCAGCCCACCCACCGACGTCGCGGCTACGCTCCCGGATGGCCAGGGCTTCGCGAGTCTCGTGGAGGGCCCTGTCAAGATCTCCGCTTCGCCAGAAGGCCAGGCCGAGACACGACTTCACGAAAGCCCGGTCCCGGCCCTCCGCGACGCGCTCGAGGGCCTCCAGACCGATCTGGACGCAGGCCCCGTAGTCTGCCATGCGATATTTCAGGAAAGCAAGGCGTCCCATCAGGTTACCCACCCGGGCCGGATCGACGGTTTCGGCCAGGGCGATCGCCCCTGCGAGCGATGCCTGCGCCCGGTCAAGCTGTCCGGCTCGATCCAGCACGCGGAACTCGAGGTCGAGAAACTCCAGGTGCTCCCGGCCCTCGAGCGGAAAGAGCCCGACTTTTTCAAGCAGTTCCCTGGCGCGGTCGCAGGAGCCCAGGGCCAGCTCGACCTCCGCCAGAGCGCACTGGAGCGACACCGCGGAAGGAGACGCTCCGAGCGGCAGCGCATCCCGCAGGAAGCCGGCCTGCTCGAGCAGGCCACGCGCACAGCGCTCATCCCCGTAGGTCCTGGCATGGCGCGCAGCAGCCTGAAGTAGGAGCACTCCCGAGGCAGGATCGTCCTCGGCGCCATACCAGGGTGCGAGGCCGAGGGCGAGACGCCCGGCTCGAGAAGCATCCACCCCTTCGCGTTCGAGGGTCCAGGCCGCCGCCAGCACGTCGATGAGCCCCGGGGCCAGCTGGGCGAGCAGCTCCCGGCGCAGCGTCGACGAGAGCCAGCCCGCGCGGGCACCGGCTTGCGCATCGAGCAGGCCCGCGAGTTGCGGATCGGACAGACAGTCCCGACTCAGCGCCCCCGGAGCGGAGTGCCCGAGGAGCGCTCTCCTCGGACCTTCGATCAACAGCTGTTGCAGACGCATGAGCGAATCGACCGCGAGGGGACTCATCAGCAAACCGAGCGCCTCGACGCCCGCCTCGGCTGGATTCGTGCGACATTCGACGCAGCTACCGATCCATGCGAAATAGGCACCGGCATCGGCTGAAAGCAACAGGCCCGTGGCCAGGACCCCGGGATTGCCCCCCGCCACGGAGACCAGCAGGTCGGGCACGATGTCCGGATCCGCCGAAATCCCGCGTTCCGCGAGCCAGGCCATGGCTTCGAAAGCCTGGTCCCGTTCGAGAGGCGCGAGCGTGAGCGTCCTGGATGGATGCAACCACCGGGATGCGATGGATGGCGCGGCCCCGGGCAACGCGGAGAGCACGATCATGAGGTGAAGCGCCTCATCGACCTCGCTGGCCATATCGATGAGCCAGCGGAGCCCCTCGAGAGACGCCGCATCGAGCCGGTGCGCATCGTCGATCATGAGCACGACCGGGCCTTCGGCAGCGGCCTGGAGGATGGCGGACACGATGCCCTGGTGCGACGCACGAACCCGCTGGGCAACCGTCATATGCACCAGTTCGGGGTCATGAGGCTCGAAGCCCAGAAGCCAGGCCACGAGTTCGCGCGTCAGTTCGGGCGCCGGGAAAGCGTAGGCCTCGATGAGCCGATCGAGCCGGATATCGAGCCCTTGCCCGGCATCGTCCGTCATGGCGCGAAGCCAGGAGGTGAGGATCGACGACCAGAGTGAATTGGCCACCTGCTCGTGTTCGGGCCAGCACGTTGCACGGAGTACGAGCGACTCCGGTCGAACGAGGCGATCGGCAGCTTGATCGAGCACGGCCGACTTGCCCATGCCCGCCTCGCCCTCGATGACCAGCAGACGTGGGGAGCCTGCGACCACCTGGAACCAGTCGTCCTGAAAGGTTTTAGCGACGGCCTCCCGGCCAGGTAGCCCCACGGGGACAGCAGGAGGTTTGCCGGTGACCTGGACGGGTTCATCCACGGGCTGGGCGACGGCACCATCGAACCCCACCCCGCAGGCGGTGCAGAAGCGCGCTCCGACATCCACCCGCGCCTGACAGGCGGAGCAGGATTTTTCGATCCGGAAACCGCAGGCGGTACAGAACCGATGTCCTTCGGCAGACCGGGATCCACATGCCCCGCACGAGATGGCCGTCATCATCTTGCTCATCCTCTACCCGGGGCAGCCGCTGCCTGAAACCTGGACCTGCCCGTCAGGGATGAAAGAAGAAGGCGAGAGCAAGGACCCCGTACATGGCCAGAAGCTGGAGGCCTTCCAGCCAGTTGGTTTCACCGTCGGACACCACGGTGTTGGTGATCGCGACCGTCACGAGCACGGCCATGATCTCGAACAGGTTGAACTGAAGGGTGAAGGGCTGGCCGATCGCCCACCCTACCAGCACGAGCAACGGGGCGACGAGCAAGGCGATCTGGATGCTCGATCCGATGGCGATGCCCAGGCTGAGATCCATCTTGTTTTTCATGGCCGTCGTGACGGCCGTGAGATGCTCGGCAGCATTGCCGATGACCGGGATCAGGATGACACCGATGAAGAATTCGGACAGCCCCCAGGCGTGGGTCACGTGCTCGATCGAGCCGACCAGGAACTCCGACTCGACGGCGACGGCCACCGTGGCCAGCACGAGCAAGCCGATCGCCATCGGAAGCGGCAGCTTGGGCTCCTCGACCCCTTCACCGTGAGAACTGCCCGTGTACAGGTGGGAATGTGTCCTCAGGCTGAACACCAGACTCGCGGCGTACACGGCGAGGAGCACGATCGCCACCCAGTGCGAGAGGCGCATCACGGCAGCAGGAGCAGCCTGTGCCGGCGAGGTCAGCACGAGCGCCGCGGGAACGAGCAGGGCGGCCACGGTCAGGACGAGCATGGACCCGTTGGCGGTAGCGGCGGAGCGGTTGAAATGCTGCTCCTTGTACCGGATCCCGCCCAGGAGGATCGACAGGCCGAGGACCAGCAGCAGGTTGCCGATGATCGAGCCCGTGATGGAGGCCTGCACGACCGGGATGAGGCCCTTCTGCAGGGCCACGATGGCGATGATGAGTTCGACCGCATTCCCGAAGGTCGCGTTGAGCAGTCCCCCGATGCCTTCACCGGCCTTCAGGGCAATCTCCTCCGTGGCATAGCCCATGAGCTTGGCGAGCGGGACGATCGCCAGACACGAGGTGATGAAGATCCAGGTGGGATCGGCGTGACGCAGTTCGAGGAAGATGCTGACAGGAAGGAAGGCCAGCAGGGCATAGAGCAGCTTCAAGTCGGGCCTCCAGACCCTAACCGGTCGTCCCGGCGAGCACCTCGACGATGAGGCGATTCACGGCATCGGGCTTGGCACGTCCCTGGGTCTGGCGCATGACCTGGCCCACGAGCCAGCCGACAACCTTGGTCTTGCCCGCATGGTAATCGGCCACCTGGCCCGGATTTGCCGCGAGGACGGCGCGGATGGCCTCGACGATCGCGGAATCGTCGCTGATCTGGGAGAGCCCCAAGCTCTGGACCAGGGCGCGGGGAGCCTGTCCCGACTTCATCATCTCGACGACGAGCGTCTTCGCGATCTTGCCGGAGATCTCGTCCGAATCGATCATCGCGACCATCTCACGCAGATGTTCAGGACGCATCGGCAGCTCGGCGATCGCCAGCTTCTGGGCATTGAGATAGCCGGCGACGTCACCCATCAGCCAGTTGGCGATCGCCTTGGGATTGGGAGCCCCCTCGCAAGCCGCATCGAAATACGCGGCCAGTTCAAGATTGTCCGTCAGCACCCCGGCGTCATACGCCGGAAGTCCCACGACCTCGATGTACCGCTGACGGCGCTGGGCAGGCAGTTCCGGCAAGGTGGCAAGCACCTCCGCGATCCGGTCTTCGGAAATCTCGAAGGCAGGCAGATCGGGCTCCGGGAAGTAGCGATAGTCGTGGGCCGCTTCCTTGGAACGCATCGAGAGCGTGACACCTCGCTCTTCGCTCCAGGTGCGGGTTTCCTGGACGACCTTCTGCCCCTTGCTGACGAGGTCGATCTGGCGCTCGATCTCGTACTCGAGCGAGCGCTGCACGGCCCGGAACGAGTTGAGATTCTTGACCTCGGCGCGCGTGCCGAAGGTGGTGCTGCCCGCGAGACGCACGGACACGTTGACGTCACACCGGAGCGACCCTTCCTCCATGCGCCCGTCCGTCACTCCACAGGTGACGAGGATGTTGCGCAGTTCCTGCAGGTAGAGGCGAGCCTCTTCGGGAGTCCGGATGTCGGGCTCGGAGACGATCTCGCAGAGGGGGACACCCGCACGGTTGAGATCGACCAGCGAGTACGTGGAACCGGCCAGGTTGGCAGAGCCCTGGTGCACGAGCTTTCCCGCGTCCTCTTCGAGGTGCAACCGCGTGATTCCGATGCGCCGCACCTCACCGGCCTCGGTGCAAATCTCGAGGTGACCGCCCTGCATGAGGGGCTGGTCATACTGGGAGATCTGGTAGCCCTTGGGCAGGTCCGGATAGAAGTAGTTTTTACGGTCAAACTTGGTCTGGCGCGCGATGTTTCCCTCGAGGGCCAGGCCAGCCTTGATCCCGTACTCGAGCACCCGGGCGTTCAGCACGGGCAATGCCCCGGGCAGTCCGAGGCAGACGGGACAGACGTGATGGTTGGGCTCGGCACCGAAGTGGGCCTTGCAGGCGCAGAAGATCTTGGTCTCGGTCGAAAGTTCGACGTGGACCTCGAGTCCGATGACGGCTTCGTAGGCAGTGTTCATGGAATCAGGTCACTCCTGGGCCACGAGGGCGGCCGAGACGGGGGCGAGCGCCGTGAAAGGTGCAGCCTGCTCGTAGGCATACGCAATCCGATAGAGGGTCGTTTCCGAGAGTGCCGGACCCTGCAGTTGCAGACCGATCGGGAGTCCCCCCCGGTCGAGGCCACAGGGCATCGACAGGGCCGGTATGCCGGCCAGGTTGGCCAGGACCGTGGCGATGTCCGAGAGGTACATCGCGAGCGGATCCCCTGTCTTCTCACCGATCCGGAAGGCGGTATCCGGGGTCGTGGGCGAGAGCACGGCGTCGAAGCGGGCAAACGCCCGGGCGTAGTCCTCACGGATCAGGGTCCTGAGTTGCTGCGCCTTCTTGTAGTACGCATCGTAATAACCACTCGAGAGCGCATAGGTCCCGAGCATGATACGCCGCTTGACCTCGGCCCCGAAGCCCTGCGCCCGCGTTTTCTTGAACATGGACAGGATGTCGTCGGCCTCGGCCCTGATCGTGTAGCGCACACCGTCATAACGGGCGAGGTTGCTGGAGGCCTCGGCCGTGGCGACCAGGTAGTAGGCCGCGATGCCGTGCTGGGCCATCGGGAGGCTCACGGGCTCGACGATCGCCCCCCTGGCCTCCAGGACCTTCACGGCGGCGAGGATGGCCTCCCGGGTCTCGGGACGGATCCCTTCGCCCATGAGCTCCTCGATCAGCCCGATCCGGACCCCCGTGAGGTCACCGGTCAACCCGGCTAGCAGATCCGGCACGTCGTGAGGCAGAGAGGTGGCATCGAGCGGATCGTGGCCACCCATCGCCTGAAGCATCAGGGCATTGTCACGCACGTCCCGGGTCATGGGACCGATCTGGTCGAGGCTGGAAGCGAAAGCGACCAGACCATACCGGGACACGAGCCCGTAGGTGGGCTTCATCCCCACCAGGCCACACAGCGCCGCTGGCTGCCGGATCGAGCCTCCCGTGTCCGAACCGGTGGCAAGCGGGGCGAAGCGGGCCGCGACGGCAGCCGCGCTGCCCCCGGATGACCCACCGGGGACACGCTCCAGGTCCCACGGGTTGCGGGTCGGATGGAATGCGGAGTTCTCGGTGGAAGACCCCATCGCGAACTCGTCGAGATTCGTCTTGCCGACACTGACGAGGCCGTGCTCGACGAGACGCCTGTAGGCAGTCGAATCGTAAGGCGGCACGAAATCGGCCAGCATCTTGCTGGAGCATGTGGTCCGGACCCCCCGGGTACAGAGGTTGTCCTTGGTGGCCATCGGGACACCCGCCAGGAGCGGCAGGTCTTCGCCCCGGGCACGCCGCTCATCGATGGACCGGGCCTGCTCGAGAGCCTGGTCGGGGGTGAGGGTCACGAAGGCGCCCACGCGCGGTTCGAGCATGTCGATCCGGTCGAGGAAGGCCCGGGTGACCTCGACGGACGAGATCTCGCGTGCTCGGAGACGTCCGGCGAGCTGATGGGCGGTGAGATCGGTGAGTGTCACGCGCTGCTCCTGGTGCGATCGGGGTGAACCGTCGCATGTTACCGGATCTGCAGCGAACGTGGTGCTTTCCGCGAATCGTTCCGCTGGGGAGGCCAGCTGTCCGGTGGAAGCCGGCCTCCCGCGGGATCACGCCTTGGGGGGAGCCTTCCGGCGGGTGGCACGGGTCGAGGAGCCCCCCTTGCGACCGATGCTCGAGTAGAACTCGATGCCCCGCTCTTTCTTGACGGCCTCGCCTCCCTTGCGGCCAATGCTCGAGAAGAACTCGGGCCCGTACTTGGCCTTGGTGGCCTGGCCCCCCTTCTTGCCGATCTGCTGGAAGAACTCGCGACCCCGCTCTTCCTTGACCGTCTGACCGCCTCGGCGTCCCGCCTCGACCATGCGGGGATCTCCCTTGGCGGGACCCGGTTTGTTTCCGACCATACCTGGCTCCTTTCACGGCTCGCGACCGCGTGCGTGGCCCGGCAAGGACGGTCAGGTTCAGGTCAGGTCGAAAGGATGCGGCTGGACGGCGGTCGAACGAGTCGAGGCCCCGGATGCGACATTCACGGGTCGCAGGGACACCCTAGCATCGCCACCAGGCCGACACAAGGCAACCCGTGCCAGTCCCGTCGTGCACGGCGAACGACCCGCCCCGGAATTCGGGGCGGGTCGAAAGCGGGGCCGGGATGCGAGAGGATCAGCGATGGAACCAGCCGAGCACGTACTGGACGAACCAGTACGTCAAGTAGGCGAGGGTCGAGGTGATGGGAATCGTGAAAACCCAGGCGAGGAGCATGTTTCCCGCTACCCCCCAGCGCACGGCACTGAACCTGCGGGTCGACCCCACCCCCATGATGGAGCCCGCCGCCACGTGCGTCGTACTCACGGGAAGCCCCAGCTGCGACGCGGTCGAGATGATGATGGCAGAAGACAGATCGGCACCGAAGCCCTGAAGGGGTTGCAACTTCACGATCTTGGTGCCCATCGTCTTGATGATTTTCCAGCCACCCGAGGCGGTTCCGACGGCGATCGAGAGCGCACACGCCCACATCACCCAGGTCGGGACGATGAAATCATGAAGATAACCGGCGGACACCAGGGCCATGGTGATGATGCCCATCGCCTTCTGGGCGTCGTTGGAGCCGTGACTGAACGAGATGAAGGCTGCCGCGAAGATCTGACCGACGCGGAAGATGTCCCGCACCTTGTTGGGCATGAAATGGCGGAAGGCATTCAGCAGCAGGACGACCATCGAGAATGCCAGGACGAATCCCAGGATCGGCGAGAAGACGAGGCTCTCGAAGATCTCGGAAACCCCCTTGTGGCCGACCCAGTGAATGGCCGAGAACCCGTGGCTGGCGATACCTGCCCCCACGACCCCTCCGATGAGGGCGTGGCTGGAGCTCGAGGGCAGGCCCCAGTACCACGTGATGAGGTTCCAGACGATCGCCGAGACGAGAGCGGCCACCACGAGCGGCTGCGTGACGATGGCCGGATCGATAATGCCCTTGCCGATGGTCTTGGCCACGGCCGTGCCGATGAGGGTGGCCCCCAGCAGGTTGAGCGTGGCCGCCATGAAGATGGCCTTGCGCGGGGTGAGAACTCCCGTGGAAACCGAGGCTGCGATGGCATTGGCGGTGTCGTGAAAGCCGTTGATGAAATCGAAGGCGAGCGCGAGAAAGACCACGATCACCACGAGGATGGTGGTTTCAGGCATTCTTGATCACCACTCCATGGAGGCGATCGGCGACGTCCTCGGTGAAATCGATCGCATCCTCGAGGACGCTGTACAGTTCCTTCCACTTCACGATCTCGAGAATCGCCTGAGGTGTATCCTGGGGACCATCGAACAGGCGCTCTAGCGCGGCCCGGGAGAGCTGGTCTCCCTCGTTCTCGAGGCGATTGATCTCGATCGTGTGATCGAGAATCTCTTTGATGCGCTTGGGGTAGCGCAGGAGCGACATGGCTGCGTGGATCTCCTCGCAGCAACGCACCAGGATCCGGACCAGGGAGATGGTCATCGCCGTGGGGCGTTCGATCTTGTACAGCAGGAACCGGTCCGCGACGAGTTCGATCGAATCCACGATGTCGTCGAGCGCGAAGGCGAGACTGTGGATATCCTCTCGGTCGATGGGCGTCACGAAGGTCCGGTTCAGCTTGTCCATCAACTGATGCGTGATCCGGTCACCGGCATGCTCCGTATCGCGAATCTTCTGGAAGCGCTCCGGGACGTTGCGATAATCCTCGACCATGTCGCGCAGGAGACGGGCCGTATCGATGACGTTCTTGGCCGAGGCCTCGAGGAGGTCAAAAAACGACTCCTCGCGCGGGATGAGTTGAAACATGGGAGTCAAGGTCTCCTGGAAGGGTGAGGGAAGGACATCCCCGGGGTGTTGACGCTCGAGAAGCGACATCGATCCGGACCGAGCGTGCGGGCATTGTACCCGCGCACCCGGGGAATGCCAAGGACACGCAGGGTGGCAATCGGAAAGGCCATGTCTCATCATGGAGGCGATGTCCAACCAGCCTCTGCTCGTCATCCTCATCAACCCCACATCGGGTCCCACCCGAACCCGGAGCCTCACGCCAGCCGTCATCCAGGGACGGGCGGAGCAGGCCGGCTGGCAGGTGGAGATCGAGACCAGCACGGGCCCTGGCGACCTTTCGGAACGGGCCAGGAAAGCGGGGGAGCGGGGCGCGCGTCGGGTGATCGTGATGGGGGGCGACGGTTCGATCAACGAGGTCGTCCAGGCGATCGTCGACCCTCCGGTCGAGCTGGGCATCCTGCCAGCTGGCACGGTGAACATCCTGGCCAACGAGCTGGGCATTCCCTCCGACCTCGACGAGGCCCTTCATGTCGCCCTGACGGGTCGCGCGATCGCCATCGACGTCGGGGTCGCCAACGGCCGTCTGTTCACGCTCATGGTCGGGATCGGCTACGACGCCATGATCACGCGGTCGATGTGGCCCGAGATCAAGAAGATCGCGGGCGAGGTCGCTTACGCCCTGGCGGGGCTCCAGTCGTTCCTGGTCCACCGTACGACGCGCATGCGTATCCGCCTCGATGGCGCGCGTCCGGTGCGGAGACTGGTCTATCTTCTCGTGGTCGCCAACACGCGCCTGTACGCGGGAAGCAGCGCCGTGCTGGCCGAGACGGCCTCCGTGAAGGACGGGCTTTTCGATGTTTGCTGGTTCTCGGCCCGCGAATGGTGGCGCGTGCCCGTGGGAATCTTCCGGATCTTCTCGGGGCGCGGCAAGCGCTTCGCGCCGTTCGAGATCGTCAAGGCCCGCGACATCCGGATCGAGGCCTCCAGGAGCGTCCCCTACCAGCTCGACGGTGACTCCGCCGGCTTTCTTCCGGTCTCGATCCAGATCCGCCCGAAAGCGCTTCGCGTGGTCGTTCCAGCCCAGCCTCCGGAGGTATGATGGTGCTTGCGCCCGCTGCCACCCACCGAGGACTCCGGATGAACGTCGCCCCCAGGCCCCAGGTCATCGTGATCGCCGGCAACATCGGTTGTGGCAAGTCTTCCCTCTCACGATGGCTGGCCGACCAGCTCCAGTACGTGCCCTGGTTCGAGTCGGTGGACGACAACCCGTATCTGGACGATTTCTACAGGGACATGCCGCGGTGGAGCTTCCACCTGCAGACCTACTTCCTGTCGACGCGCGTCGAGACGTACCGGCGGGTGATCGAATCCGGGCGCCCGGCGATCCTGGACCGCTCGGTCTTCGAGGATGCGGCCATCTTCGCACGAAATGCGTACCGGACCTCCTTGATGACGGAGCGGGAGTACCGGACGTATCTGCGCATCTACGAGGGCATCATTCCGACGTTTCCCCCGCCCGACCTGCTGATCTACCTGCGGGCCTCGGTCCCCACGCTCATGCGGCGCATCGCCAAGCGCGGGCGCGATTACGAGGCGAGCATTCCCCGCGAGTACCTCGAACAGCTCAACGAGTTGTACGAGGAATGGGTGGCCGATTTCGACCTCTCCCCCAAGCTGGTTCTCCCGGCGGATGACCTCGACTTCGTCGAGAGCTATCACGACTTCGGCTTCATCCTCGACATGATCGAGACGATGCGACGCGGCCCCGAGCAGCCCCTGCTCCCGGGACTGGGCCTGCGGGGGGCCGTCTCCGCCTAGTGCCTTTCGGCCGCCGCCGTCGGGCACTGGGGTCGACAGGTGTGAGAAACGAGCGGGACACCTGCCGCGGCAGGTGTCCCTCTTGCAGATGCGGGAAAGTTGGACCCTCGCCCCTCAGGGGGCGCTGTTCATGGCGAACGCCAGCAGCACGCACACACCAACGGCGAGCAAGCAGACGAGCCAGATCTCACGCTCGACCCGGGGTTCGGGGCTGAACAGGGGATGGTCCGGCTCCATGTCAGGGAGCCATGCGAGGGGCGCGCGGACGGCGGAACCGGCCCGGCATCACCCCGTGGAACTCGGACACCGCGTAGATCGAGTCGGGCGGCACCGGACGGATCGCCTCATCGAGGGCACCGGGATGGTGGGCATGCCAGCGGGAGAGAGCGTCCTGGACGGTCAGGGTATCGTCCTGCGTGTCCAGCGAAACGGGAACCGTGCGAATATCCATCGGGCACCTCCGGGATCGGGAACGGATCAACTCGTCTTAACACGACCTTAGCACGATCACAATCGTGATCCAAGCCCCCCGGCACGGTCATGATCCGGGAATATCCGCGGAATGTTCCAGATGGTGACGGAACCGTCTCGCAAGACGCGCTGCATGAGCTCCGTCCATCAGACGATGGTCGAGCGCGACCCCGATCCGGACGACCGGGCGAATGACGACCTTCCCGTCGACATGCCAGGGACGGTCCTCGATGCGACCGAGAGCGAGGACGATGCTGCAGCGGCAGATCGGCGGGATCGGCGGAAACGCCAGGTCGAGCCCCAGGCTGCCCACGTTGGTCACCATCGCCACCCCGAACGGATCCGGCTGGATCCCCAGCCACGGCAAGGCCACGCGGAAATCGTGAGCCAGAAGGTCCTGCAGGAAGATCGCGAAAGGCAATAACCATCCGGGGATCCGGTCGGTGACGGAGGTGCTCCTCAGCAAGGGTTCCGAGGGATCCCCGTCCCGGATGGAGGCGGCCCGGCGGGCGATCCGCGTGGTGATCTCGACCGCGGACAGAGCCGGTACCGCCTCGAGCTTGAGCCCCGCGAGGTCACGCCCCCCCCGGTCCACGTGCACGAAGACGTCCACCGTCTCGCGAGGGTAGATCCGACCGTGACGGATCATGGTCGCGGCTTCGGGGACCTCGGCGATCGCCCGTCCGAGGGCGCGCACGACGAGCGCCAGGAACGTCACGGGCTCTCCTCGCTCGGCAGCAAGGCGAACGGTCTCGAGCGCCGACGAGACCTCGAGTTCGAGCATACCGAGGGTGGTGGGATCATCCGCACGGCGCCATGAGGCGAGCGCGACACGCCGCCAGCCGCCCGGCCGGGCGGGGATCAAGGCCGGCCCGCCGTGAGGTGCTCCCGGATGACCTCGCGAGGTTCCCGGTGCAGGTGATCGACGGCATCGTTGAGCAGCCGCATGGTCCGGCGATCGAGGCCCCCTGCCAACCCCTCGAGCAGCGACCTCAGGCGGGGCACCCGTCGGAGCGCATCGTGACGGACCACGGGAACGGCCTCGTACGGGGGAAAGAAATGACGGTCATCCTCGAGCTGGACGAGCCCGAAGCGGGAAATCATGCCGTCCGTGGCATTGCCCGCGATCAGCTCGACCTGCCCCCCGACGAGCGCCTGATACGTCAGCGCCAGATCCATTTCCCGGGGCGATTCCGCGAGTTGCAGCCCGTAGGTCCTCGCCAGCCCGGGATACCCGTCGGCGCGAACGAGAAAGTCGTGGCCGAACGCGGCACGCCAGCCGCGGGCCTGCGGGATGGCCGCCGAGAAGGTGCGTTTCGGCAACGCCTTCGCGGTATCGGCACGCACGAGCAACGCGAAGCTGTCGTCGAAACCCAGCGGCTCGAGCACCTCGATACCGAAGCGCTCCCGGTAAGCCCCCCGGACCCGCGCAACCATATCCGACGCGCCCGGGCGGTAGGCCTCGCGCAAGATCGCCATCCAGGCGGTTCCGGTGTATTCCACGTACACGTCGATGTCGCCGGCGATGAGAGCATCGTGCGCGAGGTTCCCCCCGAGATCGAATCGACGGACGACCTCCAGCCCGGGCTCGCGCTCCAGCGTCTGGGCCACCCATTCGCCCAGCAGCAACTGCTCCGTGAAGTCCTTGGCTCCCACCACGACGCGAACGGGCTGCCGGGGGGATCCCGGGAATCCACCGACGCGCCAACCGAGGAAGCAGGCAAGGGCGGCGAGTACCGGGACGGCGGCCCTCATGGCGGGCCTGACCGGTCGCGCGAGGCGTGAGCCTGCAGGGATCCGGAGGCGTTCGAGGGCACCGAACAGGGAGTCCAGGAGGAGAGCGATCGCCGCTGAGGGTAAGGCCCCCATCAGGATGAGGCCGTGATCGTTCATCCTGAGGCCGCGGAAAATGAACTTCCCCAGCCCCCCGGCATCGATCGCGGCAGCCACCGTCGCGGAGCCGACGGTGGCAATGGTCGCGACTCGCAGGCCCGCCAGGATGATCTTCCAGGCCAGGGGCAACTCGACCTTCCAGAAGAGCTGTGACGGGGTCAGTCCCATCGCGAGTCCTGCCTCCCGCACGCGCGGATCGACCGACTGGAGGCCCGTCACGGTGTTGCGGACCACCGGCAGGAGCGCATACAGGACCAGGACGGCGATCGCCGTCCTGGGGCCGATCCCGCCGACGAGCACGACCCCGCCGATGGCAAGGTGAAGCGGGATCAGGAATCCGAAGAGGGCCAGGCTCGGGATGGTCTGGGTGACTCCGGTCAGGCCCAGGATCCAGCGACCGACCCGCGGATGGCGGTGAAGCCAGACCCCGAGCGGGATGCCCACGGAGGCGGCGAACGCCATCGTGACGGCGACCAGCACGAGATGCTCCGCGGAGGATTGCAACAGCTCCGCGGTCCGATCGAGCGGCAGACTCACGTCAGATCCTCCACGGACCCCTCGTCCTCGAGACAGGCCAGGAACGCGCGCACCTCCGGGTGATCAGAAGACTCGAGACGTCCTGGAGCCCCCTGGAACACGGCCCGTCCCTCGTGCAGCAGGACCACCTGATGCGCCAGAGCCCGGGCCTCGCGGATGTCATGCGTCACGAGGACCATGGTCTTGCCGAGCCGATGGACCAGCGCGCGAAACTCGGCCTGGAGGCCGCGTCGCGTGATGGGATCCAGCGCACTGAAGGGCTCGTCGAGCAAGAGGATGGCCGGGTCGGCCGCGAGGGCGCGGGCGATCCCGACTCGCTGGCGCTGGCCACCGGACAGGGCCTCGGGATACCGCCCGGCATGCACGACCGGATCGAGGCCGAGCATCTCGAGCAACTCGTCGACACGAGCCTGGATGCGCTCCGGTTCCCAGCCCAGGAGACCTGGCACGAGACCGACATTTTCCCGGACGGTCCAGTGCGGAAAGAGGCCAGCGTCCTGGAGGACGTACCCGATTCGGCGGCGCAGGGCGATGATGTCCCATTCGAGGGTGGAACGACCTTCGACCTCGATACGGCCACCCGTCGGCTCCAGGAGACGGTTGATGAGTTTCATGGTCGTCGTCTTGCCACAACCACTGCGGCCGAGAAGCACGAGGGTCTGACCGACCCCGAGTTCGAGGTCGAGCCCCTCGAGCAACCTGCGGCCATCCGGCAACCGGTAGCTGACATCTCGAAAGACGAGTGGTGATTCCACGAACGCCTCCTGCACACCTGCATGTACCCACCCCGCGAGCGTTCGAACCGGACGATTTGGTCGATTGTTCACCGATACTTCACCCTGGCTTTACCGATTGCACGACGCGACGCGCGATACCCCAATCAGGAAGGGAGGTCGTCATGCCCGTCGAATCTTACTCCTACCAGTCCCAGCTCGGGAGACTGAGCCAGATCGTCCAGACCTTGCAGGGACAGGGGGCCCAGGCCCCTGGTTCTGCCATGGCCCAGCCAGGGTCAGCAGGAATGGTCGTGGTGCCCCAGGGCATCACCCCTCCCTGGCCCGGAGCACCGAGAGATGCTTACGTCCCCTCGAATCAGACTCCGTGGCAACCCACCGTCCACGCTCCGAACTGGCAACAGCCCGGCATCTCGGGTCAGACGTACGTGGACCTCGGCGCGATGGCACCTTCCGGGTCGTATGCTCCCCAGGTAGCTCCGGTCCCCACTCCTCCCGTTCCCGCGCCCGTCAGCCGCGGATCGGACGTCCAGTCGAATCCCTGGAACCGGCGCTGGAGCGAGAATGACGTTCGCTACCTGGCGCGCGCCATCGCGGCCGAGGCCCGGGGAGAAATCACGAAATATCTCGATACGGGCAACCGATCTTACCGGGAGTCAGCCGTGGGCATCGGATACGTCATTGCCCGGACAGCCGCCGAACGAGGCGAGTCGATCATGGAGGTCATCCGCAACCAGCCGATGTTCCTCTCGAGCTTCGGGATGGGACACGCTTCCGGCAACTCGGACAACTTCCGCCAGTTCTACCAGGACCCCGGCCGGATCCCCAACTGGGAAACCACCCTCGAGATCGCACGGGAAGCCCTGGCGGGTCGAGATCCCTCCGGGATCGACCCCAACCATTTCTATGACGTGTCCATCGCGCACGATCCCCCCGACTGGGCTCACGGCGCTCGCCAGAAACGCATCGCCAACATCATCTTCGTCAACAACGTGGGGTGATAGAAGGCAAAAGAAGAAGGCCCCGGAACCGGGGCCTTCTTCTTTCGGATCAGGTTCAGCGACGGGTGGCTGTCTGGTAGATAGCCGACTCGATCTGCGCCGCCGTCAGGGTGGGCTTGGCCGACCACAGCAGGGCCGCGAGTCCTGCCACGTGAGGCGAGGCCATCGAGGTGCCGGACATTCGGGCATACTGGCCATTGAGATACGTGGACACGATCTGGACACCGGGAGCCGTGACATATCCCATCGAGGTGAAACCGGACCGGTTGCTGAATGACGCCTGGGCGCCGGTCGAATCGACTGCCCCGACGGCCAGCCCGAAGCGAGAGGCGTACAGGGCCGGGGCATCGGGCGACGCGAGCCCCTCGTTCCCTGCGGCCATCACGAGGACCGCTCCCGCCCGGGCAGCGGCCGAGAGCGCCTCGTCCTCGACGGGGGAACCCGGCCCCCCACCGAGGGACATGTTGATCACCTTGGCCCTGTTGCGAACGGCATAATCGAGGCCCGCGATGAACGAACTGAGGGACCCCGACCCATCGGCCCCGACGACCTTCACGCTCATGATCTTGGCCTGCGGAGCCACCCCCAGCACGCCCACCCCGTTGTCGAGCGCCGCGATCGTTCCCGACACGTGGGTGCCGTGCCCGTTGTCATCCTGGACGTTCCCGGACTGGAGAATGGCGTTCCAGCCGTTCACGTCGTCGACGAAGCCATTGCCGTCGTCGTCACGGCCTGAGACGCCGTTGCGCTCGGTCGAGTTGACCCAGACGTTGCTGGACAGGTCGGGGTGCGCGGTCTGGAGCCCGGAGTCGATGACGGCCACGAGTACTCCCGCGCCCCGGGCACCGGTGGCCCAGAGACCTTCACACTTGAGCTGGCCCTGCGGGAAACCGGCAAACCTGGTGCCATTCGTCAGCTGGCGACCGAGCACCGAGCTCCCGGCGGCCGTCGCATCCGCGAGGCCGTAACCGATGGTGTTGCTGTACCCGGACACCGGCACGTAGCGAGAGAAAGGCGCCGCCGTGGGAGCCGCCGTGGGCACGGGAGCGGGTGGAGCCTGGGTCGGTGCAGGAGTGGGGGCCAGGGTCGGACGCGGAGTGGCCGGCGCCAGCGTGGGAGCTGCGGTGGGAGCAGGCGTGGGAGTGGGAGCGAGCGTGGGGCGAGGAGTCGCCGGCGCCAGGGTCGGCGCAGGAGTCGAGGGCGCCTGCGTGGGCGCGAGGGTCGGACGTGGCGTGACCGGCGCGACGCTCGGGGCCGGGGTGGGTGCGAGACCGTCGAGGACCCGGAGCGGCACGTATGCCTTGCCCACGAAGAAGAACCAGTTCTCCGTTCCTTCCGCGAGATAGTCGTTGTTGACGAGGAACGAGACGCTGGCACGGTTGGAACGGAACGTGAAGTACCCGCTGGGCGCTCCCTTGATGTCACCCGACGTGAACCCGGTACCGCTCCAGCGGTAGGCCACACGGGAGCCATCACGGACCTTCCCCCCGGACGCGGTGAGCGTGTAGGTCACGACCCTGCCCTCGTAGGTCTGGGTGGCCGAAGCGGACAGGGACATCGTCAGGGCCGAGACGCGCAGCTTGCGATCGGCCTCGACGGCCAGGATGCGTTCGTCGTGGGAGAGCACATCGAGGGCCTGCTCCTCGGACACCCCCTCGGCAAGCTTGACCAGAGCGATCGAGCGCCCCGAGCCGGACTGGGCACGCCGTCCACCATCCAGCCCCATCAACGGCGTGATCTGGGCATCCAGGCCGAGGTCAAGACCCTGGATGCCCCGTTCTCCAGTGCCGATCCCGGGTGCCAAGACTGCGACGAATTGACCGGGCACGCTCTCGATGATCTCGGGCTGCACCTCGATGGTGGTCGGCGCAGCATCGTGGTCGTCCATATCTACCGACACGGCGGGGGCGCCGGCGAGCTCTTGGCGAGGAGACAGGGCAGGCGGCAACACCTGACAGGCCGCAAAGAGCAGGGTCATCGAAAGGGCAGGAAAATACCGACGAGAGGTCATGCAGTGGCTCCTCCAGTGGATCGTGACAGATGGTCTATCCAATCCTTCCCCGCTTCGCACGTTTACTGACGTCAAAACTCCGATAAGTCATACCGTGTGGAACAAGAGCTCATTAAATTCCTGTAAGACCCCGCAAACATCGAGGTCCTGGCCCTCAGCGGGGCCAGGACCTCGGTAGGAACGACCTCGAGCGGTCGGTTCAGCTCAGGGCCGCGAGCACCTGCTGGGCATGCCCCTTGGCCTTGACGCTTCTCCAGGCACGTCGGAGAACCCGGTCCGGGGAGATGAGATACGTGGAACGGATGACACCCGTGACCTTCTTCCCGTACAAGGTCTTCTCACCGAAGGCCCCGATCGCAGACATCAGCTGCCTGTCGGGATCGCTGAGCAAGGGGAAGTTCAGACCGTACTTCTGATGGAACTTCTGGTGACTGGCCACGGAGTCGGGGCTGATCCCGACGACGAGCACGTCGTCCGTCCGGGCCGGCCACTGATCGCGGAAATCACAGGCCTCGGTGGTGCATCCCGGCGTATCGTCCTTCGGATAGGCATAGACGACGACGGGCTTCCCACCGGCCACGAGATCGGCGAGGGTGAAGGTTCGCGGCGTGCCGGTGGCATCCACCCCGGCGAGTTCGAAGTCGGGAAACGGTTGACCGGATTCGATCATGATGACTGGGCTCTCCTGAGATCGGGGCAAACCTTTCCATGCTACCTGAAGGGATGCCCGGCCGCACCGGTCCTGTCCGAAGGCGAGATGGGGACATTCACGCTAAAATGAAGTTCGGTACCCTCGACGAGGAGGATTCCATGGTTCTCGAGACCCGGGCAGTCACGCTCGACACCATCCGCGACGCTGCGGCACGCATCGCCCCCGTCATCCACCACACCCCCCTGTTCACGTCGAGCACCCTGTCGCGTGAAGCGGGCTGCGATCTCGTCCTCAAGGCCGAGCAATATCAGAAGACCGGTTCGTTCAAGATCCGGGGGGCCTACAACTGCCTGGCCCAGCTGGACCGGGTCCGGTATCCCAGCGGGGTCGTGACGGCCTCGGCGGGCAATCATGCGCAGGGGATTGCCTTCGCGGCGCGCTCCGCCGAGCTCAGGGCGACGGTTTTCATGCCCGTGACGGCCTCGATCGCGAAGATCCAGGCCACCCGGGGTTACGGCGCAGAGGTTCGCCTCGTGGGGGCCATCTTCGACGAGGCCGTCCAGGCCGCCATGGCCCACGCTGAAGAGACGGGCGCTCTCTTCGTGAGCGCCTTCGATCACGATGACATCATCGCGGGCCAGGGCACGCTCGCCCTGGAATTGCTCGACGACCTGCCCGATCTCGAGACCGCCGTGATCCCGGTGGGTGGCGGCGGCCTCCTGAGCGGCATGGCGATCGCCCTCAAGGAAGCTCGCCCGTCCATCCGGGTGATCGGGGTCCAGGCAGAGGGGGCCCCTGCCGTCGTGGACTCTTTCCGGACGGGCCTGCTGCAGACGTCCGTGGCCGTGCAGACCATCGCGGACGGCATCGCCGTCAAGTACCCCGCCGAGCGGACGTTCCGCTACATCAAGCGCTACGTCGACGAGATGGTCACGGTGGACGACGAGGAAACGGCTCGGACCATCCTGACCCTGCTGGAACGTCAGAAGATGGTCGTCGAGGGTGCAGGAGCCGTGGCCCTGGCAGCCCTGCTGGGCGGCAAGGTCCGCGGTTCGGGCAAGACCGTCGCGGTCCTCTCCGGCGGCAACATCGACATCAAGTTGCTCAGCAGCCTGCTGGAACGCGGCATGCTGCGGGCAAACCGCTACGTGCGTCTCGTCACGGCGGTTCCCGATCGACCGGGGGAGATGGCCCGGGTGCTCCAGACGATCGCCGACCTGCGCGGCAACCTCATCGAGGTGATCCATAACCGGATCTCGGCAAGCATTCCGCTGGGATCGACCGGTGTCGAGATCCAGGTAGAAACGAGAGACGAAGCCCACAGTCAGGAGATCGTGAACGAACTCAGACGCCTGGGCTGCAGCGTGGACGTCGCCCCCTAGACGCCGAGGCGACCACGCGACGAACGGGGAACCCCGGACAGGACGGCCGAAACCTCGCGAGTGAGCGGTCGGTCAGATGCCACGCGGGATGACCGCTTTTCGGACCCGCCACCGATGCGCCACGCCAGGACCAGGCACGTGGCGGTAGCCACCTCGGGGATCCAGAACCAGACGCTCGAAAGGCCCGCTTGCAGGGCCAGCAAGCCACTGGTGGCGAGGAGCAGGAGACAGGCGATCGGCAGCATGGCGACCTCGGCATTCTGGGCTTCACCCGGATGATTCCAGTGAACGACAAGGCCTGCCAGGTGTCAATTGTTTGTCCAATAAATGTGGGTTTATCCGGGGAGATAGACCCAGACAAACCGTGGACAACCAGGATTGGCGAATCGAAAAGCGAAAGCCCGGCTGCCGCCAAACAGCGGCAACCGGGCTTTCGATAGAGGCATCAGCCCGCGTGAGCCGCCTGACCGTGACTCGTCCCCGCCAGCCAGCGCTCGGCATCGATGGCCGCCATGCAGCCCGTACCGGCAGCGGTGATCGCCTGCCGGTAGATGGAATCCTGGACGTCCCCCGCCGCGAAGACCCCCTCGAGGTTCGTCCGGGTCCCCTCGCGGGTCTGGATGTAGCCCTTGTCATCGAGCTGCAGTTGCCCCCGGAACAGTTCCGTGTTGGGACGGTGTCCGATGGCGATGAAGATCCCCTGCAGCGGGATGTCCTGACAGTCGCCCGTATCGACGTGGCGCACGCGCACCGCCCCCACGAGGCCGGCAGCATCACCGAGAATCTCGTCGACGACGGAGTTCCAGACAAACCGGATCTTGGGATTCTCGAGCGCCCGCTGCTGCATGATCTTGGAGGCCCGGAGCTCGCCACGACGGTGAATGACGGTCACGGAGCTGCACAGGTTGCTCAGGAAGAGCGCTTCCTCCATCGCCGTATCGCCGCCACCCACGACGGCCACGTCCTTGCCCCGGAAGAAGAAGCCGTCACACGTGGCACACGCCGAGACGCCCTTGCCGGAGAAGGTCTTCTCCGATTCGAGACCGAGCCACATGGCGGTGGCTCCCGTGCTGATGATGACGGCATCCGCCTCATGCAGGCCATCGGACGTATCCCACATCCGGAAGGGGCGAGCAGAGAAGTCTACCCTGACGATGTGGTCGGAGATGATCCGGGTTCCGAATCGCTCGGCCTGCTTGCGGAACAGCTGCATGAGCTCCGGCCCCTGGAGCCCCTCGGGAAACCCCGGGAAGTTCTCAACCTCGGTGGTGATCATCAGCTGTCCACCCGGCTCATGTCCCTCGAACAGCACGGGCGACAGGTTGGCCCGCGCAGCATAGAGCGCGGCGGTGTAGCCGGCAGGTCCGGACCCGATGATGGCGACACGGTGCGACATGGTTCGATTCTCCTCGCTCGAAGCGGCTCAGCGGCAAGCATGCGGTGATGATCGCGGAACTCGCCACCGGATGGCCAGTCGTCCGTTGTACCGCTGGAAACGAGGCGCGGTCAAGGCGCACGCTGCCGAGCTCGGCCTCGGCGGCGTGCGGTGGTAAGCTATCGGGGTCACGCTGACCGCAGGAGGGACCGAACATGGGTGAACGGGTGGTGGTGCTGCTTTCTGGGGGCCTCGACAGCACGACATGTGCGTATCTGGCGAGGGCTGCCGGCCACGAGATCCATGCCCTGTCGTTCGACTACGGGCAGAGACTCGTCAAGGAACTCGAATCGGCAAGGCGTGTGGCAGAAGCGGTACAGGCTCGCCAGCATGTCGTCATGAACTTCAATCTGGGCACGTGGGGAGGCTCCTCGCTGACGGACCCCTCGCTTGCCGTCCCGACGCACGATCGGGTGGAGGACATCGACGGAGGCATCCCGAGCACCTACGTGCCGGGTCGCAACACGCTGTTCCTGAGCTTCGCCCTGAGTTTCGCGGAGGCCCTCGACGCGCAGGCCATTTACATCGGCGTCAATGCCCTGGATTACAGCGGATATCCGGACTGCCGTCCCGAATACATGGAGGCCTTCCGCGAAGTGGCCCGGCTCGGAACCCGGCAGGGCATCGAAGGACGTCCCGTCGAGATCCGGGCCCCCCTCCTGCACTGGAGCAAGGCCGAGATCATCCGCCACGGCCTCGCCGTCGGAACCGACTACGGACTGACCTGGTCGTGTTACCAGGGGGGGGCTACCCCGTGCGAGGTTTGCGACTCGTGCCTGCTGCGCGCCAGGGGCTTCGAGGAAGCGGGTGCCCGCGACCCCCTGGTGGTGTCAGCCGGGGTCTAGGGTCCCGGTCGAGCGGGGAGGGCCCTTCTACCGACGTGTCGCTCGAGGAAGGTGAGGGCGATCGCCACGACGCGAGCGAGGGTCCCGGGTTCCTCGAACAGGTGACCTGCACCCGCCACGACCTCGAGACTACGTTCGCATCGCAGGTGCTCGTAGGCGCCGCGATTCAGGGACAGCACGGCGGTATCCCGGCCCCCCACGATCAGGCACGTGGGGACGCGCACCTGGGCGAGGGCAGGCCCTGCCAGGTCTGGCCGGCCGCCCCGGCTGATGACGCCCGCCACGACCCCGGGGCGAAGGGCGGCGGCACGCAACGCGGCTGCCGCCCCTGTGCTGGCGCCGAAGAGCACGATCGGGGTCGCGCCCATCGCCGGCCGTGAACGGACCCAGTCCACCGCGGCGACCACGCGCCGCGTCAGCAACTCGATGTCGAACCGGGGACGGGCCGTCCGGCGATCTTCCTCGTCTTCCCCGGCGGTGAGGAGGTCGAACAGCAGGGTCGCATAGCCGGCCTCGTGAAAGGCCCTGGCGACCTGCTGGTTGCGGGGACTGAACCTGCTGCTGCCGCTTCCGTGCACGAACATCACCAGGCATGGTTCGTGGCCTTCCCAGAGCAGGTCACCGCCGACGGTCGCCTCCCCCAGACGCATCGCCAGATGCCCGGGAGCGGGCAACCTGAGGTCTCCCTCGCGCATCACGCCCCTCCCCGTTCCGGTGCCGGCGGAACCTGGATGCTCGCCAGGATCCGGACCGCCTCCTCGTCGCTGACCTGACTGAAGTCGTCATAGAACCATCCGACCGCCTGGAAGGGACGCGGGATCTGCAGGGCCAGCACCCGGTCTGCCTCGCGGGCCAGCATGTCCCGGGTCTCGGGGGGAATCACGGGCGAGGCCACGATCCGTTCGCTGGCCCCCCGGGCCAGGACATCGATCAGGGCCGCCCGGACCGTCATGCCGGTGGCGATCCCGTCATCGACCAGGATCACGGGCTTGCCCTCGAGCGAGACGGGCGGAAGCGCCGTGCGCAGCTGACGTTCCAGGTCCTGAGCCCGCCGCCGCTGTCGTTCCGATTCGTGAAGCAGATAGCCGGGTGGCAAGAGACACCAGCGCAGGGCCTCCTCGTTGAGGACCCGTTTCCCGGAGGCCGTGATCGCGCCGATCCCGAGTTCGGGCTGTTCGGGCGCGCCGATCTTGCGAGCGACGACGATGTCCAGCGGCCATCCGAGCCGACGCGAAACCTCGAGCGCGACCGGCAAGCCTCCCCGAGGTAACCCGACCACGACACCGGGTCCTGCGGGCAAGCCGCTCCGGACCAGGAGCTCGGCCAGACCCTGCCCGGCCTGGGTTCGATTCTTGAATCGCATGGCCCCCCGCCTCCCGATTTCCTTGATCCCGCGTACGCGATCTTCCGCCCCGGAACCTTACCCGCAAGCCCTGCAGGAACGCTTCACGGGGCCTCGGGCGGGAAGGACATCTTGATGACCTCGCCCAGGCACGTCACCAGCGTCGCAGCCGCGCACGCCACGCCCCAGTCTCGGGCATCCAGCACTCCCAGCCCGAGCCAGCGTGCCCACGCGGGCCAGACGAGGGGCAGGGCGATCGCCAGACCCTGGAGGAGCCACGGTCCGCCCGGTAAGCGAGACGGATGCCAGCCTCCGAACGGTCGCCGGGAGGAATCCACGACGACATGTGCCATCAGGGAGAGGGCCAGGGTGGCGAAGACGAGCGACCGGACCCGAGCTTCCCCGGCGGCGGCTCCAAGGGCTCCGGCCGCCAGCGCGGCCGCCGCCATCGAGACGACGTGTAGGCTCATGGCCAGGAGTCGGGTCGGACCGAGCAGGGGACCGTCCGGGGAAACGGGTCGACGGACGACGGTCCCGTCAGGGTGGGTCGCGAGGGCGATCGCCGGCCACACATGGGTGAGCAGGTTGAGGTACAGGACAACGGTGGGCCGGAGGGGCTGGGACCAACCGAGCATCGTGGCCATCAGGGCACACGCGACGGTCGTGAGCGAACACGTGACCAGGTAGTCACAGGCCTGCTGGAGCCGGTGGGTGACGCGCCTCCCCGCCTCGCAGGCCTCGAGCAGGGGAACCAGGCTCCCCGTCGTGAGCACGGCATCGGCCGTCTGCCGGGCCACGTCCGTCCCGCTGACGAGTGCGATGCCCACGCTCGCCTGTGCAAGCGCCGGAGCATCGTTCACGCCGTCACCGGCCATCCCCACCACATCGCCGCAGGCGAGGCGCTCCTGTACCCAGGCCAGCTTGCGCTCGGGCGTCGCCCGGGCCAGTACCCGGTCACCAGGAATGCCGAGCGCACCCGCGAGCGCGCGAGCCGTCGACACGTGATCGCCGGTGAGCATCCAGACCTCGATGCCCAGTTCGCGGGCACGGGTGACCAGGACACCGGCATCCGCCCTCGGAGGGTCCCTGAAAGCCAGGAGCCCCAGCCAGATCTCCGGAGTTCCTGCCGTCGCCCTGGACACACCTAGCACCCGAGCTCCTTCTGCACCGAGCTGACGTGCCCGGGCCTCCCATGCCGCGCGGAGGCCTTCCGTCAGAGGACCGGCTGCGGTTTCGCTCGCCCGCGCCAGCAACACCTCGGGGGCCCCCTTGCGGTGCACGCGATCCCCGCGCCAAACCTCACTCCAGGGTTCCTCGGGCGAGGCTTCATGCTCGAACGAGACGGGGGTCCCGGGTTCGGGCTCCATGACGGCCTCGGCGATCGCGAGGTCGAGTGGATCCCCTTGCCACCCCCCGTCTGCGGCCGGCAGGAGGACGCATGCAAACCGGGCGGCTGCAAGGAGCTCGCTCGTGGCCGATGTATCTGGATCGGGCGGTCCGGGCAGGGAGGCAGATGGTCCCCCGCCCGGACCGATCGGAACGACCTCTGCGAGCCGGATGCACTGGGTCGTGAGGGTGCCGGTCTTGTCGAGCCCGAGTACGTTCACGCGGCCGAGGGTCTCGATCGCGGCGAGATGCTGGACCCGGATGCCCCGTCCGGACAGACCGAGACTCACGTGCGCGAGTGCGATCGTGGCGACCGATGGAAGCGCCTCCGGGATGGCCGCAACGGCCAGGACGACTGCGGCTTCCAGCAAGGTTGCGAGCTCGTGGCCCCGCCACAGGCCCAGGAGCACGAGCAGGCTCGAGAGGGCGACGGCCGCGACCATCAGCCGCGCTCCGAGACGGTCCAGGTGCCGCTGCACGGGCGCCGCACGAAGCTGCAGCTCTCCGACGAGCCCTCCCAGTCGACCGAGACGCGATCGCGCGCCCGTCTCGGTGATGCGTACCCGGCCCCGCCCAGCCCGGACCCACGTGCCACCGGTGGCCGGTTCACCCGGTTCGCGATGGACGGGGTAACTCTCTCCCGTGAGGAGTGACTCGTCCAGCAGCAGTCGGCCGACCAGGATCACCCCGTCGGCGCCGAGACGATCGCCCGGCTCGAGTGCGACGAGGTCTCCGGGGACGAGCTCCTCGCACGGCAACTCACGCACCCGGGATCCGCGAACGACCCGACAGGTGGCCGCGAGCCAGCGGCCCAGCTCCCGGATGGCTGCCCGTGACCTCGATGAGAGCACGAGATCCACCCCCGAGGCGATCGTCACGGCCAGAACGATGGTCATGGCGTCCACGCCCCGCCCGAGCCAGGCCGAGAGGGCTGCCACGACGAGCAGCAGTCCGCTGGACCCCACCAGCAATCTCCGGCCTTCCAGGAACACGACCCGCCACGCACTCGGCTCGGGAACACGATTCGGGCCCACGCGAGCCCGGATTCGACGGATCTCGTCCTCGGACAGGCCTGTCTCGTCCACCGGAACCTCCACCGAAGCACCCCGGTCCCGGGCCCCGAGGGGGACCCGGAACCGGGGTAAACCGCACGGAACGTGGATCTGCCGGGATCAGGAGCGCGCGGACATCGCCTCCTGATGGGCCGCGAGCACGTCCTTGATGAAGGCGAGCAAGGCCTGGCGCTGGATCGGGCTGAGAGCCGAAATGAAGGCCACGGAGGGAACGACGGAACGTGCCGGCATCGTGGACCGGATCGCCTGTTCGACGTTCTGAGCTTCACCCGTCTGGAAGAACGTGACGAGGGCCTGGTTGAGCTGCTCGCGACGGGCGAGCGTCGACGGTTTGCCCTGGGCCACCAGGGCATCAAGGGCGTTCAGCTGCGTGGGATCGAGTTTGAGCACCTCGGACATCTGGGCGGTGACCGCGCTCATCTGCTCCACGTCCGTCAGGGCAGATTGCGTCCGGAGGAACCGGATCGCCTTCGTCAGCTGGCCATCCGTGAGGATCTCCCGGATCTGACCGAGCATCTCGATGGAGGTGGCCACCTGCTGGCGGCAGAGGGTCTGGAGCGTTTCCAGGGTGGCCTGGACGCCTGCGGCGTCCACCGGCTGCACGGAGAGCTGGGTGGCCAGCAACTCCAGATGCGGTTGCATCGCTGACAGGAACTGGGCACTCGCTGCGGCATGGATGGAGCGGATGCGCAGTTCCTGGTCCGGCGTGGGACCGATGGCCTTGATGAAGGCCTCGTGCTTTTCCTGGATGCGGGCGAGTAACTTGACCGGTTTGACCCCTCCCTCGGTCACGCCGGACGGCTCGATCCCGGGAATCACGGGCTGCTGCCCCCCCTCGACGGCGGGCACGCTGGCGGGCTCATGGCTCGTGACCGACAGCGGTGTCTGACCGCAGCCTGCCAGGCAGGCCATCGCCGCCCAGCTGGTCGCCCACTTCGCGATCCGGTTCATGGAACCCTCCCTTTCATCAAGAGGACGAAACCGGGCCCACCCTAGCCCCCCCCACCGGGTGGGACAAGCCATCCCCGGGGAGAGAAACCTCGGGCGCCACGGCCCCCCTCGCGTCTGGCAGGACCCTGGAAGACGTGCGTGAAACGCGAAGGCACGGGTCATGTTGACAGTGTTCGCACGCGTCCATATGATTCCAACACACTCAACTCACGTAAGTCTCAAGCCTGAACAGGAGGAGCGCATGATCTGCCAGAGCTGTGGTCGTAGACCTGCCAGCGTCCGGATGCTGATCCGGGTCGACGGGCAAAGAGCCATCATCCAGATGTGCCTCACCTGCATGCACGCCACGCACGAGGGAGCATTCGGTCAGCGGGAGAGCGGGCCCTCGGAGCGGGAATCGATGGCAGAACGTCCGGGCCTCCTGGACACCTTCGGGCGTGATCTGACGCGTCTCGCCCGCGAGGGGCGCATCGATCCGGTCATCGGTCGGGATGCGGAGATCGAGCGCGTGATCCGCATCCTCGTGCGACGGACCAAGAACAATCCGGTCCTGATCGGCGAACCCGGGGTTGGCAAGACGGCGATCGCCGAAGGCCTCGCGCGCCGCATCATCGAAGAGCGCGTCCCGGGCGCCCTCAAGGGACGGCGGGTGATCGCCCTCGATCTCGCCGGCATGGTGGCAGGGACCAAGTACCGGGGCGAGTTCGAAGAGCGGCTCAAGGGAGTGCTCACGGAGCTCGAGACCGCCCCCGGACAGACCATCCTTTTCATCGACGAGCTGCATACCCTGGTCGGCGCAGGAGCCAGCGAGGGAGCCATGGACGCGGCGCAGATCCTGAAGCCTGCCCTGGCACGAGGTGAGATCCAGGTGATGGGGGCCACGACGCTGGACGAGTACCGACAGCACATCGAGAAGGACGCTGCCCTCGAGCGACGTTTCCAGCCCGTGAAGGTCGCAGAGCCGGCGCTCCCGGAGGCCACGCGGATCCTGGAAGGTCTGCGTCCTGACTATGAACGGCACCACGGCGTGCAGATCTTGCCGGAAGCGATCCAGGCCGCCGTCGAGCTCTCGGATCGCTACATCCGGGACCGCTTCCTGCCGGACAAGGCGATCGACCTGCTCGATGAGGCCTGTGCCGGACTCAGGCTGGCCGACCGGGACCCCGCCGCACGTCGACGCGAACTCACGGCCCGGGCCGAGCAGCTGGAAGTCGCAAAACGAGAGGCGATCGCCGCGGAAAGGTTCGAGGATGCAGCCCGTCACAAGCAGGAGTGGCTGGAGATCCGGAAGGAACTGGAAGAGGTCCCGGGGCCGGACAGCCGGACGTCCTCGCGGGACCTGCCCACCGTCGATGCCGAGGCGATCGCCCGGATCGTGAGCGAATGGACCGGCATCCCGGCCACGCGGCTGACCCAGGACGAGGCCCGGCGACTGCTGGATCTCGAAGCGGACCTCGCCCGCCAGGTGATCGACCAGGATCTCGCCGTGAGTCGTCTGGCCCAGGTGATCCGTCGTGGACGATCCGGCCTGCGCGATCCACGTCGCCCCGTGGGATCGTTGCTGTTCCTGGGACCGACGGGGGTCGGCAAGACGGAACTCGCACGGGCCCTGGCCAGGCAACTCTTCCATGACGAGGACGCCCTGATCCGGCTCGACATGAGCGAGTATGCCGAACGGCATACCGTCAGCAGACTGGTCGGGGCTCCCCCCGGATACATCGGCCACGACGAGGCGGGCCAGCTCACGGAGTGCGTCCGCCGGCGGCCGCACGCGGTGGTGCTGTTCGACGAGATCGAGAAAGCGCACCCGGATGTCCACACTCTGCTGTTGCAGGTGCTGGAAGACGGAAGATTGACCGATTCACGCGGTCGGACGGTCGACTTCCGCCACACGGTGATCCTGATGACCTCGAACGTGGGATCCCAGGCGCTGGTGGATGGGCATGGCGGGGCACTCGGTTTCGCCTCGCGGCGGACGGACGAGGACGATGTACGCTTCGAACAGATCGAGAAGCGCGTCCAGGAAGCCCTCCGGGAGCACTTTCGCCCCGAGTTTCTCAACCGTCTGGACGAGACGGTGGTGTTCAGACCGCTGTCGCGCGCGGCGCTGCACCGCATCCTCGACCTCCAGATCGCGGGATGCAAGCAGCGCTTCGAGGCCCTCGGTCACCGGCTCGAGGTGACACCGACCGCGCGGGAAGCCTTGCTCGACGAGGGGGTGGATCCCCGGTACGGAGCGCGCCCCCTTCGCCGGGCCGTCCAGCGGAGAATCGAGACACCGCTGGGCGACCTCGTGATCCGCGGCTTGCGGCCAGGCGGCAGCGTGACCATCGATCACGATGGCCAGGAGTTCCACCTGGCGCTGCCCACGGCCGACCGCGTGGCCTGAAGCCAGCGTCCATCCAGTCAGAAGGGGGCACCGGAATATCGGCGTCCCCTTCCGATTCTGACGTTAAGTTTCGTCAAGGGAGTGGCGAGCTTCCAGGCAAACGGGTAAGTCATGGGATGTCGCATCTCGATGTGACATTTGTCATTCCAAGGCTCCCCTCTCGAGGAGGATCGATTGAGCACCTTCACTTCCGTGAACGGACCCAGCATCATCGAAGCTGGTCTGCCCCCCACCGATGACATCCAGGCCCGGACCGCGTCCGAGATCTTCGGCTCGCGCACGCTCTCCTGGCTCAACATCTCCCAGCAGCTCGACGGTGAGCAGGCTACGGCATTCCGTGAATACGTCCAGGGTCGCAAGGCGCTCGACAAGGATACCGCCAACCAGGTCGGTGAGATCGTCAAGAACTGGGCGCTTCGCCACGGAGCAACCCACTACGCGCACTGGTTCTTCCCCCTGACGGGGACTCCCGCCGAGAAGCACGATGCGCTGCTCTCCATCCGATCGACGGCCGACGGGGAGATCGTCCCGATGGAAGCTCTTCCGGGCAGCCGCCTGATCCAGGGTGAGCCCGACGCGAGCAGCTTCCCCAGTGGCGGTCTCCGGGCGACGCACACGGCGCGTGGTTACACCATCTGGGATCCGCAGACGCCGCTCATCATCCGCGAAGAGGGTGGCGCGAGGACCCTCATCGTCACCTGCGCGTACGTCAGCTACAAGGGACATGCCCTCGACCTCAAGACCCCGCTCCTCCGGGCGCTGAGCGCTCTCGACCGGGAAGGCACCCGGTTCGTGAACCTGGTGCGTGGCACGGACGGCGCCCGCACGCTGAAGGCCGTCCTGGGATGCGAGCAGGAATACTTCCTGGTCGACGACCACCACGTCGCGGGACGACCCGACCTCATCCAGGCCAACCGGACGCTGCTGGGCCTGCTGCCGGCCAAGCAGCAGCAGCTCGAGGACCAGTATTTCGGTCCGATTCCGGCCCGCGTCCAGGCCTACATGGCCGATGTGGAAGAGGAGCTTTACCGCCTTGGGGTGCCCGTGAAGACCCGGCACAACGAGGTGGCTCCGTCGCAGTACGAGATCGCTCCCATCCACGAGGAAGTGAGCGTCGCGTGTGACCACAACGCGCTCATGATGGATGTCCTGAAGCGCACGGCCCTCCGGCACGGGCTCGTCTGCCTGCTGCACGAGAAGCCCTTCGCCGGGATCAACGGCTCGGGCAAGCACAACAACTGGAGCATGTGCACGCAGGACGGCCTGAACCTGCTGGACCCGGGCTCTAACGAGGACGATCACTTCCTCTTCGCCGCCTCGCTCTCCGCGGTGCTGCTGGCCCTCCACCAGCATGCAGGCGTGCTCCGCGTGACGGTTGCCTCCTCGGGCAACGATCACCGGCTCGGCGCGAACGAGGCACCGCCTCCCATCATCTCGGCCTACCTCGGCGAGGCGATCCACGAGCTCGCCGAAGCTCTCGAGAAGGGTGAGGGACTGTCCCTCCGGGCTGGCCAGATCCAGGCGATCACCGATCGCCTCAGCGTCACGCTCGATGCCACGGATCGTAACCGGACGGCGCCGTTCGCCTTCACGGGCAACAAGTTCGAGTTCCGCGCCGTGGGAAGCACCCAGAACCCCGCCTGGCCCATGACCATCCTGAATGCGGCCGTCGCCGACGCGATGGCTCAGCTCTCGGGGCGTCTCGAACAGAAGCTCGCCTCGGGTGGCGATCGCAAGTCCGCCGTGCTCGAGCTGGTACGCGAGGTGCTGGCCGAGACAAAGCAGGTGCGCTTCGAGGGTAACGGTTACGCTCCGGAGTGGGTGGAAGAAGCCGCGCGTCGTGGTCTGCCCATCTATCAGGACACTCCCGCGGCGCTCGGGGTCCTGCTCTCCCACGAGGCGACGGGGTTCCTGACCCGACTCGGAGTCCTCTCCGAGGAAGAGTTGCACAGCCGCTACGAGATCTTCGCGGAACGTTACCTGAAGGATCTCGACATCGAGGCGGCGACGCTGGGTCGGATCGCGACCACCCAGATCGTGCCCGCCCTCGAGCGGCAGGTCGGGATCACGGGCGAGGCCGTCGCGCATCTCTCCAGGGCATCCCACGAGCGGCTGGCCAGAAAGCTGGAGCTCCTCGGTGACCTCACCGAAAAGGTCCTGGCAGGAGCTGAAGCCCTCGAGGAAGCGCGCGGTACGCTCTTCGCAGGCGAGGTTGGAGCGGGTCTCCTCTCGGCTCGCGAGCAGGTCAAGCCGGCCCTCACGACGCTCCGTGAGGCCTGCGATGCCTCCGAGGCCACCGTGTCGGCGGAGCTGTGGCCCCTGCCCACGTACCTCGACATGCTGTTTCCCGTCTAGCCCAGGGATGGCTCGATAGGACCACGGACGGTCCGTTCAAGGAAGGGGCCCGGTTCCAGCTGGAACCGGGCCCTCTTGTCTCGTCCGGGAAGGCGCTGGAGGGAAAAATCAGGAACCCGTGACCGCAGGCCCGATCGGACGACCGGCCACGCGCTGGGCCTGCCAGGTGTAAGAGGATTCCCCCTGCTCGCCGATGACCCGCGTGGAACCGATCAGACGTTCCCCGCGGTCGAGCAGCTTGACCTCGCTGATGACCTGACCACCCGGGATGGCATAGGACCAGGACAGCCTGGCTGGATCCCTGAAACGCCCGTGCAGCACGAATGCCGGGATCACGCGGTGATCGAGGAGGGCCACGTCCGAAGTGGGTATCGAGAGTCCCTTCAGGGTGCCGGCATCGTCCTGCAACTGGAGTATGCCTCCTCGGGCTCCCGGACCCTGACCGTCCACCCAGACGTAGGTGCCTTCTCTCGCGTTTGCGAGCCCCATGGAAATCCAGTCCCAGGTCCGTCGCTCGACGGTTCGCCCCTCGGGCAGACGCATCGTGAACCCGGCCGACAGCATCGCGTGACCGGACGCATCGCGCTCTGCTCCGACGCCGATGCGCTGGACACCTGCAGAAGCACAGTCGGATACTTCCCCGGGATCACTCACCCCGTCTCCATCCGCATCGATCCAGACCCCGAGAGCCGCGAGTTCAGGCCCGGACAGGGAACCGTCATGATCGCGATCGAGTGTCGCCAGCGGCTCGTAACCGTCCTTCCATGGCTTGCCCCACGTCCAGTTCCCGAACAGCTGTCGACCACTGGTGATCCGCCCGGTGCGGTCGGGGTCCCAGACGAGCAACCCCGAACCCGGGCCAACCCATTCCCAGCGTGCTCGACCGGTCCCATCAAGATCGAAGGCTCTGAGTGCCGAGGTGGCCACGCGACGGTCCGGAGTGAACTTCCAGGCTGGGCCAGCCAGCAGATCCGGCGTCCCCTTGCCGGCCAGGTCGAGGACGATGGGCGAACCATGAGTCGACCACGCCCGCAGGTCGGCCCGCACGGTACTGCCATCCGACAGCCTGAAGTCCTGGATGCCCGTCCGGCTGTTCTGCTCCGTCATCCCCATGGTGTGGTCCACCACCTGTCCGAGCACCCGCCCGGTGTCCAGGTCGATCATGAGGAGCCCGGACCGTCCCGCCTGGATCGAAGCCAGGACGGAGCGCCAGCCATCACGCTCGTAAGCGGCCGCGATGAGCTCATCGTTCAGCCACCCCGGCACTCCCCCGTGGGTATCCCGCTCGATGTAACGGGACTGGAGGTTCGCGATCCAGTTGCTGGTGATGTTTCGCCAGACCAGCGCCACCTGGAGATTGTTCAGGGTGGACCGCGTGGTCGTCGCGGTGACCACCGTGCCCGGTCGCCCCTGACGAGTCTCGCGGCGCGTGCTGAGCGTGGTCTGGGTCCGGGTGATTCCGGACTCGACGACGGACGCCTGCGGTATTCCCGGAGCACGCTCCGGAGAGGGCACGGGAGTATGCACGGTTTCCTGACCGGGAACCTGCCGCGTTCCGACCTGCTCGAAGCGTTCGCCACGCTCTTCTCGAGTCAGGAAGCGGGTCTCGACGCGTTCGACGACGACGTCGCCCCCCGGAAGCCGCCTGACGGCGGGAGCGGACACACGGGTGATGGTCTGATCCCCCCGGTGGTTGATCCGCTTCTCCCCGGGCTGGGCAGACCAGGCCTGTCCGGCGACCAGCACGAGGCTGCCGGACAGGATGGCGGACAGGTGGCGCAGTTTCATTTAAAGCCCCCCCGATGGTTGTTCACGACCCGGCCCGGCCGAGCTGTTCGGGATGAACGGGTCCGATGTCTTCACCCGTCACCCGCTGCGCCTGCCAGGTGTAACTGGAAGCCCCAGCATCATTCACGACCCGGGTGATGCCGAGCAAGCGCTTCCCCCCGTCCAGCATCTTGACCTCGCTCGAGGTTCGACCTCCCGGATAGGCATAGGACCAGCGAGCCACCCCGTCCTCGCCGAACTGGCCACCGACGGCCAGGGCTGGCATGCGCTTCGACGGCGGCATGGACCCCAGGATGGGAACGGTCAGGCCGGTGATCTTGCCCGCGTCATCTTGAAGGCGCAGGACGCCGCCATGCGGATTCTGCTCGTCATCGCCCACCCAGACATAGGTAGCCTCGCGAGCCCTCGCGAGTCCAAGCGAGATCCAGTCCCAGGTCGAGCGTGTCACCCGCTGGCCATCCGGGAGCCGCAGCGTGAATCCGGCTTGCGCCATCGCGTTTCCGGAGGCATCGCGCTCGGCCTTCACCCGAATCTGCTCGATACCGGCCTCGGCCAGCGTCCGGACCTCAGCGGGATCGCTCGCACCATTGCCATTCGCATCGACCCAGATCCCGAGCTTGTCGCGTTCGGAACCTTCCAGGCTTCCGTTGCGATCGAGATCCAGCGTGGCAAGGGGCTCGTAGCCATCCTTCCAGCGCTGACCCCACGTCCAGTTGCCAAACAGCTGGCGACCGCTGGTGATCAGCCCCGTATGATCCGGATCCCAGACCAGGATCCCGGATGCAGGCCCGACCCATTCCCAGCGTGCCCGCCCCGTTCCGTCCAGATCGAAGTCCCGGAGAGCCGAGGTCGCCAGCTGATTCCCGTTCCGCAAGCGCCAGGCAGGCCCAGCAAGCAGGTCTGGAGCCCCCTTGCCGGCCAGATCGAGCAGGATCGGAGAACCGTGGTATCCCCAGGCCGCCACGTTGGCCGCCAGGCTGGCTCCATTCGTGAGGTTGAAGGTCGCCTGTCCAAGTTCAGTCCAGTAGCGGGTCGACGTGAGGCCGAGAATTTCCCCCGAGTCGACATCGATGATGACGGAATTGTCCGATTCACCACTGTTGTCGGCATCGGTGACCACCGCCCGGATACGATCTAAACTGGCCAGATTGGCCGCGGCCACGACCGCGTTGAAATCCGAGTAAGAACTCAGTTCCACCTGACCGAGTGCAACCGAGGCGGAGTTGTTGACCCCGAGATTTCTCATCCAGTTCTGGTAGACCCTGCGGTAATAGACCACGACGTCCGGAATGGTCTTGAATTGCTGCGTCACGCTGGAGGTGACGAAGGTGCCCGGAACGCCACCCTGGTTACCCCGCCGGGTCGAGAGGGTCGTGATGGACCGGTTACGGCCCACCGTGCGCGTCCCCTCGGCGGGGATGCCGGGCGCCAGCTTCGGCGACGCCACGGGTGTATAAACGTTTTCCTGCCCGGGGACCTGACGTGTACCAACCTGGTCAAAGCTTTCGCGGCGCTCTTCCCGAGTCAGGAAGCGGGACTCGACCCGTTCGATGACGACGTCGCCTCCCTGAAGTTGCCTGACTCCGGGGGAGGACATACGCGTGACGGTCTGATCCCCCCGATGGTTGATGCGCTTCTCCCCGGGCTGCGCCGCCCAGGCCCGGGTGCCCCCGAGCCAGAACGATGTGGCCAGAAGGCCAGCGAACGCGAGACGATTCATGCGGATGGAGCTCATCGCCGGTCTCCGTTCTGGTTGCGGATCGTGGAAGCACCGCCGCTGGCAGAGGACCGACTGTTCGAAACCTTGCCACTATCGGCCCCGATGGCACTGCGAGCTTTGAGACCGGTGAGGTTGGCCGCACCGGTCGTACGCTGTCCCTGGAAGACCCCGATCAAGCTGCTGCCGGCAGCCGCCTTCTTGGCGGGACCGAGAACGGACTCGACCTGGCTCGCAGGAATCTGCTGGATCACCACGGCTGCCGTGGCGGTCAGCACGGTCACGGGGTGCCAGGCTTCCTCGGCGACCCAGTCATGGACGGGTTCCGTCACGACGATGCTGCGCGTGGACACGACATCCGGCACCCAGAATTCCTGGCTGTCCTGACTGACCGTTTCCCACGTGGCGGCCTGGACCGGGGTGGTAAGCGTCACCCCCAGGACCAGGACCAAGACTCGAGACACCATTCCCACCATGAATCCGTCTCCTTTCGAACCGGAAGCCAGACCGCCCCACGTGAGCCATCCCAAATTTGCCAATCCGTCCCACGCGACGGCTCCGGAAATCAGCCAGAATCAAGCCACGAAAGCGGCAAGGTTCCGGTGGGCAAAACGCCATGGACGGGGCATTCCAGCAAGCAAGCCGATGATACCAGCGATGTGTGACATATCCCACGCCTGGAAGCAGAACTGTCTTGAATCGCCGATTCGATCGCATTTTTTCACGATTAAAATCCCATTCACGCACGTAGGAGGGCGTTCTGGTACGGCCCGGAGATACGAGACCCCGGTCGATCGACCGGGGTCTCGTGTGGCGATGGGAACGAAAAGGGTGCCGGTCTCAGTTCAGCAAGCCGCAGAGACGCGTCGGCTGATCGTCGTGCTCGGCCCACGCCAGCAGGCTTGCCCACAGGGCTCCGCGCGTGTCGAGTGCGCTTGCGGGTGCGTCCTGGACAGGGTGACATACGCGATCCATCTTCGGAGCCTCCGGAACAGGGGGTTGAGCGTCCCTACTCGTATCGGCAGGTCGGAAAAGGACTTGAGCACCCACGTCCGGGAACTGCGCTCGACTCAAGATCCGGCACCTTCCCCGGGAGCAGTCGAATCCCGCATGTCGGGAACCGGTGACTCCTTGCGTGGCTCTTGCCCCAGCATGCGATGGTGCAAGGCCACCGTGCGCGTGAAGGCCTCGCGGGCCTCGGGCAGGTCGGCGTCCGAGACGGCCTCCCCGAACTCCTGCTGGAGGTCGAGCAATTCCCTGCGCATGCGCTGCACGGACGCGGCAGGCATAGCCGGATCCTCGAGCATGCGGTCAACCTGCGCCAGCGCCTTGGCAAACGTCTGACGCATCTGGGACTCCAGGCCGTGAAGCGTCGAAGTCCCCCCTTCGATGCCCACCTTGACGAGGTCCCCGTTGGGAAGGTCCTCTTTGTCGATGAACTTGGCCTGGACGTCGAGAGCAAGGCCCGTGAAACGCTCCAGTGCCCGCAAGGCTGCGGGAAGATCACGATCCTTGAGGGTCCGCTCGCAATCGGCATGCGCCACGGTAAAGCGTTCGCGGAAGTCCTTCATCGTGGTTGCAGAGGTCCAGCGACGACCCAGATCGGCGATCGCCGCCTCGATGACGGGCGAGAGTTCGTTGACCCGGGAAGCAAGCCCCTGCAATTCCTTGCTGCGCGCTCGCTCGGCCACCTCGGCCGGATCCGGAGCAGGTGGCCGGGGCTCCGCACGGCGAACGAGCGAGTCACCCCGTCGAACCAGGTCAGGCACCCTCGGAACGACGCCGGAGAGGGGACCCAGTTTCGCACCGGTCATCCGGACAGGAGGCTCCGGCTTTCCGTTCGTAGCCCCGGAAACCGGCGCATCCGCGCTCGAGGTGGTTGACTCGGCGCTGGGTGAGGGCGGCCGGCGCGAGGGCCCCCCGTGGCGCGAAGGGGCATCTGCCGGACGGGTACGCGGGTCCATGGGGGTCCTCCTGTCGATCTCGCGGACACGATTCAAGGATGTTATACGCCGAGCGAGGCCAAACATGACCAGGAAACGATTAAACATCCATGAAACATGATCGAGATCCACGTCGATCCAGGTCAGACCTTCGCCGCTCCCTCCACGGGGGGACCCATCGCGTCACGCGGGACGACCCAGGCGCGCGTCTGCTCGAGTTCGATCCCGATCCACCCGTCGGCCAGCAACCGGGCCGCTACCCACGGGGCAGAATTGAACCCGGTGAGGCGTCGCAGAAATCCACCCAGACCGGAGGCCTCCCTGGCCTCGCGATGCGAGGCCAGGCGAAACCTCGTCGAGCCGGCAAAGCGGCGCCTGACCTCCTCGAAGGCGAGGGGCGGTACGTCGACTTCACGACCGGGTAGCCACACGACCAGGCCGGTCTGGCGGTCCCCCCGCATCCAGAGGGGACTTCCGGACACGACCGAGGGCAGGCCATACCAGGGCGGGGCAAGCGGGACCTCCGGCCGGACCAGGCGCGCATCGACGACGGTGTCGTCCGATTCCTCGGCGTGCCGGCGCGAGGCAAGTTCGCGCTCGATGGCCGAGATCGCCTGCTCGACGAGTTGCTGCCATCCGGGGGACGGGCTGGACGAAGCTCCTCGCAGGATGCCCGCCAGCGCAGACGCGAGCACGGCATACGGCTCCTCGCCGGCAGGCGATGAGCGCGAAAGGTCCGGGACGACGCTCAGGGCGCGCACCAGCGGGGGAAGGTCCGCCTCGGCCGTGACGCCGAGGCGCGCCCGCTCCAGCGACTCGCTCCAGCCATCCCGACGATCGAGTCGGTGAAGGACGGTCCACCAGGAGGTCGCATCGAGGGTCCCCCCGTGGTGACGCCAGCAGAGTGCCGTGGCGACGGCGACTCGCAGGCAATCGGGGGGAAGGCCTCTTGCCCACGCGGGCTCGCGCGTCGGTCCGACGTCGAACGGACCGGCCCTCAGACCGAGCCACAGGCCAGCGGCCCACTGTCCGGGCGGATCGGCCGGCAGTTCCCCCGACTCGATGAGACGCTCGAGAGGAGGTTCGAGCACGCTCCCGGCGATCGCCCGGAGCATGCCCCACCAGGGACGCAGATCCGACCTCCCGGCCATCAGGCCTGCCCGTCACGTAGCGGCGCGCCGCCCCCGAAGGCGGAACCGAGGGCGGACAGCGACGTCATGAGGGCGGATGCCTCGTAGGGCAGGTAGACGACCTTGTTGCCCTGTCCGGAAACCATTTCGCGGAGCGTGTCCAGGTAACGCATCGCCACGAGATACTGCGTCGCATCCCCCCCGATGGCCTGGATCTGCATGGCGAGGCGCTGGATGGCCTGGGCCTCGGCCTCGGCGACCTTGAGGCGGGCTTCCGCCTCGGCCTCGGCCGCCAGGATCCGGGCTCGCTTGTCGCCTTCTGCCTGGTTGACCTGGGACTCGCGGATTCCTTCGGATTCCAGGATGCGCGAGGCCTTCTGGCCCTCGGCTTCCAGGATGGAGGCGCGGCGATCGCGCTCGGCCCGCATCTGCTTTTCCATGGCTCCCTTGATCTCGGCGGGAGGCGACACTTCTTGCAACTCGACGCGATTGACCTTGACGCCCCACTTCATCGTGGCCTGATCCAGGATGGCCTTGAGCTTGGAATTGATGATGTCGCGCGAGGTCAAGGTCTCGTCGAGATCCATCTCGCCGATCACGTTGCGCAGCGAGGTCTGGGTGAGCTTCTCGATGGCGTCGGGCAGATTGGCGATCTCGTAGACGGCCTTCTTGGCGTCGGTGACCTGGAAATACAGGATCGCGCTGATGTTGGCCGGCACGTTGTCACGGGTGATCACGCTCTGCTGGGGAAAATCGAAGACCGTCTCGCGGAGATCGATCCGTGAGACGCGGTTGGTCACGTAGCGAGACTTGCCTCGGGCGTCGTCCAGCGCGTAGCGCCAGACCACCTCGCGCGCGACGTCGACGAAGGGGACGAGCAGGTTGATCCCGGGCTCGAGCGTGCGGTGGTAAGAACCGAGGCGCTCGATGACCGCCGTCTCGGACTGCTGGATGATGATCAGGGCGCTCCGGGCGATGGCGACGACGAACAGCACCACGAGCACGAGCACGATCACGGACATGAATGAACCTTTCTTTCGGAGTGACACCGGGAGGGCGGAAACGTCAAACCTGTGAGGTCTCTCCGGGAGGCAAGGGTTCCACGACGAGGCGGGAGGCCTCGACGGCCAGAACCCGGACGGGGGCGTGCAAGGGCAGGTCGGCCCCATCGGCCGTGACGGCCCACCAGTCCTCACCCTCGACCAGCACCCGACCGGCCTGCTGCAAGGCCACGATGGGCACGACGACCTGGCCACGGGCCCCGATCAGGGCCGTCACGTTCGTGGGTGCGCCACCAGGCCGGAGAAACCCGGAGGTCATCAGGCGTCGCGCCCCCAGCAAGGCCAGGACGGTCACGAGGGAAAACGTGCCGACGGCCCATCCGGAACCGAGCAGGGAGCCCAGTGCTCCGCCGAGACAACCGAGAGCGAGCCCCAGGGCGAAGAACTGGAGAGACAGCGCCTCGAGAATGGCCAGCAACAGGGCTGCCACCACCCAGTACGCCCAGGGGGACAGGGCCAGGTACCCGCCTTCGGTCATCCGGACCTCCTCGATCACGACGCGATCGCCCTGGTCCCGTACCCTCCCTTCGAAACTTTCAATCGTTCCCACGTCCGGTGACGGGCCACGGCCGTTGCCAGGTCGCACGGACCTCGGTTCGTGCTCCGGGTTCGACCGTGCCTCGCCATTCATGAAGATTGGCAGACACGGTCAAAAATCCGGGGTCGGCCGCCGATCGCGACCAGGCGCCGGAGGTCAGATCCACCCGGACCACGACCTCCCAGGAGCGCGACGCCCGGTTCACCACCCGGTAGCTCCAGGCCCGTGTCTCGCGCCCCGCCCCGATCCGGTGGACCTCGAGCACCGCGCGACAGGTGAGCTCGGGCGCCTCGCCCAGCTCGATCCAGCGCTCCTGCCCCGCCGGCGTGTCGGGGATCCACCCTTCCGCGATCCCGACGGGTTGGCCCGAGGCATCAGGGGTCAACACGTGGACGGGACCGGCACTCCAGGGCGAAGGACCTGGGGGGATGACGGCCATCCGAGCTCGCAGGGAGACGGGTTCGGTGGGGGCCTGCATGTCGACCGGGCAGTGGGCGTCAGCACGGGTGACGAGGGGGATCCCCGACCATGTGCCGAGATGGCGGTGGACCTCGCGACCTGGCCCCAGGTCGAGTCCACCGGGGAGGTCCAGGCGGACGCGATGACCGACCGGTTGCGGCACGGCGACCGTCTCGGCGGCCAGGCCGCGAGCGGGTGCCGCGAACCAGGGCCGGGGCGCGGGATCACCGCTCCACAGCCCGAGCACGTCGGCCCGGACGGGCCAGCCGGTGGTGTTCTGGACGGTGGCGATCGCCGTCCAGTCCCCCCGGGTCAACCGTCCATCCGTGTGCACCCGGTGACGCGCCTGCCAGCCGAGGCCACCCACGGGATACGACAGCGTGGCGAGGCCCTGCCAGGGCTTCGGTACTTCGAGATCGACGGCGAGACCCGGAGCGGGAAGATCGGACGCACTGGCCGGAAGCCGGAGATCCTCCAGACGGGCCGGGACGAGGCGGTCGCCGACTCGTAACACGGGGGCCCCGTCGAGCAGCCACAGCGTGCCCGAGAGGCTGGACGACGCCAGGGGAGGCTGCAACTCGACCGTGCGCCCCTGAAAGGTCGTCAACCAGCCGACCCGGTCCGTGGCGTCCCCGAGCCGCCTCACCTCGATGAGACGGGCAGGCACATCGAGCCAGGCCTGAGCGGCCTCGACACGTGAGAGGGTGTCACCGACCAGCACTCGCACCCGTCCGGAAGGCAAGGTCATGTGCCGGGTCTCGACCACCCAGCCGCGCCCCGGGTAGCATGTCAGAGCGCGCAACTGGCAGGGGCCGGCCTGTAGCAGGATCTCGACCGGGCGCGGACCGACCGACGCGATCGCCGTGCCTCCGCAAGCCGTCAGCATCAGCCCCCAGGCCACCCATCCTCGCCCCATGCATCGCCTCCGGATTCAGCGCGCCGGAAGCATGCGCTCACCCGGCCCCGCGGGCCAGAGGCGAGATCACCAGACGGTGACGGACGCTATTCCCAGCCGCCCTGGAGGTCTTCGACCCAGGGGTTGAGCAGGGCCCGACCGGCAGCATCGGAGCTCATCCACCCCAGCCGATCCCAGAGCTCCCAGTCGAGCTCGGTCTCGGGAAGCGGGCGATCGCCGGCCCGCTCGAGTACGCCCGAGCGGGTGGCCTCGGCCTCGTCGCCCCAGGCCTGCGAGAAGGCCGGGCGGGTTGGCCAGGACAGGCCGAGGAGATTGGCCCTGGCGTCGAGATCGACCCCCTCGATCAGGATGGCATCGAGCGCTGCAGGCAGGGAGACCCCGGCCGCCTGGGCACGCCGGACCAGATCCCCGAGAGCCCAGGACCATCCCCCCGTCAGGCGCCACAGATCCTCGAATCGTACCAGCGTGCCGGCTTGCCGTTCCCACCAGCGGGACAGGTCTTTCCTCGACCAGGGTTGAAGCGTCCGCAACGCGATGCCGTGAAACTCCATCCATTCGAGGCACGCAGGCACGAGCAAGGTCCGGACCCGCCCGGGGTTGGCGAGAAAGTCGACCTGCACGGGATGCCCGGGCAGCCGCTGCTTCCACTTCCATGCTTCCTCGACCCAGCCACGATCCCAGGCCGAATCGGCCGTGCAGACAAGGCGGCCGGGCTCGGTGCGCAGGTTGAGTTCCCCGAGGCGCTCACGGAACCCTCGCCCGTACACCCCGGTACCGACCGGAGGAATGCTCGGTTCGAGGAGGCGATCGCGGAGGATGTCCAGCCCACCGGCCGGGGACCCGAGCCAGATGGTGATGCCCGACGGAGGCGAGTCGGCGAGCGAGTTGACCAGCGAGGGGCTGAGCGGGAAGAGCAGGTCCTCGGCGGTGAGCAGGGGAGCCTTGAGGGTCGCCCCGTGGACCTGCTCAGGGACCTGCGCCACGACCTCGACCGAAGGCCCCGGAGCCGGTACCTCCTCCTCGAAGCCAGGGGCATCCCCCTCCGGAACGCCCCCGGAGGCCGGAACTGAAGGGGTCACGAGTCCGTCCGCGGTTTCACCGGACTGATCGGGCGCCGCAGGGTGTGCAGCGAGGCCGAAGTCGATGTCGAAGACCGAGTCGAGGGCAGGTCCCCAGTCGATGTCCGCGAGTGACACCTCTGAAGCGGCCATCCGAGGCTCGGTCGGATGCGCGGTGTCGCCGAGCGTGGCATCACTCATGGGAGCCTCACCTGCAGACTCCTCGTGGACGATCTCATCGCTCCCCGCCCCGACGCTCCCGGGAAAGGAATCGGGAAGGAAGCCTTCTCGGGGTTCGCCGGACAGGTCGGGAACCTCGGACGGAACTTCGGCGGGTTCGATCTCGACCGGCACGGGTCCGGAAGGAGCGGGAAGGTCATCCCCCTCAACGACAGGGGGATCGGCATCCTCGGGAAGCAGATCCCAGTCGAACAGTGCCAGGTGCAGGAGTTCCTGGGACCACCCTGCTTCCAGGACCTTCGCTCCGAGGCTGCGAAGCGCCTCGCGCCCCAGATCGAGCGACTCCATGAGGGTGAGGAGGACATCGAGGCGATGGATGATCCGCTTCGAGGTGGTTTCGGCGTGCCGGACGGCCTCGAGCGTCTGGGCGAGTTCGGTGACCGGCTTCAGCGTATCGGGATCGGAAGCGCGGATACGGCGGACGCCCGAGAGGATCCGGTTCACGAGTCCCTCGCGCTGAAGCGACTCCATCCGGGCTCGCAGAGGTTCGAGATGCCATTCGATCGCTCCGATCGAAGGCGACATATCAAGGCCGTCCAGGGAGCCCGGCATCAGGGCCTCGACCATGTCGAGGATCTGGCGGTGCCGGAGCCGCAGGGTCTCGGCCTCGGCTCCTTCGGCCTCCTCGGGCACGGCTTCGTCCCGGGCGATGGTCTGGGCCCATGACTCCCAGCGAGCCCCCAGGGCCTGCAGGTCCTGGCGCCAGTTTCGACACGCCAGCTCGATCGCCTCGTATTGCTTGAAAGCCTGACCCTGCATCTCCTCGACCATCCTCAACACCGCACCGAGCCGGACACGACGGGACGCCCCCGGGGAGCGCACCACCGGCCTGGATTGAATCCCCACGGACAAGGGCATGGGTCCTTCGAGCGCCTTCCCCCGTCACGCGTGAGAGGACCGGTCGATGTCGCACCTGCCCGGAACATCCAGCAATCCTCATACCCGGCTGTTCCGGCTTGAATCCATGCCCTACCAGGCCGCGCAGGAGCTCGCTTCCTGGCCCGGTCCCACGCTCGATGAGCACCGGGGGGCGGGTTCGATCTGGACCCATCATGGCCTGGCTGGCTGGCTCGGCGAGCCTGCCGATCCGATGGCCGGAACGTGGCTCTGCGCGGGCGCCCTCGACGTGTTCCGGGTGGGAGCGGCATGGCTGTTGCTTCCGGAAGGCGACGTCTGGACCGTCAGGGGCAGGGCACGGGCGCCGGGCGTGCGTGTCGAGGGGGGGATCGACTCGGTCGATTGCCACGTGATCCCCCTCTCGATCCGGGGGAACACCATCGGCGCACTGGCCCTGTGGCCGCTGCCCGCGGTGCCGGACCTGACCTCCGAGGAGACCCGGGCCTTCCTGGCGGTGCTCGCCACGGCACTGGCATGTCGGCGATCGCTCGAGGAACAGCGGAACCTGGTGGGCACCGATCCCCTCACCGCGCTGGCGAACCGACGTCACCTCGAGTCGGCGCTCCAGCGGCAGATGGCCCTGGCCCGACGCAACCATCGCCCGCTCTCGCTCATCAAGTTCGAACTCGACCACTTTCAGGCGGTTCACGAACGCCACGGCCATGACACCGGGGATACCGTCCTCGTGGCCGTCGCACGAACCCTCGCGGGACATGTCCGGGTGAGTGACCTGCCAGCCCGGTCGGGCGGCGAGGCGTTCGTCCTCGTGCTTCCCGAGACGGCGCTGGCCGAAGCGACTGCCGTGGCCGACAAGATCCGCCTGGCCATCGAGCGGCTGGTGATCCCGCTCGAAAGGGGAGGCCCTGACGGGTCCCTTCGGATCACCGTGAGTGCCGGAGTGACGCTCCTGGACCCCTCGGACGACGTGAACGAAATCCTCGCGAGGGCGGACCAGGCACTTCACCGGGCCAGGGACTCGGGCCGCAACCGCTGCGTGGGGATGACGCGGAACCCGTTCAGAAGTAGCCCCGACGCTTGAACCACCAGGTCAGGATCAGGGAGAGGCAAAAGATGAGCGCGTACACGAACGCGACTCCCCATTTCCAGTGAAACTCTGGAAGGTCGAAGTTCATACCATAAACGCCGGCGACCAGCGCCGCCGTCATCAATACGGTCGAAATGCTCGTCAGACGCTTCATGGTGTCGTTGGTCCGGTTGGCCGCCACCGAGAGATAGGCATCGATCGCCGAGGCAACCAGATCCCGGAACGTGTCGATCGAGTCGGCAACCCGGATCAGATGATCGTAGACATCCTGCAGGTACAGCCGGGTCTCGGCATCGAAGAACCCGTTTTCCTGCCGCAGCATCAGCAGGCAAACGTCCCGCGTGGGGGCGACGATGCGCCGGAACTGAACGAGGGCCTTCTTGAGTCGAAAAATCTCCGTCACCACCTGGTCGTCGAACCGGACGAACAGCGACTCCTCCAGGGCCTCCAGGCGTTCCTCGAGGCGATCGACCACCGGGAAGTAGCCATCGACCAGCGAATCGAGGAGCAGGTGCGCCAGCAGCCCGGATCCGCCCCGGAGGCGGTCGGGCGCGTGCTTCCAGCGTTCCAGCACTTCATCCGTGACCGGATGCAGATTCGCATGCGAGGTGATCAGGTAACCGGGAGCCAGGAAACAGTCGAACTCGTGCAGCGTGAGCTCCGCCGACCCGGGTCGGGTATCCGCTGCATAAACGTCCAGGAACACGTAGCCATCGTACGTCTCGAGCTTGGGTCGCTGCCCGGATTTGAGGCAATCCTCGAGAGGAAGGGGATGAAACCCGAAGGCCTCACGAAGCCAGTCGACATCGTCACGATCCGTGCCGGTGAAGTGCAGCCAGCGTACCCCGGACCGATATCGTGGCTCGAGCACCTCGAACGGTGAGAGCGCCTTCACGTCGCCGCTCTCAGGATCCAGCCACCAGACACTCCTCAGCATGGGAATGGTCTACCCCCGGACCTCGCGAACGACACCCGGGCCGCGACATCCACAAAACTTCGCCAGGAGTTAACCCCTCCTTCCGAATCCGGGACACCGACGTGGCGATAACAGCTTCGGAACGATCGAACATTTCGCGAGGAGAGCGGACATGAGCATCTCGACGACTGCAGCCAGACAGCTGGTCCCCGGGCTCGCCAGGCGAGCCACCGGGGTCGAGACCCGGGTGGCCAGACAGCTCGGCCAGGAGCTGGGGGACATCGCGCGGCGGTCGGCCGGACCCGAGGCCTTCCGCTCTGCCGCCGGTCGCCTGGAATCGCTCGCCTCGGCGCTGGTCCGGACCGGCCGGGGTGAGGATGCGCGGATCCTGAACGAGACGGCCCGGCGACTGTCCCACGCGGGTGAACTGCATGCAGCGGGACACACCCATGCCGCCTTCGAGATGCTGCATGCGCGGCGCAAGCTTGGCCTCGCGAATCCGGAGTTCCAGGAAGCCCTCGCCCGGGGCACCCGCGCCGAAGGGTTGCTGGCCCATTTCGGGACACGTACGGCAGCCGAGAACGCCTTCGACCGCGCCGCCGCTCGCGTGGACGACCTCGCCGAAAAGCTCATCAAGACCGGGCACGCGGACGATGCCCGCCTCCTCGAGACCTTCTCGGATCGCCTGAGCCGGGCCGGGGATCTCCATTCGGAGGGTCAGCGTCAGGCTGCTTTCGCGATGCTACACGCGAAACGGAAGCCCGGCCTTGCTGGCCAGGACGTCCAGGAGGCCCTCGCGAGAGGTCGGAAAGCGGAGTCGCTGCTCGAGACCTTCGGTGGCCCCGAGATGCGTGCAGGCGTCAGGAAGCCCGCCCCGAGCCCCGGGATCGCCCGCCCCACGCTCAAACGCCCCCCGGTCGCTCGACCCGGGACCGTTCAGGCAACGGCACCGTCGTCCGTCTCACGGATCCGGGAAGCCACGCCTCGCCCCTTCTCGATGCCCGGATCTGGCCTCGATCTCTCGGGTCTCCTGAGGGCCCTGGAGCGCGTCAGGAGCTGGCTCCTGGGTCGCTGACCCCCTTGCGAGGTGATCCCCGTCATCGAAGTCCATCCGTGCGCGCGACACGCTGACATGTGCACAGCGATCGCATCACGAAAGGGACCGTCATGACGGATCATCAACCCGGTACACTGTCCGGTGCCATCGAGCGTTGCCTGCTCGCACCCGTACGGGAGACCCGCCCCGGCTGGTCCATCGGTGTGACGCGCCTCGTGGACGGTGCCCACGCCCCGCTCAGCACCGTCGGTACGGGAAATCCGTTCGTGGAAGACCCCGGAGACGAGATCCAGCTCTCTGCCCCGATCCGCTTCGAAGGCACCACCCTGGGACGCGTGTACGCCCTGGTCGGCGAAGCCGTCGCTCCCGAAGATCAGACCGTCCTGCAGGACGTGGCCCAGAAAGTCGCACCGCTGCTCGCCGGTCCGTCCGGTGTCCTCTCGGCAGCTTGCCTGGAAACGTGCCACACGCTCGGCCAGGCCTTCCCGACGTTCGACTGGGTCGGAGTCTATCGCCTCGCGACGAACGAAGACCTCCTCCTGACCTGCCAGCTCGGTAGCCCCACTCCCCACGTGCGGATCCCGGTCTCCGCAGGAATCTGCGGGGCCGCCGTGCGAGAGGGAGGCACCCTGAACATCCCGGACGTGAAGGCCGACGAGCGATTCATCGCCTGCTCGACCCGCACACGGTCCGAGGTCGTGGTCCCGGTTCGTCTTCCCGATGGTCAGATCGTCGCCGAGATCGACGTCGACAGCGACACGCCGGCCGCTTTCGGTCCGGCGGAAGTGCACGCGGTCGAGGCGGCCGCACGCGAGCTCGGCATCTCCTGGGCGCGTGAGACTTCCGGCAGCTGACGGCCAGCCCTTGCACCCGGGGGCGTCCCCTGTACCCTGAGGCCCGTCTCGCATCGCGTGAAAGGGGGCCCCGGTGAAGATCGACAGGGTGATGACGGCGCGCAAGGACCTCGCCACCGTGAAGGACTCGGCCACGCTGGCAGATGTCGCCAGGGCCATGGAGGCGTCGGATACCGGGATCATCCCCGTGGTCGACGCGGAGGACCACCTGCAGGGAGTCATCACGGACAGGGACATCACGGTCCGTGCCGTCGCCCGGGATGCCAGGCTATCCGAGACCCGGGTGAGCGATTACATGTCCCGGCATCTGGTCACCATCCCGCCGGATACCGACCTCGACAGCGCCGCCAGCATGATGGCCCAAAACCAGATTCACCGGTTGCCGGTCGTCTCGGGCGGCAAGCTGGTGGGCCTGGTTTCTCTGGGCGATCTGGCCTGTGTCGACCCGGATGAGGCCGAGCAAGCGCTGGAAGGCATCTCCCACGGCTGCAAGATCGAGCGGCATCTGCCGCACTGAGCGAGCCAGCAGGACCTCGATGCCCCGGCACACGTGGTTCCCGCCTCCACTCAGGAGGCGGGAACATCCGCCTGTGACGGGGAGTTCCGGCTGACGCATCGGTATCCCACCCCCCGGACCGTCCGGATCTCGATGGGACACGGATCGTACCGGGAAAGCTTGTCCCGGAGACGACAGATATGTACGTCCACCACGCGGTCGTCGCCGAAGAAGTCGTCCCCCCAGATCCGGAAGAGGATCGTGTCGCGATTGATCGCCTTGCCGAGATGCTGCACCAGCAGGTGGAGGAGGGCATATTCCTTGAACGGAAGCTCGAGCAGCTCACCCTCGATCGTGACGACATGCTGCTCGGTGTCGATGCAGAGGCCAGCGACCTCGAGGCGGTCCGGGGCCTCGACCAGGTGGCGCTTGACCCGGTCCACGCGGCGCAGGTTCGCCTTCACCCGGGCGGCGAGTTCGACGAGACTGAAGGGTTTGGTCATGTACTCGTCGGCCCCGACGGCCAGGCCGACGACCTTGTCTGTATCCGAGCCCTTGGCCGTGAGCATGAGAATGGGGGCGACGAGTTCAGGCCTGAGCGTGCGACACACCTCGAGACCATCCAGGTCCGGCATCATCTGATCCACGATCAGGAGATCGGGATGCTCCCTCCTGGTCAGGTCGATGGCCGCACGTCCGCTACCGACCGTGAGCACCTGGTAACCCTCGTATTCGAGCTGCTTCTGCAGCATCAATCGGAGGTTGGGATCGTCATCCGCGACCAGGATCTTGGCCATCGCCTGCCCCTTTCTCGTACCGGGTCCGGGTGGGTGTACCCGCGACACCGCCCGGGATAAGGCCCCGCCTGGCTGCGGGACGCATTCCCGAGGTTCGTCGAGAAACGTTTCAACGAGATGAACGAGACGTGGAGGCAATACGAAGGAATGCCCCGGTCAGAGCCGTCGGCCCCTTCAAAGGGCCTGTTCGACCGGGGCCAGATTGTCGAGCTCGCAGAGGGCTCCGAGTTGCTCGAAGATGCTCCTGGCCTGTGCGACGCGTTCCCGCGCCTGATCCCGCTGGCCCGCGGCCAGACGGATCTGGGCATCCACCGCGCAGATCCGACCGTGGTCGATGGGCGGCGGATCCTCGCCCATCGCAAGGAAGGCAGCCTCGATCCGCGCGATGGCGTCCTCGAGATTCCCCCTGCCCAGACAGAGTTGCGCCTCCAGGCTCAGGATACGGGCGTCCTGAAAGGACATGCCCTGCTCGGTGGCCAGTCCGCGAGCCGTCGCGATGTGTTCCTCGGCGGCATCCAGCTGGCCATCCAGCAGGTAGGCCTGAGCGAGGTCTCCCGAAACCTCCGCCAGCACTTCCTGCATGTTCATCTCGGTGAAGCGAGCAAGCCCCTCCTCGAGCTGGGCGATCGCGAGCGGTAGCGAGCCGGACACCATGTTTGCGAGACCCAGACCATGGGTGGCCACCCCCGCGCCGTGCAGATCGCCGATCTCCTCGGCGATCTCGAGCGCCTTGCGATGCATGTCGCGTGACTCCTCGGGCTTGCCGCGGTTCCGGTAGAGATCGCCGAGGTTGTTGAGCTGGATGACCTGCCGACCCAGATCCCCGATCTGCTGGTAAATCTTGAGGCTCCGGGCATAGTGCTCCGCGGAACGCTTCCAGTCCCCGAGCTCCAGATAGATGACGCCCAGATTGTTGAGGCTGGCAGCCACCCCGAAGACGTCGAGTTGCTGCTCTCGGAGGCTCAGGGCCCGCTTGTGGTACTTTTCGGCCTCCGTGAGGCGATTCTGGCGGTAATAGACCAGCCCGATGATGCTGTGGGTGGTGGCGATTTCCTTGAGAAAGCTCGTGCCCTCGAGCATGGAAAGACTCTGCTCGCAGAGATCCAGCACGGTCTGGAACTGCCCCTGCCGAAACAGGGCCAGCTCCTGGTCGAGCAGGATGCGGGCACGCACGAGGGGCGCCGGGACATCGGCCAGGGCCTCGAGGCCGGATGCATACCGGTCCATCGCGTCCTGGTAGTTGCCCTGGAGGTAAACGATGCCGCCGATCCGTCGCAGGACGTCCGCCCGTTCGGCCGGATCGGCTGCCACCTCGAGCGCCTGGTCGAGGCTTTCGAGCGCCGGCGCATACTGCCCCGTCGTGCCAAGCAATTCCGCCAGGGCGATCAGGACCGAATAGCGACGCGGCTGTTCGGTCCGGGCACCCGCGTCCAGCAGGCGCAGACATTCCTGGAAACAGGTCAGGGCCTCGAGGTTGGAGAAATTCCTGAGGGCGAGTTCCCCGGAGCGATGCAGGTACCTCAGGGCCTTCTCGGGTACGTCCCCGGCCATGAAGTGTCGGGCGAGCACCTGGGGGACCTCGAGTGCCCGTTCACCCAGACCCGCTTCGAGCGTCAGGCCCACTCGCCGGTGCAGTTCCTTGCGTACGGACAGGAGCATCGAGTTGTACACGACCTCGTGATTGAGGGCCTGGAGGAACTGCCATTCCCCCGTCGCCTTGCGTACGACGAAGTCGAGGCCCGCCAGATCCCTCAGGATGTCGTCCAGCTGGGCCATCGGCTCCACCCTTGCGAGCAGGGACGGCTGGAAGGCCCGACCGACGACACTCGCCAGGTGCAGCACGGCCCGGTGGGCCGGGGAGAGGCGATCGATGCGCGCGAGCACGACCCCGTTGATGGTGGTCGGAAGCGCTCCCTGTCCCTGGCCCTCGACCTTCCAGGCACCTTCCGCATCCCGGACCAGCGTGCCAGCCTCCACCAGGGCCCGGAAAAGCTCGTGAAGAAAGAGGGGATTGCCTTCGGCGCGGACGAGGATCTGGCCGAGGACGGTCCGGACGTCCGGACGTAACCCCTCCTCCTCGACCCCCGCCCCCAGGTGGGCGAGCAGGGTCTTCCAGCTGGCCGGTTCGGAAAGGGCCCTGAGCACCAGGACCTTGACGGGCATGGCTAGCTTCCAGCCCGCGAACACCCTGCCTTCGTATTCCCTCGTCTGCCCCAGCAAGAGCACGTGCGCCTGCGCGGCCTCGCGCGAACCGAGCATCTCGGCGAGAGACTGCAACCATTCCAGCGAGGCCTCGTCAGCCCAGTGGAGGTCCTCGAAGTTGAGGAGCATCGGCCGACGACGGGCCTCGGAGATCAGGAGGCGGTTCAGCGCCCGGAACGAGAAGATGCGCCGCTGCTGGGGCGACAGCTGTTCGAGTTCGGGATGCTCGAGAGCCGATCCGACCAGCTGGGCGATGGCCGCGACGTGCTGGTCACGCTCTCCCGGGTCGATCTCGGGACAGGCCTCGACGCGCGTCGAAAGGGCTTCCACGAGCGAGTCCGAACGGTTGCGAGAGGCCCCGAGCCAGCGCCGGATGAAATCGGCCAGCAGGGCGTAGGGCGTGGCCTGGTCATACGAGATGGCCCGGACGCGCTGGGCATCCACGTGCCAGTCGGGCCGAAGGCTTTCAAACAGGGCCGACGAGAGTCTCGACTTGCCAATACCGGCCTCGCCCACGAGCCAGACCAGCCGGGAGGCCTCGTCCTTGGCCTGACGAAACACCTCCTGCAGGACCTCCAGTTCGGCCTCACGCCCCGAGAGCGGGATCGTGTCGAGACGGGTTCCCGGGTCGTCTGCCAGCCCCGAGACCTCGTAGACCTGGATATCCTCGTTCATGCCCTTGAGACGAACCGCTCCGAGCGACTGGAACAGGATACCCCGCGTGGCCGCGCGATACGTCACGTGCGAGACGAGGACGTTACCGGGACGACAGGCGGACTCGAGACGCTGGGCCAGATTCACCGTTTCCCCGAGAACGGTGTAATCCCGCTTGTGCTGCCCCCCCACGTTGCCCGCGACCACGAGACCCGTATGGATGCCGACGCGAACACGGAGCGTGATGCCAGTCCTGGCCAGGAGGTTCTGGGCGAAGGCAAATGCAACCTGCTGCATCTCGAAGGCGGCCCGACAGGCGCGTTCCGGATCGTCCTCGTGAGCCACCGGGGCCCCGAAAAGCGCCATGATGGCGTCACCGATGTACTTGTCGACGACGCCCCCGTAGCGATAGATGGGTTCCGTCAGGACGGCGAAGAACTCGTTGACGATCTCGGCGACGGTCTGCGGATCGAGTTTCTCGCTCATGGCCGTGAAGCCAGAGACATCCGCGAACAGGACGGTCACGACGCGACGATCGCCCGTGACCTCCCGTGAAGGCGGGTCGACCGGGGACGCCTCCGCCGCCCCGGGTTCGGGGCGTGCCTGGCCACAACCGGCACAGTGACGCCATCCGGCCTCAAAACGACAGCCGCAGCCGCTGCACGGCTCCGCCTGACGGTCGCCACACCAGGCACAGAACAGAGCTTCAACCGGTAACTCCCCCTGGCAGGACGAGCACCGGAACTGCCTGTGAAAGGCGCTGAGCGACGAGGCGAGCATCTCCATCTGGATCAACGGGGGCTCCGGACGAGCAGGGGGAAGCGACACGGCATCATACCCGGGAACCGGACAAAATCTGCCAGATGTCTCCGAAGCGATGCCGCCGACTGCAGGTTATAATGGAGGGGTCCCTGGCCCGAGACAACGAGGTCCCGCCATGTTCAAGAAACTGCTCATCGCCAACCGGGGCGAAATCGCCGTCCGCATCCTGCGGTCCTGCCGGGAACTCGGCATCCGGACCGTGACGGTCCACTCCGAGGCCGATGTCCAGGCCGCTCACGTCCGGCTGGCCGACGAATCCTACCTGCTGGGTCCGGCTCCGGTCGCGCAGAGCTACCTCCGTGCCGACCGTATCCTCGAGATCGCCCGTGAAGTCGGGGTGGACGCCATTCACCCGGGTTACGGCCTGCTGTCCGAAAACCCGAGCTTCGCTCGGGCCTGCCAGGAAGCGGGAATCGTGTTCATCGGCCCATCCCCCGAGGCCATCGCCCGGATGGGTCTGAAAGTCCAGGCGCGTGCCGAACTCGAGAGCATCGGCGTGCCCGTCGTGCCCGGCCACGGTCAGGCTCTGTCCGGAGCGGACGAGGCACGTGAGGTGGCCGGGCGCATCGGCTATCCCGTGATGCTCAAAGCCTCTGCTGGCGGCGGCGGGATCGGCATGGAGCGTATCGATGGGCCCGAGGCCCTCGAGAAGGCGTTCAAGCTCTGCCAGGGCAGGGCGAAGGCGTATTTCGGCAATGGCGACCTCTACCTCGAGAAATTTCTCGATCAGCCGCGCCATATCGAGATCCAGGTGCTGGCCGACGCCCACGGTGGCGCCTGGCAACTCGGTGAGCGCGAATGCTCCATCCAGCGGCGTCACCAGAAGGTGCTGGAAGAGGCCCCGTCCGTGGCCCTCACTCCCGAAGTCCGCGCCCGGATGGGCGAGGTCGCCCTTCGAATCGTGCGCCATCTGGGGTACGTGAATGCGGGTACCCTCGAGTTCCTGCTCGATGCCTCGGGCGCTTTCTACTTCCTCGAGATGAACACGCGTCTCCAGGTGGAGCATCCCGTGACGGAACTCGTCACGGGCCTCGACCTCGTGGCCCTGCAACTGCGTGTGGCTGCAGGTGACCGTCTCGACCTCGGACCTGCGCCCCACGAGCCGCGCGGACACGCGATCGAGGTCCGACTCACGGCCGAGGACCCCGTCACGTTCTTGCCGGCTCCCGGCACGCTGGACGAGGTGCGATGGCCGGAAGGCGTGCGCATCGACACCTGGGTGGAAAGCGGAACGACCCTGTCTCCGCATTATGACCCGCTCGTGGCCAAGATCATCGCCCACGGGACGACCCGCGAGGAAGCGATCCGGACCCTGCGCACCGCACTCGGTGAGGTGGTCGTGACCGGGACCCGGACCAATCTGACCGCCCTGATGGGCATCCTCGAGGACCCCGAGTTCCAGCGGGGTACCTATTCCACCCAGTTCCTCGCGACGCGGCGCGTCGCGGCGGGCGTTTGAGCCGTCGGCTCGGGAGAACCAATCCATGGCACAAGTGGTCAGCACGATGGCAGGCACGCTCCTCGAGATCTGTGTCCAGGTGGGGGACACCATCGAACCGGGGCAGGACGTGGCCATGCTCGAATCGATGAAGATGCAGATGTACGTCCAGGCCGAGGTCGGTGGGACGGTCAAGGCCCTCTGCGCCGAGAGCGGGGACTTCGTCAACGAAGGCGACCCCATCATCGAACTCGCGTGAACGACGGGGCGGAATCGACGATGCTTCCCTCCCGCATTCACCTGGTCGAGGTCGGTCCTCGTGACGGCCTCCAGAACGAACGAACGACGATCGCGAGCGCCGACAAGGTGCAGTTCATCGAGGGGCTCGTCGATGCTGGTGCCACCCATGTCGAGGTCACGAGTTTCGTCGACCCGCGCTGGATCCGGGCGCTCGCCGATGCAGACGAGGTCGCGCGAGCCTTCTCCCGCAAGCCAGGCGTGCGATACACGGGCCTCATCCCCAACCTCCGGGGATACCAGCGTGCGCGGGAAGCCGGTATCGACTCCGTGGCCGTCTTCATGTCGGCAACCGAGACCCACAGCCGGAAAAACCTCAACAAGGGGGTCGAGGATGCCCTCGCCGCAGCGGCCGAGATCCTGGCCGAGGCCAGGCGAGAAGGGCTTCGCACCCGGGCTTATCTCTCGGTGGTGCTCGGCTGTCCCTACGAGGGTCATGTCGAACCGGCTCGCGTGGTCGACCTGACGCGCCGCCTCCTCGACCTCGGCGCCGAGCAGGTGAGCCTCGGGGACACCACGGGTATGGGGCACCCGCTCCAGGTCCGGGATCTCTCCGAACGCCTGCTCGCGCACGTAGCGCCCGAGACCCTGGCCCTGCACTGCCACGACACGCGAGGCACGGCACTCGCGAACGTGATCGCTGGCCTCGAGGCCGGCATCACGAGCTTCGACACCTCCGCGGGAGGCCTCGGTGGCTGTCCCTACGCTCCCGGTGCCTCGGGAAACCTGGCCACGGAGGACCTGGTGGCGTGCCTGCACCGCATGGGGATCGAGACGGGTATCGATCTCGGCCGCTTGGTCGAGGTCTCCAGCCGGATGCAGGAACTGCTCGGAAAACCGCTTCCCGGCCGGGTCCTCCAGTACGAACTGGCCTCTCGGTCCCGCGCGATCGCTTCCACGACCTGAACACCCCGGGAGGGCTCCGTGACCGAATCCGTGCTGCAGATCGAGGACCTCGAACACGTCCGGATCCTGCGCCTCGACCGCCCAGAGAAGCTCAATGCTTTCAACTTCGCCCTGCTGAGGGCGCTGGCCGACGCCGTCCGCGCGACCGCCCTGTCGCGTGACGTGCGCGTGGTGGTGGTCACCGGCGCAGGGGACCGCGCCTTCTCGGCAGGGGCAGATCTCGCCGAACGGGCCACGCTGACCCGGGACGAGGTGCGGGAATTTCTGGCCCTCATCCGGGACACGTTCACGCGCCTCGAGCAGCTCCCGCAACCCGTGATTGCCGCCGTCAACGGCGTGGCCCTCGGCGGGGGGTGTGAACTCGCACTCGCCGCCGACATCCGGCTGGCCTCGGATCGGGCCCTGATGGGCCTCACCGAGACGGGACTCGGCATCATCCCCGGAGCGGGAGGCACGCAACGGCTCCCCCGTCTCGTCGGACGTGGTCGCGCCCGCGAGATGGTCTTCAGTGCGCGACGCGTCTCGGCCCAGGAAGCCCTCGACATCGGCCTCGTCGAGGCCCTGCATCCTCCCACCGACCTCATGGAGGCGGCCCTCGATCTGGCCCGTCGGATAGCCGGCAACGCCCCGCTCGCGGTGACCCAGGCCAAGTTGGCCATCAACCGCGGACTCGAGACGGATCTCGCCACGGGTCTGGCCCTCGAGGGCGTCTGCTACGAGACGCTCATCCCCTCCCGCGATCGCCTGGAGGGACTGGCAGCCTTCCGCGAGAAGCGCGCCCCGCGGTACACGGGCGAATGACCGCGTCCATCGCGCCTTGCTCCGGAGGTCGCCGCACTGGAACCGTGGCCTGGATCGGGTGGCTGATCCCCGTACTCCTCCTGTCAACGGGGCCTGATGCCCGTGCGGATGCTTCCCGCCCCCGCAGGGAAGGCCGCCTCGAGCAGGGCACCATCCTGGCCCGCCACGCCGGCGGGTGGATCACCTGGCAGCCCTTCCGCCCACCCGGGCGCCGTGTTCGCCTGAAGCTCGACGATGCCGAAGCCTTCCGGAGAGTCCCGCTGAAGTTCCCGGTGGAGCTCGCGATCGCCCCGGATGGCCGTACAGCCCGGTTCATTGGCATCCTGGAATGACCCACGTCCCCCCCTGTCCCCTTCTCCCCCGCCTTCGAGGAACCCTATGACGTCCAGCCCCACTGTTTCCCCCAACCCCACCCACGAGGAATCCCTGGCCCGGGTCCGACGCGGTGGCGCCCCCAGGTACCACGAGGCCAACGCCGCGAAGGGCAAGCGCTTCATGCGCGAGCGTCTCGCGCTCCTCTTCGACGAGGGCTTTGAACTCGAGGACGGGGCATTCGCGAACTTCATGGCCGGTGACCTCCCGGCGGATGGCGTCTACTGCGGCATCGGCAAGGTCGGCGGACGTCCGGTGGCCGTGATGGCCAACGACTCGACCGTCAAGGCGGGGTCGTGGGGCTCGCGGACCGTCGAGAAGATCATCCGCATCCAGGAGACCGCGATGAAGCTGCGGATCCCCATGATCTACCTCGACGACAGCGCCGGTGCCCGCATCACCGACCAGGTCGAGATGTTCCCCGGCCGGCGCGGGGCCGGCAGGATCTTCTACAACCAGGTCCAGCTCAGCGGCATCGTGCCCCAGGTCTGCGTGCTATTCGGGCCCGCAGCGGCCGGCGGTGCCTACATCCCGGCGTTCTGCGACATCACGATCATGGTCGAGGGCAACGCCAGCATGTACCTGGGCTCTCCCCGGATGGCCGAGATGGTGATCGGGGAAAAGGTCTCGCTCGAGGAGATGGGCGGCGCCCGGATGCACTGCAGCGTGTCCGGCTGCGGCGACTTGCTGGTCAAGACCGAGGAAGAGGCGATCGCGGCCCTGCAGACCTACCTCGGCTACTTTCCGGGCAACTTCGAGAGCCGCCCCCCGCGTGCCGAGGCCTGCGAGCCGAAGGCGGGCAAGCCGATCGCCCAGATCATCCCAGCCAACCAGAACCAGCCTTTCAACATGATGGAACTCATCGAGCGAGTGATCGATGAAGGGTCCTTCTTCGAGCTCAAGAAGCTCTTCGCGGGGGAACTTCTCACGGGCCTGGCGCGCCTCGACGGGCGGGTCATCGGAGTGGTGGCCAACCAGCCGCGGGTCAAGGGCGGGGTGCTCTTCACCGATACCGCCGACAAGGCCGCCCGCTTCATCTGGCTCTGTGACGCCTTCCAGATCCCTCTGCTGTTCCTGGCAGACGTCCCCGGATTCATGATCGGCTCCAAGGTCGAACGCGAGGGCATCATCCGCCACGGCGCAAAGATGATCTCGGCGGTGAGCTCTGCGACCGTCCCCAAGGTCTCGGTCGTCGTCCGCAAGGCCTACGGGGCCGGTCTGTACGCCATGGCGGGTCCGGCCTTCGAACCGGACTGCGTGCTGGCACTCCCCTCGGCCATGATCGCCGTCATGGGCCCGGAAGCGGCCATCAATGCCGTGTACGCCAACAAGATCGCCGAGCTTCCCGAGGACGAGCGCGCGGCCTTCGTGGCCGAAAAGCGGGCCGAGTACCAGCGCGACATCGACGTGTACCGGCTGGCCTCCGAGCTCGTCATCGACGGGATCGTGGCCCCGGAGGCGCTGCGCGAGGAACTCGTCCGCCGCTTCGAGGCCTACGCCGACAAGGCCGTGGAAAATCCGGTCAGACGGCGGCCCGTCCTGCCCGTCTAGAACTCGTCCGTTCCCGGTGTGAGCTCCTGCTCGAGCGAGTCGGCCATCGTCAGCACGAGGCTGACCGCCTCGAGCAGGACTTCGACCGGAGCAAGCGCGGGAATGCGGACCACGTAGGCCGTCAGCGAGTCGTCCCCCGCTCGCACGCGCTCCCAGGAGCCGAGGCGCGCCGAGGCCTCTCGCGTCATGAGGCGGTTGGCGATGTCCTGAGGGACCGGGCCCGTGCAGCGGTAGGCGAAGGCATAGACCTCCCGGATTTCCAGGCCCCCCAGGACCTCGGTCCGGGACTGGATCCACGCGGCGTGGGTACGCTTGCCCTCGAGCTGGTAGACGAGACGGAACTCCCCGTCGTGGTCGACCTGGTATCGCAGGTTCTGGCCATCGAGCTGACGCAGGATGCGCGGATCCGGGGCGACCTCCTGGCCGCCCCCCTCGTCGTACCGGATCTCCTCTGCCGCTCTCGCGGGCATCATGGCTCCCGTGACCAGGAACCCCAGGGCCAGCCACCATCTGGCGAACGCCATCTCGCACCTCTCGAACGACCCGGGGGACGCCCCTGCCTGCCCGCCCGCCTCCGCTTCTAAGTACCCGCCTCCGGTAGCTCCTGACACGGGTCAGGCAGATCGATGAACGTGATCGAGGCAGGGGGCAGGACGAGCGGACGGTCGGGCGACCAGCTGGAGACCGTCTCTCGAACGTCCTCCGGTCCGGAACCCCATCCGGCGCTGCCCGCGAGGACGGTGGCGGTCGCGGGCCCCACGGGCAAGCCCGTGAGCCTTACCGTGCGCGCGGCTCCCTCCGTCCGGTGGATCAGCATCACGTGAAGGACGTCGTCGTCGCCGCGCGAGGCCACCGCCTCGAGCTCCGGCATCTGGACGCGCGTATCGGTCCCGCGCACCTCGACGGACGGCACGCGACGCACCGTCACGGGCAGCAGGTCTTCGCCCCAGTGGTGCGCGAGGAGGCGCTGGAAGCGGAAGATGGGCGTGACGCGGTCCGGGTCGTCCCCGAGGAAATAGCTGGCATCGGCCATATCGCCGTGATCGAGGCAGAACTGATTGGCTATCGGCATGCCGTGACGGAACGCGAGAGCCACGGTATCGGCCGCATACAGCGTCCCGAACATGCCCCGTGCGACCCGGGGAGAATCATATTGCTCGGTGAAGAACTCGGTGTTGGCGATCGCCACGGGGTGTGAGGTCGCCTGGCGGATGGCCGGCCCGATCACGTCGGACAGCAGCTGGTGGTTCCAGGTGTTCTGAGCCATCACGGTGGCGAGATCGTGGTCCCGCTTGAGCGGCCAGCTCGGATAGCCGTGATAGACCAGAAAGTCCACCTCATCGCCGAGGATCCCGAGCATGCGGCGTACCGTGACGTCCCGGCCCGACCAGCCGTCGCCGAGCCAGTTCGAGTTGGTCGAGGCCACCACGCCTATCTGGATGGGAACCGGGCTCGCGGCCCGCATCGCCCGGATGAACTCCCGGGCGCGCCTCGCGTAGGTCACCTCGTCGGGGGCGTGCTCGGCATGCCCGCGGACCATCGACCAGCTGATCTCGTTGCCGATCTCGAAGTACCGGGTGGGCGGAATCTCGATCGGATGCACCCGACGCTCGGGACAGCCGGGGTCATTGAGGTAGCGAACGAGTCGGGCCGCCTCGTCCGGGGTCGAGGTGCCGTAGTTGACCACGTGCAGCATCTCGGCACCGAGCTCCCGGGCATCCTCGAGCGAGTAGCGCACGTCATCGTAGGGATACGGTCCACGCCGATTCCAGCAGGCCTCAAAGTGATAGCCCGTCATCCCGGCGTGGTCGAACCGACCGTCCGTCGGTCCGTGCCCGATCCGGAGCATCATCTTCCGTTGCCCCCAGTCGGGATGCAACTCGCGCAGCCGGACCAGTTTCTCAGACCCGCGCGGGAAATGCTCCTCGACGTGGTTGCGGTTGGTGGCGATCACGAAGGCGCTGGCCTTTCCCGCCGAATGGTCAAGATCGACCTGGAAGACGGGACCGTCGTGACCCTCATCGGTCGACAGGGCACGCCGGACCGGGGACGTGAGACGGGTCGGGGCTTCGCCGCGGGGGGGCCCGACGGACCCGGACGGCGGCGACAGGGCCACCGGGATCGACCAGGCGCATCCGGCCATCCAGGTCGCGAGCATCGCGACGCCTCCCCTCGCCCCCCTCCAGCGGGAGCTGCCCACCTCGGGATCCAACCTCGACCGTTTCTGCGACATGCCGCTTCCCCTTTCCATGACCGGAAAGGGGATCCTGGCGGATCGATGTGACGCGAGGCGTGCCGGAACGTGTCCGGTAGATTACGACACGATGAGGAACGGCCAACCGTCCGTTCCGCCAGGAATTGGCTGGGCAATCAGGGCAAGGGCAACAGGGCCGACCAGCGCTCGGAGGCTCGCCCGAACATGGAGCCGGGTCCGACCATGGCCGGATCTGAAAGCCGCTGGCTCTCCAGGCGTTCGAGGTCATGCGCCTGAGGGTCTGCCAGGGGGGTGGATGGATCACCGAGGGCATAGACCGCAACCGGCCCCGCCTCGCGGATCCGGACCTCGTCCCCGTTGCGGAGGCTGGCTTCCAGCAGAGTCAGCAACGTGGTGAGTTCTCGAACGGCTCCGATGCGGGTCTCCCCATCGACCGCGAGGTCCAGCCGGGGCGCAATCGCCACGAGACGATCCCGCTGCACGGCGACGTACCGTGCCATCGCCTCGGCAGCATCCAGGCGGGCGGGAACCCCGGCCGCCCCTACCGCCGGGTCGCTGGTCTGCTGGAGAGGCAGGTCCCAGGTGGTGGAGCGGGCGATGGACACCGCCTCGTGCCAGGCAGGTGAACCGGCAGGCATCCGACCACGCCGCGTCTGCTCGTCGAACCAGAGCACCTGTGGCCCACGCGTACCCGCAACCACGCGCTCGATGAGGGGCGCGACACGCTGGAAGTCGCCATCCGTCCCCGGGATGGCAACCTGGCCGACGGTGCGGGGGGACAGGATCCGGACCTGGTGGGTGCCTGCAATCAGATCCTCGGGCACTCCGACCTGCAGCGGCAGGTCCAGCCTGGCCCACCGGTCGCGCACGTCTGCTCGCTCGAGCAAAGCATCGAGCCAGAGCCGTCCCTCGAGGACATTTTCCGGCAGGGTCGGGCGGCCGGCGCCACGCCCCTGGGGCATGGCCTCACGCCAGATCCGCTCCACCACCGTGCGGTCGAGCCGCTCCGGCAGGGGGCCCGTCTGACGCAAGGGAAGCGGACGGGTGCCCCGGATCTCGGCATTCCTGTCAGGGTCCGGCTGAGACTCCGGCCGGGTGACCGACGCGTCCCTCAAGCGGGACTCGTCGAGGACCCTCCGCACGGTCGCCAGAGAGGGGAGCGCCCGGAGTCGGGCGACTTCCTGCGAGATCTGGACGGCATCGAGCGACCCGGGCCGCAGCGTCTGGCGACGCATCGGCGCCTGGCTCCCCGCAGCCGGTGCGGAGGAAACCTGGGGCGGAACGTTGCTCGCTGGCCTGGTCACAGCTGCCTGGATCGACAGATCCACGTGTCCCTCCGTCCAATTCGACACAAGATCCATTCCCGCCAGCGGGCCGGAGAAAACGCTCCCGGCCGACCAAGATGAAAATGTTGCGACGTCGGGACCTGCCCGGGGTATGAAATGGCCATGAGCACCGGACCCGATCGCCCCGAGAACCCCGCCCCACCCGGACGGGACTTCCTGTCCTGGGGCAAGCAGTTGCTCCGGCGCCACCTCGAGCAACGAGACGAACCCACCCTGCGGAAAACCAGTCCGCTGATGCGAGAACCCGTCGCCCGGCGCCCGGCGGGAACCTCCCTGCTCAACCAGGACGGGACGTGGCTCGAGAACCCGCGTCACGTCACCCTGTCGGAACTCGCGCGCATCCCGGTCGTGCTCCGGGACATGCGGGACCAACCGCTGGTCGAACCGCTGGCCCCGGGCAGCCCGGATCTCTCCCCCGAGGACGAACAACGGATCCTCGAACGCATGACCCAGCTGGTGCGCGAGGTGGGTGCCGCTTTCGCCTCCACCCCCGATCTCCGTCCCCGTGGCCGCTACGCCGGCCTGTCGCTGGCCGATGCGCTGGACCGGACGACGGTCCGCGACATCCTCGATTTCCTGGCCTACCTGAAGAGCCAGGGCAGGACCTTCGCCGAACGGCCCTTGCGGTTCACGGAAACCTACGTCTCGTGGCTGGTGGACCACGGATCCGCCTGATCCCGCGTATCTCGACGGGATCGCCCGTGGTATCCTGAACGCGATGCGAGCTGTCCGGATCTGCCCACCCACCGGTCTTCCGCGAGGTCTCACGATCTCGTGGCTTTGCCTGCTCGTGGGCTGTCGGGCCGGTCACCCCGAGCTCCCTCCCGATCCGAACCTGCCCGCGGGGACGTGGCTGCGGGACGTCGAGGTCGTGGAATTTTCGGGCGATCGCAAGCTGTGGGACCTGCGGGCTGACCGCGTCCACATCGCGCCGGGAACGGAGCGAGCCGCGGTCCGGACCACCGAAGCCCGATTCTGGTCGAGCACCGGCCCGGTCAGTCGCCTGCGTGCGCCGGAGGCCAGCTTCGAGGCCGGCACGAAGACTCTCGTCCTCAGGGGCAAGGTCGTCGGCGAGGCGCTCGATCGGCCGATCCGACTGACGGCCGGCGAACTGACGTGTGCCACGGGTCAGGGCACCATGGAAGCCCGAGGCGGGGTCGTCCTGGTTCGTGACCGTGATCGCCTCGAAGCCCCCGCCATGCGTGCCGACCTGTCCCTGCAGCGCGTCACGCTGGGTCCCCCCGTCCACGCCCGCCTCGAGCTGAGGATTTCCCGGTGAAGACACGACTGGCGCCAGGCCTCCTGTCCGTCCTCGCAAGCCTGACCTTTCATGCCCCCGTGCTCGCAGCGCCTGCCGCGCCCGTGACGCTGGATCAGATCGACCTCACGGCCCGGGAGACCTCGTTCGAAGGCCCCCTTCACCGGTACAGCGTCCGGGGCAAGGTCCACGTCACGGTCCGGGACCTCGACGTCCGGTGCGAACAGGCAGACATCTACCTGTCGGACGACGACAGCGTGGTCATGCGCCTGGAATGTTCGGGAGACGTGGTCGCCAGACGGGGCAAGAACCTGTTCCGCAGCGCCCGCATCACCTACTGGGTTCCCGATCGACGCCTCCTGGCCCAGGGCGGAACCCGGACGGTCATCACCCTGCCTGCCTCGAAGAGCGTCCGATGATCGAGACTCGCCACCTCCAGAAATCCTACCGCCAGCGTCGTGTCGTCAACGACGTCTCGATCCAGGTCGACCGCGGGGAGGTCGTGGGTCTGCTGGGCCCGAACGGAGCAGGCAAGACGACCACCTTCTACATGGTCACGGGCCTGGTCCGCCCGAACCAGGGGGAAATCCTGCTGGACGGCGAAGAGGTGAGTCGCTTGCCGATGCACCTCCGGGCGCGCAAGGGGATCGGCTACCTGGCCCAGGAACCGTCCGTCTTCCGCAAGCTGACGGTCGAGGAGAACCTCCTCGCCATCTGGGAGCTCCGCGGGCTCTCCCGCGCCGAGCAACGTGAGCGGCTCGAGCATCTGCTCGAGGAATTCACCCTCCAGAAGATCCGCAAGTCGCGAGGGTACCAGCTTTCGGGCGGAGAACGTCGCCGCGTCGAGATCGCGCGGGCCATGGCGACCAACCCGAGCTTCCTCCTGCTGGACGAGCCCTTCAGCGGCATCGACCCCCTGGCCATCTCGGACATCCAGAAGATGATCCGCCAGCTCAAGACCCGCAACCTGGGCATCCTGATCACGGACCACAACGTCCGTGACACGCTGGCCATCACCGATCGGGCTTACATCCTGGCCGAGGGCAAGATCGTCGTCCAGGGCTCCCCGGACTACATCGCGAACAACGAGCTCGCGCGCAAGTTCTACCTGGGCGAAGAGTTCAGTCTGTGAGACTCCGCTTCTCGATCCTGGATCGGTATCTGACGGCCGAACTCGGGGGCCCGTTCCTGTTCGGTGTGGCCGCCTTCACGGCCATCATGACCGCGACCTCCGTCCTGTTCGAGCTGATCCGCCTGATGGTACGGTTCGGCATCCCGCTGACGACGGTGCTCCAGGTCGTGGCGCTCAAGCTGCCCCAGATGGCCTTCTATTCGTTCCCGATGTCGATGCTGCTCGCCAGCCTGCTGGCCTTCGGACGCCTGTCTGGGGACAGTGAAGTGACGGCCCTCAAGGCCTGCGGGGTCGGACTGGGGCGCATCGTGGCGCCGGTCGCGACCATCGGCCTGCTGGTGAGCGCGCTCACGGTCGGCGTGAACGAGTTCGTCGTCCCCGAAGCGGAGTGGCAGGCCCGGAACATCCTGTACGAGGCGCAGAACCGGCAGAAGCTGCCCACCAACCGGGACAACATCTTCTACCAGGAATTCGACTCGGGACGGCTGAAGCGAGTCTTCTACGCCCGGAGCTTCGACGGCCAGACCATGCAAAACACGCTGGTCCAGGAGTTCGAGGGCGATCGCCTCGACCGGATCATCCGGGCCAGCCGGGCCCGCAACCGCAACGGGGCCTGGGTGTTCGAGGATGGCTCGCTCTACCAGCTCGCGGAGAACGGCGAGTTCCGCACCTTCGTGCGGTTCCGCGAACAGATCGTCAACCTCCGCGCCGCCCTGCTCGACCTGTCACGCGAATCCCGCAGTCCCACGGAAATGAGCCTGCGAGACCTCCATGCGCACGCCAGGAGGGTGGAAGAGAGCGGAGAGCGGGGCAATGGCCTCAACGAATTGTGGGTACAATGGCATCAGAAGCTCTCGGTACCGTTCGCGAGCGTCGTGTTCGTGCTGATCGGGGCCCCTCTGGGGCTCAAACCCCAGCGCAGCTCGTCCTCCCTGGGCCTGGGCCTGAGCATTCTGATCATCTTCGTCTATTACCTGGTCATGTTCATCAGCATGGCCCTGGGACAGACGGGCACTCTCCCCCCGTGGCTCGCGGGATGGTTGCCGAACACGATCGGTGCCAGCATCGGTCTGGGTCTCATCTGGCGAGCCGCCAAAACCTGATCACTCCACTAGAGGAGGTTCACCCTTGTCCACGTCCGAAACCCTGACCCGCCAGGACTACAAGGTCGCCGACATCACCCTTGCCGAATGGGGTCGGCGTGAGATCGCGATCGCCGAGACCGAGATGCCCGGGCTGATGGCCCTTCGCGAGCGCTACGGGGAAAGCAAACCCCTGGCGGGCGCGCGCATCGCAGGGTCCCTCCACATGACCGTGCAGACCGCGGTCCTCATCGAGACCCTGGTGGCCCTGGGCGCCGAGGTCCGCTGGTCCAGCTGCAACATCTTCAGCACGCAGGACCATGCCGCCGCGGCGATCGCGGCAGCAGGAATCCCCGTTTTCGCCTGGAAAGGCGAGACCGAGGAAGAATATGACTGGTGCATCGAGCAGACCGTTCGCTGGCCCGACGGCAGTGCGCTCAACATGATCCTCGATGATGGCGGCGACCTCACCAAGCTCGTGCACGAGAAGTACCCCGCCCTGCTCGAAGGCATCAAGGGCATCAGCGAGGAGACGACGACGGGCGTGCACCGCCTGTACCAGATGGTCGAAGCGGGTACGCTGAAGGTTCCGGCCATCAACGTCAACGATTCGGTCACCAAGTCGAAGTTCGACAACCTCTACGGTTGCCGCGAGAGCCTCGCGGACGGTCTCAAGCGCGCCACCGACGTGATGGTCGCGGGCAAGACGGTGGTCGTCGCCGGTTTCGGCGATGTCGGCAAGGGCTCGGCCCGCTCGCTGCGGAACTTCGGTGCGCGCGTGCTCATCACCGAGATCGATCCGATCTGCGCGCTCCAGGCCGCGATGGAAGGCTACGAGGTCCTGACGATGGAGCAGGCGGCGCCCGTCGCCGACATCTTCGTGACCGCCACGGGCTGCAAGGGCATCATCCGGGCCGAGCATCTGCTCGCGATGAAGGACCACGCCATCGTCTGCAACATCGGCCACTTCGACTGCGAGATCGACGTCGCCTGGCTGACGAATGATTCCGGGGCCACGCGTGAAACCGTCAAGCCGCAGGTCGATCGTTTCACCATGCCGAGCGGCAAGTCGATCATCCTGCTCGCGAGCGGCCGTCTCGTGAACCTGGGCTGCGCCAACGGACACCCGTCGTTCGTGATGAGCATGTCCTTCACGAACCAGGTCATGGCCCAGATCGCCCTCTGGAAGGACACCTTCCCGCTGGGAGTCTCGGTCCTGCCGAAGAAACTCGACGAGGAAGTGGCTCGCCTTCACCTCGACAAGCTCGGCGTCAAGCTGACCCGGCTCGCCGAGGATCAGGCCGAGTACCTCGGCATCCCGTCCGAGGGTCCCTACAAGTCGGACTGGTATCGCTACTAAGGTCCGACCGACACCTGGAGAGCCCCGCAACGGCGGGGCTCTTTTTTTGCGCGAGTTAACGAAATCTTGAGCAAGCTTGCGGTCCAGGGCCCGATGTTCATGGGTACAAGATCCTCGATCCCGGAGTGTCGGGTCCAACCCGGATTGTGAAGGTCCATCGTGAGCGCACCCATCGACAAGAAAGCTCCCACCCGCCCCGTCTCCCTGCCCTCGCAGGTGAAGCCGTACAGCGAGGCGACACTCAAGCGGCAGAAGGAGCTCAACGGGCTCATCGACCAGGGCAAACTCAAGGGTACGAAACTCAAGGAAGACGGCGTCGAAGGGCCCCTGACACGTGCCCTGAACGCCGAGGCGGAGCGAATCCAGGCGCCGCCGGCACCGACGGCCAGGCAGGGGGGGATCGGTCAGGCCCAGCCACCGGCAGCTCGCGACGAGGTCAAGACGCCGACCAAGACGGTGGGTGAATACGTCGAGAACCAGATCCAGGAACTCGGCAAGGAACTCAAGGAAGACGCCCAGGTGGCCGCCATCAGTGCCGTCGCAGCGCCGGTCGTCGGGGTGATCCTGGCTCGCAATGCCAACCAGGCTCGCGAGAAGATCTCCAAGCTGCCCATGGACCCCGAAGGACGCTGGAAAGCCGAGGCCAACCAGATCCTGAAGCAGGAGATGGCGGAGGCAAAAAAGGAAATCCTGGCGCTTCCCGGTGATGCGATCGACGGGATGAAGGCAGGCAAAGATGCCGTGGTCCGAACGGCCCAGGAGGCAGGACAGTGGGTCGATCGCCAGCTCGATGACGCGTCCGCCCTGGCCAGCAAGGCCTGGGACAAGCTCGAACATCACAGCGGTGAGGCCTGGAACCATGCCAAGGAAGCCGTCCCCCGGATCTTCAAGAGCGCCCTGGAAGACGCGAAGGTAGGGGCGATCGCCCTGAATCCGCTAGGTGCGGGCCCCAGTGCGGCGATCGTGGCGCGCCATACCCGCGAAGCCTATGACGAGATCGCGAAGCTTCCGATGGACCCCGAGGGCAAGTGGAAGCAGAAGGCCGACGCCATCATCGACCGCGAGGCCGGTGAGGCCAAGCGCGAGATCCTCGAACTTCCCGGCCGGGCCTGGGATTCGGTGGCCGATGGCGCCCGCCAGGTCGCCGATGAGACCACCCAGGCGGTGAGCCGGGCCGTGGATGCCACCGGCAAGGCCATCGATCAGGCGGTCGATGCCACCGGAAAGGCCCTCCATGACGTCGCGGACGCCACGTCGCGCAAGGCCCATGAAATCGCGGATGGCACGGTGAACACGGCCCGCAAGGTGGCCCGCATCGTGGACCACGAGATCGACGAGGCCCGGGACGGACTCGGCGGCGCCATCCAGAACGTGGGCAACTGGCTGGGGAACCTGGGCAAGCGCATCGCCGGTCAACCCGACTGAACCGTTGCCAGACCGATCATGCAAGAGGGGAGGGTCACGGACCCTCCCCTCTTGCATGATCGGTACCTCCTCAGTACAGTTCGAGGTAGCGGGCGTGCTCCCATGGAGTCACCTGGGTCCGGTACGCGTCCCACTCGGCGGTCTTCGTATCGACGAACCGTTCGTAGACATGCTCGCCGAGCGCCTCCTGGATCACCCGGTCCTTCTTGAGCTCCTCGAGCGCCTCACCCAGCGAGGCCGGGAGCGCATGGATGTCCCGGGCACGCCGCACCCGGGCATCCATGTGGTAGAGATCCTCCTCGATCGGATCCCGCAGGGCCAGCTGGTTCTGGATCCCATCCAGTCCAGCGGCCAGCATGACCGCGAAAGCCAGGTACGGGTTGCACGAGGGATCCGGGCAGCGCAGCTCGATCCGGGTCGCCTTCGGAACGACCGGGTTGATCCTCGGAATGCGGATCAGGGCCGATCGGTTGTTCCGGGCCCATGAGATGTACACCGGTGCCTCGTAGCCGGGCACCAGGCGCTTGTAGGAGTTGACCGTCGGCGCCAGGATCGCGCACATCCCGCGCGCGTGGGCGAGGATGCCGGCGATGAAGTGGCGCGCGAGATCGGACAAACCGTAGGGGGAATTCGAGTCGTGAAAGACGTTTTCCCCGTCCTTGAACAGGCTCATGTGCGTATGCATGCCCGAACCGTTGACGCCGTGCAGCGGTTTCGGCATGAACGTGCAGTGCAGGCCATGACGCTGCGCGACGGCCTTGAGCGTGTACCGGAACGTCACGGCGTGGTCGGCGGTGGTGAGGGCGTCAGCGTACTTGAAATCGATCTCGTGCTGCCCGACGGCCACCTCGTGGTGAGACGTCTCGACCTCGATGCCCATGTCCTCGAGGGCATTCACCATGTCCGCCCGGACATCCATGGCCAGATCGGTCGAGAGATCGAAGTAGCCCCCCTGGTCGTGGGGAAGCGCCTCGATGTGGCCCGGTGTGGTGCTCCGGAACAGGAAGAACTCGAGCTCGGGGCCGGTGTTGAAGGTGAAACCCAGGTCCTGGGCTCTGCGCAGGACCCGCATCAGCGTGCCACGAGGATCTCCCGAGAACGGCTCCCCGTCCGGACGGAAGACGTTACAGATCACGCGCGCACTGCGCTTCGATTCCGACGTTTCCCACGGGATGATGCGAAAGGTCGAGAGGTCCGGAAGCAGGAACATGTCCGATTCCGCGATCCGCAGATAGCCCTCGATGCTGGACCCGTCGAACCACTTGCCGTGGCGGATCGCATCCTCGAACTGGGCGAGGGGGATGGTGACGCTCTTGACGATACCCAGGATGTCACAGAACTGCAGGTGGATGAAGCGCACCCCCCCCTCCCTGCAGCGGGAGAGGACGGCATCGAGATTGGCCTGGAAATCCATGGTGGACCCTCCGGGGTCGAGCAGGACGTGGGATGCGTGGAGCGAACGTGAAGAAATCCGTGTCCGGACGCGGCCACATTTTACCAAAGTTATCTCCAGATGGAGCCCGGAGCGACCGATGACAGAAATGACGGATCTAACGGTGGAAATGGTCGCCTTCACGCAATCCTCGGCTATATTTCGGGGATTGCGGGGTATGCTGAGATCGTTCCGGATGATCCCCGGGTCCCGGAACGAGTTCCCTGGTCGAGAAGGGGGAGTAAGGTGGCACCCACGACCAACACGAATCCTGCCAGTCTCGACTACGTTCGCGTGTTCCTGCGCGCATCCCAGCGGTATCTTGCCGAGGTGCTCGGCGAAGTGCCCAAGCGCGGGCAACCCGTGTTCCAGGTCGACGCGTCGCTGGCGCTCCAGGAGATCAACATCTCGATCGGCGTGACAGGTGATCTGCGGGGACTGGTCAACTTCGGCATGGACAAGCCCACGCTGCTGGCGATCGCATCCACCATGATGATGGAGAATTGCACGGAACTGGATGAGCTCTCCATCTCGGCGGTCATGGAGCTTTCGAACATCATCTCGGGGAATGCCCGGACCGGGTTGTCCGAGCTGGGCAAGTTCTCGGACATCACGCCGCCCACCTACTTCGCAGGTAAGGCCGTCGTGGGGTCGTGGCACCGGATGCGCGCCATGTCCGTCCCGATGATCCTGAGCAAGGGCACCGTGTTCGTGACCGTCGGCATCCGTCCCCGCCACGACTGATCGCCGGCCACCGGAACGACCTCGTGCCGGGATCAGAGGATCCCGGAGTACCTCGCTTGAGAGGTTTATGCAGGCAGGCTAGCATGGGAGGCCGTCAGGAGGCCTCATGCGTGCTGCCAATCCCGTCCCTAACGACTTGAGGGTCGGTCCTTCTCCTTCTTCAGGCACCCGGGTGGGTCACACGGATCTCCTGCATCTCCTGGTGGTCTACCTGGTCTGGGGCTCGACCTACCTGGCGATGCGCGTCGCGGTCCTCGGCCTCCCTCCGTTCCTGCTCGCATCACTCCGGTTTGCCACTGCTGGCACGATCCTCGTATGCGTGGCGCGCCTGCGCAGGGACCCCGTGCCTGACGCCACCCAGCTCTTCGGCTCGGGACTGATGGGCATGTTCCTGCTCCTCGGCGGCAACGGGATGGTCGTATGGGCCGAACAGTGGATCTCGAGTGGGCTTGCAGCCCTGCTGATCGGGACGCTGCCCCTGTTCACGGTGATGCTCGAGGCAGTCGGCGCCGGGCAGAGTCGCCCGACGCCCCGCATGCTCGGTGCCCTGGGGCTCGGCTTCGCGGGCCTGATGATCCTGCTGCTTCCTGACCTGACTCGCACCGGCCACGGCTCACAGGTGACGCTCGCCTCGGGCGCCGTGTTGCTCGCCAGTCTGTCCTGGGCCACCGGCACGTGGCTGGGACGACGCATGCCGACTCCGGAGAGCAACCTGATGCGCTCGGGAACGATGATGCTCGTCGCCTCCCTCGCCCTGATCGGGGTCTCCACCTGGCTCGGAGAGCCGACCCGCGTCAGCTGGGAGCAGGTTCCCATGTCGGCCTGGAGTGCCCTCCTGTATCTGGTCCTCGCGGGCAGTTGCCTCGGCTTCACATCTTTCAGCCACCTGACGCGCCATGCCGACCCGGCGCTGGCGGCGAGCTATGCCTACGTGAATCCGGTCGTGGCCGTCCTGCTCGGAGCCTGGCTCCTTCACGAACCCCTGGGATGGGCCACCGTTTGCGGGGCGTGTGGCATCGTGACGTCCATCGTGTGGCTCGTGAGGGGAAATACCCGAGGTTGACGGGAGTTTGCCCAAGCTTAACGGCAACACAAGAATGATTCCTCAGCCCGGGCGGACAAGACGGGTGAAGCCCTGTTCTGCCGGAGGTCCAGCATGCGTCGCGTCGCCGCCATCGGAATCTGTCTCGCCCTCGCCGCCGGGGTCACGGCCTGCGGAGGCAACCGTTACCCGCTGGCACCCGAGGCCATCGGCACCGCGAGCCCGGGAGTCGGTCAGACGCGCCCCGTCAAGACCCACGGCACCATCTCGTTGCGGTTCACCGATGCCCGCGGAATCCAGACCGTGGACCCGGGAAGTGCCCGGATCACCCTCACGAGCCCGGCGCTGGCCGACCCGTTCGTCCAGACTTTCACATGGGCCTCGGCTCGCTCGGTGCGGATCGACTCGCTGCCCGTGGGACTTTACACCGTCCAGGTGGACATCCTGGATACCCGAGGTGAGGCGATGGGGCAGGCCACGGCGAAAGACGTGGGAGTCGAAGCCGAGCGCACGACCGACGTGTCCCTGAAGGTGGCGGTCGCCCCGGTGCGCGGTGGCTCGATGTCCCTCGGTGTGATCCTGGAACAGGCCTCGGCCTCGCTGACTCCGGTCGCCACCGGCGGCATCCCCGTGGCCACGGGGTCGACCTCACCTTCCCCGGCCCCCGCAGCGAGCGCGTTGCAGGAAGATTTCTCGGACAGCATGGACCGCTGGACCTCCAGCTGGACGCCGAGCACGTACAAATCGGACACCGTGGCAGCGACGGGCTGGTCCCGGGTGGCCGCTGCGGGGAATCCGGGCGGAGGCGCCTGCGCGGGGGGGGCCTCCGGCGCCGTCATCCAGACGGGAAGCTACGATCTCACGCTCAAGGCGGGCCTAGACCTCAGCAAGGCCAGTGCCCCTCGCCTCCGATTCGACCTGAACCGGTTCGTGCCGCGTGACTATTTCGAATCGTCCCGCTTCATCGTCGAGGTCAGCGGTGATGGCGGTTCGACCTGGGCCTCCATCCTGGAACACGGCACGACCATCTCGGCCTGGAAGGCCTTCGACCTCTCGCTCGCAGGCAAGGTCGGCACCGACACCCGGGTACGGTTCCGGTTCATTTACGACTACTACCTGGGAACGGACTCCCACGTGGCGCCCGTGCTCGACAACGTCAGCATCAGCGCCAGCTGAGTCTCAGCCAGAGGGCTCCTGGACGACCTCGAACGGATGGCCACACGCCGCCTGCAGCCTCCCGAGTTCCTTCTCGGAGATCCGGACGTGCACGAGCGTGTGGCCCGTCTCTTCGTAGAGGACCTCGCGGACGTTGGCCTCTCCGTGCAGCATCGAGACGGCCCGATGCTGCTCAGGTCCGAATCGAAACCACCGATCGCCCCGCTCCCGCTCGTGATACGTCTGGATGGTCTCCAGCAACGTCTGGAGGCCTTCCCCCGTGCGGGCACTGATCGCCACCGATCCCGGAAAGGCAGCCATGATGCGGGGTAACTGCCCTCGAGCTTCCGGACGATCGACCTGGTTGAATACCATGACCGTGGGGCGCTCCTGGACCCCGAGTTCAGCCAGGGTGGCCTGGGTCGCCTCGACCTGAGCATCCCAGGCTGGATGCCCCAGATCGACGACGTGGAGGAGGAGATGCGCATCCCGCACCTCATCGAGCGTGGACCGGAACGACGCGACCAGCGTCGGTGGCAGCTTGCGGATGAACCCGACGGTGTCCGTGAGGACGACCGTGTCTCCCGACGGCAGCTCGAGGGACCGCATCGTGGCGTCCAGCGTGGCAAAAAGACGGTTCTCGGCGAGCACGTCGGCCCGCGTGAGCGCATTCATGAGGGTGGACTTCCCGGCGTTGGTGTACCCCACGAGAGCGACCCGGTAAGCATCCTGACGCCCCTGCCGGCGGTGGATGGCCTGGACCCGGATCTCCTCGAGCTCCCGCCGCAACTCGGCGATGCGAGTCTTGGTCATCCGGCGATCCATCTCGAGCTGGGTCTCGCCCTCACCGCGCATGCCCACCCCCCCGCGCTGCCGGGTGAAGTGCGACCAGAGCCCGGTGAGGCGCGGCAAGAGATACTGCAGGCGAGCCAGCTCGACCTGGACCCTGGCTTCGCGAGAACGGGCCCGCCAGGCGAAGATGTCGAGGATGATCCCCGTCCGGTCGGTGACGGGCTTGCCGATCAGCTTCTCGAGGTTGCGTCCCTGGGCCGGAGAAAGCTCGTCATCGAAGATCACGGCCTCGATCTCGAGGTCCTCGGCGAGCTGACGGATCTCCTCGACTTTGCCACTGCCGATGAACGTCGCCGGATCGATCGACCGACGTTCCTGCGTGACGGACCTGACCACCTCGAAGCCGGCGGTATCCGCCAGCTGGACGAGCTCCTGGAGATGTTCTTCGACGACGGCGCGCTCCCGCGTGTCCTGCACCACTCCCACCGCGAGGGCCCGGCGCGGGCCCGACGACGGCGCAGGGGAACTCGAGAGGTCGAAAGCCATGCGTGCATCTCCGGAAGCAAGTTTATGGAAAGATTAACGATAACGCATGTAACGCCCCATCGCGAGGTTCACCATGCCTGAAAGCATCCCATCGTTCCGCCCCTCCAACCCGGGGCTTCCGAGATACCCGAACACTCCGAGCGCCCAGCCCACCACCCAGGGGCGCCCGGCAAACCTGCCTCTCGACGTGTTCGAGCGACAGACCCGGCAGGAATGGGCGAGTACCCCGGAACCGCGGTGGACACTCGTATCGGTCATGCTCGTCGTGATCGGCTTGCTCATCGGCGGAGGGCTGGCCTACGGGGGACCGCTGACCGCCGTGGGACTCGGCATCGGCTACCTGACGGTGGCCCTGGTACACCTCGTGTGGCCGGACCTGGAGCGGATCTGGAAGGCGAACAGCTGAACCTCGAACCACCTGACCGGCGGAACCTCAAGAAGCACCCGAAAAGGCCGAAGAAAGAGGTGGATTCCCCCGGTCCTGGAGGTCACGATGTCGCCGGCTCACGCTCCATCTCTCTTGCAGCTGGATGACCTGCTCCGTGACCTGGAGAGCCTGCTGGGAGAGCCTGATCCGGATCTGAATCGGCTAGGCTCGATCCGGGCCGCCTTGAGTGGGTGGGCGAACGGTTCGGCCACCCGGAATCAGGCGTAGACGTCGACGCGCTCGCCCTGTCCCGGTGCAGAGGCCGTCGGAGACTGCACGATGCCACTGAGGATCTGCTGGGCTTGATCCGCTTCGCGGTTGAGTTCGCGCCGCATGAGCGCCCCGCCCGTGGCGTTGAGCAAAGCGGTGGCCGACTGGACCGTCGAACCCGAGACACCGTTGACCATGGTCCCTCCTGTCTGCGCTTCCTGACGCGACAAGTCTACATGATGCAAGATTGAGCATGCAACCTTTTTTTTCCGTGCCTCCTGGCCAGGCCATGCGCCTCGTCATGACCACCTGCCCCGACACGGCCGTCTCGGCGCTCGTCGACCCGATCCTGCAAGAGCGTCTGGCCGGGTGCATCCAGGTGATTCCCGGCGTGGTCAGCACGTACCGGTGGCAGGGACAGATCCAGCGCGATCCCGAGCACATCGTGCTCTGCAAGACTCCTGAAGACCGTCTCGAGGCGCTGCTGAATCGCCTCCTGGAGCTGCATCCCTACGAGATCCCCGAACTGGCAGTGGTGGCCGTGGACGGCGTCCTGCCTGCCTATGGGCAGTGGCTTCACGACGTCACGCGCCCGGACACCGGACCCTGATGGCGTGGCTCGGCCTGTGTCTGGCCGTGATGGTCTGGGGGGGATCCTTCATCGTCACGCGTCAGGCCGTCCTGCAGATGCCCCCCCTGGCCTTCGCCGTGGGTCGTTTCACCCTGGCCCTGCTCGGGCTCGGGCTCGCGCACGGCGTCGGCCGCGTCAGCCTGCGCGTCCCGCGCGACACGTGGGCGTGGCTGGCGATCTCGGGCCTGCTCGGTACGACGCTCACCTACGTGCTCGAGAACATCGCCCTGCGCTTCACGAGTGCCGGCAACAGCTCCCTGTTCATCGCGGCCAGTCCGCTCGTGAGCGTGGCCGGCGCGATCCTGTTCCTGGGGGAACGACCGGCATGGCGCCAGTTGCTCGGCATGGCGATCGCCCTCGGCGGGATGCTGGCCATGGTCGGTGGCAACGTCGCCGTCACGGGGACCGGAGACCTGCTCATGGCCCTCAACACGCTGGTCGGAGCTTCCTACGGACTGGTCGCCAAGAAACTGGCCGGTCGCCTGAACCCTCTCGTGACCCTGACCTGGAGCTACGTGATCGGGCTGGTGGGCCTGCTCCCGTGTGCCTGGCTGGAGGCGCTCACGACCGCCAGCACGCCCTGGAACTGGTCCCCCGGGCTCCTGATCTCGCTGGGCTACCTCGGACTGCTGTCGTCTTGCGGAGCGTACTGGCTCTGGCAGGCCGCCCTGCGTCACGTCACCGCCACCGCGGCAGGCATCTTCCTGTACCTGATGCCGGTATGGACGCTCATCTTCTCGGCGCTCTTCCTGGGGGAGACCATCACGCCCGCGCGGGCCCTTGAGGCCACCTTCATCCTGGGAGGCGTGGCCCTGGCCAGCCGCCCGGTTCGCGAGGTCAGTCGACAGGCCGCGTGACCTGGATGCACGCTCCGGGGTGAAGGCGGCCGCGGTACTCGACGGCGTTCACGAACGACTTGACCACGAAACCCCGGTTCAGGCCCGCGAGCCAGGTCTTGCCTGCAGGCTTGGCCATCGTGCGCGTGTAGGCCCAGAAGGACGGCCAGCCGAGAAAGACGATCCCCTCGTGTTCGTGCCAGGAGGCGAGGCAGGCCCGCAGTCCCTCGGACCTGAGGGGAGCAAGATTCCGGGTCAGGTTGTCTCGCAGCGTCGTCCAGGCATCGTGAGAACTCTGGCCACCGCGCGGCCCCAGCCAGCAGGCCACGGTGTAGCCCTTCTGCCAGTCATGCCCCGCACTGTCGAAATCGATCGCCCGGTGGGTTCCGGGCAGCGTCAGCGAGGTGACGAACGGCCAGGCGACCGAGCGTTCGGGGTCGAACACGTCGAGCCAGCGCGAGGCCAGCAGGCGCCCGGAGGAAGAGAGATTCCCGGCTCCGTAGCGCGCCTCGTCCTCGTAACGAGCCAGTGCGACCACGTCATGTCCCGAACCGGCCTTCCCGCGCACGAGCAGGAAATCCGTGAGCCCCAGGTCCCGGAAGCCTTCCTGCACGATGGGCATCGTGGCTCGCATGAGGTTGCTGTCGAGCCCATCCTCGGAAAGCGAATGGCGTCTCACGCCCCAGAGAACCCGGTGATAGGCCACGGTGTTCCGGGTGCTTAGCTGGGCGGACGTCGCTGTCGTGGGGGCAAGCGGAGAACGGGAGCAGGCAGCCAGCAGGGGGAGGCAAAACATCAGGCGTGCGAAGCGAGTCATGTCGAGGCTCTCTCCAGGGGCACCTGGCTATCGTTAGCCAAAATTTAACCTAACGATGACATAAGCTTGAAAGAAATTCAAGCCATGCGTCATTCCCCGGCTCAGCGGGTACAGCAGGGACGTCCCCGCCCCATCGAGGTGATGCGTGTCCAGACCCCGGATCCTGATCGAGGCCCTGCGCCAGACCATCGCCCTGGAACCCGAGACCCTGACGCTGGTCGTCGCCTGCGCGCTCGCGGGCGGCCATCTGCTCCTGGAGGACGTTCCGGGGGTGGGCAAGACCCTGATGGGCAAGTCCCTCGCCGCCCTGCTGGGCCTGGGGTTCAGGCGGGTCCAGTTCACGCCCGATCTGCTTCCCAGCGACCTCACGGGGGTCTCGCTCTACCAGGCCCAGTCGGGGGAATTCCGCTTCGCACCGGGCCCCCTGTTCACCCACGTGCTGCTCGCCGACGAGATCAACCGGGCCAGCCCGCGGACCCAGGCCGGGATCCTCGAGGCGATGGAGGAACGCCAGGTCTCGATGGACGGCACGACCCATCCGCTTCCACGGCCCTTTTTCGTGATTGCCACCCAGAACCCCCTCACGTTCGAGGGAACGTTTCCCTTGCCCGAGGTCCAGCTCGACCGGTTCATGGCGGTCCTCAGCCTCGGATATCCCGGCTATGACCACGAGATGGCTCTGCTCGAGGGACGCCACGGACAGCCGCCCCTCCAGTCGCCGATCGCCCCCGAGACATTCCTGGAATGGCAGGCCAGGTGTCAGGAAGTCCGGATCGAGGCCAGCCTGCGAGGCTACCTGCTCAACGTCGTGCGGGCAAGTCGCGTCTGGCCGGGCGTAACGCTCGGCATCAGCCCTCGCGGAGCCCTCGCCTGGCAGGCGCTGGCTCGCGGCATGGCCTTCCTGCATGACCGGACCTACGTCCTGCCCGAAGACCTGCGCCGCACCGCCTCGGCCGCCCTGGCCCACCGGATGGTGCTCTCCGAACCGGCCACCACCGGAGCGAAGCGCAACGTCCTTCAGGCCATCCTCGAACGGGAGCCTGTGCCCCGGTGAAAACCCGCGTCGGCACCGGCCTGAACGGTACCCTGCTCCTGATGGTGGGCTTCGTCAGCCTCCTGGCCGGAACGGGGCTGCAGGCCCCCCTGCTCGATCTCTGTGGCTACTTCCTGCTGTCGCTGCTGTTCCTGGCTCTCCTGATGGCCCTGCTGGGCATCCGCGGGGTGCGCGTGAGTGCCGTCCACGCCCTTCCGGAAGCCGGAGCTCCTCAGGTCTGGGCTCAGGTGCTGTGCCCGCGCCGGGAAGGCCCTCTCGGGGTGCAACTGCGTGTGGGGCAGGCTGCGGGTCGCGAGACTCCCATCTGGACCCCTTTGCCGGGTGGCCTCCGGCTCGACTGGCCCGCCGGGACCGTCCATGCACCCACGGACGCCATCCGGGTCAGGATCCGGGCCTACCCGCTCGGCCTCGTCTGGATCTCCCGGGAGGTCGACAGCGAGCCGGTGGCGTTGGAGCGTGAGGACGAGGCCGAACGGACCACCCGGCGCGCGGAACCGGGGGGCTTGCCTATCGAGCCGACCGGTGCAGTCCGGGAATACCGGCCCGGGGACCGCCCGGGGGACATCCACTGGGCCCACAGCGCACGGCGGGCGGAGCCCGTGGTCCGGGTCAAACGGGGTGAAGACGAGCTTCCCGCCGGACGGCGTCCGCCCGTGGCAGAGGCTGCCCTTGCGCCACCCGTGGAATACCATCCCCTGATGCACGTCGCCACCGTCATCGCCGGCGCCGGAGCGATCGGCTACGTCTGGAGTCTGTCCATCGTCAAGCCGATGGTGGCCGCAGCCTCGATGCTGCTGGTCCTGCTGGGTGGCTGGAGAAGCTGGCAGCGCCAGCGAAACCCGGGCTGGCCGCTGCTCGTCGTGCTGTATGCCGGCATCGCGCTTTCTCTGGCCTGGTACGTCCGCGAACTGCGAGACTGGCAGGCCGCCCCCCGCCTGACCGCGACGCTGCTGATCTCGGTCATCACCATCTTCGGCTGGGATCTTCGCAATCGGGTGTACATGCGCGCCCAGCAGCTGAACGCCCTGTTGCTGATGATCTACGCCTCGGCCATCATCCAGATCCGGGAAACCCCCATCGTGGGTTTCCTGTTCCTGGTGACCGGAACGGCGCAGGTCCTGGCCTCATGGGCAGATGGTCGACACGAGGTCGGCCAGAGCCGGGTCGTCTGGAAAGACCTGAAAGACCTGCCCTCGGCCTGGGTCCCCCTCACCTTGCTCGGCGTGGGAGCGATGCTCGTCCAGCCGTACCTGCCCGGTCTCCCCCTCCCGCCCCTCCCGACCTTCGGGATCACCTCCGGCGTCGCGTTCAGCAATCGCCTCCGTAGCGAGGGGCTACCCGGGCAGGGCGGAGAGATCTCGCTTGACCACCGCTGGTCGGTCTCCGATTCCCCGGTCCTGACGCTGGAAGGAGCGGCGCCCGACCGCCTGCGCACCGAGGTCTTCGACGGGTATGCACGCGGCAGATGGTTCAAGACCGACCGGCGGCTGTCGACCCGCCAGCGGCTGGATTCTCCCGGAAGTCACGTCCAGATCAAGTTCCAGGTGGCCGGCCTCGAGACGTTGCCCGTGCCCGAGCAGCACGACTGGGTGTACGTGCCGGACCACCGACTGCGCTGGTTCGAGGATGACACGGTTTCGACGCTGCGACCCAATCCGCGAGGCTTCATCTATCTGACGCACCGGGGCAGCAGCCCCAGGACTCCGGTCGCGCCCCCCCCGGTGCCAGGCAGGAGTTCGGCCGTGCTGCTGGAGTACGCCAGGCAGTGGAGCCAGAACGCGAAATCGCCGGGTGACGCGCTCACGGCAATCACCGGCCAGCTTCGCAAGAGCCGCCGATACGACCTCGACGCGGCCACGGCGCCTGCGGGGGTCGACCCGACCGAGCATTTCGTCCGGACGGGACCGGCAGGCTTCTGCGTCCACTTTGCGAGTGCCCTCGCGCTTATGGGGCGGGAGCTCGGCATCCCCACGCGTCTCGTCACGGGTTTCCTGGCCCGCGATCCGGATGCGCAGGGGCTGATCACCGTGCGCGAGCGAGATGCGCACGCCTGGGTCGAGGCCTGGATCGAGGGAAGCTGGGTCCGCTTCGATCCGACCCCGCCCCGGACGGAGGCCGAAGACGTCGTGCTGCCGTGGCGAGAGGTATCCCTCGTGCTGCTCGGGATCTTTTCGCTGGTCTGGGGATTCCGGAACGCGGACCGCGAGAAACCGGCCATCCGGCAATACCGGCGGATGCTGAAGACCCTTCAGCGACGGGGCGTGGCGATCGCCGGCCATCATACGCCCGACCAGATCCTCGACCTCGCCCGGGATCGACTGGATGCCACCGAGTGGCAGACCTTCGAGCACCTGACGGGTGTCTACGGCCGCGAGCGCTTCGATCGCTGATGCTCCGTCTAGCCGGCCGGTCAGCCCCGTTCGAGGGGCACGACGGCCAGCGTGCACCTCGACAGGCACACGCGGCGTTCCGTGGCATCGCGAATGTCGACTTCCCAGACCTGCGTGCGACGTCCGACGTGCACGGGAATCGCCGTGGCTCGCACGATTCCTTCCCGGACGGGCCGCAGATGGTTGGCGTTGATCTCGAGTCCCACGACCATCTCGGTGGTCCGATCGACGTTCAACCAGCCACCGATGCTGGCGACGGTCTCGGCGAGGGCCACCGAGGCACCGCCATGAAGGACCCCGAAGGGCTGATGCACCTTGCGCTCGACCGGCATCGAGGCGACCACGCGCCCGGGTTCGAGCACCTCGATCTCGATGCCCAGCGTATCCGCCAGCGTCCCCGCCGCCTGGGCGCGCATGGCCACGATCAGCTCGTTCATGGGATGATCACCTCCAGAAACGCCATCCTAACGCGGCCCGGTCTGAAAGGCGAACCCATGCAAGCACGCGCGAGCGGTATCCTCATGGCCCTCACCAGCCTGCCCACCCCGCACGGCATCGGAGACCTCGGGCCGGCGGCACGCCGGTTCGCGGACTTCCTGGCCCGGGGGCAGCAGCGCGTCTGGCAGTTGCTGCCGCTGGGCCCCGTGGGCTACGGTTTTTCGCCCTATGCCTCCCTGTCGGCGTTTGCCATCGAGCCGGCGCTCATCAGCCTGGACGACCTCGTGCGCGATGGCTGGCTCGAACAGGCCGACCTCGAGGGCGCGCCCTCAGGTGACCCCGACCGCGTCGACCACGCCGGGGCGACGGCCTGGAAGCGGGAACGCCTCGAACGCGCCTTCGCGCGCGCCAGCGAGCGGGATTTGCCCGGCTGGATGACGGCCTTCTTCGAGCAGGCCGCCGCCTGGCTGGAAGAATGGGTGCTGTTCATCAGCATCAAGGAAGACCTCGGCGATCGCCCGTGGATCGAGTGGCCCGAATCGTTCCGCGATCGCCACGACCACGCACTCGCTCACGCCCGCGAGACGCTCGCCTCGCGACTGCAGTTCCACCGCTTCGTGCAGGCCCTGGCCTTCCAGCAGCTGACGGAACTCAAGCAGCACGCCAACGCCCGCGGAGTGGCCCTCTTCGGGGACGTGCCCATCTACGTGGCCCACGATTCGGCCGACACCTGGGGCAACCGGCACCTGTTCTGGCTCGACGGGCGCGGCTACCCGGTTGCGGTCGCGGGGGTCCCGCCCGATGCGTTCTCGACGACCGGCCAGCGCTGGGGCAACCCGCTCTATGCGTGGAGCGAACATCACCGGACCGGCTTCCGGTGGTGGGTGGACCGGATGGCGATGGCCTCGACCTGCTTCGACCTGGTCCGGATCGATCACTTCCGCGGGCTTGCCGCGTGCTGGGCCATCCCCTCGCACCTGCCCGACGGCCGGGGCGGGACCTGGATCCCGAGTCCGGGTGACGCCCTGCTCGGAGCGATCGAGTCCCGCCTCGGGCGGTTCGGCCTGATCGCCGAGGACCTGGGCATCATCACGCCCGACGTGGACGCCCTGCGGCATCGCCATGGCATCCCCGGCATGAAGGTGCTGCAGTTCGCCTTCGGCTCGGACGATCGCAATCCTCATCTGCCCGCCAACGTCACGGTCGATACCGTGATGTACACGGGTACCCACGACAACGACACGTCGCGTGGCTGGTACGAGGCGGCTCCCGGCCTCGATCGTCATCGTTTCTTGAACCTGGCCGGAACCGATGGCAGTCGGCCAGCGCTCGACCTCATGCGACTCTCGCTGGAATCGCGTGCCTGGCTGGCCGTGACCCCCCTGCAGGACCTGCTCGAACTGGGCAACGAGGCGCGCATGAATCTGCCAGGGACCACGGAAGGCAACTGGCAGTGGAGGCTCCGACCCGAGGCTCTCACGGACGGCCTCGCGGAAGGTCTGGCGGGCTTCACCCGATCGACGGGGCGCGCCTGAGTTCAGGCCGCCGGCAGGACGACCTTGAAGCAGCTGCCCTCGCCGGGGCGGCTCTGGATCTCGATGCGTCCGTGGTGGGCCAGGACGAGGGCCCGGCAGACGGCCAGACCGAGACCCAGCCCACCCCGCGCACGGGTCGAAGACCCGTCGACCTGGTAGAAGGCGTCGAACACCCGCTCGATCTGGGGGTCGGAAACACCGATCCCCGTATCCGTGACCGTGATCCAGGCTTCATCGCCGACCCGGCGTTCTTCCACGCGGACCCGACCACCGCGAGGGGTGAACTTGATGGCGTTGGACAGCAGGTGACGGACGACGTGACCCATGTGACGCGGATCGGCTGCCACCGAGATGGGGGCGTCTGTGCTCCCACGCTCGAGGACGATCCCGGCATCACGCGCCCGTTCCCCCCAGGTGGCGCAGGCGCCCTCGACCAGCGACGTGAGGTCGATCTCTTCGACGGTGAGCTTGACCTTCGAGCGCTCATGCATCGAAAAATCCAGCAGGTCGTCGATGATCTCCTGCAGGTGACGGGCTGCGACCTGGATCTCGTGCACGTACAGGGCGGAATCGCGTGGCTCGGGGGATTCGAGGGCCTCTTCGAGGAACTCCGCATAGGCGGTGATCGCGGCCAGCGGAGTCCGGAGCTCGTGGGATACGTTGCTGACGAACTCGCGCTTCATCCGGTCGAGATCGGCCAGGCGAGCGGCCACCTCGGCCTGCTCCAGCATCCGGACACGCGCGCGCCGCTGAACCTTGAGTCCCTCGGTCGCACTCCGGAAAGCCCAGAGTCGACGTCCGCCGGGGGCCACCCGGACCGTGACCTCGGCCGGCACCGCGACCCCGTCCATCGCGCGGCCGAAGAGGATCCCGCGCCACGTTTCCCCGACGGCGAGGCCCTGTTCGGGTCCGGACTGACCGGTCCCGGGAAAGAAGAGGTCCCGCAGCGACTGACCCAGCACGTCGGCCCGGGCGGTGCAACCGAACATGTCGAGGAAGGCCGAATTCACCCGGACGAGGGACCCCGCATCGTCCACGATGGCCGTGGCGTCCATGAACTCGAACATGTCGGCGGCTTCGGTGAGCGATGCTTCAGCTTCGACCGGGATCACGTGACCCATGCTCGGCACCTCGTGAGTTGCGCTTGCAGGACGGAAAGGGAATCGCTGGAACGGTTCATCCATCCCCACGATAGCCAATCGGACGAGGGGTCGTACAGGGTACAAACATCACGATAACAAGCTTCAAGTATCACCAAGATCGTCACATCGAGACATCCACGCCCCGGATGGTACGATCGCGAGCATGAAACTGCCCCAGTATTCGCCCAGCAAGCTCTCGGTCTACCTCGAGTGCCCCCGTCAGTACCGCTTCCAGTACGTCGATCGCCTCCCGCGACGCCCCTGGGCCTCGACGAGCCTCGGACTGTCGGTTCACCGCGTCATGCAAGCCATCCACGACCAGGGCGGAGCGCGTCAGGTCACGAACGGAATGGCCCTGGACATGCTGGGCGAGCACTGGCACCGAGCCGGCTTCGACAGTGCCGAGGAGGAAGCCCGGGCTCGTGAGCATGGCCGGCAGATGCTCGAGCGGTACCTCGAGACCTGGCGGGACCGCGAGGGCACGCCGGTCTGGGTCGAGAAGCGCGCCACGGCGAAGATCGGACATTTCCGGCTCCTCGGAATCCTCGACCGACTCGATCGCCATGCCGACGGCACGCTGGAAATCATCGACTACAAATCGGGGAGAATGCCCGAGGCGCCGTCCGGGCGGGCCGTGCTCCAGATGGTCATCTACGACCGCCTCGTCGAGGCCAATCTCGGCGAGAAACCCACGTCGCACGCCCTCCATTACCTGGCGACGGACACGCGTCTGCCCGTCCCGATCGACGATGCCGTCCGCGAGTCCGTGATGACGACCATCGAGGACACGGTCGGGCTGATCGAGCGCGAGCAGACCTGGACACCTCGCGTGAGCGAGCATTGCGACTCCTGTGATTACCTGAATCGGTGTGCCGAGGGGCGGCGCCATACCTACACGCGTCCATCCTGATAAATGATTTATTTATGATCACATGATATCATGTTCTCCTATCCCGGAAAGGAGAACCCCATGTCCCGCATCTCGCCGGTCCTGCCAGGCCTGCTCGTCTCCGCGTTGCTCTCCGGCGGATGCGGGGGCCGCGCCGTTCTCGTCCCGTCGGGAATGTTCACGCACCCGACCGACCGCTCTCCCGCGCTCGCAGTCCTGCGACGGTTCTGGCTCACGGAAGCCACGGGCGACGCCCTGATCGTGGCCAACGGCTTCCCCGACCGGCCGGCGACGGAGTTGCTGCGCCTGCGATGGCAGCGTGGCCAGGTGTGGTGCGGCGACGCGCCCCTGACGCCCCCACCTGCGGGGCGGGAGCCGCGAACCTGGCGGGAATGGCTGGCCCTCGCGACCCCGCAGGGCCTGGTTCAGCAGACGGCACGGGCCCCCTCGCGCTGGGACGGACACCGGCTCACGATCGAGGGCTCCCCCCGCATCGTGGCGACCTTCCGGGAGAATTTGCCGGTGGCGACCCGTCTCCAGCACGGGGCGATCGCCTGTTCCGTCGCCGTGCTGGCCTGGTCGTGAGACGGTTTCAGGCGGGACTCAGGGCCGGAGCAGGGTCCCGTGCAGCGCCCCGGGAGCGACCTGCTGCGCCTCGAACGGGGTCAGGGAACGGATGACGACCCGTTTCTCGGAGGCCTCTGCGCCATTCTGGCTCCCCCCGTTCAACCGGAAGGCCACCTCGGATCGCCCGGGGGCAACCAGGGGAAAGGTCCAGATCTCGGGCCCGGCGCTCCCCATGCGGAATCGGTAGGGCATCCCGTGCACCCGACGCCCTCCCTCGATGAACACGTCCCAGGACTCTCCGGGCCCCACGGGCAGGGTCACGGTCACGGGCTGGCCGACGACGCCAGATACCGTGGAACCGCCGGTCGAATCGGCCTGGATCGGGTTCGAGAGGGGCCCTGCCGCTGCCAGCAAGGCCAGGAGTTGCCGCTGCACGCCATCCTCCTTGCTGGTGACGTATCATGAAATCTATACCCATTCGTCCTTTGCCGGGAGGGCCGGTTCGCATGAAACCTCTGCTCGAGGTGCACCAGCTCACGAAAGCCTTCGACGGTCGCCCGGTCCTGAAGGGCATTTCCTTCCAGGTCGGGGCCGGCGAGATCGTCGGCCTGCTCGGCCCCAACGGGGCCGGCAAGACCACCACGCTGCAGATGCTCGTCGGCCTTACCCTGCCCACCTCCGGCAGCATCCATGTGGACGGCCTGGACCTCGCCCATCACCGGGAGACCATCCTCTCGCGGATCAACTTCTCGTCCACCTATGTATCTCTGCCGTATGCGCTGACGGTCCGCGAGAACCTCGACGTCTTCGCCCGGCTCTACGGCGTCGTGAACCGGCGCGCGGCGATCGAGGGGGTGCTCGAGGCACTCGACCTGGGGTCGCTCCGCGATCGCCTCACCCGGGAACTCTCGAGCGGCCAGCAGACTCGCCTGCACCTGGCAAAGGCGCTCATCAACGACCCGAAGCTGCTCATCCTGGACGAACCCACGGCCAGCCTCGACCCCGACGTGGCAGACCGCATCCGGTCGCTCCTGACCGAACGCTCGCGCCGCACGGGCATGAGCATCCTCATGACCAGCCACAACCTGGCCGAGGTCGAGCGGATGGTCGACCGGTTGATCTTCCTGCAGGCCGGGGAGATCGTCGCCGACGGGCGCACGGCGGACATCCTGAAGGCCCACGAGGTCCCGGACCTGGAGACGTTTTACCTGCGCCTCGCCCGGTCCGGCCATGGGGGCTGATCGGTTCCCGAACTACGGCCCCCCCTCGAGCCAGACCGGTGTCTGCTTGCGCCCCTGACGCCGGGCCTGCTTCTCGACCTGGGCCGCGACCGTGGTCTGAACCGCGCCCCAGTCGATTGCCTGGCCGTGCTCCACCCGCTCCCGCAAGGCCTTCAGCAAGAAGTACGTGAACAGGCCGTGGCGCTTCTCGGGCCAGTCGAGACTCAGTTGCTCACCCGAGGATGCGGCAAAGACCCGGATACCCGCCGGTAAAGCGGCTGGACGCGGCGAGAGGCGGATCGGCCGGGCCCCGGCCAGCAACGAGACGGGCCGCTCCTGCCGGCCGGCCTGCCCCGTGAAGCATGCATCCAGCAGGACCGTCACCTCCCGTGCCCCGAGATCACCCAGGGCGTCGTAGAGTTCGTCGAGCCGCAGGCAGGAGGTGCCCGGGTAATCGGGATTGCCATCGTGCGGGACCAGGTAAGGAGCCCCGGCCTCGATGTCGGGGGCGCCGTGACCGGCGTAGTAGACGAACACCTTCGACCGACCCCGCGTGACCCGGTCGGGCAACTGCCCTTCGAGGGCCGTACGGAGGGCCGCCAGGGAGGCCCGCTCGTCGATCAGGAACAGGAGGTGCTCCTCGGGCACCCCGAAGGCCTTGACCAGCAGGTCTTTCATGACATGGGCATCGCGAGCGGCGTGGGGCACGGTCGGCACGGCGCCCAGGAACCGCTCGACACCGATCACGAGCGCGACGGCCTCGCGGTCCACCGGAACCGCGCGGGCGAGCGGAAGATCGACGTCGATCGTCAGTTCCGGTACCGGTTGCCATTCCGGGCCACGAATCGGACGTGCAGCCACGGCGGTCTGGAGGGGGGTCGCGCGCTCCCCCAGGGCCAGCGGGAAGCGGACCACCCGACGCGCCTCGGCCCGTCTTTCGGTGAGGGTGGCTTCCAGAGGAACCGGGGCGGGACCCGCATACCGGTTGTTCACCAGGATGGAGCAGGTGGCCACCACGATCCCACCTGCTGGAACCGTTCCCAGATCAGGAAGGTTCCCCGGATCGATCAGCAAGACGTGGGCGGGCAAATGGAGGTCGACCCGGGTTCTTTCGGCCGGGACGAGGCCGCGGTTCCGGATGGCGAGCGCCAGCGTGAGTTGCTCGCCGGTTCGCAGGATGCCATCGTGGGGATCCGAAGCTCCGGAGCGCTCCAGGACGAGATCCGGATACCGCCGCTTGCGGGTCGCGACGCTCAGTTCATGCGGGGCGGCATCGACGCCGCTGACGTCCTCCACCTCGACACGGAACGTGGCCTGACCATCGGGCAAGTTCAGGTCCGCCGGGACGGGCACGCTGACCGTTCGCGACGCCCCGGGCTCGAGTACCCCGAGGTCGAGAGATGCGGGCAAGCCGAGGTCCGCTGGCGACCGCGACGAGAGCGTGGCCACGAGGTGCTCGGCCTTCCCGGTTCCCGTGTTCTGGACCGTGATGTCGAGGATACCGCCTTGCTCGGCGACCAGCGCCCCCTCACCGCGCGGATCGCGAAAGGTGAGGTTCGTGGCCAGCAGCGGAAACACGCCATTCAGCGGCCGGACCGGGATCTGAGAGGGGTCGAGAGTCACGCCATGGAGTTCCGCGAGCGTGCGATCGCCGTCGCCCTCGCGTCGGACCCAGCGGGTCTGGATCATCAGGCCATCCCGGCTGGCGGAGCGCGGCCAGGGCCACTCCACCCGCTGCCCCTCGTCGAGGTCCGTGGCGGCCAGGACCCGGCGCGTCGGCGGATCGAGCAGGGAAACGCGGATGCGTCGGTGGTGTCCCGTCAGACGTTCCCCGAGTTGCCGGAGGATCAGCCCCGTTCCCCAGACGAGGTCCACCGCCGTCCCCCCCACCAGCCACAGGCCATAGGCCAGGGCGGTGGGGGGAGTCGCGAGGGAAGTCAGGCCCAGCAAGCCCAGGCCCAGGTAACGGAAGGTCAGGTTCTCGAGGCGATCCTCGGGCTCGATGGGCAGGTTCACCTGGTCGAGAGTCACCTCGAGATGCTGGCGGGTCGGGGCGGTCCGGACGACGACCCGCGGGGTCGCACTTTCGACGGCCGTCAGGTAGCGAGACAGGCAGCCCGTGATACTCGGTACCACGATCGCCAGGGCCAGCCACCGGAGGAGGGGCGGACGGTTGACGTGTTTTCGCAAGGACATGAGAAACCTACCGGCGTCTGTTTCCCCTCACGGGCGAGCAGGCCGTGACCGGATGGGGGGTCAGGGCGGGGTCAGAGGGCGAAGAAGTCGAAGCGGACGCCCAGCGTCGCCGCCCCGGCCGCAGGATTGGCCGGGATGAAGACGTAGCCGAGGTTGACGCCCAGGTTGAGGTTTCCGACCTGCAGAGCGTATCCCAGCGAGGGTTCTAGGAGAAAGCCGGCGTTCCCCGTATTGGCGATGTTCCCCCCACCGAACAGCACCTTGGCGTCGAAGAGCGACTGGGGCCCCGTCATGAAGGCGCTGCCGAGCGTGATGCCCCCGTAGCCCATCGAAGCCGCGCCCTGGGCGCTGGTGGTGAAGAAGGCCTGCCCGCCCAGGTAGGCTGCACCGAACCTCAGGGGCGAGGTGGTGCCGAAGCCGAACATGAAGGGTGTGGCGTCTCGGGCGAGGACGGCCTTACCCAGCAGGGAGACGGAGGACTGCTCCTCGCCGGCCGTGTAAGAGGCGGCCAGGGCAGGCGAGGAGAGGGCCTGGGTCACCAGGAGGGTCATCAGGATGCGGGTTGGAGTGGGCATTGAGGACCTTCCTTGAATGCGACATCGGACGAGGGTCACGGTATCATTCGAGTCGAAGTGTAAATCCGGGATCGGCAAATTTTGCGTGTATATCCTGCATGTCCTTGAACGGGGAATGCTGGACGGTCTTCACGATGGCATCCAGCCCGGCATTTTATCCCGTGTGATGTCGAAAACGATGAACGGTCCACTCTGATCACCGGCACGCAGAACCCGTCGGTTCCGTCACGCCCCGATTTGTCTCAAGTCGGCGCCCCGCGCGCCGACACCCGCCCCACGGCCAGTTCCAGGCGCCGTCGCACCTCCTCGACCAGTTCCGGCGGCTCGAGGACCTTCACCCGCTCGCCGTGCGCCATGACGAAACGGGTCATCTCCAGCGGATCCGCCACCTCGAAGCGCACGATGCAGGCATCTTCCCGCCTGTCCACGATCGCCTGGCTCGGATGCTTCTGTTCGAGGGCCATCTCGAGCGGCATCTCGAGCAGGACGGGGCGGACCTCCCCCTCGGCGACCAGCAGGCGCCAGGCCGGCGCGAGGTGGGCCTGGAGATCGAAAGCGGGACGATGGGTCGGACCGAACGCCTCCTCGCGGAGGCTGTCCATCCGATCGAGGGCGTACATCCGCACCGGTGGAACCCGGGACTCGGTATGACCCAGCAGGTACCAGGTGCTGGCAAAGACGAGGCCCAGCGGCACGACTCGCCGCTCCGTGGCCTGTTCCTGACCCCGAGAGCGGTACATGAAGCGGATGCCCGTCGGGCGATCGCCGGCACAGAGCGCATACAACCGGGACGCCAGGTTCCGGTCTCTCACCGGCCGACAGAGACTCGGCTCGATGAAGGCCACCGCCCGTTCCGCCTGCGCCCGCGCCCGGGTGCTCGCGGCACGCGCCCGGCCCGGATCGCCACCCGCAAGCTTCAGGAAGAGGCGATCGAAACTCTCGGTCAGAGGCATGCCGATCCGGTCCAGCACGCGTGCCCCCAGCGCGAGGGCCTGGTGCTCGTGCGGCGTCATCGAGACGATCACGGGCGCCTCGTCGGTCAGCCGGTACACGTCGCCGTCCTTCTCGATGCTATCCTCGCCGTACAGGTGCCGCAGGTAGTCGAGGTGGCGATAGACGGTCTTGCGCGGGATGTTCAGATGCTCGGACAGTTCCACCGTCGTGCAACCGCCGACCGTCTGGAGACGGTCGTAGATCCGGGACAGGTCATGCAGGACGGCCTCGATGTTCCGACTCATCTCCCCTCCCCTCAAAACCTGGATGACCCTGAACGTAATCGCATCATTCATCCCCGCAAGATACGTTTTTAAACGGAAATGACCCTGAATCCTGAAAAATAGTCAGACATACATGACTCAAGGATCTTCATTCAAGACATCATCACCTGATCAACCGAGCCATGACCGGTGACAGGCCCATAACGCCTGATCGGTTCTCATACTGCGAGAATGCCGGCGACTGCATGGAGCGCGAGGGGGCTAGCCCCTTCAGAACCTTCACACGACGGGGAGGACAACCATGCACAAACCGAGCGCCGAGGACCTGCACGACCTGATGGATCGTGGATTGCACGTCGAAGCTGGCCGAATTCAAGCTCTACAGCGCGGAAGAGACCATCGAACGGGCCAGGAGCCACATCGGAAACACCGGATATGACGTGCTGTTCGAGACCTGCGAGCCCTTCGCGATCTGGTGCAAGACCGGGCGCAGGGAATCCTCTCAGGTCCAGCAACTCATGGGGGTCCTGACACACCGGGACTGATCGCCCGGCACGAACCCGGCCTCCGGTTCCCCGAGGGTGGGTCATCGGAGTCTCGATCACCCTGAGCAACATGAACCGTCGCGTTTAACGAGAACTTGTCACGGGGTTCGACAAGTCGGCGACGGGTCACCGCGATGAAACCCTCGCACTGGCCGACGTCGCGACCATCCGAGGGGCCCCGTGAACACGATCAACCGGGAATCGAATCCAGCGCCCCCGGTCGTGCGGGCCCCGGCCGTGCCGACGCCTGGCGACAACGGTTCCCGGCCGTCCACGCCGGAGGGGCTGCCGCAGCCCGAGCCGGCCGGTTCCGGGTGGGGAGGATCGGACCGTCTGCGCGAGCTCGTCGAGACCGATGTCTCGGAGGCTGAAGCGGAAATACGCCTCATGCTCCTGATGCTCGCCCTGTTCCCGTCGAGCGCGCGCAGCCGGGCGCGCGCAGGCGAAGTCAGCGAGGTGGGGGAGGGCTCGGTCCCGCTCCTGACTGCAGGGGACTCGCATGCCGTGAAGGGGAAGCGGGAAGCGGTGGTCCAGTGCGAGGAGGATGGCTCACGAGCGATCGCCCCGGCAGGGACGTCCTCGCCCGTGCCCCGTCCCCGGGCGGGCGGTGCCGCGGAACCTGAGCCCCGATCGCCGGTGGGAAGCCCGGTTTCCGCGGAGGGTTCCAGGCCAGGAAGCTTCCGGCCCCTCTCGTCCGGTGGGGGCGGAAATAGAAGGCTCCCCGCCAGACTCCGCAAGTCCCTCCCCGCAGATCCTCCCGCGACGAGTCGGGCCAGTGATGTCTTGCCGTTCGGTGGGCCCCGGCGAAAAGCGGGACGTCAGGCAGCGTTCCCGCCTGCCCACGAACCCGTCGAACGTGTGGTGCAGACCGGTCGGCCGGGGCAAACCCACGAACACCAGCCGGGCATGCCTGAACGATCCTGGTCCGCCCCGCTCGAGTCAGCTGCAACGGCCCTGGCCCCCCGCCTGACCGGGGCCCCGCGAGCCGATCACCCCACCACGGGGGCGCGAGCCCGCGTGCCATCAGGTATGGTCGAGAAGGCCCGACGGGCCCGGGAACGGATACGACCGGGGATCGTGGCGATCGCCGTGCTGGTGCTCGTCTTCGTCACGTGCTGGCCATCCGTCTCTGCCGCGATCCGGTGAGTCGCAGCACCCGCCTCCCGGGACCCGCTACAATGGCCCTTGGCCCGGTGCGGGCAGAGGAGCAAGCATGCAAGCCGGCCGGATCGCCGCGATCGCCCTGAGACACGCCTACGTCATCCGTCGCCATCCGATCCGCATCGCGGAACTGGTGTACTGGCCGCTGCTCGACCTGCTGGTGTGGGGGTTCCTCGGGGCCTACCTCGAATCCAGCTCCGTCGGGCGCACGCCGGCCGGGACCGTCCTCGGCACGCTCGTCGGTGGGCTCATCCTCTGGGATCTGCTCTTCCGGGCCCAGCAGGGCGTGTCGCTCGCTTACCTCGAAGAGGTCTGGTCGCGTAACCTCCTGAACCTGTTCGTGAGCCCGCTCACCCTGGGCGAGTACCTCGTCGGGTCCCTGGTCGTGAGCTGCGCGAAGGTGGCCTTCTCGACCGTGCTCATGATCGGCGTGGCGGCCCTGGCCTACCACTTCCAGCTCTTCTCGCTGGGGTTCGCGCTCGTGCCCTTCGTCGTGTGCCTGCTCGCGATGGGCTGGTCCATCGGCATCGCCACGACCGCGGCCATCCTGCGCCACGGGCAGGGCGCCGAGAACCTGGCCTGGGCGATCGCCTTCCTGTTCCAGCCCTTTTCAGCCGTCTTCTACCCGGTGACGGCCCTGCCCGGCTGGATGCAGCCCATCGCCCTGGCCTTGCCCTCCACGCATGTCTTCGAGGGCATGCGGGCGGTCCTGGCAGGCCAGCCCCTCCCCTGGAAACACGTGGTCACGGCGGCGGGCCTGGACGTCGTGATGGGCCTCCTGGCCGTGGGCTATTTCCACGTGTCTTTCCGGCAGGTCCGGGAACTCGGCCTGCTGGCGAAGAGCGGGGAGTGACGGCCCCGCTCAGCCCAGCCAGGACAGGGCCTGGTCGAGGTCGTCGACCAGGTCGGAGGTCGACTCGATCCCGACCGACAGCCGCAGCAAGCCGTCCACGACGCCTCGCGCCTCGCGCACGTCCTTCGGGATCGAGCCGTGCGTCATGGTCGGAGGATGCGTCACGAGGCTCTCGACGCCGCCGAGACTCTCGGCCAGGCTGAACAGTTGCAAGGACTTCGCGACGGTGCGGGCCGATTCCAGGCCACCCTTCACGACGAACGAGACCATCCCCCCGAACCCGCTCATCTGCCGGCAGGCCAGCTCGTGCTGCGGGTGCGACTCGAGCCCGGGATAGTGAACACGCTCGACCCTGGGATGCGCCTCGAGGTGGCGGGCGATCGCCAGGGCGGATTCGCCGTGCTGGCGCATCCGCAGGGCCAGCGTCTTGATGCCACGCAGCGTGAGCCACGCGTCATGCGGCCCCGGGATGGCCCCGGTCGAGTTCTGGAGGAAGCGCAGATCCGCCGCCAGGTCGTCGCGCGAGGTCACGACGGCTCCGCCCACGACGTCCGAGTGCCCGCCGAGGTACTTGGTCGTCGAGTGGACGACCAGGTCGGCCCCGAGGGCGAGGGGTTGTTGCAAGTACGGGCTCGCGAACGTGTTGTCGACCGCGAGCAGGACCCCGCGCTCCTGGCACAGGGTCGCGAGCGCGGCCAGGTCCACGAGGCGCAGCAGCGGGTTGGTGGGCGTCTCGGCCCAGACGAGCCGGGTCTCGGGACGCAGCGCCGCGGCTACGGCGTCGAGATCCCGCGCGTCCACCCAGGTGAACGTCAGGCCGAACCGCGTGAGCACGCGCTCGAACAGGCGATACGTCCCCCCGTAGACGTCCTCGGCGACCACGACGTGATCGCCGGAGGACAGCAACCGCAAGGTCGCGTCCGTGGCCGCGACCCCGGAGGAGAAGGCGATCCCGTGCTTGCCGCCCTCGAGGCTCGCCAGGCACGTCTCGAGGGCCTTCCGGGTCGGATTGGCCGTGCGGGAATAGTCGTAGCCCCGGTGCTCACCCAGATCGGTCTGGGTGTAAGTCGAGGTCTGGTACACGGGCACGATCGTCGCCCCCGTCGTGGGGTCCGCCCCCTGCCCCACGTGAATGGCGCGCGTCTCGAATCCCCAGTTCACCGGAGCACCTCGGCTTCCTCGAGGGCGAAGTGCTGGATCAGGTCGATCTTGGTGAGCACGGCGCAGGGCTTGCCTGCCTGCATCACGACCACGGCGCCGTCGCCACGCAGCAGGGCCTCGTAGACCCGCTGGACGGGCTCGCCTTCGTCGACCCGCCGGTACGCGGGCCCCATGACGTCCCGGACGACCTTGCCCGCCGCCTGACCGCGGAAGGCCACCTGCAACAGGGACGATTCCGAGAGGGATCCGACGACCCGGAGGTCCTCGATCACGGGAACCTGCGAGATGCCGTGCGTCTCGAAACAGGCGATCGCCTCCTCGAGAGAGGCCTCTGGCGCGAGGCTCACGAGCGCGCGCGCCGTCCCCTTGCGACCGAGCAGGGTCGCGACGGCGGACTCGGCGGGCGAGGCCTCGAGCATCCCGTGCTGGCGCATCCACTCGTCGTTGAAGATCTTCGAGATGTACCCGCGGCCCGAGCCCGGCAGGATCACGACCACGACTGCGTCGGCGGGCAACTCGCGGGCCACCCGCAGGGCCGCCACGACGGCCATGCCGGACGACCCGCTCACGAGCAGGCCCTCCTCGCGCGCGAGCCGGCGCGTCATCTGGAACGAATCGCGATCGGCGACGCGGCACCAGCGATCGACGATCTTCATGTCCATGGTATCGGGCAGGTAGTTCATCCCGACGCCCTCGACCAGGTACGGCCGCGGCGTGTCCCCCGAATAGATGGAACCTTCCGGATCGACCCCGATGACCTGGATGGCCGGATTCTTTTCCTTGAGGTAACGGGCCGTGCCCGAGAGGGTGCCGCCGGTGCCGGTCGAGGCGACGAGATGCGTGATGCGCCCGTCGGTCTGTTCCCAGATCTCGGGGCCGGTGGTGGCGTGGTGGGCTGCCGGGTTCTCGGAGTTGTGGAACTGGTTGGGCTGGTAAGCCCCGGGAATCTCGCGGGTCAGGCGGTTGGCCACGCTGTAGTAGGAATCCGGGTGGTCGTTGGCGACGGCACTCGGGGTGATGATCACCTCGGCCCCGTAGGCGCGCAGGACATCCCGCTTCTCCTGACTCATCTTGTCGGGCATGGTGAAGATGCAGCGGTAGCCCTTGATGGCCGCGGCGATCGCGAGACCGACCCCCGTGTTGCCACTGGTGGGCTCGACGATGGTGCCGCCGGGTTTCAGGAGACCGCGCGCTTCCGCATCCTCGAGCATGCGAAGGGCCGGACGATCCTTGACCGACTGCCCCGGATTGAAGAACTCGACCTTCGCGAGGACCAGGCCAGTCACCCCGTGGGCGACGCGGTTCAGCTGAACCAGGGGGGTATGACCGATCGTTTCCAGCAAGTTTTTCGCGTACCGCATGTTGTCCTTCTCGTCCTCCTCGGACCCGCGGGAACGCCGTCGTGCCCGCCATGACGAGTATAGCGGTCGTCCGTCGACGGCTCAATGAGGCGATGTTTTTATCGGCGTGATATAATTTGTAAATAATTTTGGTTCAGATCCACCGACCGGGGCTCGATAGACATCTGAAGCCAGGGCAGGTTTGTCCGGGGAGGTCGTCCATGCGCGTGAACATCGCCGTCAAGCTGGCAGGGGTCTTCACCCTGCTGTGCCTGTCGCTGCTGATGCTCGTCGCCCTGATCGCCACGGTCATCACCGGGAATGGGATCGAGACGGAGGCCCACAAGCGCCTCGACAACGACGTCCAGGTCACGCTGCATACCTTCGACTATTTTGCGCAGGACGCCCTCGCGTCCGCCCAGATCCTCGCAGCCAACCCCCAGCTCGTCCGTTACGCGCTCACCCGATCCGACGCCTCTGGCCAGTCCGTCCGGGACCTCATGGCCCAGTTGCCGCCCCACCGGCTGGTTCGCGTGTTCGACCGGACGGGACGTCTGGTGCTCGAACGCGGGGTCCAGGGTGTGCCGCCGGCCCCGTCAGGCTCCGGGATCGCCCTGGCCCTCGCGGATGAGACGGTCCGCGGCATCGAGCCCATCGACACCCGGGGACTCGCGATCCGGGGCATCGCGCCGATCCATCACCGGAACGAGGTGATCGGGGCGGTGCTCGTGGGATCCTGGCTCGACCAGCCTTTCGTGGAGCAGATCCGCAGCATCACCGGTATCGAGGTCGGTATCGCCGCGGGCGATTCGCGCAGCAACCGATGGCTCGCCCAGACCATCCGGGATGCCCAGGCGCAGCCCATCGATGGCGAGGTCCCCTGCGAGGTCGTGCAGAAGATCCGTGCGATGGGCACTTACCGCTCGGAAACCGTGCGCTTCGGCGAACACGCCTACCTGAGCGCCTTTGCTCCGCTCTTCGGGGACTACGGTCAGTTCGTGGGCCTGCTGTACGTCGGTGTGCCGCGCGAACCGTTGACCGAGTCCACCCGTCGCTCCCAGCTCGTCATTCTCGCGCTCGCCGTCCTGGGGGCGATCGCAGCCAGTTTCCTGGCTGCCATGCTGGCCAGGACCATCACCAACCCCATCCGGCAGATGGTCGACCAGGCCTCGGCGATCGCGCACGGCCGCCTGGATGGTCGCCTCGCGATCGATACGGGCGACGAGCTGGAACAGCTCGCCCAGGCCTTCAACCACATGGCGGAATCCCTCTCGGTCATGAAGATCGAGGACCAGAACTGCAACCCGCTCACGCGGCTTCCCGGAAACCGGAGCATCGAGGCCGAGGTCGCGCGTCGCCTGCACGAGCCGGACAACCTGGCCGTCCTCTACATCGATCTCGACCACTTCAAGGCGTACAACGACAAGTTCGGGTTCGAGGCCGGCGACCGGATCATCCAGTACACCGCCTCCACGCTCCAGCAGGCCATCCAGATCGTCGACAACGCAGAAGACTACCTCGGCCACATCGGGGGTGACGATTTCATCGTCGTGACCACCCCGCGTGCAGCCGAGCGCCTGGGCCAGGAAATCATCCGGCTGTTCGATGCCGAGTTGCCCGGCTTCTATCCGGAAGAAGACCGCAAGCGCGGCTACATCGTGGCCCTGGACCGACGTGGCCTGCGACAGCAGTTCCCGCTGGTCACCCTGTCGATCGCCATCGTGACCAACGAGCGCCGACAGATCCGCGACTTCCTCGAACTTGCGAGCGTCGCAGCGGAGGTCAAGAAGTACGCCAAGAGTATCGAAGGGTCGAGCGTGGCCCGGGACCGTCGGCTGGACCGGACGGGGCCCCTGAACATCGGCAGTACCTCGCTCCTCTGAGGCCCGTGTGGCAGGGGCAGCACATGAGAAGAGGGTGGGAACCGGTCGGTTCCCACCCTCTTCGTCTCGATTGGTAACAGGCCCGTGCGCGAGGCAAGGACCTGGCTCAGCCGACGGAAGGCGTCTCCACCGGCACCGGCGTGGCCTGCGCGAACATGTAGCCCGTGCCACGAGCCGTGAGGATCATCTCGGGAGAACTGGGGTCATCCTCGAGCTTGGAGCGCAGCCGCGAGATGTGGACGTCCACGACCCGGGTATCGCTGTACTGGCTGAGGCGATACCCCCAAACCTGGTGCAGGATCTCGGAACGCGAGTACGCGCGCCCCGAATTCATGGCCAGCAACTCGAGCAGGTTGAACTCCATCTCGGTGAGCTTGACCTTCTTGCCATCCTTGAGCACCTGGCGCTTGCCGGAATCGATGACCAGCTTGTCGATCCGCAGGCTGGCCTGCTTGGCCACGTCCGTGTGCGTGCGACGCAGTACGGCCTTGATACGAGCCTCGAGCTCCCGGGGGCTGAAGGGCTTGACCACGTAATCGTCAGCCCCCAGTTCGAGGGCCGCGATGCGATCCGTGATGTCCCCCTTGGCCGTGAGCATGATGATCGGAGTCATCATGGTCTTGCGGATCTCGCGACAGACCTCGAAGCCATCCACCCGGGGCATCATGATGTCCAGGACGATGAGATCGGGCGAGAGCGACAGCGCCTTGTCGAGCGCCTCCTGGCCATCCGCAGCCGTGACGACCTCGTATCCGGCCAGCTTCAGGCGCGTCTCGACGATCTGACGAATGCTCGCCTCGTCGTCGACCACCAGAATCTTCTCTTTGTCCATCAAGCACCCACCGTTTCAGGAAGCGGTTTCAGCACCAGAATCCCCATCGAATCGGGTTGAACCGGCCCACTGAGCATTCTTACAAAATATTAAGTTACAATGTAACACACTACAGCTTGGCGCGCAAACCCAGTTCGAAGGCCTGGGACATCGTGGACAGATCCTGGGTGCCGAAGGCACGCACGCGACCGAACACCCCGATGAACGGGATGAACGAGAAATGGACGGCTGCGGAGCCCAGCAGGTAGGGCTTGAAGTCGAGGCCAGAAGCGGCACCGAGCGAGGCTTCGGCCTCGATGGGCAGCAAGATCGGCGAGAAAGTCGCGTCCAGGCGGACCTGGCCGAGGTGCTGGAGTTCTGACTGCGAGGAGAGCAGCGCCTGTCCGAGGTACCCTGCACCGACCTTGGCCGAGATCATGGGCAGGAAGGACAGCTCCTTGCGAAACAGGCCTTCCATCATGATCGTCTGGTTGTCCGAACCGAGCCAGGAGGCCGAGGCATCAAAACCGAGCGCGTCGACCTGCCCTGCCAGGGAGGTCACGAACCCACCGGGGCGCGTGTTCCCCGTTCCGACGGGAGCCAGGAAGCCACCGCCGGCAGAGGCCGAGACACTTCCGAGGAACGGGATGGCCATGGCGGGCGAGGTGACGGACAGGGTGGCCACGAGTCCAGCCAGGGAGACCAGGTACCGGCGAAGCATGGGGCGATTCCTCCTGCAAGGGGTGAATTGAACAAGGGGATTGTAACGGATTGTCACCGGCTGGGCGAGGGGATGGGGCCGGAACCGGCGAATCCACCCACCGGGAGGTCCGATCGCCCCCGCACGCGTTCCCAGGTCTGATGGACGAGTGATCGTAACATCGGGGCGGGCGCCCGCACGGAACCGGTGGAAATCGCCTGGTCGACCCAGAGCAGGCGCCCCGTCGGGCCGTCATGAACCCGGAACTCGGTCGCGAGGGTGGCCCGATCCTGGCCCTCCTTGACGAAACCGAGGATCTGGCCCGTGACCAGCCAGCGAGCCTTCACGGCTCGTGCCGTGCCTGCGCACCAGGCCGGAGACAGCACTCGGCCGGGTCTCGATGTCAGAGACGATGTCGCGAGGGGAACCCCGAACAGCGGTGCAGCATCCCGGAGAGCGGCCTCCAGGTCTCCGGCGACACCGGACAGGGTGGCGTCGTGAAAGCGGACGACCACGATGCCCCGACCTGCAGACGCGGGAGCCGGGGTCGGCGGCGGAACGACCGGTCGGCGAGCCGACCATGACGCGGGCAGGCACCCCGTGACCGGAACGAGCAGGAGGAGGGCGAAGGCAAAGGCGCGCATGCGGTCGCTTCAGGCTCTCCGGATGACCTCGATGGGGTCCAACCGCGTGGCCCGACGAGCCGGGAGAATCGAGAAAAGCAGACCGAGCACGATCGCAGAGACCCCGGTCAGGACGAAATCGATCCCCTGCATGCGAACAGGGAGGTTCGAGATGTAATAGATGTCCGAGGGCAGAGCCATGGGAAAAATGCCCAGTGCGGTCGAAAGCATGAATCCCGCGAGGAGCCCCACGAGCGTGCCCACCACGGTGATGAGCGCACCCTCCAGCAGGACGAGCCGTCCAGCCATCGCGCCACTGGCCCCCATGGCGCGCAAGATGGCCAGATCACGACTCTGCTCGAGCACCCAGAGCACGAGCGTGTTGGCGGCACCCAGGGTGGCGACGACGATGATGAAGAGCACCACGAGGAAGACGACACGCTTCTCGGTTGCGAGAGCGCCAAGGAGTGGCCTGTTCTGGGTCGTCCAGGGACGAACCGCCCCGGGCAATTTCTGCTGGATGACCCGGGCGACCACCGGTGCCTGGAACGGATCGACCAGGCGGACATCCAGGCCCGTCACCCGCTGACCGAGGCCCATCACCTGACTCGCCAGCGGCAGATCGAGCAGGACGAGATGCGAGTCGAGTTCATACAGCCCCGACTGGAAGAATCCCGAAACCTTGAGCGTCACCCGTCGCGCGAGCCCGGTCACGAGAACGATCGAGTCACCGCGTGAGATCCCGCGAAGCCGCGCGAGTTCGAGACCGACCAGCACCCCGGAATGGCCCATGCCGTCCTTGGCTGCAGGCGCCTCGACGATTGCCTGACGGTACAGCGCGTCTTCATGCAACCGTTCACGGGGCACCCCCTGGAGCATGACGCCCGACACCCGGTTTCCCAGCACCAGCAGCGCCTGCCCGGATACGTAAGGCCAGACCCTTTCGACACCAGCCACTCGAGAGACGGCCGATTGCCAGTCTTTCCACGCCGAGACACCCGTGTTCGCGGGGTCGCTGAGGGAGACATGAGGGGACGTCCCCAGGATCTTGGTGACCAGGTCGTGCTCGAAACCGTTGGTCAGGCTGAGCGCGGTGGTGAGAATGCAGACCCCGACGGCCACGCCGGTCACCAGCAAGATCGCCTGACGCCAGCGTGCCACGACATGACGCCAGGCAAGAAACAGGAGCACATCCATGGGCGGCATCATACCACGCGACAGGCCCCCGGACCGCCTGGTCCGGGGGCCTCCCCTGGATGGCTAGAACCGTTCGAGCAGCACGGGAGTCTTGCGGTCCGCGACGTGAACGGTGTCGATGAAACGGATCTGTCCGGTGGCGGCCCCCATCACCAGGGAGTAGGTACGATGACCGGCTCCGAAGTAGCGCACGCCATGCAGGATGTCACCTTCCGTGATACCGGTGGCGGCAAACACGATGTCATCCCCTGGCGCCAGGTCACGCGTGAAGTAGACCTTGTCGAGGTCGATACCCATCCGCCGGCAGCGCTCCGCCTCGGCCTCGTTCCGGGGCTTGATCCTGGCCTGGATCTCTCCGCCGAGGCAGCGCATGGCGGCAGCCGCGAGCACGCCTTCCGGTGCGCCCCCGACGCCCATGACGGCGTGCACGGCCGTGCCGCGGACGGCGGCCGAGATTGCCGCACAGACGTCTCCATCCCCGATCAGGCGGATGCGAGCACCGGCCGAGCGCACCTCCTCGATGAGCGGGAGATGACGCTCACGCTCCAGGATGACGATCGTGAGATCAGAGATCTCGCGACGCAGGGCCATCGCGATGATGGCGAGGTTGGTCTTGACGGGGGCCGTGATGTCGACCTTGCCGGCCGCAGCGGGCCCCACGATCAACTTTTCCATGTAGGTGTCCGGGGCATGGAAGAGCCCGTTCCGACCCGAGACCGCCATGACCGCGATCGAGTTGGGCAGTCCCTTGGCCACGAGATTGGTGCCCTCGAGCGGATCGACGGCGATGTCAATCTCGGGACACCCCTGTGACCACGTCCCGACCTTCTCACCGATGTAGAGCATGGGCGCCTCGTCGCGCTCCCCCTCACCGATGACGATGGTTCCCGCAAGATCGAGATGATTGAGCGTGGTCCGCATGGCCTCGGTCGCTGCCTGATCCGCCTCGCGGTTGTTGCCCTGGCCCATGAGGCGGCCGGCAGCCAGCGCTGCGGCCTCGACGACGGTGACGACGTCGTTCATGATGGCGCGCTCGAGGTGCCCGGGAGTCCGATCGCCCGTGGCTTGCGGGAGGGAGGTGGATGCGGGAGCCGGGGTAGGAGTGGACGAAAGCATCATTGCATTCTCCTCGTGTCGAGAGACTCACGCGGTCTCTCCAGAAAAGGTGGATCGCAATTGTATCATGAACCACCCGGAAGGCGCATGCAGAGCGGGGGGCGGGATGCCCACCGGCATCTCGCCCCCCGCCCATCGACAGGAACCTGCTAGATCTTGACCTGTCCTGCAAGAACCAGACCGCGCGCGGGATCGAGCGTGATCGTGGCTCCGTCCTCGATCCGGTCGAGGTCCATCGTGCCGAGCACGACAGGTTTACCGAGTTCGAGCGAGACGATCGCGGCGTGCGAGGTCAGCCCACCCGCCTCGACAACGGTCGCCGCCGCGAGTTCCATCGCGGGCGTCCATTCGGCATCCGTATGCCGGCAGACCAGGATGTCGCCAGGCTCGACCTTTTCGAGCGCTTCGCGCGGAGACGCGGCGACGCGCGCGATACCGCTCAGGGGACGCTGGCCGAGCCCCATGCCACGCGCGACGATGCTGGTGATCACCTCGACCTGGAGGGAGTTGGTGGTCCCAGCCTCACCCATGGGCACGCCTGCCACGAGGATCGCGAGTTCTCCGGGAGCGATGAGTCCCACCCGGGTTGCCTGGACGACGGCCTCGGAGAAGAGTTTCTCGATGTCGTCGTTTTCGCCGACCAGCAGGGGAACGACCCCCCAGACCAGGGCAAGCTGCCGACAGACCTCTTCGAAGCATGAGGCCGCGATGATGGGACAGGATGGCCGGTACTTCGAGACGTGCCGGGCACTGGCCCCTGAATAGGTGGCGGTGAGGATGGCTGCCGCATTGAGTTCGGGCACCATCCGCGTCGCCGCGTGACAGATCGCGTCCTGGACGGGGCGCTGGTAATCCCCCTCGAGTTCGGGACGCTCACCCGGCGTGAGGCTGCGCTCGACCGTGTGCGCGATCCGGGCCATCGTCTCGACGGCCTCCAGAGGGTAAGCACCGGCAGCCGTCTCGTTGGACAGCATGACGGCATCGGTACCGTCCAGGATCGCGTTCGCGACATCCGAGGCCTCGGCGCGAGTCGGGCGAGGATTCTGGATCATCGAATCCAGCATCTGCGTCGCGGTGATGACGGGCTTACCCGCCAGGTTGCAGATGCGGATGACCTCTTTCTGGACGACCGGGACATCCTCGACCGGTATCTCGACGCCGAGATCGCCCCGGGCGACCATGACCCCGTCGGCGACGGCGACGATGTCCGACAGGGCCTGGACGGCCTCGCGGCGCTCGATCTTGGCGATGACCGGGGTCCGCTTGCCGTGCTTCGCCAGCTCTTCCTTGACCTCGAGGACGTCGGACGCCTGCTGGACGAAGCTGGCCGCGACCAGGTCCACGCCCATCTTGGCCCCGAACGCCAGATCCGCCTTGTCCTTGTCGGTCAGAACAGAGATCTTCAGAGGCGAACCCGGGAAGTTGACCCCCTTGCGAGGCTTGAGAGGGCCCCCGACCATCACCCGGGTCACGAGACACTCGGGCTTGACCTCGACGACCTGCAACTCCAGGTTGCCGTCATCCAGCAGGATCTTCCGGCCGGGAAGGATGTCTTCCGTCAAACGAGGATAGTCCACGGAGGCCATCTGCTCGTTCCCCTCGAGAGGCTCGGTCGTGAGGATGAACGTCTGACCGGGGGTCAGCATCACCTGGCCATCGCGAACCTGACCGATGCGGATCTTCGGGCCCTGGATGTCCTGGAGAATCGCGATGAAGCGCTCCAGTTCCGCGGCCACCCGACGGACGCGCTCGATGGTCTCGCGGTGAGTCTCTTGCGTCCCGTGGGAAAAGTTGATGCGGAAGACGTCCACACCTGCCAGGATGAGGCGTCGGACCATCTCATCCGAAGCCGTGCTCGGACCGAGCGTGGCGACGATCTTGGTACTCTTGTGTCCACTCATCGACTCGGCCCGCTTCAGCGAAGGTGCATGTAGGCGTCGCGACCGGGATAGATGGCACCCTCGCCAAGCTCCTCCTCGATGCGCAGCAACTGGTTGTACTTGGCCACGCGGTCAGAGCGCGAGGCAGAACCGGTCTTGATCTGACCGGCATTCGTGGCGACGGCGAGGTCAGCGATGGTCGAATCCTCGGTCTCACCGGAGCGATGGGAAAGGATGACCCCGTAACCGGCACGGCGCGCCATCTCGATGGTGGTGAGGGTCTCGGTGAGCGTGCCGATCTGGTTGACCTTGATGAGGATGGCGTTGGCCACGCCCGCCTCGATACCCTGGCGGAACCGCTCGGGGTTGGTCACGAACAGGTCGTCACCCACGAGCTGGATGCGCGAACCGAGACGCTCGGTGAGGAGCTTCCAGCCGTCCCAGTCATCCTCGGCCATGCCGTCCTCGATACTGAGGATCGGATACCGATCGCAGAGCCCGGCGAGATAATCGACCATCTCCTGACGGGTGCGCGTGACGCCCTCGCCCTCGAAGCGGTACACGCCATCCTTGTAGAACTCGGTGCTCGCGACGTCGAGCGCGAGCATCACGTCCCCGCCGGGCGAATATCCAGCCTGCGTGATGGCCTCGATGATGAGATCGAGCGCCTCTTCGGCCGTATTCACGGCCGGAGCGAAACCACCCTCGTCACCGACGCCCGTGGCGAGCCCACGCCGGCGCAGGACCTTCTTGAGCTGGTGGAAGATCTCGGCACCGGCCCGCAGGGCCTCGGCGAAGGTGGCCATCCCGACCGGGAGGACCATGAACTCCTGGATGTCGACGCCGTTGTCCGCATGAGCTCCCCCGTTGAGGATGTTCATCATGGGAACGGGCATCGTCCGCGCACCGGCACCGCCGACGTAGCGGTAGAGGGGGAGATCGACCGCATCGGCAGCGGCACGCGCGACGGCGAGACTGACCCCGAGGATGGCATTGGCACCGAGCTTGCCCTTGTTGGGCGAGCCGTCAAGCTGGATCATGGCCTCGTCGAGATCGACCTGGCTACGGGCATCGAGGCCGACCAGTTCGTTGGCGATGACCTCGTTGACGTGGTCGACGGCCTTGAGGACGCCCTTGCCGTTGTAGCGCGAGGCATCGTCTTCGTCCCGGAGTTCGACGGCTTCGTGTGCACCGGTCGAAGCACCGGAAGGAACGGCAGCCCGTCCGAACCCACCCCCCACGAGACGAACATCGACCTCGACGGTCGGGTTGCCTCGTGAATCGAGGATCTCGCGTGCATAGATATCTTCGATCTGGGTCGACATGCTACCTCTCAGGAACCTTGCAAGGGGAAGTCAGGATCGGGACGAGCAACGGGAGTGGCGGCCACGATCCGATACAGCGAGGCTGCATCTCGGGCACCGGGTGCCACCACGGGAACGGTGAGAATCTCGACATCGAGAGTCTGGTGCCCGAAGTGGACGGCGAGACGATCGCCGGGCTTGACCTCGCTCGAGGCACGAGCTACGCGCCCGTTGACCAGGACTCGACCCTGGTCACACACTTCGTTTGCCACCGTGCGGCGCTTGATGAGGCGCGATATCTTGAGCCACTTGTCGAGTCGCATGCAAGAACCCGCTCACGCGCACACGTTGAAAATTGGAACGGGCGCAACGTCGCACCCTGGCGCATTCATTGTGTCGCCGCTTGCCCGATATGGCAAGAGTGGCTCACTCCGCGAGGATGCGGGGGACACGGAACATGCCCTGCTCGGCGGCTGGCGCACCGGCAAGCACGTCTTCCCGAGTGAGCGAGTCGCGCGCGGCATCGGGACGCAACACGTTCGGAAGCGGCAGGGGATGGTGCGTCGGCGCGACACCCTCGGTGGAGACCGACTGCAAGGCCTCGACGTGAGACAGAATGGCACCGAGTTGCTCGGTGAAGCGCAACTCCTCGTCGGCAGTCAGTTCGAGACGCGAAAGATGAGCGACTTGCTTGACGGTATCGAGACCGATCACGAAAGAATCTCCTGCACGAAAGGGGAGCGCAACGGGCTACACCACGGGACCATGATACCCCGTCAGTCCCGTTCCTGGGACCCTCGAGGCCGTTCGAATCAGGAACGGAGTTCGGCGGGGATGGCCTCGAAGCGCGCGCGAAACGTCCCGAGCAGAGCCACCTTGTCGGCATCGGGCAGAAACGACGCCCGCACGGCATTGCATGCCAGCTCGAACAGCTGGGCGGGCGACAGTCCGTAGACCGTGCGCGCCACCTCGTACTCGTTCACGAGGTCGGTGTTGAACATCGGCGGGTCGTCCGAATTCAGGGTGATGAAGCAACCGGCCTCGAGAAGGCGCGGCAACGGGTGACGGTCATAGGACTCGACGAGGCCGATGCGCAGGTTGGACGTGGGGCATACCTCGAGAGGCACCTGCTCCGCCACGAGATGCGCGACGAGACCGGCATCTTCGATGGCGCGGAATCCATGACCGATACGTCTGGCGCCCAGCACGCGCAGGGCATTCCAGACGCTTTCGGGGCCGGCGGCCTCTCCGGCATGAGCGACGACGGGCATACCTGCCGACCGGGCCAGGGCGAAAGACTCTTCGAACCACTCGGCAGGGAACTCGGCTTCAGCGCCCCCGATGCCCAGGGCGAGAATACCGCGATCGCGCACACGCAGGACCTCGCGCGTGATCTCGAGCGCGAACCCGGCACCCATCTCTCGAGAGATGTCCGCGATCAGCTGGAAGCGGACACCGTCCTCGCGCTCTGCCTCGTCAGCCGCCTGACGGATGGCCGAGACGATCGCGCCCAGATCGGCGCCCTGCTTCAGAAAATGCCCCGGCGCGAAGAACGCTTCGGTGTAGAGGATGTTCTGACGGGCCTGGTTCCGGAGGAATTCCCGCGTGACGAGATGAAAATCGACAGGATCCCGCAGACAGCGGCAGATGAGCGTGTACACCTCGATGAAGTGCAGGAAGTCCTTGAAGCGATAAAACTCACGCACGCCATCGAGATCGCTGGCAGGCAAAGGAATCCCGTGTCGAGTGGCCAGTTGCAGGAGGGTTTCGGGCTGGATGGCCCCCTCGAGGTGAACGTGGATCTCGGCCTTGGGCAACAGCTGGGCCAGCGTGGACATGGACGCGCCCTTTCTCGAACGGCGAGGATGATGCCCCATGCTAGCAGAAAACGAGACCAGCCCCCGGAGGGACTGGCCTCGTGCTACAGGCTAGCTGTCGCTATCAGGAATGAATGGCCGTCACGACGCCCGCGCCGACGGTACGACCGCCCTCACGGATGGCGAAGCGCATCCCTTCCTCGATGGCCACCGGCGTGATCAGCTCGATGTCCATGGTGATGTTGTCGCCGGGCATGACCATCTCGACACCAGCGGGCAGCGTGATGGAACCCGTCACGTCCGTCGTCCGGACGT
>JAYKJE010000015.1:0-41346 GCA_035285805.1 bacterium | reverse complement strand
TATCAAGCTGTCCAGTCGTCAGGGTCCGATGATCCTGGTAACGGGCGATTAGCTCAGGTGGCTAGAGCGCACCCCTGATAAGGGTGAGGTCGCTGGTTCGAGTCCAGCATTGCCCACTGCCCGGGGGATTAGCTCAGCTGGTAGAGCGCCTGCTTTGCAAGCAGGATGTCAGCGGTTCGAATCCGCTATCCTCCACTCATATCCCGGGGGTATAGCTCAGCTGGTAGAGCGCTGCAATCGCACTGCAGAGGCCAGCGGTTCGAATCCGCTTACCTCCACTGAATTCGATAGGGGTGGTTCCATCAGGAACCACCCCTATCCTCTGTCTGACCCGGTAAAAGAGCGGGCCGGGCCCAGCGGGGGCCCGGCCCGGGAATCTTACTTCTTGATGACGTGCCAGATTCCGAGGAACTTGTCCCCGGTCTTATCACCGGCCTTCTTGTCGCCCTGCCAGAGATACAGGGGCCACCCGTCATAGGCCCACTGATGCGAACCATCGTCACGCGTGATGACCGAGAACTTGCCGGAGGCTTCGTCGTGCTCGTCTGCAGCCAGGGCAGGCCAGGCCGCGATGCAATCGCCGTTACAGGCGCTCTTGCCCGAGTTGCGGGCATCCTTGTCGAACGAGTACAGCGTCATGCCGTGGGCATCGACCAGGATGCCGCCCACGAAGGACGCGGGAGCCGCGTGATCGTGGTGATGGCCCTTGGCATGGGGTTCGGCAGCGTGAGGCTTGTCATGCTTGTCCGCAGCAGCGCCGTGCTTGGCATCTTCATGGTGATTCGCATGCGCGGGCGCGATTCCCATCGCGAGAGCGAACACGACGGCAAGGTTCACGATCTTCAAATCGAATCCTCCTCAACAGGTCTGATGGATCCCGGAGCACCCGGTGATCTGGCAGCCTGCCCCATGGTTCCCCGTGGCCTGTCACTTATAACGACGGCCGGACAAGTTCTCGCTCGACCGTCCGTGCCAGATCGGCGAGGAGGTCACGATCCTCGTCGTCGAATCTGCGCGGGTTGTGGTCCATCAGACAAAGCGTCCCCACGGCGACACCTTCCACGTCGCGGACGGGAATGCCGGCGTAGAAGCGCAGACGCCTGTCCAGGAAGGCGGGGTTGTCGGCAAACATGGGATCGGAGGCCAGGTCCTCGATGACAAGAAGCGCATCGCGGTAGATCGTGTGCGCGCAGATCGAGACATCCCGGGGGCATTCCGTATCGAGCAGTGGCGAAGGCGTCTTGACCCACTGTCGATCGGCGTCGATGAGGCTGAGGACGGCAACCGGACAATCGAAGGCCCGCCGAGCCAGCTTCATGACCCTGTCGAATCGAGCTTCGGGCAGCGTGTCGAGCAGGCCCAGAGCATGGACGTGCTCCAGCCGACGCCCCTCATCGGGGGGAGTCGAAGCCCTCGACCACCGGGGAATCCGGCGCATGCGCCAGGCCTCGAGGCGCGAACGCAGGTACTGGAGCGAGCAGGGCGAGGTCACGACATCCAGCAGGTTGTCCCGCAAGCCCTGTCTCAACCAACCCGCTTCCTCTTGCTGTGGAAGGATGACCACGTTCGGCACCCCCCTCAAGAGCGGGAAATGGATCGGCGACGTGATGGCCAGCAAGGGCTTCCGCTCGCTGGCCTCACCCGCCCCGGAACGGTCCTCGAATTCGACGGGGCACAGACCACTCGACTGGATCGCCTCCACGACCATCCGGTGAACTGCCGGATCATCGACGAGCACGAGGACCTCCGTCGATGAAGGCAATCCACCGGGATCCAGCCCCGCGTCGGCGGGTGTGGCATCATCCCCGCCAGGGGCGGCCGCAGCCCTGGATACGGGCTCCAGCGTGATCTCGAGACCCTCGGCCGCCGCGAGGACCTCCAGGGAAGCCCCCGCCCCGGAAACCCTCTCCGTGGCTTGCACCACGAGCGCATCGACGGCATCGTCGGTTCGCATCGGATCGTGGTGAAAGAGGGCCAGACGTCCGACCCTCGCGCCGATCGCCATGTCGACGACGTATTCGACGGTGCTGTGGCCCCAGCCGACCTTCTGAGGATACTCCGCGGACGTGTACTGGGTATCGTGGATGAGCAGGTCCGCCCCCGCGATGAACGCCCCGTGCCGCAGATCGCCTGGATGGACCTCGCAGACATCCGTCACGCAAGAGGTTGCCGCCTCGTGACCGTGGGGCTCGTGGTCGGTGGCATACACCATCGAACAGCCATCGGCCTCGATGCGGTACCCCAGGGTCAAAGCGGGATGATTCAGGTTGAGCGTCGAGATCTTGACGTCATCGATGGTGAAAGCTTCCTCCCGGAGTTCGTGGAAGCGGATCGTGGCACCGAGCTGCTCCAGGCTCACGGGAAAATATGCGTATTCCATCTGACCGGCCAGGATGTCCCGCAACTGAGCACCCAGACCCTGCGGTGCGTAGATGTCCCACTCGTTGCCAGGCACGAACAGCGGCGCGAAGAACGGGATGCCCTGGATGTGGTCCCAGTGGGTGTGTCCCAGCAGCAGGTGTCCCCGGATCTTGCCCTTCGCGTTCGCCATCAGGTGTGCCCCGAGTCCGTGGGCGCCGGTCCCGCAGTCGAAGACCAGCAGGGTACCCCCGGCGGTCGTGACCTGGACGCAGGAGGTGTTGCCCCCGTAGCGCACCGTGGTCGGTCCGGGCTTGGCAATGGAACCTCGGGTTCCCCAGAACCTGACGCGCAAATCACACCTCGATTCGATCGACTCCTTCTGCCGCCTGTCTGAAGCAGAACGGCATCTCTGACACGCCTTTTCATACCCATCAGGCTGGAAACATCGATACCCTGGCGAGATCCGGACAGGCACCTCGGGAAACGGCTCGCGATCGCCTCTTGCTATTTTTATGGTCATTCTTCACTCTTTCGCTTTATAATCACCTGAAAGATGTCGGGACAGCGAAAATCAGGGACCTCACGGGTCCATCGAGAGGATACGGGCGTGGCGCGATCAATCTGGCTCCCCGGGGCCCTGCTCCTGGCGCTTTGCGGGTGTCAGTCCTTCCTGGTCTCGCTCCTGGAAGCCGAGCCCAAACGGCCCGATCCATCCTTCAAACCGGCAGCCCCGCCCACGGCCTCCGAACGTCCAGGGAAACCTGCCAGCCAGGCCGAGGAAAGCCCGCGTGCCACCCAGCCGCTGCGCGGTAGCCTGAGTGTCTCCCTGCGCGGCTTCCATCCACGCCTGTTCATCGGGGGACGGGAGATCCAGGCGGTTCCAGGCGGACTGGTCACGACCGCGCGGGTGACGATCATCGGCCTGGACATGGAGCCGCTCGAGGCCACGGTTCCGATCCGCGACGGCTCGGGATCGTTCGAGATCCAGGATGTCCCCGTCGGTCCCAACCGGGTGGTGACGGCCACGGGCCTCGATGCCAGCTCCCGACCCGTGGCGGGTGCCCGCCTCCGCGCGGTGGTGGCGATCGCCACCGGCTGGAACCGGGTCGCCCTCGACTGGAACAGCTCGCCTGCCGGCGACGTGGTCGCGGCCCTGCTGGCGCTCGATCAGACGTCCGGCACGACACGCACGGAACAGCTCGATGCCGGGGCCCTCCATGCCTGGCTCGATGACCTCATCCGGCGGTTTGCCGTGCCACACCCGACGCTCCTCCGCGGTGAGGCGATCGCCCGCAGCCTCGCCGACCGTCAGGGCCGCCTGCCCGACCCGTCGACCGACTGGGTGACGGCTCCCGCGGGCGTCGACCTCGAGGTGACGGGGCTGCCGGCCGGGCGCAGCCTGTCCGCCCACCTGTCGGACCCGGCATCCCCCGTGCGGTCCGGCCTCGGCAACGGCCGTCATACCCTGACGCCCGTGCTGCCGGGGACCTGGAACCTGCACGTCGAGAGCCCGGGCCTCGGTAGCCGCGATGCGACGCTCTCGCTGCAAGCCGGCGCGACTGCCGACATGCGCATCGATTTCCAGGGGGCGGGCACCGGCGGGGGGACGATCGACTTCAATCCGCTGCCCGGTCCCACCGACACGCCTGCGCCCGCGCCCACGCCCACCCCGGATCCGGCGCCCGACCCGACGCCCTCATCCGGCAACCAGGCCATGCTCGACCTGCTCATCCGGTTCGATCGCTAGGAGGATCCACCCATGACCCCGATATCCAGGCGCACCCGCCCCCTCCTGGCCCTGAGCACGCTCCTGCTGGCCGGCTGCCTGGCCTCGCCCGTCGTGGTCCAGACGCGCATGCCCGACTGGGTCGGCGAGACCTACGGCGACAACCCGAACCCGCCACACGCCGTCGAGGCCGTGCCCATCGGAGCGCCCGTCACGATCCCGCCCGGCAAGGCGGCCGTGACCCTGCTGGTCGTCATCCCGCGCAAGGCCGACGACGCGCAGGCCCCGCGCAACGCCCAGGCCATCGACTTCAGCCGGATCACAAGGGTCGACGTCTCGGTCGTGGGCGAGAACCTGAGCAACCCCGTCACGACCTCCATCCAGGTCTCGAGCGGCGCCTCGGCGGCTGGCACCATCGTGCTGCCCGCGGGCCGCAACCAGGTGATCACGGCCGTGGGCCGGGACGGCAACGGAACGGTGGTCTCGACGGTCAAGGGCGTGGCGACGAGCCAGCCCGGCAAGGTCGTGCAGGCCCAGGTCATGTTCGGCACCACGCCTCTGGCCCGCGTGATCGAGGGCCTGAACCCCGACCTGGCCCCCCGCGTCAACCTGGACGCCGTGCACGGGGTGATCGATCCGCTCCTCGGTGCGAGCGAAACGAACGGCAATTTCTCGTATGCGACGCATCCGGCCTTCATCAACCCGGCCCCTCTCGTCGCGGCGATCCAGGCCCTGGTAGCGGGGGGAACGGCCCCGGAGCAGCTTAACCGTGAGGTCATCTCGAGCCAGTTGCAGGGCACCCAGCCGCTATTTTTGCCCAGCGAGGTGACGATCGCCCTGGAAGACATCTACGGTCGACCCTACTCGCTGACGGGGCGAACTGGTTACCAGTCCTGGTCGCAAGATCGAGACCAGGATGGTTCACCTGATGGATCCAATGTCAATGATTTCAATGTGAGGGCGAACTACCTGTCGGATCTTCGGATATCGGATCCCGTTTCCGAAACCTTCGGCTATTGGGGAGAAGGTAGCGAGATCAGGATCAGCCATGTTCCTCCCGGCGACTACAGTCTATCGTACGGTTATGAATATATGTCGCCGAAACCATGGTGGGTGCTTCCAACCGTGAGAGCGGCAACGGTATCCGTGTCGTCGGGTAGCCGCCCGCGGATACCGGTCCGCTTCGTGGATGTCTCGCGCCCCGTGACGGTGAACGCCACGGGCAGCTTCGAGAGTTCGTCCAATTATTCAATTGTTACATCGGCCTGGGCTTTTGAATGGTATCGCTTCGAGGTGAAGCCGGATGTCGTGTACACGACTCGCTACCAGTTTTCCAACGGGAATGGGGGGCAGCCCATCCGCGTGTTCGACGAAACCTGTACCCAGCTCTACCAGAGCACGGACGCCACGGGTTCCTTCGTCTACGCCTCGCCGGCAACGCACACCCTGTACGTCTACACCCCGTGGATCCAGACCCACGTCGACATTGAGGCCACACCCCTCGCCGAGGGGCGCTCCCTGTACAACACGACCATCCAGTACAACCGCTGAACGTGCTCCCGCGCCGCCGTCCGGGTACATGACCCCCGTGAGGTCCCGATCCGGACGGTGAGGCACGATGGGCACGCGATTCATCCTGGAGTCCCGGTTCCGCGGGGACGAGACGGTGCAGGCACAGCTGCTGAAGAACAAGCTGGCCGCCCAGGGCTACCGGTACCGACCGGCCATCAAGACGGAATCCGACGGCTCGTTACCGCGGTTCCAGCGGTTCGAGAAGAAGGCCCTGGAGGACGACAACCTGTCGGAAGAGACCAGCCGGCTCAAGGAATCGGGCGTCTGGGCCAACGTCCGGTCGCTGCGTCTGGTCTGAGTTCACCGGTCGCGTCCGACCCGTCTTCAGATCGAAACCGCAACCGTCCCGGCCCGGGCCAGGTACTGGCGCAGGGCATCCTGAACCGGTGAATCCCCGAGCCATTCCCGTGGACGTTCGATGACGAGCATGGCCCCCTCGCGGGAGACCTGGGCCGACCACGGCCCGATTCCGGACCGGTCCCGGATATCGAGGGCCCGGACTCCCGCCAGGGCCTTCTGGAGCACGGGTTCGGGAGTCTGACGGAGTACCAGGGACAGATCGTCGAGTTCCCTCAGGGCCGTCATGACGGGACCACGGGAAGCCCACGAGAGCGTGACGGCTCCCCCCGAGCGCGTGGCCACCCAGGCCTCGAGGTCCGGACGAAACTCGGCCAGGGCACGGCTGGCCCGCTTCTCGACGGGTCTGGCAAGCCAGGGGAAGACCTTGTCCAGCCCTGTGGCGGCGATCGCCGAGGCCGAATCCCTCAGATGGGCGATCGCCTGGGAACCGTCCATCACCTCGATGTTGCCGAGGCGATCGAACTCCCTCAGCTTGCCCAGCCACCGGCCGATCGCCTGCCCCGTCTGGAGGGGACGAAGCAAGCATGCAAACAGGTTTCCGATGGCCGCGAACTCAATGAACGGAGCCGGTGCGGGCACATCCACCGGGTTGACGACGGGGGCTCCCTGACGCGGCACCCACGCGTCCTGACCGGTCCCGAGACCCGGAATAGAGGGCATGGCGGGAGAGGGCGCAGGACCGGATGGCCCGGTGGGAGGTACGGGAGAGGTGGGTGCCGGCACGGGGAACTGGAACTGCGGGGCGATTCCGACCGAGAACGACATGGACACCTCCGACCGGGACGATTCCTCCGGGTTATCCGGATCTTCACGCCAGCTCTGACCGGAGTTAACCGAAACTTACCCCCGCGGGAGTTCGAGGCGTCAGCGGGCCGGGGCCTGGGGCACCGTCGGCAGCGTCCCCACCCCGGCGGCAGGCAACTCGACCGGTTGCCCGGTTCGGGCGTCGATGGCGACCGGAAGGGGCCCGTCCGGGGTCTCGAGCATCCAGACCGACCGTCCGAGCCGGGGGTGACGCGCGACCCAGATCAGGGTGGTCTCGTCGAGCAACACGGGGATGCCACGTCGCGAGAGGTCGTCGATCAGGGCTTTCAGGGCCCTCGGGCTATCCACCTCGGGAGCCGCTGCGAGGTCCTCCTCACGAGGAACCGAACCGGCAGACCACCCCCATGCCCGGAGTCCCTCGGGGAGCGGAGCGATCCGGGGGGCTTCTCCGAACACGGGAACGGCGACGTCCAGCCACTCCGGACGGTCCCGATGTTGCCACCCGACGTGCCACTCGCCCCGCCCGAGAATCCCCGAGGCATCCGGCAAGGAGCGCGTGCTGACGACCACGAGCCGGTACCCTTCACCACGCTGGGCTCGCAGCACGGAGGAGGCCGTCGAGAGTGCCGCCAGGGCGCCCCCCGGCGTCGCGGCGACGGAAGAGGAGGCCACCGCGGCAACCGGGCCGGAAGGCGATGCAGGGACCGAGGCCAGCGATGGCAAGGCACTCGCCGAGCCCACGTCGGCCTCGACGAGGGCCCAGTCCACGAGCAACGCCTTCCGCGCACGGGTTCCTTGTTCCACGGCTTCGGCCACCTCGAGAAACCGCGGGGCCGACCAACCGAGTCGCTCGCTCACCCAGGCGCCCCCCTCCGACACGCCCCATGCGGCGAGGCCGATGCCGATCGTGGCGAGCGCATAGCTGGCCAGATCGCCGCCCGGCGCGAGCGAGGTGACGGGATCGGGCACGTAAGGGGCCACCCCCGCGGGACGGGGCTTGCCCAGGAAATTGTCGAAGGTGAGCCAGGCCCCGGCCGGGATCGCCAGAAGGGCCACCAGGGCCTGTCCGGTCGCGCGCCACGCCCAGGCAACGGAGACCTCCCGTTCACGCTCCCCGTCGTGCGCCTGCCGCAACAGGGCGAGGTCGTCGACGAGGACCGAGGCCGTCCCCTCACCCCGGCGGATCTCGTACGAGTCCGACGAGGGAGTCGTGACCCGGAGCAACTCGGCCTGAAACGTTCGGATGCGACCGCTGCGATCGTCGGGGACGTCTGCAAGAGCCGGGCAGGCGACTGAGGACCACCCGAGGAGCAGCCCGATCGCGATGCGCGACCCGGACCGGACCCCGGCCCGGATACGTGCGTCCCACTTTCGAGGTACACGATCCGCCTGACGCATGGTTTGATTGTAACACTGGCCCGGATCCGATTCTGGGGGTTGCCCGCCATGTCCGACCATTCGGCAATCACGACCGCCTACCAACGCGCCATGGGGTATCTCCAGCGCGGGGATATCGATGCTGCCGAGCCATGGATCGAGCAGGTGACGCGATCGATTCCGGCCTGGTATGTCGAGGTCCAGGACACCGTGGCCCGGGTCGCCCGGGAACACGGTCGCTACGACCGGGCTGCGGCTGCCCTGAGCAACGCCCTGGCGGTGCACCCCGATCCCGGCAGGGCCTATCAACTGGGTGAAAACCTGGCCGATCTCGGAGATGACGAGGAAGCAGCCCGAGCTTTTTCCCGTGCCGTACAGATGGACATCTCCCACACGGACGCGCATATCCGTCTGGGGATGATCCACCAGTCGCTGAACCGCCTAGCGCAAGCCCGCGGGTGCTTCGAGCGAGCGATTCTCAACGACCCCCGGGCGGCCGTCGCCCGGTACTACCTGGCCCTGAACTGTCTCGAGACGGGAGATTCCCGTCGCGCCCTCTCGCAGCTTCACTTCGTGCTGCAGATCGAACCGAACTATGCCCCGGCCCGGATGCTGCAGGGACAGATCTTCCAGCAGATCGGTGACCATCGACAGGCGCTGGTCGAGTACGTGGCAGCCCTCGAACTGGGCGGCGGAGACACCGATACCTACCTTGCCATGGCGACCTCGTTCGAGGCGATCGGAGATGTCGGTCAGGCGGCCCGCGCGATCGAGAAGGCCTGGAACAACGACCGGGGCCTGGCAAGCGACCTGCTCCGGGCAGGCCACATGCGGGTCCAGCTGGGCCACATCGAGCGTGCCGTGCAGATCTTCACGATCTGCATGAAAGTCGAACAGACCGCCCCGGGGGCGACAGAGGCGCTGGCGGATCTTCGCCAGCGATACGGCGAACTTCTCGACGAGATGGGACAGACGACCCCGAATCTGGGCGAGGGAAGCTTCAAGGCCCCGCCCGTCCAGACCAAGAGCCAGACGGCTCCGATGGACATTCGCACCCAGACCCGCCAGTTCGGCCAGGGCCCCAAGAAGGCGCCACGAACGGCTCCCCTGCCGCCCCCCCCGGTCCCGACCCCGCCGCCGTCGACGATGCCCCCGGCCATCGACGACCTGATGCGGGGTGTCCAGGATGCCATCCGGAATCCCCTGGACGGGCTGAACAAGCTCTTCGGACGCAAGGATGGCCGGAGCGACCGATGACGCTCGACTGGAAATGGCTCCAGGCCCTGGGGCCGACCGATACCGGTGAACTGGCCAAGCGAGTCCGGGACGATCTGCTCGCCTCGAGCCGGCTGGGGGCCGTCCTGGTCCGCCACGGGCTGGTTTCGCTGGAAGCGCTCGATGTGGCGCTGGCCCACCAGAAGCTGCAGGGCGGCATGCTCGGCCTCCACCTCACCGAGGGCGGCGCATGTACCCAGGAAGAGCTCGACTGGGCCCTTTCCTGTCAGCACACGGAAACCATGACCGTGGCCCGCTGCCTGGCGATGGGGTGGCTCACCGAGGCCTCCCTCGAACGACTGGCGATCGCCCTCGAGACGGGTGGCCTGCTGTCCCTGGCTCACGGTCTGCTCAGCCTGGGCTTGCTCACGCCGGCCCAGCTGGGTACGGTCATGGCCGAGCAGGATCGCGACTCCCGGCTGGGGCAGTTTCTCGTGACGGCCGGGTGGATCACGGACTCCCAGCTCGAGTTCGGTCTGCGCAGGCAACTCGAGACCGGGGAGTTGCTCGGGGAGGCCCTGCTCGCGCTCGGGGCATGCGAGCAGGAAGCCATCGAACGCGCCCTGCTGGCACAGGCCCTGCCCCTGGAGAGTGATTGACCTTGGCCAAGATTGTCATCTCTGGCTATTACGGGTTCGCGAACATCGGAGACGAGGCGATCCTGGCCACCCTCGTCCAGGAACTGGGTGCCGGACACCGCCTGGTGGTCCTGTCCGCAGATCCGACGACGACCTGGACCGAGTATCCGCAGCATGACGTCCAGGCCATTCCCCGGATGGAACCCGGTGCCATCTGGAAGGCCCTGGAAGGAGCAGACCTACTCGTCAGCGGAGGCGGTGGCCTCATGCAGGACGTCACGGGCTGGAAAAGCATTCCCTACTACGGCCTGGTCATGCTGCTCGCACGCCTGCGTCGCGTCCCGGTGATGGTCTTCGCCCAGGGTGTGGGCCCCCTCAACCGTCGCTGGTCCCGGTGGCTGGTCCGTTTCTTCTTCGGGCTGGCAACCCGGATCACGGTCCGGGACCGGGATTCCGTGGCCTTGCTGGAAAAGCTGGGCCTACGTTCCGACCGGGTTCATCTCACGGCCGATCCCGTCCTGTGTCTCGAGCCGGATCCGCGCTTGACGCGTGAATCCATCATGACCCGTGTGGGCCTGGATCCCTCGAAGCCGGTCGTCGCGGTGGCCCTCCGACCCTGGTGGGGCTTCACGGAACGCACGTTCAAGTGCGTGACGAGCGTGCTGGCCGAATTTGCTCGCGAGCAGGGCGTGCAGGTGCTATGTCTGCCTTTTCATCCCTCTCACGACGGTCGCCTGGCCCAGGAAATATCCCTGGCCCTCGGCGACCGTCCAGCCGGCAAGGCGGTCGCGAGTGCGAGGTGGCAGTGGCCGCTTTCCCCTGCCCAGATGCAGGGCCTCCTCTCGAACGTCGACATGGTATTCGGCATGCGCCTGCATGCGCTGATCATGGCCGTGTCCACCGGGGTCCCCGCCGTCGGCGTGGTGTACGATCCCAAGGTGGAACATCTGTGCAACCAGTGGGAACTGCCCCGGATCGATTCCGTCGAAGGTCTCCAGGATGATCACCGACTGCTCGCCGTCCTGACGGAGGCCTGGAACGACAGAGCCGCCCGACGGACACGCCTCGCCGAGTTGCGCGAGTCCTGGCGGGCCCGGTCGAACGAGAACTTCACGCTCCTGCGGGCGCTCGTTCCAGCGCCGGCTCTGCCGCTCCTGGACGACGATCTCGAGATGGAGGAACTGCTTCCGTGAGGGGTAACGTGCTCGGGTTTCCGGTCGATGTGCTGACCTCGGAACAGGCGCTGGAACGCGTCCACGAGGCGTGCTCGAATGCGCGGCCCCTGATCGTCGTGACGCTGAATGCGGAGATGAGCATGCAGGGCCTGAGAGATCCGGGACTCGGACAGGTCCTGCGGGAGGCCGGCCTCGTGCTGCCGGACGGCTCGGGCGTGGTCTGGGCACTGCGCAGTCGAGGCATCCGCGTCACCAAGCTGGCCGGCGTGGACTTTCTCGTCGAGACGGCCGCTTGGGCCGCGCGCGAGGGCAAGCGCGTCTACCTTCTCGGGGGCGCCCCCGGCATCGCCGACAAGGCCGCGGAGGAACTCCTGCGGCGGTCCCCTGGCCTCCAGATCGCGGGGGTCCGCGACGGATTTTTCCAGCCCGAGCAACAGGATGAGGTCGTGGCCGGTATCCGTGAGAGCGGGGCGGATGTTCTCTGGGTCGCGCTGGGAGTGCCCCGGCAGGAAAAATGGCTTCACGCGCATCTGGCTGCCTCCGGGGCGCACGTGGGGGTGGGCGTCGGTGGCAGCTTCGACGTGCTCGCCGGCAAGGTGAACCGGGCACCGATGGTCTTCCAGAAACTGCACCTCGAGTGGCTGTACCGGCTCATCCAGGAACCCTGGCGCTGGCAGAGGATGTGCTCGACTCTCCCGCAGTTCGCGTGGAGGGTCTTGAGCGAGAAGGGGGGGGCCCGATGATCCGGATCCGGCAAGTATCCAAGACCTATACCAGCGGAGTACGTGCCCTCCACGGGGTGAATCTCGATGTGGCTTCGGGCGAGTTCGTGTTCCTGGTGGGGCCCTCGGGAGCCGGCAAGTCGACGCTGATGAAGCTGCTGTATCGCTCCGAGGTGGCGAGCCAGGGACAGATCACCATCGGGGGCATCGATGTCGGCAAGCTACATGGCAGCCAGATCTCCGTGCTTCGCAAGAAGATCGGGGTGGTTTTCCAGGACTACAAGCTGCTGCCCCAGCGGACGGTCTTCGAGAACGTGGCATTCGCCCTGAAGATCCTCGGGACGTCCCGTGACGATATCCAGAAGCGCGTGAAGTCCGCCCTCGAACTCGTGGGACTGCGCGAGTACGGAGAGGTGCTGCCGCACGAGCTGTCGGGGGGCCAGCAGCAGCGCGTATGCCTGGCGCGCGCGATCGTCAACACGCCTCCCCTGCTGCTGGCCGACGAGCCGACCGGGAACCTCGATCCCGAGACCTCCTGGGAAATCATGAGACTCCTGACCAAGATCAACATGCACGGCACCACCGTCGTCTGCACCACGCACAACAAGCTGGTCGTCGACAACATGCGGCGCCGGGTCGTCACCATCGACAATGGCCGGATCGTCATGGACCAGGCCAAGGGGGTGTACTCCGTTGGAGTCAATTAAGCGTCGGTTGCGCCAGCTGGGCTTCGTCTGGGAGGAAGCGCTCGTCTCGATCTCACGCTCGCTGTGGATGAGCTGGGTGGTCATCGTGACGATGGCCGTCTCGCTCTCCATCCTCGGTGGCTTCTGGATGCTCTCGGAAGAACTCAACGACGTTGCCGCCTCGATCGGCTCCCGGATCGAGCTCATGGTCTTCCTCGACGTCGATGCCGATGCGGCATCGACGGCACGCGAGGTCCGGAACCTCGATGGGGTCCAGGAGGTCGAACTCGTGACTCGCGAGCAGGCCTGGGAAAAGCTGCAGACCGAGCTGGGACAGGAATACGACTTCCGGGAACTCGTCGAGAATCCGCTCCCCGACACGCTGCGCATCAAGGTCGACTCTCCCGCCGAGGCCCCACGTGTGGCCCGCGAGATCGGTCAGCTGGAAGCGGTCGAGGAGATCCGCTACGGCCAGGACCTGCTTGCGAAGATCGAGCAGGTGGCGCGGTTCACGCGGCTGCTCGGCCTGGCCGTCACGGGGATCCTCTTCATGGCGACCCTCGCCGTCACGGGCAACACCATCCGCCTGGCCATCCAGGCCCGGCGCCGCGAGATCGAGATCATGCAACTCGTCGGCGCCAGCGCGACCTTCATCCACCTGCCATTCCTGCTGGAAGGTCTGTTCTTCGGGCTCGGAGGCACCGTGATCACGGCCGGCGTGCTGTTCGCCTGGCGAACCTTCGTCCAGTCGCACCTCCGGGAGATTTTCCCCTTCTTGCCCATCCAGACCGCCGATCTCGAACTTCTGCTGCTGCTGGGCGTCCTGCTGGCCATCGGAATGGGTATGGGCATGATCGGAAGCCTGCTCTCGGTGAAGCGTCATCTCCGACAGACGGCAGGCTGATCCATCTCCGGGGGACTCGCCATGGCCCAGGCGCCTCGCAAGTCACGTCGCAAGAAGCCTCAGGCTGCTCAGGAAACGCCGGCTCCCGTCACGCCCGAAGCGAAGCCGTTGCCACGCACGGTCGAGGAGTTGCTCGACCATACCGTGGCTCCAGGTGATCCGTTCGTGCAGGCCGCGTTCGACCGGGCCAGCAAGACGAGCGCCCCCCTCGGCGGAGCGAGCGTCGGCACGGATGGACCGGATTCACTCCTCGTCCAGCGGCGCACGCGGCGCTCGCGGGTGATGAGTTTCGAGGTCCATGGGATCGTCTGGAAGGCGGGTTTCACCAAGGAACTCTCCCAGACGCCCCTCGGGGCGACGCTCGGCCTGACCGAACTTCCCGGAGGTGACGGGGCAACCGGTGGAGCGATCATCCGGATGATCGACTCCGGCCTCGAGGCCGTCCTGCACGAACTTCCGCCCGCCGCGCTCCTCGAGGCCTGCGAACTCATGTACGGGCGAACCCGGGTGCTCCAGCAACTCGCCCTGTACTACCTTCCCCGGGAAGGTGCGGCGCTGACCGGGGCGATCGCCGTCTACGGTGACGGCCCCACCTCACGGCGTCACTGCCTGTTTCTCCAGACGGCCATCAAGCGTCCCGACCCTCGCGTCCTGGACCAGATGCTGGCCACCTTCCAGGCCGCCCTGCCTCTCCAGCAGGCCGCGCCCCTGCAGGGGCCCCCGCCCGATTTCTGGAAAGAACTGGAACGCTCCTGGTTCGAGGTCAGGGCAACGTACCGGACCTCGGCTCTCGGTCAGGGCTCCGAGAAGGTCAAGCAGCAGGTGACCCAGCAGTTCGACCAGACCACCCGGCAGATCGACCGCGCCATCGTCGCGATGGACCGCGCCGGCGATCGCCTGGTCCGGGCAAACCTGGGGTCACGCTTCCTGATCGGCCTGACCCACGGGATCACCGGGAGCCTCAACGGGTTCATCCGGCTGACGGACTCGCTTCTGGGGCGCCGTCGTCACTGAGACTCTCGATCACGAGGTCATCGAACTGGACCCGGCTGCTGGCGGCGCGCAGGGCGACGTGGTGCGCCGTCGGGGAAATCACGGTGCTCTGGACCTCGACGGGAGCAGCCGCCGGGCTCGTACAGCGAATACTTCCGCGCCAGCTGTCGATCTCGGCCGACATCCGGATGGGCACGCGTGCCGAGAAGGTGGCGTCTTCCTCGTGAAGCATCCGCCAGCCACGCCATTTCTGGGGCTCCCCGCCCTGGCACTCCCAGATCTGGAACCGGTCCGGCTTGACCAGCAGCTCCACGTAGTGAACCGGGTCGACATAATACACCGGCACGCCGAGGTCGCCGGTCGGTGGGAAGAAATCGCCTCGTGCCTCGATGGGCAAGACGGTGAGCGTCACCCGGTAGCGGCCGGGCAGTTGACCGTCCGGCGTCCCGAAGGTCTGCCCGGCCCACCGTCTGAACGTGAGGACCGGTTGTGGACGGAGATCCCGGAACTCGAGAGCGAGCCCCCGCATCCCCGGGACCAGGGTCGGGGCAATGGCCCACAGCCCGCTCTGGAGCCACGGCCAGACCCCCTGGGCTGCTTCCGGACGCACGTCCTTCCAGAACCGGGGCCACGTGCCCGTCCGGACCTCGAAGTCCTCGACGAGACGCCCGGGGCCGCCGAGCAGCGCGGACCGGGTCGCCGTCCCGGTCTCGGTCCCCGGGGGGGCACTCCGGATGGTCACGGGCGCCGCGCTGACCGGACGGGGGAGCACCGCCTCGGCCGGGGGCTCCACCCCCACCGGCCGTGAAGGAACGGGTGCCCCTCCACCCGGCGGGGTCTCGCAGCCCGTCAGAGCCCCCGTCGAGACCAGCGCGGCGATGGACGCCGCCCTGAATCCGCGATACCCACCCGAACGCATGCTCGCTGCCATCTCGCCTCCCGGGTCCGCACACGGAAAGCATGAAAGGGTGCCGGTAGCTCAGACGAGTCCGTCTCGCACGAAGCTTTCACCCCGGTAGCTGAGAGTCACGCCTTCCGGCTCGGTCGGTTGCAGGAAGCCACGCTCGATCGCCTCTTCGAGCACCTCGGCACGCCAGGGAAAGTCCGGAAACGTGCTCATCCAGGCCTTCTCGAGCTCGTATAGGCGATGCACGGAGCGTTCCTCGTACCTTTCGCCGTAATAAGCGATGACGAGCAGGCGCTCGACGTCGAGCTGCGGTTCCTTGAGGGCCACCAGACCTTCGAGCGTCAGATTTCGTCGGACCTTGAAATCGGGTGCAACGCGGGGCAGCGAGCCGCCGACATCTGCCAGTTCCACCTCTCGCGCCGGGGGCATGGAACCTTCGCAGGAGGCGTCCAGGTCACGGAGCGTTCCCTCGGCCTCGCGAGCCGGACCGGCGGGGCGACAGCGTAGCGGATCCCCGCTCTTTCGCTCCACCCAGGACTGCCACCCTTGCAACTGGGCCTCGACGACTTCGAGTGGCCCCTCGTATTCGAGCTCGCGATCCCCATCGCGCAATTTCACGCGCACCCGGTCGTTCATCCGACGCTCCCTCCGGCTACCTTGAAAGCCAGCGCGCGCTGGCGCAACTCGCGACCGTGGTCGATGGCCGCAGGCGAGTGAGCATCGCCCGAGGCAAGATGCGCCAGCTGACTCACCTGCTGGCCCTCGTCGAGGCGCGTGACCGAGAGCGTCGTGCGACCGCTCTCGACCAGCTTCTCGATGCGCCAGTGGGAATCGGCGACGGCCGCGATCGCGGGCATGTGCGTGATGAGCAAGATCTGGCCACGATGTCCCAGCTGGGCGATCTTGCGTGCGACGACCTGCGCCGCTCGCCCGGAAATCCCGGTGTCGACCTCGTCGAAGATGAGCGTGGGGACGGCATCGTCCCGCGTGAGCACGGTCTTGAGAGCCAGCATGATGCGGGCGAGTTCCCCGCCCGAAGCCGTGCGAGCGAGCGGACGCGGTACCTCTCCCGGGTTGGCTGCGAGAAAGAACTCGACAGCCTCGGCCCCCTCGGCTCCGACCTCGGCCAGCGGACGCAGCATGACCTCGAAACGGGCATCCTTCAGCCCCAGATCGGCGAGTTCCTCCTGCAAGGCCGTCTCGAGCCTTCTGGCTGCCTCACCCCTAGCCCGGGTCAACCGGGAAGCCACTCCACCGAGTTCGGTCTCGAGGGCAGCGAGTTCGTCTGCGAGCCTTCCACCTCGGACATCGTCCTCCCCGAGCGCACCGAGGTCACGCTCGAGACGGCCATGGTGAGCCAGCGCCTGGGCAAGCGTGGGTCCGTACTTGCGCAGCAAGGTCTGGACATGATCGAGGCGCTGATCGATGGCCTCCAGGCGCTCGGGATCGGGCTCCAGCCGATCCTGGCGATAGCGGACGGTGCGGCTGGCCTCGGCGATCGCCTCCCGTGCGTCGGTCAGGTTCCCGAGGACGCTCTCCAGCGCGGGGTCGAGGGATGAAGCCTCCCTGAGCTGCCCCAGGACGCGTGAGAGGCCATCGAGCACCCCGGGCGCCTCGTCCCCACCCGTCAGGGCCTGACCGATGCGTCCGAGCGTCAGCTGGAGCGACTCGGCATGCTGGAGCAGCAGGCGCTCCTGCCGCAGCGCCTCCAGCTCTTCCTCGGACCGCACGTCGAGCCCCTCGAGCTCGGCCAGCTGGAAGCTCCAGAAATCCCGCTGACGCTCGCGCTCGGCGGCCCGCGCGACTCGCTCGGCCTGCTCTTCACGCAGCCGAGCGCGCCGGCCATGGAGGCGAGCCACCTCCCGGGCGAGGTCTTCGGCCGGGGTCCCGGCGAAACGATCCAGCAGGCCGAGATGCGCCCGGGCCCGGGTGAGCAACGTGTGCTCGTGCTGCCCGAGGATGTCGACCAGGTGCTCCCCGAGTTCGCGAATGGCCGCGAGGGGAACCTGGACACCCTCGACCCGACACCGGGTCCCGCGAGCCGAGATTTCCCGCATGAGGGTGAGCTCCCCTTCCAGCGCCGGCTCGATGCCGTGCTCGGAGAGCCAGTCCCGCAGAGGCGGCCAGTCATGCCGGAACCGGAAGGTGGCTTCCAGGAGGGCCCGCTCACAGCCCTGTCGGATGACGTCGAGGCCGATGCGCCCACCCAGGATGGCACTGACGGCGTCGATGAGAATGGACTTCCCGGCCCCGGTCTCGCCCGTCAGGACGCAGATGCCGTCCTGGAAATCGAGCGTGAGCGTATCGATCAGGATGTAGTTCTGGATGTGAAGTTTCAGGAGCATGGGGTCCTCGAACAGACTTGACCGGGGGCCTATCGCGCAATTGACGGGGCATGCAGGGCTTCTTGAAGGAATCCTTAACGAAAGTTAACACCCCCTGAAAAGGCGCGTCATACCTGCATGTGATCAACGTCGACATGTGAGGAAAATCACGAGAATTGACTGAAAAGGGTTGGACGTCGGAGGGTCGGCTGTTATGATACGAGGGAAGTCACACGCCGGAGACGCTTGCCAGACGCGACTCCTGCGGACACATTCTACCCATCGGACCCTGGATTCTCAGGGCCACTTTGAGGAGACTCAGCCAGGATGCCGCCAGTCAGCCAGATTCTCAGACAGACCCGCGAACGGCTCGGAATCTCGCTCGAGGAAGTCGCCCAGCGCACCTACATCAAGCTGCCTTACCTCGTCGCGCTCGAGGAAGGCGATGTCAGCAAGCTGCCTGCCCAGGTGTACATCCACGGGTACATCCGGCAATATGCGAAGCTGCTCGACCTGTCGGGGTCCGACCTCGTGCAGCAGTACCAGGAGGATGCGAGCAAGCCCCCCATTATCGGGATGACGACCACCCCCGTGGCATCCCCCGTGGCCGTGCCCGTGGGAGCTCCTGTCTCGTTTCCCGGATTCTCTAACGGTCCCTCGTCCCCTGTGTTCCCTCCCCGGTTGACCACGGCCGACCGTCCGGTCGCGGAGCTTCCGCCGTCCCGCCCCGTCGCCCTCACGTCTGGAGCGAGCGAAGGAGCCGGGGAAACGCGCCTCCCCGTGTCCCCGACCGATATCGACCTGACCGGTCCAAGGCTCGGAGATGCCGTTACCCGTATCCCGGCTGCCGCATCGGCACCGACCGAGGCCGTCACGGGAAGCAGGCTTCCCCGTCCCGAGCAGCCCCCCCGGGTGTCCCCCCGCGAGGTCGACCTGCCCGTCCTGGGTGGCACACATCCCGCGGGTTCGGGACTCGAGATGCTCGAGGCCCGCAAGACGGCGTCCGAGATCGTCCAGAGCGCCCAGCGTGAGGCGGCCGAGTTCCGCAAAGCGGCCGATCAGTATGCTGACCAGGTGCTCGGCCAGCTGGCCGATGAGATCGGTCGCACCCTGCAGATCGTCCGGAATGGCAAGGCGTTCTTGCAGAGCCGTCGGAAGCAGCGCCAGGCTGATCACGCCTGAGCCCGCAATTGTCCGCTTCGCTGCGAGGCCCGTCCCGGGGGGGACGGGCCTTCATGCCGGGATGATACGGTCTGGCCGGTACTAGGAGATGGAGACCTGTCTGACGCGCTCGACCAGGCGCTGGAAGAAGCCTCCCCCCTGCGTGGGTGGAAGCTGCCCCTGGGTGAGCAGCGCACCTGCGAGCAGGTTGAGCCGCCGGGTGGCGACCGCACCCGGATAGTGGCTGACGAAGGGTCTCTGCTGGAGGACCGAGCGGACGACGACCTGATCACGCTCGATGCAGCTCAGATACTGGACGCGCACCCGCAGGAAACGCTCGACGACGGTCGTCAGTTTCGCTGCCACGGCACGGGCTTCCTGCTCCGAATCGACCATGTTGACCAGCAAGGAGACCCGGGCCTCGGGGTTGTGGGCATCGATTTCCTTGATCATCCCGTAGGCATCGGTGAACGCCGTGGGCTCCGGGGTTGTCACCACGATGATCTCGTCGGCGGCCATGACGAAGTTGGTCACCGTCCGGCCGATTCCCGCCCCCGTGTCCACCAGGATGAACTCGGCCTCCTGCTCCAGCTCATGGAGCTGCTCGATCACCGTGGCGAGGCGCTCGGGCTCGAGATTGGCGAGTTCGGGAATACCGGAACCGCCAGGAACGATGCCCAGGTTGTCGCCGTAGGGCACCAGGACTTCCTGGAGCGAGCGCCTACCCCGGATGACGTCGACGATGGTTGACGGCGGGGAGATGCCCATCAGGACGTCGACGTTGGCCATGCCCATGTCGGCATCGAAGAGGATCGTCGATCGCTTGCGGCGCGACAGGGCGAGGGCAAGGTTGACCGTGACGTTGGTCTTGCCGACCCCCCCTTTGCCGCTCGTCACGACGATCGTCCGCCCCATGGCCCGGTTGCTCTTCGGGCGGGCCGGGGTGACACGGGTGACCGGATGGATCCGGCGCGCGAGTTCGCGCAGCTGTTCTGCCTGGTCGCCCATCAGCTTCTCTTCAATTCGTCGATCAGCAAGCGCACCACCGCATCCCGCTCCGCGACCTGGATGTCCTGAGGCACGTTCTGCCCCGTGGTCAGGTACGACAGGGGCTTCTCGAGCTGGGCAGCCAGCGCGATCATGGCCCCGAAGTTGACGGTCTCGTCGATCTTGGTGAAGAGCAATCGATCGAGCCCGACGGGTTCGAAGGCCTCGACGACTCGCTCGAGATTTCCGCGGTTGGTCGTCGCGGACAGGACCAGGTGCACCTCCCGCGGCACGGGAAGGTCGAGAAAGCTTCCCAGCTCTTGCAGGTGCATCGGGTGAGAGGGCGAGCGCCCCGCGGTGTCGATGAGGATCAGGTCCGCATCGGCGTTCCGCCCGATCGCCTCCCGCATCGCCTGCGGAGTCTGGACGACCTCGATGGGAATCCGGATGAGGTCCCCGTAGGTCCGAAGCTGCTCGACGGCTGCCACCCGGTAGGTGTCATTGGTGACGAGCGCGACTCGCTTGTTCTGGAGCAGCCGAAAATTGGCCGCCAGCTTGGCGATCGTGGTGGTCTTGCCGACGCCGGTGGGGCCGACGAGTGCCACGATGCGAGGCCTGGCCGGGGTCGCGAGTTCGATACCGCCCCCGCAAGACACCCAGCTTCCCAGGATGGGTTCGAGCGAGTCGAGTGCCTCACCCGACGGTTCCGTGAAACCCGCCTCGTCGAGCGAGGAGACGAGATCCCGCGCACGCGACTGAGGAAGGCCCGATTCCACGAGCCGATCGAACAGGGAAGCGAGCGCGGGAGCCCACTCCCCGCGGGCCTGCCGGACCTGCCCCTGATCGAGCTTGCCGACCACGGTTCCCAGGATCTGGCGCACCTCGCCGACGGCGGCCTTGAGCGCGTCGACCTCCGGGGCCAGACGCGTGAGCGCGGGATCGGTTTCCGCCAGCGCACCCGATCCCCGGGACGGTTCCATCCGGGACGCACCGGAAGCGGGGTCTGCAGACGCCCCCACGCGAGATGACTCCGGCCCGGGACCGGCATGTGGAATCACGGGGCTCAGGGGGCCGGAGACGGGGGAAGGATGGACCTGTGCAAGGGACTGGGCCCCGGGAACAGGTGCGCGTGACGACGGTTCGGTCGCCAGCCGCGGCCCCGGCTCGGGTACTGGATCCGGCGTCGGCGCGACGGGGGTTTCTTCCGGAAGCGTGATGTTGATCGACCCGGTAGGGTTGCCGGTCGTGGGGCCAGGACGGCTATCACCCCCGGCAGGAGTCACCTCGAGTGCCGCGAGGACCTCGACGACCTCCTTGCCACCGAACCCGAGGAAGCCACCCTTCTTGAAGGTCCGGGAATGCAGGATGACTGCATCGGGCCCCAGGTCCATCTTGATCTTGAGACGCGCCTCCTGCATGGAAGCCGCCTGGTACTGACGGATTCGCAATCCACCGCCACCCTTCGCGAGCGCGAATGGTCACCCCTTACCATCCCGCCAGCGTATCACGGGCGGCAAGCGGCATTCAAGCGACGGGGATCACGCGTCGACGGGAGGTTCCGGCTCGGCAGGCGGCAGCTTTCGCCCCAGTGCCTGCTTGAGGATCTGCGCGGCCGAACGGGTAGCTGCGGCATTCGCCGCGGCTCGCTCGTTCTCCGAGCGTATCTCGGCGTAGATCTCCTGCCGGTAGACCTTGACGTCTTTCGGAGCTTTGAGCCCCAGCTTGACGGTATCGCCCTTGACCTCGAGGACGACGACCTCGATGTCCTCGCCGATGATGATGCTCTGGTTGGGCTTGCGACTCAGGACGAGCATGGCACCTCCGGCTCAGACAATGGCCGCATCGCGTGATTCGGCTGCTGGATCCGGGATCAGACGCTGTCGGGTGGTGTAACCGGAGTCATGAAGGACCACCTGCATCCCGAACCGTCGATCGGGATGGATGACGAGGGGGCCGATGAGATTGGCCGTCATCTTGAGCGGATCCTCGGGCACCGTCACCAGGGCAAAGACGATCGGGTCGACCTTGCCGAGGGCCATGGCTTCCCGGTCGGCCGGCATCAGCTTGATGCGGTAATCCGGCCAGACGAGAAAAGGCTCGATGATCGGGAATGCGAAGGCAGGGTCGTCGATCGGCTGCAACCAGCGCAAGGGCTCTACTTCGTCCTGGTCGATCACCAGAAAACGTCGGAGATGCTCGAAGCCGAACAGCCCATCGGGAAAATGGAGGACGGCATCCTCCTCGAAGGTGATGGGACCGAACTGCTTGGTCAGGATCTGCATCGACCGTGGCCTTCCACTGGGAGAGTTCCGATCCCGGGGACACCGGACCGGAGGAAGATCGGGGCTACGCTCATTCTAGCTCACCCGACGGATCAGCGCAGGAAATCCATCAGGGTCGGCTGCATGATCTTCGCGCTGGCAGCGAGCGAGCTCTGGTAGACCTGCTGCGTCAGGGTGAAGTCAGAGATGAGAGCCGGGATATCGGCATCCTGGTAGGAGCTCTTGAGATCCTTGAGCGCCACCTCGAGATTGTTGTACCGGCTGGCCAGGAGTTCGACCCGGTTCCGCTTGCCGCCCACGTCGGCGCGCGCATCGTTGATGGCGGTCAGACGTGCATCGATGTTTCCGATCAGGTCCGAGATCTTCCCGTAAGTCGTGTCATCACTGAGGGAAAGGATGTTCGCGAGATCGCCGAGGTCCTCGAAGATGCTGTCGACCGAATCGACGTACTTTCCGAAGACGTCAGGCCCCGTCTGGTTGTACTCGATGCTGAGCCCGGGCCCGATGGCGACTCCCAGGCGATCTTCGGAATCCAGCTTGCTCTTACCCTCCGCTGTCGTCGGCTTCTTATCCGGGTAGGGCTCGGTGACGGTCTGGGAACCGGCGAAGATGTAACGCCCGGCCAGCTGGGTGTTGGCCACCCCGCGCAGTTGGTCGCGGATCTGCAGCACCTCGCGAGCCAGCGCCTGTCGCGACTCCCGGCTCGAGGTGTCGGAGGCCCCCTGCACGGCGAGATCGCGCGCCCGCTGGACGATGTTGGCCGCATCGCCCAGGGCCGAATCCGTCGTGTCGAGCCATGTCACGACCTGATCGATGTTCCGGCTGTATTGCTGCTGATCTTTCAGGACGCTGTCGAGCAGCATGATCTGGTTGATGCCGGTCGGGTCGTCGGAAGGCTTTTCGATCCGCCTTCCGCTTGCCAGCTGGTTCTGCAGCGTGGCCAGCCGCTCCAGATGGGCCGACGAGTTACGGAACACGTTATCGGTGATCATGCGGTTGGTCACGCGCATCGCGTCATCTCCAGAGGTTCAGGACGGCCCTAGCGGCCCGGCGGCATGCCGTTGATCAGCTTGTCGAGGGCCTGGTCGAGCATGTTGATGATCTTGGCAGACGCGTTGTACGCGTGCTGGTACCTGACCATATCGGACATCTCCTGGTCGAAATTGACCCCGGAGGTCTGCTCGCGCTGCGCCTTGAGGTGCTCGATCAGATTGAGCTGGTTCTGGGCCATGCGATCCGAGAACTGACCCTTGACGCCCAGTTCGGAAAGGAACGTACGATAGCGATCACCAAACGTCTCGGTGGCCGTACCGAACATAGGCGTCGAGCGGAGCAACGCGATTTCCTTGGCTGCGGTGTTATCCCCGGGTCCGGGATAGGTCGCCGTTCCCGTGACAGGATCGACGGTCGGTGCCTTTCCGGACGCGATCCGGTTCAGCCCGGCATTGCCCGCCAGGATGTCGGCCGACAGGTCGATCTGTCCGGCTCCGATGAAGCCAGGCTTCGAGGGCTGCAGGATCATTCCAGGTTTGGTCGCGGCATTCGCGAAGAAGAAGTTGGGTTTCTTCGCCGACGCCAGGGCCTGCTCGACCTGATCCGGAGTGAGGGTACCGCTCGAGGGCCTGCTCGAGGGCAGACCGTTGAGTGCCCCCGGGGGATTGTGCCCGGACGTGTCGAGCGGAGACCCGTAGGCATGGATGGTGTTGACGCGGGCAGCGAACTCGTTGGCCAGCACGTCGAGCTGGTACAGGATCCCGTCAGTCGTGTCTTCCAGACCTGCAAGTGCCTGCCCGGTCGCGACGCCGCCTTCACGGTCGGCGTTCGTCCGGGTGGCCAGGGCCGGCCGGCCGATGATCGAATCGCGCATCTCGAGGAGCGCGTGCAACTTGCCACCGAGACCCTCGGCGGGGATGGCAGCCCCGCGGTAGGCGACATCCAGAAGGGTCTTCTCGGCAGAGGGGATCTGGGACAGGAACTCGGCCTTGTCACCGTCCACGAGGGCGCGCCCCCCGATGAACACGAAGAGCTTGCCATCCTCCTGAAGCGAGGTCTGGACGCGGACGAGCCGGGACATCTTCTCGACGATGAGGTCTCGCCGGTCCATCAGGGAGTTGGGTTCGGATCCGAGCGTCCGGGTCGCCGAGATTTCCTTGTTGAGGTCGACCACCTGCTCGATGTAGGCATTCACCTCGACGATGGCATTCGAGATCTGGGCGTCTGCCTCCGTGCGCATCTTCTTGATGTTGTCGTACAGGTTGCGGAAGGTGTTGGCAACGGAGAGACCGATCTGTCGAACCTCGGAACGTGCAGCCGACGACTCGGGATTGACGGCGAGCTGGTCCCATGCGCTGAAGTAGGACGAGATGACCCCGCTCAGGCCGTTGGGGCCGGGCTCCTGGAACTGGGTCTCGAGGAAGTTGATCTGTTCCTTGAGCGTCGTCGAGTAACCCTCGTCGGTGATCTCGGCGCGCATGCGGACGTCAAGGAACTCGTCGCGGTTGCGGATGATCTTGCGGACATCGACGCCCCCACCCAGCTGCGAAAGGGAGACCTCCGTCCCCATCGACTGGACCAGGGTGGAGGGGGCAGGCGCAGCCTCCACGCGCTGCCGGGAGTACCCCTCGGTGTTCGCATTGGCGAGGTTGTTGGCGACCGTGTTCAGCGAGGCCTGGGCGGCGACCATGCCGCGGTAGGCGAGCCCGAGACCGTACAGGCCGTAATCCATCAGGCCCTCCAGTCCAGCAGGACGCTGGAGCGTGCCGGTGGTGCAGCTTCGCGGGGGGCATGACCGTACAGGTTGACACGCGAGTCACGCATCCGGTCGGCCACGAGGCTCATCGTGAGCTCGACGGTCTCGTTGGCGGCACGCAGCATCGCCATGCAGGCCTGGTGCCCCGTGCGAAGCTCCTCGACGGTCGACTTGAGCTCGAGCCCGAGCGCATCGAAACGGGTGCGCCAGGGAGCCGGAATGGCAGGCGACAGTTCGACGAGACGCCGGGTGGGCGTAACCCCGAGCGCCCCGCACAGATCGAGGAGGGCTCGCTCACGGGTCTGCTCGAGGGTGGCGAGGCGCTGCTGGTCGACCGACTCGGCCTCGGTGATCCGGGCCAGCTGGTCCACGAGGTTCTTGCGGATGACGGCCGTCTTGTACGGCAAGCGGCCCACCAGGGCGCGAACGAGGGCCAGCTCGTCGCGGAGGACCGCGTCGAGCGCCTGGAGCTGGGCGTCCATCGGGACCTCCGTCAGAACTCGATGTCCTGGTCGCGACCGTTCAGGATGGCCTGGGCGATGGACTCACCGGAAAAATCGTACTGTCCCGACTGGATGCGGGCCTTCAGCTCGGCGATCTTGTCGGCTCGAACGTCCGAGGTCCGCGACAGGAGACCCATCGCCTTGGAAATCTCCTGGCTCGCCGTCGACAACGTGGCAGCATCGGATGGTCCGGCAGCCTGGGGCCTCGCAGCCCGGTCGACGCGGGCCACGGGTTTGACTCCCCCGGCCTGCAAGATCTGTTGAACATGCTCATTCGAGATCTTCACGGCAGACCCCTCTTCGTTGCGATGATACGGCTTCCATCAAGTAGCATCGGCAGGATCTTCCGGAACTTTAGGGGTCAGTGGCGATCGACACGCAGATTGTGCGAGATATCTTTTCGCCCCGTGCGTCCAGGATCGGATGCTTTGGGCAGATCACCCAGGCCAGGATCGGCAGGAGAAAAAGACTTGAAGGAGCTGGAGAGTTTCTGAGCGCAAGCATTGCAGTAAGAACCCCGGTAAGCAGGCTTGCCACAGTGGACGCAGGGAACCCCTTCCCCCTCACCGCTGGCGACGAGACGCCCGGTCCGGTAAAATTCCATGATCTGGCGCTCCTCGACCTTCGCTCCGCGGGACAGTTCCGCGACGGAGCAACCGGGGTTCTCTCGAAGGAACACGTAACAGGCCTGGAAATCATCCTCTTCCTGCTGCTTGCAAGCTGCACAGCAGGTGGCGAGGGCAGCCTTGTTGAACATTTTTCCACAGCGAGGGCAATTGGCGAGGCCCATATGGCCAGGTCCTCTCTGACGCGGCGACTACAACCAGGATTGTTGTTCCCGCTATCAGACCCATCCTAACGCGCGGATGGGCCAGAAGAGGCTTGCTGCAACAATTCTCGAGCGATCGAATCGGCCAGACCGATGCCACCGGCCACGGCCATTTCTCGCGCCATCTCGCCATCCAGGAGTTCCCGGTAGCTACGCATGGTGCTGCTCTGCGAGTCCCCCCCGACGGTGGTCCGCATGGAGGACAGGAGTTGCTCGAGCATGACGGACTCGAACTCCCGCGCCGAGGCCATGACCTTGCGACTTTCGGGATCGAGCTTGCGATCGCGTGGATTTTCGCGCAGCCGTACCGTGGTCTCGAGATTCAAGGCCTACCTACCTATCGCTTGAGGTTATTGGCCTGGGAGAGCATCTCGTCCGAGGTCGAGATCGACTTGGAGTTGGCCTCGTAAGCCCGCTGGGCGGTGATGAGGTTGACCATCTCCTCGACCACGCGAACATTCGAGTTCTCGAGCTGTCCGGCCAGGACGCGCACGCTGGATCCGGCCTCGCCGGGCGCGAAGGTCTGGGGCTGCCCCGAGGCATCGGTGGCCAGCATCAGATTTCGCCCCATGGCCTTCAGGCCTTCGGGGTTGAGGAACTTGACGAGCTGGAGCTGTCCGAACTGCTGCTGCTGACCGTTGACGAGGGCCGTGACGATTCCCTCGGGCGAGATGCTCACCTGACCGGCATCGGCCGGGATGGTGATGGACGGCTGGACGAGATACCCCTCGGTGGTGACGACCTGTCCGGAGGAATCCTTCTTGAAGGCCCCGTCACGGGTGTAGGCGATGGTGCCATCGCCCATCTGCACCTGGAAAAACCCGTCACCCTCGATGGTGAGATCGAAGGGATTGTCCGTCTGCTGATAGTCGCCCTGGGCGAACGAGCGCGAGATCCCGACGGAACGGACGCCCATCCCGACCTGACTGCCGATGGGGGTACGGGTTCCGCTGTTGACGGGAGTCCCCGACTCGCGAAGCGTGAGGTACATCAGATCCTGGAACTCGGCGCGGGCCTTCTTGAAGCCGTGCGTGTTGACGTTGGCCAGGTTGTTGGCCGTGACGTCGATGTTGATCTGCTGGGCCTTCATACCGGAAGCGGCCGACCAGAGAGAACCGAGCATGGAACCGTCCTTTCCATGGACACCCACGGGTTCCATGTCGTCATCGTCCACTCAGACTTTACGGTCGTTGCGCATTATGTTCCGTGACGGATGTCTCAGGCCGGTGGCGACGGCTCGTCGTCCGTCGCGGTCACCTAGCCGCGGCCGAGCTCGTTGACGGCCTTCCCGAGGGTTTCGTCCTGAGCCGTGATCACGCGCTGGCTGGCCTCGTAGGCTCGCTGGATCGCGATGAGATCCACCATCTCCCGGACGGGATTGACGTTGGACGCCTCGAGGCTGCCTTGCTCGACCTGCGTGGCCGTGGCCGGGGCGATCGCCCCGGGGTCACGGATCTTCCAGGTGGAGGCCCCCTGCTTCTCGAGCGTATCGGCCGGATTCCGGGCCTCGACGACCCGGAGCTTGCCGACGATCTCCCGACCGACGTGAACGACTCCCTGCTGATCGACCTTGAAGGCGCCCTGTCCCGGCAACACGATGGGCCCGCCGTCACCCTGGATCTCGTGTCCCGACAGATCCACCAGGCGCCCATCCTCGGACCGCGTCAGCTTGCCTCCCCGGGAGAGCAATTCCTGGCCGTTGCCATCCCGGAGCACGAGAAACCCGGGGCCCGTGATGGCGAGATCGAAGGGCTCGTCGGTGCGCCGGAGCGGACCCTGCGAATACTCCGTGAAGACGCGATCCAGGAAGGCCCCCGTCGAGAGTCGACCGATCTCGGTCGCCTCGGCACCGGACGCTCTCGGCGCGCCTTCGGATTCGATCCGGGTGATCGGCTTGTCGTCCCGGGCGCGGAAAACTGCCAGGTCCTTCTTGAAGGCCGTGGTGTTCACGTTGGCCAGGTTGTTGGCCACGACTTCCTGGCGGGCCATCTCGTTGAGCATTCCGGCTGCCGCGGTGTAAATTCCCCGGATCATCGGTTACCTCCCTGGTTCGCCTGGTAACTGGAGAGCACCTTCTTGACGTAAGCCTGCGTCTCCCGGAACGGCGGAATGCCCCCGTGTCGGGACACGGCCCCCGGTCCGGCATTGTAGGCCGCGATCGCCTCCGGCAGGTTCCCGAAGCGGTCGAGCATCTCGCGCAGGTATCTGGCTCCCCCGCGCAGGTTCTGGGCGGGATCGAAGGGGTCTTCGACCCCCAGGTCACGCGCCGTCCCCGGCATCAACTGCATGAGCCCCTGAGCCCCGACGGGCGAGACCGCCCGCGGGTTCCCGCCCGACTCGACGTCCACGACGGCCCGCACGAGGGCAGGATCGACGCCCGCCGAACGACTCGCTTCCTGGAGGGCCGCCTCGAACGTCCCCGCTCCATCAGCACCGGCTGAAACCGGGGAACCGGCAGCAGGGGAGGGAGAAGGAGGCTGACGGACCGAGCCGACGCCCGGTTCGAACCGCCTGCGGATCGCGTCGATGCGAGCGAGGACCTCGGAAAGGCCTGCCGGTTCCATCGCACCTCCCCGGGACGTCTAGCGTCCTTCCCCCTGCAACATCTGACGCAAGGCTCGCCGGCGGGCGGCCTGCGGGTCCTCGCCTTCCGGTCCCTCGGCGATCGCCCGCGCCACCGCCGCGGTCGGAACGGTATCCCCGGGGGCAGGCTCCATGTCGTCAGCCGCACGAACCGCGACCTGCGGAGGCGACTGGGGCTCAACCGCCGGCACCTCGTTCACGGGATCCGGGGCCACCGGCTCCACCGGAGCGGCCTCGAACGACGCCGGAAGGACCTCGGGGGTCGCGACCACCACGGGCGCCAGGACCTCTGCGGACGGGACGACGTCGACGGACGAGGGGGGCTCGGCCAGAGCCTGCTTCTTGAGCGCCGCCAGCAACATGGCCACCTCCGACTCGAGCCGCGCCAGGCGGTCCTTCTCGGGTTTATCGGCCTCTTCCACCCGACCTGAAGGGGCATTCGGCTCGGGCCCCGCGACCGGGGCATTCGCCGTGGCCGCCGAAGCAGCAGCGGAAGCGGCCGCCAGAGCCGCCGCCGAGACCGCACGATCGATCGCGGACGCACGCGCATCGGAAATGGGTGGGCGTGGGGCTGGCGTCGCCGCACCTGAACCGCCCCGCGCGCCGGTGCGATCCCGGGCCAGCTCGGCAGCCCGGGCCTGGAACGACGACTCCATGCTCTTGATGCGGGCCTCGAGACGGGCGGCGAGTTCTCGCTCCTGCGCGAGTTGCTGCTCGAGTGCGGACTTCAGGTCCAGAAGTTCGGCCTGCGTGGCCTGAGACACGCTGAGCGCATCCTGGGTCAGCTCCAGCGCGGCATCGGCCTGCTCGAAGCGGGCCCGCCAGTCATCACGCTCGGCAGCTGCCTGCCGGGCCTGATCCTGGGCATCCTGGGTGGACAGTCGGAGCTGCTGGACTTCCTCGGGGTCGGGAACCCCCTGAGTCCGGTACTCCTCGACGACCAGCTGAAGTTCCTCGTGTTCCTTGCGCAGCTTGCGATGCGCATCGCGCTCCGAGACGTACTGATCGCGGACCGACTCGAACTCACCCGCGACCCCCGACAGTTCATCCTCGAGGTAGCGGATCGTCTCCTTGAGGTCGGCCACCTCGGCTGCTGAAGCCGCTCCGGCCGCGGGAGGAGCAGCTGGTTCGACCGGCTTCGCCGCGGGTTCGGGCCGCGCCGGAACGGTGGGTGAGTAGATGAGCTCGTCGAGTGTCGCCTGGAGTTCCGCCCGCTCTTCCTCGAGACTCGTGACCCTGGCCTGGAGCTCGTCCCGGGAGGCTTCTGCAGCCTCCGCGCGCGAAAGCAGGTCGGAGCGATCGCCATCCCCGCTCGTCGCGGTCGCAGGCTCCTCGAGCTGGTCCTCGAGCGACGCTGCATCCGCAAGCGCCGTCAGCTTGCCCCGCAGGCGCTCACACTCGGCCTCGAGCTCGACGATGCGCGCAGCCGTCTCGGCGGAATCGGTCTCGGGGCTGTCGGGAACCGGAGTGTCCTCGAGCTCGGCGACGCGGCCACGGGCCTCATCGAGGAGACGGGCAAGATCCTCGACCTGGGCCCGCTGCTCGTCTCGCTCGAGCTCGAGGGCCCGGACCCGCTCCACCAGCTCCGGATCCCCGGCAAGAGCAGGGGCAGAAGCCTCGCTCGCCACCTCGGAGATCGTCACGGCAGGGCCATCTTCGGCAGATGGCAGGATCACGGAAGACGACGTGGCCGTGCTGGCCGCGGAGAGCGCCTCCGAGAGTTCCCGATCGAGCACCTCGATGCGTGCGGACAGGCGTTCACGCTCGCCTTCCGCTGCCGCGATCCGACCGAGCAGCTCCTCGCGTGCCTGATCCCCGTCCGTGCGCAGCTGGACGGCATCGGCAAGTTCCTGCTCGAGCCGATCGACCTGGTCTCGCAACTCCTGGACGACGGCCTTCAGACGACGGTTCTCGTCCCGGAAACCGTTATACTTCCCCTCGATCGAGCGCAGCGCTCTGCGCAGATCTTCGAGTGAGATCGCCCCGAGATCCTCTGCGGGAGGGGTGAAGGCCCGCGCCATGCGGGCCCGTAATGCCTCGAGCACCGCTGACTAGCCCTGTGCCGCGAGTGACGCGATGAGCGAGTCGATGTTGCCCTGGTCCAGCTTACCCATCGCAGCAGCCGGTGATGCGGGGGGCGCGGGCGGCGCCGCGGGTGCCTGAGCCCCCGCGATGAGGGCGTCGATGGCCGCCTGGTCCATCTTCCCACCCGATGCTACAGCCGGAGCCGCCGCGGGCGCGGGCGGTGCCGCGGGCTCGGCAGGGCGCGCTGCCGCAGTTCGCGAGGAGGAGCCGGCGTTGCGAGCAGATCGCCGCGCGGGAGCAGGCTCGACCTCGACCTCGGCCACCGGTTCCGGTTCCGGTTCGGGAACGACGGCGGGTTCCGGCTCGACCTCGGCCACCGGTTCCAGTTCGGGAACGATGGCGGGTTCCGGCTCGACCTCGGCCACGGCTGACAGGGGAGGGGGAGCGACGGGCATCTCGACCTGCACGGCGGAGGGTGCCGTCGACGCAGGTGTCCGGAAGGTCGGAGAGGTCTCCAGCGCGACGCCGGACGGACGGAGAGGTGATGCCAGTGCGTACTCGAAAAGTCCGCGGACGTTCAGATGGCGCACGTCATCGGCTAGCAGACAGTCCCGGAAGTACGGAAACTGGACGAGATACGGATACAGGAACTTCCCGAAGCCCCCGACAAGCACCATCCGCTCGATCGCGAGATCGCGCCAGGCCTGCTTGACCGTGAGCGCCACGTGCTGGGCGAGTGGTTCAAGCGTATCTGCCCAGAGCGTCTCGGGAATCTCGATGCGGGTCGAACCATCCACGTAGACGCGCGTGGCGAGGGCCTCCCGGAGACGGAGCGGATGGACCCGGACCAGACCTTCGCTCTCGAGGAACTCGACCAGGATCTGCTCCAGCCGGCATCCCGCGGCAGCCGGGGAATGTCCCGAGTAGGCCGAAAGCTCATGCGGGAGGCGCACCACGAGGTAATCCGTCGAGGTGTGGCCCGCATCGATGACGCCGACGTTGTGGGAAGCCGAGAAGGCGACCTGCCCTTCGAGCAGGGCCGCATAGACGGCCCCGACGGCGGTGGGCATCGGTTCGATCTGGAGGATCTCGAACGAGAGATTTTCCCCGGCGAGCTCGAACTGGTGCAACCCGACCCAGGTGGCGAGCTGAGCCTCGACGTGCGCCCGGCGGCGCGAAAGCCCGACGGGCAAGCCCAGGGAAATCTTGAAGCGTGGGGTCCCCGTGATGCCCCGGCGACGGACGTATAGCCCCAGCAGGGCGAGGAGCAACACCAGGTTCAGCTCATCTGCGAAGAGGTCGGGATCGTTCACGGGAAAGTCGACTGCCTGGGCGAGCGCGAGCTGGCCGACGGAGTAGCTACGACGCCCGAGACGCACCGCGAGCTGGGATTCGAGGAAATCGTCCCCGACGCGGCTCTGGCCACGCTTGACGGTCGAGACGGGTCCGCCGAGCAGGGTGGGCAGCGCGATCACCTGTTCACCGTCAGAAAGACGGATCTCCGAGCGTCCCAGGTCGATGCCGAGCGTGATGATATCCATTGATTCTCCTGCGAACGCGGTCCTGGTGCGTCCACCCGATAGGTTCCACCCACCTCGGGGAATGGGTGCCATGGTTACCCAGATGATGTCAAGAGGATGGCTTCCTTGACCGACTCCCGACGCTGGATGATACGAACCCTCGGAGCCCTGGGATGGATCTCCGTGGCGGGCCTGCCGGGCTGCGAGCAGCCCGAACCTCGTTCGCATCGCCACGATTACCACTATACCCTGTCCACGGCGATCGCCGAACTCCCCGAGGCTACGAGTCTGGCCATCGGCCCCGATGGCTTTTACCTGGCGACCCGGGAAGGGGTGCTCGTGGCCGGTCCGGAAGGGGGCTTCCACGCCCTGCCTCTCCGGCCCGAGCAGGCCTCACGGTCGATCGAACAGGTCGCGTGGGGCCTCGATTGCCTCTTCCTGGCCGACCGGGAACGCAACCGGATCTGGCGCGTGGTGGGTGAATCCACCGTCGAACCGATGGCAGGTGATGGCCATGCCGGCAAGGTCCTGGACGGACTCGCGATCCAGGTCCCCGTCCCCCGGCCCCGGGCCGTGGCCACCACCAGCGACGGCAACACGTGGCTGCTCGCCGGGCAGCCCCCCCGCCTTGGACGTCTCGACCGCAACGGACGGCTGACCTGGATGACCACCGGGCGGCTGGTCGACCCCGTCGGCCTCGCGCCCCTGGGATCGGGCCGCGTGGCGATCGCCGACAGGGCGCGTCACCAGATCCTGTCGTGGTCGGATGGCCAGCTCACGGTCCTGGCCGGCACGGGCGAACCCGGCTTCGGGGGAGATGGAGGAGCGGCTCCGGAAGCGCGTCTGAGCTCCCCCTCCGCGGTGGCCCTCCTTCCGCGAGGCGGCCTGCTGGTGGCGGATACGGGGAATCACCGGGTCCGCTGGATTCACGACGACGGCAGCATCGAGACGGTGGCCGGCTCGGGGGAGGTGGGCACCACCGACGAGGCGCCGGACGCCCGGACGGCACGCCTGTCGAGTCCGGTGAGCCTCGCCCTGGCACCGGATGGGACGCCTGCGGTGCTCGATGGGGCGGGACGCCGCGTGTACCTTCTCCGGCCTGAGGCGACCCCGTCCACGGAAGCGGACTCCGCGGGCGCCACCCCTTCGTCTGCAAAGCCCTGAACGAAGAAAAAAGGCTCGCCCCGCGGGGGCGAGCCTGATGCCTGACCGGGCCTTGTCTCAGCTCGCGGACGCCTTGTCGATGAGGTCGAGGGCCTTGTTGAGCTGGACGTCCTTGCCGGCCGAGATGAGTTCATCGAGGGTGGGCAGGCTCTCGGCATCCACCGAACCCGTGGCCACGGGCGGGAACTCGACCACCACATCGGGCACGATGCCCTTCTTGTTGATGTCGTGTCCGGCGGCCGTGAGGTACTTGTTGGTCGTGATGGCGATCCCGCCCCCGTTCTCGAGCGAGTGCACCGTCTGGACGAGCCCCTTGCCGAAGGTCTTGGTCCCGACAAGGGTCGCGCGATGGGTGTCCTGCAGGGCACCGGACAGGATCTCGGAGGCCGAGGCCGAACCGCCGTCGACCAGCACGACCACGGGCTGCCTGGCCGGCACGACCGGTGCGCCCGGTCCGCGGAGCTTCTCGGAGAAGCCCTCGCGGTCGACGATCTGGACGACGGTTTCCTTGCCGATGAACATCGAACCGATGGACACGGCGTTGGGGAGCAGCCCGCCCGGATTGCCCCGGAGGTCGAGCACGATGCCGGGAGCCGACTTGAATTTCTTGAGGGCGTCCCGCATCTCGCTGTCGGCATTCTCGGCCATGAAGGTCGACAGCCGGATGTAGCCGACCCCGCCGGCCAGTTCCCGGACCTTGACGGCCTTGGTGGCGATGGAGTCGCGGACGATGGCCACCGGGAAGGGTTTCTCGGGGCCGCGCTGGATCGTCAGCGTCACCTTGGTGCCCTTGTTGCCCCGGATGAGCGTGACCGCCTCCTCGATGGCCATGGTCTTCGTCGGCTTGCCGTCGATCTCCACGATGAGGTCACCGGACTTGAGGCCGGCCTTGGCGGCAGGCGTATCCTCGAGGGGAGCGATGACGGAGAGGTGCTTGTCCTTGTTCATGCCGATCTGGATGCCGATGCCGAAGAAGGCACCGCTGCGCTCATCCTGCATCGACTGGAAGGCCTTCGGCTCCATGAACCGCGTGTAGGGGTCATCGAGCGATTCCAGCATCCCGCGGATGGCGGCATACTCGAGCTTGGAATCGTCCACCTTGCGGTCGATGAACTCCTCGCGCAGCAGATCGTAGACCTGCGTGAGCGTGGGAAGCGTGCGCGTCTGGGCAGCGACCTGCAGGGGATGCACGGCCGAGCCCGCCCCGAAAGCGGCGACCACCAGACCGAGCACGACCGGGTCGAAATACCTGCGAAACACGATTCACCCCCCCGGGGCACCCGCCCCTTCGATGTTGGCATGCGTACCCGCGTGGCGGTACGTGCAAACCGTCCACCCGTCCGGCATCACCGCAGATAGCGCAGCGGGTCGACGGGGGTTCCGTCCAGCCGGACCTCGAAATGGAGGTGCGGTCCGGTGGAGAGCCCGGTGCTCCCGACGGCGGCGATCGCCTGACCGCGCTCGACGACCTGCCCGCGGTCGACGTACAGGCGACTGCAGTGGGCGTACAGAGACGTGAGGTCGCCCCCGTGGTCGACGATCACGACCTTCCCGAACGATCCGAACCAGCCGCTGAAGATGACGCTCCCCCGGTCCACGGCATGGATGGTCTGCCCGGACGCCGCCCGGAAATCGACGCCGCGATGCGGGCGCCGGACGTGGAGGATGGGGTGGTAGCGCAGCCCGAAGGTATCCCCGACGGCAGCGGCGACGGGCCGCAGGAACCGCCCGGTCCCGAGGCGAGGGGTGCGACGACGAGCAGCCATCAGGCGCCGGATCATCGCCTCGATCTGCTGGGAGTCCCGCTCGAGCTGGGCGAGGGCCGCTTCCGCCGCAGCCCGTTCGTTCCGGATGCGGGAGACGAGCCCCGTCTGTTCCTCGGTGTCCTCGGCGATCTCGCGCTTCTGATCCGCGATGTTGTTGGTCAGGGAGGTGATTTCCTGCAAGGCTTGACCGTGCCGTCGCTTCTCGAGCGACATCTGGGCCCGCCGCGCCTTGAGGTTGTCCAGCAGGATCTGGTCCTGGCGCGAGATGTACTTGAGGTACTGGTAGCGCGTGATGAACGAGCCGAGGTCCGGGGAGGTGAGCATCGCCTCCCAGAGATTCTCGTTGCGGTGCTTGTACACGGACCGCAGCCGCCGGGAAGCCAGGATCTGCTCCCGGCGAAACTTGCGAGAGGCCGATTTCAGCGCGGTCTGGCTGGCATCGAGAGCCCGTCGGGCGCGCCCCATGCGGTAGCGGGAGTCTTCGAGGCGGATGGAGGTCTGCTCGAGTCGTTGCTGGAGCCCGGAAAGTTCCTCGACGGCCGCATGCTCACGCTGCTTGAGGGCCTGGACCCGCTGGAGGATCTGCGCCTTGCGCTGCTGGATGGCCTCCAGCTTCCGCTGGGTCGTGACCAGAGGGTCGGCCGTCCGCCGACGGGCCTGGGCCTCGAAGCCGGAGCCGACCACGACGAGACATGCGAGCAGCGCCGCGAGGGTCCTTCTCATCCCGTTCCGCATCGACAACCTGGCTAGCTCCGTTCCTGCGCCTGCAGGAGATGGTACAGGGTTTCGGCCAGCTTGCGGGGCAATCCGCCCTTCTCGACGAGATCCTGGACGTTTTTCCCCCTCATGCCCTCGACCGAGCCGAAGGCCTGCAGGAGGTCCCGGCGGCGGGCCGGACCGATGCCGGGCACCTCGTCGAGCCACGAGCGCGTCATGCGCTGGCCTCGCTGCTGGCCGTGGAACGTGTTGGCGAAGCGGTGGGCCTCGTCTCGGACCCGCTGGACGAGGCGCAGCGCGGCAGAGCCGGCCGGCAGGCGCACGGGGTCCGGGCGTCCGGGCAGATAGATTTCCTCGAAGCGCTTGGCGAGGCCGAACAGCGGGATGTCCAGCCCCAGGACCTGCAGGGCCTCCACGGCCATCCCGAGTTGACCCTTCCCCCCGTCGATGAGGACCAGGTCCGGCCGGGCCCAGCGCCCGTCGGGATCGGGTTCGAGGAGCCGACGGAACCGCCGGGAGACGACCTCGTGCATCGAGCGGAAGTCGTCGACGCCCTCGACGGTGCGGATCTTGAACTTCCGGTAGGCGTGCCGGGCCGGGGCCCCGTCCTCGAACACGACCATGGACGCCACGGTGTCCGATCCCTGGACGTGGGCGATGTCGAACCCCTCGATGCGCGCGGGGGGCTCGTCGAGCCCCAGGGCTCGGGCCAGTTCCTCGAGGCCCCGCTCGGAGCCCGTCTCCTGGAGGGCGAAGGCCCGCGTGCGCGCCTGCTCGAGCGTGCTACGCGCATTGCGCTCGGCCCATTCGAGCAGGGTGTGCTTGCCGCCTCGGCGGGGGACGTGCAGCTCCACCCGCGCGCCGCGACGGTCACTCAGCCAGGTCTCGAGCAGGGGGGCCTCATCGGGGGGGAACGGGACGAGGATCTCGCGCACGGGGCGGTCTTGCTCGGCGTAATACCGCGAGAGGAGCTGCGAGAGGAGGGTCGGGTCCTCGTCGTCGGGGCGCGGAAGTTCGTAGGAACGGCGCCCCGTCACGGTGCCCTGGCGGACCTCGAAGACCTGGAAGACGACGGTGGTGGCATCCGTCGCGAAACCGACGAGGTCTTGCTCGCCCGTGAGATCCCCGACGAGCTTCTGTTCTTCCTGGAGCTTCACGAGGGCCGCGATGGCATCGCGGGCGCGGGCGGCGCCCTCGAAGTCGAGGTCTTCGGCAGCGGAGCGCATGCGGGCTTCCAGCTGGGTCAGGAGGTCACCGTGGCGTCCCTCGAGGAAGGCCTCGACCTGCTCGACCGTCTGGCGGTAGGTGGCGCGATCGATAAGGCCCTGACAGGGACCGGGACAGCGCCCGATCGCGTGGTTGAGGCAGGGGCGATCGCGGAACTGGGGGGTCGGTCGCTGGCGGAGGGGGAACAGGCTCCGGACCAGCCCGAGTGCCCGGTACATCGAGCCCGTGTCCGGGTATGGCCCGAAATAGCGGGCTCCGTCCGGAACCTTGCGCCGGGCGACCACCAGACGCGGAAACGCCTCCTGCACGGTGAGCTTCAACCAGGGGTAGGTCTTCTGGTCCTTCAGGAGGATGTTGTAGTGAGGCTGGTGCCGCTTGATGAGCACGTTCTCGAGGACGAGCGCCTCGACCTCCGTGTCCGTGCCGATCGTCTCGAGGTCGTGGATCTGGCGCACCAGGGCGCGCACCTTCGGGGCGTGCTGGCGGTCGTTGCGGAAGTACGAGCGGACTCGGGAGCGCAGGTTGACGGCCTTGCCCACGTAGAGGATCTCGCCCTGGCTTCCCTTCATCAGATAAACGCCGGGAGAAGTCGGCAGGGCGCGGAGAATGGCTTCGAGGTGCTCGGTGACGTCCACGTGGCCATGATAGCGCATGGGGGTCGTCATGCCCGTGCGTGACCGGCTCCAGTGGTCCGTGAACCTCAATCCCGTCCGGCTATCACCCGTCCCGGACGTCAGGGCGCTCGAGTCCGCTGCGCCGCTGGCCCTCGACGCCCTGGGGAACCTCGGCGTGCAGTACGTGCGGGTCGACATCCACTGGAGCTGGTGGATGCCCGGAAAGGACCGGCTCGACGAGGCGATCGCCGACTGGTACGTGGACTTCGTGCGCGCGCTCGAGAGCCGCGAGATCCGGGTCTACGGTATTCTCTACAACCCGCCCAGCTGGGCGACGGACCTGGCCCACGAGGATCTGGACGCCTTCCTGGAGGCGTGGCGGACCTTCGTGCGGGACGTGCATGCCAAGCTCGGCGACCGCGTGGGCCTGTGGCAGGTCTGGAACGAGCCGAACAACTGGATGTCCCACATCAAGGACGACCTGAACCTGTTCCTGCTCCGGCCGTTCAACCTCGGCGGGTGGCAGGTGGACCTGCCCGTGGGCGTGCACTGGAAGGCCCTGGTGGGGCTGTACCGCGTCGCGCGCGAGGAATTGCCGCCCGAGGCGCTGGTGGTCTACAACTGCATCCCGAGCGTGAGCGACGTGGTGCCGGGGGGGCTGCCGAGGTGGCTGGACTGGCTGGCCTTCACGGATGAACTCATGCAGCGGGCGGGGACCTGGATCGATGCGATCGCCCTCGATCATTACCCGGACACCTGGGTCCCGGGGGTGGGACCGCATGACTGGCACCCCCTCGAGGCCATCCACGCGCGGGTGCACGACCCGCGCTCGACCTGGTACGGGAAGACCGTGCTGATCGGGGAGTTCGGGTACTCCAGCCTGCCGAACGTGGAGGTCCTGAAGCAACCCTTCCGGGTCCGGATGTTCCCGGAGGACCACTCGCACGAGGGGCAAGCCACCTGGTACCGGGAGGTCATGCCGACGCTGCGGACCGTCCTCGCCCCCCGGCGATGGCCGCACAACCGCCTGCATCTCGCCAATGCCTACGAGCTGTTCGACGGCAGCCCCCTGGTAGGCCTGAACGCCTCGGCGCCCGACATGGTGCACCTCGAGTACCACTTCGGCCTCTGCCGGGCCGACGGAAGCCCCAAACCGGCGTTCGAGGCCGTCCGGGACGGGATCCGGGAAGCCAGCGAGCGGGGGAACGTGCCCCGGCCCCGCGGGACGGGGCCGCTGGGCCTGCTGCGTACGGGCTACGCGCTCACGCGGCGGTGGCACACGCAGGCGGCGCCGCTGCTGTATCAGGCCGGACGGCTGATCCAGCCGAGGGTGCGAAGGCACGACCGGTGGATCGTGCCGGCCGGGGCGGCCCTGTTGCTGCTCCGGTGGTGGATGGGGCGGGAAAACCGTTTGCGGTGAGGGGGGAGCCTCCGGAGCCGGGACGGAATCTGCCACCTGTAGGGGGTGTACGCGATGGACGCCGCCCGCATCCTGAATTGAACATGCCGACCTTCCGTCGCGCGACGCATGGGGGTGTCCTGGGAGACTTCATGTCTTGCCAGACGCCCCAGAACCGGAGGACCGGGTGGAACCCGGCGAGGGCGCCGCAGGTGACCGAGGGCGCATCGCGCAGGCATAGACGGCCGTGTCCTCGGTTTTCTGCAAAAGAATCTGATCTTTTGACACGACCGCCTATTTCGCGAAAAGAGGTGAAAGTCCCTTTTTTTGCAAAAAATTTCGAATCGCCGCTTATCAGCGGCTCAACCAGATGACCAGAGAACAGATTTCCAGATTTCAGAACCGGAGGACCGGGCGGAACCCGACGCCGTCGACGGAGCGCGAGCGCGCGCCGTTCAGGCCGAGGTGCCAGACCCCGGCGAACGAGAAGTGGTCCCAGCCGCCCCCGCGCAGTGAAGCTGTTAATGAACTGTTATTAGGATAGAAGAAGTCTGCCCCGAAAGCTGCCGTGATTCCCCCGGTGCTCGCAGGCACCCCGTAACGACGCAACCGCGCATCCGTGCTCAGGGACGAGATATACCCGCTGCCAGGCATCGACAGCCCTGTATCGGAACCGTTCACCGTGTAACGGTTCGAACCGCTCGCCCCACCCAGCGTCGCCGTCCATTCCCACACGTTGCCGTTCAGGTCATACACCCCGGCCGTCGTCCCCGTGTGGGTCGTCAGATTCACATCACCCGACCAACTGGAACGCTTCCCGCTGCCCGTCAAGGCACGATCGACTGAACCATAAGTGGGATCATCCAGGAAGGTGATGCCGTTGTCGTTAGTGTCCTTACCATACGTATTGTTGCCGTACACCGTGACGCCCCGGATCATCGACCACACCGCCAACGCCGTCCACTCGTCGTCCGTCATCAGATGACAAGCCGGATCGTACGCCGCGCAGGCAGCCTTCGCCTGGTCCCAGGTCACGTTCGTCCAGGGGACGCAGAACGGGGCCACCTTCAGCGTGCTGGACGAACCCGTCGTCGCCCCGGAACCGCTCGAAGCATTTCCGGCAACGGCATCGGCACGACTCGCCTCGTACTTACCTGCGTAGAAACCGCCGAATGTCTCGACCGCCCAGTCCACGTCACGCGTTCCGGAAGTGGGCTGGCTGCCCACCCACACCCCCACCGGTTGACCCGAATACCCGCAGTTCGCCGGATTGATGAGCTGATACGCCTGGAACACCGGCACCCACACGAACGTGCTCGATACACCGCCCTTGGTCACCACGAAATCGTGGTGGAGGGTGGCTGAACCCGTATCGCCAGGAGCCAGTACGCCAGTCGGTGACGGGGTCGGTGACGGGGTCGCCGCGGCGACCCCGAAGACCTGCGTCTGCGACCGGTCCCGGCGAATCCAAAGGAAATCTGCCCCGTTCACCGGGTCGATGTTCGGCTTCACCAGGCACCCGGCGAGCGTCAGGGCCAGGCCCGCACCGAGCCCGCGCCTCCTGGCCACACCTCCGGCGGAGCGGTCGTGGGCATGACGCGTCGGGTGGGAATGACGAGGGTCGGACACGGGACACTCCATGACGGGATGACGGCATCGGGCAGGCGCCCAGATGCTTGTACCCGGACCGGGCCGGTTCCTGGCGTTGCCTCTCTGCGGTCTAGCAGGGATCCGGGCCAATCTCGGTTCATGATATTTTTATGATACAATATGATCATGGTCAACCATGATCGCCACCACAAGGACCACGGAGCCAAGCGTATCCTCGTCGCCATGGGAGACGCCCTGGCGCGCTTCCTCTCGGGCCGCCCGACGGCCCGCCTGCTCGAGGCCAGCACCCGCGAGTACCTCATCAAGCAGCGCACGCCCGACCTCGAACTGCACATGACCGACCCCGACCTCGGGGAGTTCCTGGCCATCATCGAGATCCAGGCGCGCGTCGACCACGCCTTGCCCGGCCGACTGGCGGCCCTCGCCACCTGGCTCGCGCACGAACGCGGGTTGCCCGTCATCCCCGTGATCGTGTACCTGGGGC
>JAYKJE010000014.1:0-144436 GCA_035285805.1 bacterium | reverse complement strand
TGGTGTAGTCCATCGCGCCCGCTGCCTCGAGCTTCCCGGCCACCGCAGCCACCGTCGACTCCTTCTGGCCGATGGCGACGTAGATGCAGATGACGTCCTTGCCCTTCTGGTTGATGATCGTGTCGACGGCGATCGCCGTCTTACCCGTCTGACGGTCACCGATGATGAGCTCGCGCTGACCGCGGCCGATGGGAATCATCGAGTCGACGGCCAGGATGCCCGTCTGCAGGGGCTCGTGGACCGACTTGCGCTCGATGATGCCGGGCGCCGGACCCTCGATGGGGCGGAACTTGCTCGTGCCCAGGGGACCTTTGCCATCGATGGGCGCACCGATCGCGTTGACGACGCGACCGAGGAGTTCCGGGCCCACGGGGACCGAGGCGATCCGACCGGTGGCCTTGACTTCGGCTCCTTCCCGGATCTTCTTGTAGTCGCCCAGGACGACGGCACCGACGTTGTCTTCTTCGAGGTTGAAGACCATGCCGAGCACGTCCTGGCCGAAGTCGAGCAACTCACCCGCCATGGCCTTGCGGAGGCCATGGATGCGCGCGATGCCGTCGCCGACCTCCAGTACGGTTCCGGTGTTGGTGACCGTGGGCTCGGCCTGATAGTTCTGGATCTGCTGGCGGAGCACCGCCGTGATCTCGTCGTGACGAATACCAATCATGAATGGATCCTCTCGGATGACGCGCGTCTTCAGGCAAGGGTACGGGCGAGCGACTCGAGGCGCCCGCGGAGGCTGGCATCCAGCACCCGGTCACCGACGGTGACCGTGAGCCCGCCGATCAGTCCGGGGTCCTCGACCACCTCGAGGTCGATCCGGCGGTCGAGCTGGGCCTCGAGCTGGGCTCGAAGGCGCTCGGCGTGGGTCGCCTCGAGCGGGAAAGCCGTCCGGACGGTGGCGCGGGTGCGGCGGTGCAGGTCATCGACCCGCTTGCGAAACTCGGACTGGACCTGCGGAAGCAGGTCGGCACGCTGCTTGTCGATCATGAGGAGCAGCGTGTTCAGGACCATCGGATCGACGTGGTTCTGGAAGAGCTTCCAGGTGACGAGCTTCTTGTCGCCGGTTGCCACGACGGGGCTGGCGAGCACGCCCGTGAGTTCCGCGTGCGAGGCGATGAGTTCGACGATCTGCTGGAGGTCGCGGTCAATCGCCTCCACCTTGTCCGTTTCGCGGGCCAGGGCGAACAGCGCGTCGGCGTAACGCAGGGCTACCGGGTGATGGCGCATGTGCCGTCCTCCATGGTCTGGATGAGCCGCTCCACGAGGCGGTTCTGCGTCTCGCGGTTCATGCGCTCGACGAGCTGGCGACGGGCCTGGTCGAGCGAGCGCGAGACCAGAGCTCGCTGGATGGCCTGGCGCGCCAGCGAGCGTTCCCGCTCGATATCCTGGGCTGCCTGCTGCTTCAGGCGGTCGCAATCCGCTTCGGTGGCCTGCTTGATGCGGGCCGAGGCCTGCCGTGCGAGTTCGACGGCCTGACCTTGGATACCCTCGAGGGTCCGGGGCAGATCGGCGAGCTCACGCTGACATGTTCCGAGCGCTTCCGTGGCTTCGCGTTCGGCTTTCTCGGCTTCATCGATCGCCTGCAGCGTGGCTGCATGGTGGTCATGAAGTCGCTGGACGAGGATGGGTCCGGCGAAGCGCTTGAGCAGATAGGCGATCGCTCCGAAGTTGACGAGGGCGAACAGCGCCTGGAGAGTGGGGCTCATGCGTCGCTCCCTTCGTGGGTGGGCGCCGAGACACCGGCCCCTGCCAGGGCCGCTTCACCGGCGATACGACCGGCCATGAGATTCGACAGGTCAGAAATCGTGGACTCGAGTTCGGCCAGGGCCTGGTCACGCTCCTGGCGGATGGATTCGCGAGCTTCTCCCACCTGGCGTTCGACATCCTGACGAACGCTGGACACGAGGGCCAGTCGCTCGGTCTCGGATTCCTTCAGGGCCTGCGCGATCCGGTCCTGAGACTCGCGGCGCGCTTCCTGGATCTTGGTCTCGTAGTCGGTGCGCAGGGCCTCGATCGAGGCCAGGTCCTGCCTGGCGCGGGCATGCTTGCCGTCGATGTAGGCCTTGCGTTCCTCGAGAACCCGGGCGACGGGCTTGAAGAACACGGCGTTCATGAGACCGGCGAAAACCAGGAAGAGCCCGATCTGGACCAGCAAGGTCAGGTTGAGTTCCAGCATGGAATTGGCTCCAAGAAGAGGGGGGCGGGTGGATCACGCGATCCACCCGCGTCGGGTCACTAGATGCCGAGGGCGTTGAGGGCGGGCTGGGCGATACCCGTCACGAGCAGCATCGCGACGACGAAGCACAGCAGCGCGAGAACCTCGACCAGGGCGAAGGTGATGAACATCGTGCCCTGGAGCTTGCCCTGCAGCTCGGGCTGGCGAGCGATACCCTCGAGGGTCTTGGCGAACAGGTTGCCTTCGCCGATGCCGGGGCCGAGCGCGCCGAAGCCCATTGCGATGCCGGCGCCGAGGGCGGCGAGACCGCCGAGCTGTCCGAGCGCGGGAGCGACCTGGGCGAGGGTTTCAGGAGAAAGAGCCATGGTGAAGCAGATTCCTTTCGACAGAGGGAGCCTGGTGCGAGGGAGGGACTAGTGATGGTCCTCGACGGCGCCCCCGATGTAGGAGGCCGAGAGGGTCGAGAAGATGAACGCCTGGATGGCGCCCACGAAGAGCTCCAGGGGGAGCAGCGCCGCAGCGCCCACGAGCGTCATCTGCAGGAGCACGACTCCCACGATATGACCCGCGACGATGTTGGCAAAGAGACGGAGGGCGAGCGAGAGGGGCCGCGTGACGTCCTCGATGATGCGAACGGGCGCCAGGGCCGCGGGCTTGGCGAACCAGTGATGGTTCAGGAACCCACCCAGGCCGTGCTTCGAGATGCCAGCGACCCAGTACATGGCGAGCGAGGCGATGGCCAGGGCTGCCGTGGTGTTCAGGTCAGCCGTGGGCGCTTCGTATACCAGCGGGTGCGGCGTATGAAACACCCCCTGGAGGGTCTCGCCGACCCCATACAGCTCCCAGGCGCGCCAGGGCAGCAGGGCAAGCCAGTTCGAGACGAGGATGAACACGAAGAGCGAGCCGATATACCACAGGAACTTGGGTGCATCATGCCCGACGAAGTCCCGCAGGATACCCTGGATGAAGCCGACGAGCTGCTCGATGAGGCTTCCGCGTTTCACACCCGTCGATGCCGGTCGCAACGACACGAACTTGCCGAGCGCCCCGAACAGGACGAGGCACAGGGCCATGACCATCACGGTGTACACGATCGTGTCGACGTGCAGGGTGCTGAAGCCCTCCCCGACGGTCCAGTGAACCCCGAGCTGGATACCCCCTTCGGCATGATGAGCGGCTTCACCTGCACCGTGGGCGACCTCGCTGGCCGCATTCACCGCATGTGCGCCATGCTCGGCGCTGGCCATCCGGAACATCAACTGCGACAACGGAACCTCCAGAAATTAACCAGCCCTGACGGCATCATCGGTAGATGCAGCCACCAGGATCCAGTGACGACCCACCAGCAGGGATACCAGGGCCAGCCAGCCCAGGTCACCGTACCAGCGGAAGGCGATCGAGAGTGCCAGCAGACACACGCCCTGACGGACGAGGACCTGGCCAGCATGGGGATGGGCACGCTCACCGCGTTCGAAGAGCTTGCGCACCCCTCTGCCAAGGATGACGTAGTAGAGCCAGGCAGCGCCCCATCCGAGAGCCAGCGTCACGGCGACGCCGTGAACGGCCGGGATGACCGAAGCGGCGACCAGGACGGCGAGAACCGGAAGCATCTGACGGGTCAGCGCGCGTTCCAGGGCCGGAATCGTGGTGGTGGCCATCATCGGGCATCCTCCTGCAGGGCACGCCAGAGGCCCGCGAGGCCCACTGCGAAGCCCAGGCCGGTTCCGGCGAGCAGGCCAAGGGGGGATGTCCGCCACGTGCGGTCCGCGAACCATCCCAGACCGGCACCCAGCAAGACGGCCGCCAGGAAGGCGTAGGCCGCTTGCATCTGATTGACAGGGAGCTGGGGGGGCACTCGGGGATCTCCGTCACGGTCTCTTTTAAAAGAATTTTAAGCCGTATCATACCGTTTCGTGCCGAATTCAACAAGGTTTCGGGCCCCCGGTGGGCCCCGTTTCGGCTGCGCGATCGGTGGGCATGATCCGGCTCGTGCATCCTTCCCGCGTGCCGCTTCGAGGGGTATTCATCAGATGTCGACACGAGACCTTTTCCAGCGGGGTGGAAATTCCCCCGGGGGAGGTGGCTCGGGGAGCGGCGGGCCCGACGAGTTCAAGCGTCAACTGACGGGCCCGCTGGGGCAGCGTGTCACACGTCCCCTCGCCATCAGTCCTGTCGTGCTCGAGCAGGAGATGTCTCGCAGTCTCGAGATGCTCCAGCTCTGTCAGGCCATCGTCCAGCGGTTCGAGGCACGCATGGCGATTCTGGGAGCCGTCCTGGATCGGGTTGCGCCACGACAGGTCCAGCCCATCACGGTCCTGAATCGTCTGGATACCACGAGCCGCCGATTCGCCGAGAAGTTGCAGGGACGCATCGAGAGGCGGGACGAGGTGGTCCGGCGCGCCGTCATCGCTTACACCCAGTACTTCGAGGCATCCAGGGCTCTCAAGGACGTTCAGGGTCGGTTCGCCGCGCTGTCGACTCTCGGTCTCCAGGAGGCCTGGGATGCTCTCCTGGCCCTGGAGATTCCCAAGTTACAGGGGCGTCTCTATCCACTGACCAACCTCTGCGAGACGTTCAAGGACGAGCCCTTGCTCGTCGAGTTGTTCCCGCCGATCCGTTGACTCACGGAACCTCCCGATCGGGGGCAAGCTCCTCCGGAGGCGGCACGAGGGTCGTGTTCTGGCCATCCGTTCCGTCCGGCGGCGTGGGAGGGGGTGTGTCGAGGTCGATGGGCGGCATCGCGACCGGCACCAGCGGGACGGGGCGACTGGCCGCAGGTTGACGGCGCCCCCGGTACAGGACCGAGATGATCTTCGCGACGATCTGGAAGAGTTCGGGGGGGATCGGCTGATCGACCTCGGTCTGGTCATACAGAGCCCTGGCCGTGGGCGGATCTTCCACGATCAGGATGAAGTTCTGCTCGGCGATTCGCCGGATCTCGAGCGCGAATGCTCCTACCCCCTTGGCGACCACCACGGGGGCCTTCTGTCCCTTCTTGGGTTTGTACTCCAGTGCCACCGCGTAGTGGGTCGGGTTGGTGATGACCACGTCCGCGTTCTCGACGGAGCCTCGGCCCGCATTCATGGCCATCTCCATCTGTTTCTGACGGATCCTCCCCTTGACGTGGGGGTCCCCTTCCAGCTTCTTGTACTCGTCCTTGATTTCCTGCTTGGACATCTTGAGGGACTTCTCGTACTGCCACTTCTGGATGCCGTAATCGACGACCATCAGGATGACCATGGCCGTCGTGATCTTCTGGAGGACCGTGAACATCAGGTTCCCGAGCAGCGCCATCGACGCGTAGATCGAGCGGTCCGTGCTCACGAGGATCGTCCCGAGTCCGTCCCGGATGACGTTGTAGGCCAGCCACCCGATGACGATGATCTTGATGATCGCCTTCAAGAGGTCGATCACCTTCTTGATGCTGAAAAGATTCTTGAATCCGGCGACTGGATTGAGCTTCTTGAGGTTTTCCGAGGGGTTGAGGGGTTTCACCGTGATGAGCACTCCGACCTGCAGCAGGTTTCCGAGCCACGTCAGCAGGAAGCCGAGTGCTGCGAACGGGACGCTGCAGGCGAGGATGACCAGGCACGCTTTGAGGAGGATGCCCAGGATCCCCTTCAGGTCGAAATGCTGGTAGGACGAGAGCGCCTCGAAGACCTCCAGCATGAAGCCATGGAGGTTCCGGAAGGCCAGCTGCACCAGGAAGTTCGTGGACGAGGCCAGGCCGAAGAGCAGGAACGTCACGATGACGTCCGGGCTCTTCAGGACCTGTCCTGATTTCCGGGCCTCGGAGCGCTTGTGGTCTGTGGCTGGTTCGGTTTTTTCGTCCGACATGTTCCGGATCCGGGGGGAGGTGACCGCCCGCACCGATCCGCGAGCCCACGCCCCCTACTATACCCTTCCACGAGAAGGGACGTCCGCCAGCGGGCCAGGTGGCCGGTTTAGAGGCGTTCCAGGGGCAATCATGCACCAGCTGATCATCGAGTTCCTGGATCACTGTTCGGTCGAGCGGGGACTGAGCGAACATACCCGTATGGCCTACCACAATGATCTCCGTCAGGCGGTCCAGTATCTCGAAGCGCACGGAGTTTCGAGCTGGCAGGAGGTCAACCGCCTGTCCCTCACGGCCTTCGTCCGAGACCTTCGCGAGCGGGACCTGGCGCCGTCCTCCATCGCCCGCAAGGTTGCCTCGCTCAAGAGTTTTTTCCAGTTCCTCGTCCGGGACGGACTCCTCGAACGGGATCCGAGTGCCGAACTCGAGCGTCCCAAGACGGCCCGTTACCTGCCCAGGGTGCTCAATCAGGCCGAGATCACCCGGCTCGTGGAGCAGCCGGTCGACCTGCGAGATCGAGCCATCCTGGAGCTCCTGTACGCTGGTGGGTTTCGCGTCAGCGAGTTGACCCGCGTCAACGTGCTCGATCTGGATCTCGAAGCAGGAACCGTCCGCTGTCTCGGCAAGGGGGGCAAGGAACGGATCGTGCCCATCGGCCGCGCCGCGGTCCGAGCCATCGAGGGTTACCTGTCCGACCTGCGCCCGCGCCTGCGGCCGCGACAGACCGAGCGTGCGCTTTTCCTGAATTACGCCGGGCGTCGCCTGACCCGACAGGGCATCTGGAAGGTGGTCAAGGAGGCCGCGCGCGACGCGGGTATCCAGAAGGACATCACGCCGCACACGCTCCGGCACACCTTCGCCACGCATCTGATCGAGAACGGGGCGGATCTGCGTGCCGTACAGGAGATGCTCGGCCACGCCGACATCTCGACCACCCAGCTGTACACGCACCTTTCCAAGCGCCGCATCAAGGACGTCTACCGGGCGGCGCATCGGCGCGCCTGAGGCGAACGATGATGCATCAACTCTCGGAACTGGATCGTCTTCCACCCCGGGAGCCCCTGGATGGCGGGGCACTGGCCCTGCGGCTCGACCACACCCTGCTCCGGCCCGATGCACGCGTGCTCGACATCGAGTTGCTCTGCGAGGAGGCACTCGAATGGAACGTCCGGGCGGTGTGTGTTCAGCCCCGACATATCCGCCGGGTCGTCAACCGTCTCGAGAGCTCGGGCGTGCGCCCGTGCTCGGTCATCGGATTTCCGCACGGGGCGACCTATGCCTCCGTGAGAGTCCAGGAAGCCCTGGCTGCCCTGGCTGACGGGGCCGAGGAGCTCGACATGGTGATCCCCCTCGGGGCGCTGCGAGATCGCGAGTACCGGGTCGTCGAGTCCGAGATCCGGTCCGTGGTCGAGGCGGCCCAGGGGACTGCGCTGGTGAAGGTCATCCTCGAGACGGCTTGCCTCGACGTGGAGGAGATCCAGCTGGCCTGTCGGCTTTCGGAGGCAGCGGGAGCTGCTTTCGTGAAGACCTCGACCGGGTATGGTAGTCGGGGAGCATCCGTTGCGGACGTCAAGCTGATGCGTCGGGTCGTGGGCGAACGTCTGGGTGTCAAGGCCTCCGGGGGAATCCGGGATCTTGCGACGGCCAGGCTCATGCTCGAGGCAGGAGCAAGCCGTCTGGGGACCAGCTCGACCGTCGCCATCCTCAGGGCCTGCTCGGCCTGAAAGTTTGCTCCCGGAAAGGTTCGGCGCGCTCTGACATGCCCTGTCCGCGTTGCGTGAGCGTCATGCTCGAGGCTTCCTACCTCGGTCCCGTGGCCGTGCATCGATGCTCCTCCTGCGATGGGCACTGGTTTTCCCGCGGGCAACTGGTCGCCTGTCTCCGTTCTCCCGCGGTGTCGTATCTCGCAGAGCGCTGGCGTGGCACGACTGCCCCGGTGGTCCAGGTCTCGGGTCCGGCCATCTGCCCGACCTGCGAGGTCGAACTAGGCCGCAAGCGGCCGGCTGAACTCGGGGATGCAGCCGTCGACATCTGCGCGCGTTGCGGGGGGACCTGGCTCGATGGTCGGGAAATCCGGACCGCATTCCATGCGCGTTCCCTGGGGCGGCCACCTTGGGCCCAGTGGTGGGAGGCGATCGAGCAGGTCGTCGCCTTCTGGAGGCGTTCGTGACGTTCGAGGAGCGGTGGCTCGCCATCCTCCCGGATGGTGGGGCAGCGGGCCCCCGGACCCGGGCCCGCATGAGCCGGGTGCTCGACCGGATGCCTCACCTCGGTCACGTGAGTGACGACGTGGTCATGGTCGCCTTACCTGTACTGCCCGGCCTTCTCGATCTCTACGTCGCCGAGCGCGACGAGGCCGCGCTCGTGCGCTCGTGTGCGGCCTTCTTGCCGGAGTTGCTGGCGCATCTCGGAAGGGATGTGACCATCAACCTCCGTTCCGAGTCCACGGTCCCCTTCGTGGCGTATGGCTTTGCCCCGCTGGAACAGATCCACTACTACACGCTGGAGCCGCTGGGTCCCGGTCAAGCCGATCCCCGCGTCAGGATCGCCGACGGGGAGGACCTGCAGGCCATCCTCGCGATCGATGCGGCCACGTTTCCCTTGCCGTACCGGCGAGGTCCGGAAGAGCTGAACATGCACGTCCACGGGGCCTCGATCGTGCGGGTGATGGACATCGGAGGCCAGCTCGCGGGTTTCAGCATCCTCCAGCCCCTCGGTCCCCGGTATCACCTCGGTGCCGTCGGTGTCGCCCCGGCTCACCAGGGCCAGGGGCTCGGACGTCTCCTGCTCGAGGACGCCATCCACGCGGCGCATGAGCACGGGGCAGTCAGCATCGGTCTCACCACCCAGACGCGCAACGCCCGGGCGCGTCGCATGTACGAGCAGCGGGGGTTCACCGGGGAGCCGCACCCCGAATTCTGGGCGCGTGCCGGCGTAGGCCTGGAGATTCACCTGTTCTAGCTTTTCGCCCGGGCAGGTTTTGAATTCGTTAAACCCTTAACACCCGGGGGTATGCAACTCTCGGTGAGCCTTTCGACGTCACTTGTTTCAACGAGGAGTACGCATCCATGTCTTCCAAGATTCTCGTGGTGGATGACGAGCCTTCCATCCTGAAATCGATCCAGTTCTCTCTCGAAAAAGAAGGTTACCAGGTCGTCACGGCCTCCGATGGTCCCGGTGCGCTCGAGGTGGCCCGCCGTGAAAAGCCCAACCTCGTCATTCTCGACGTCATGTTGCCCGGGCTCGATGGGTACGAGGTCTGCCGCCAGTTGCGGGCGGAATTTCCGATTCCCATCATCATGCTGACGGCCAAGGGCGAGGAGATCGACAAGGTCGTCGGGCTCGAGATCGGGGCAGACGAGTACGTCACCAAGCCCTTCAGCCTCCGGGAACTGCAGGCCCGCATCAAGGCGTTGCTGCGGCTGGTGGCCCGATATTCCGAGGTCAAGCAGATCCAGCCCGACCAGATCGAGATCGGCGACCTCATCATCGATCTCAACCGCCACGAGGTCACGCTGGCCGGTCGCGTCCTGAACCTGACGCTCAAGGAGTACGAGCTGCTCAAGATCCTCGCACTCAATGCCAACAAGGTTCTCTCTCGCGAGTTTCTCATCGAACAGGTCTGGGGTTACGACTTCCATGGAGAAGGTCGGACGGTGGACGTGCATATCCACTGGCTTCGCGAGAAGATCGAGAAGGATCCCAACAACCCGATGCGCATCCAGACGGTTCGCGGAGTCGGGTACCGGTTCGAGCGACGGCTCCGCAACGAGGCCTCGGCCAAGCAGGACGGGGCTCAGGAGAGCGCGGCCAAGTAAGTCGGTCCTGAGGGGCGCGGGGCGTTTCGCGTGAGGAATCCTCTCGAACGTCTGGCCCTTCCCGGGCCCCCACCGCTCGTCATCACGCTCGGAGTGACGCTGCTGGCAGCCTTCACCCAGTCTCTGGTGGTCGGGGTGTTTCTCGCCACGCGGGTCCTGTCGCTCCGTGACTGGCCGTGGTTGTTCGGCGGCTGGGCGGGTGCGGTGGCGCTCACGGCGACTCTCACCTACGCACTCGGCGGCGTCGTCTGGCGTCCGTTTTCGTGGCTGCACCAGACCATCACGCGGCTGCTGACCGGTGAACTCGAGCCTGCCCAGGAGCCGCCGAGGGGAGAAACCCGGGACCTCCTTGCCGCTTTCGGCCTTCTGGCCCGGGAACTGCAGGGGTATCGCACGCTCGAGATCGATCGGCTCATCCTCGAGAAAAACGAGTTGCGGGCGGCCATCGATTCCATGAGCGAAGGGCTGCTCATCCTCGATCTCGCGCTGCGCCCGGTGCTGGTCAATCCCGCCCTGCGACGCCTGGCTCGCAGCGGTCAGAAGACGGATCCGGACCTCGCGGACCATCACCTGTTCGCCGATCGCTGGGTGGATCCCGAACGGGTGGCACGTCTCGATGCGGCGCTGCTGGCGCATCCCGAACGTCCCGGTGTGGCCGTGCTGGAGCTCCGCGAGCCGACCCGGTTCGTCAAGCGCACCTCCAGTCCGCTTTACGGAGCAGACGGGCAGCAGGTCGGCCACGTGCTCGTGTATCTCGATCTGACGGGGGAACTCGAGGCCGATCGCCTCAAGAGCGAGTTCGTCTCGAATGCCAGTCACGAACTGCGCACTCCCGTGACGTCGATGCGCCTGCTCACCGAGACCCTGCTCGACGGGGCACACGAGGATCTCGAGACCCGGCTCAGCTTCCTGACGGATCTCGAGCGCGAGGCGGCGCGTCTGCACGAACTCGTCAACGACCTGCTCGATCTGTCCACGCTCGAATCTCGACGGGGAGGCTCCCTCGAACTGGCGGACATCGGAGAGGTCCTGAGGGAGGCGATCGCCACGGTCCAGCCGCAGGCCACCGGCGCGGATCTCGAATTGCGCCACCATCTGCCCCGCAGGCCGCTCTTGTTGCGAGTCGACCGGGTGCGCTTCGGCCAGATCTTCGTCAACCTGCTGGCGAACGCCATCAAGTTCACGCCGCGCGGTGGCCGGGTCGAACTGATGGTCCAGCTCGAGTCCGAGGCCGTCCTGTTTCACGTGAGTGACACGGGGATCGGGATCCCCGCCGCGGATCTGCCACACGTCTTCGATCGGTTCTTTCGCGTCTCCCGTGACCGCGGGCGTCGTCAGGGGGGCAGCGGCCTCGGGCTCAGCATCGTCCGGCAGGCCGTCGAATTGCACGGTGGTCAGATCGACGTGCGAAGCGTCGAGGGAGGCGGCACGACGTTCACCGTGATGTTGCCGAGGGCAGAGGGGATCACTCCGGAACTGGCTGAAACTTAATCGAGAGTTATGCCGGCATTTACCGTCTGGTGCCGCCGGGAGCCGATGATCCGGGTGGCTCCCCCCGCCACCGGAGGTTACCGAGATGATCCAGTCGTCAAGCCCGTACGCCTCGCCTTACCGGACCATGACGGCCGGTGCCCCTGCCATCACGATCCAGCCTTCGGCTCCCGTGGCTGCCCCCGTGACGTCGGCCCCCTCCGTGCCCTCGCCTTCTCTCCCCGCGACGGAGCAACCCCAGCAGCCGGGACTGCTGATGCGTGCACAGAGCTTCCTGTCGAACCTCTGGGACACCGTCATCGGCCCTTTCCTGAGCGGACTGGTCGGGCTTTTCACGGGCGGCGCATGACCGGGAGATGACGAGCTTCAGCGATCGCCCGGTCGAGGCAGTCCCGAGAGGGCTGCCTCGTACTCCTCCAGGAAGCGCCGGACGATCTCTCCTGCCGGCGGGATGTCATCGATCAGGGCCGCGACCTGGCCGATCTCGATCTCGCCCTCCTGCATGTCCCCCTCGTGGATGCCCTTCCTGGCCCGTCCGTTGCCGAGCAGGGTTTCCAGCTCTTCCCGGGTAGCCCCCCGGGCCTCGGCCTCGGCCACCCGCTGGCTGAAGGCATTGCGCCAGAGTCGCACAGGGATCAGCTTCTTCATCAGCAAGCGGGTTTCCCCCTCACCCGCCTCCACGATGGTTCGCTTGAAGGCGTCGTGCGCAGCAGATTCCCGGGTCGCGGCGAAGCGCGTGCCGACCTGCACGCCCTCGGCGCCCAGGGCGAAGGATGCAGCCATCGCTCCCCCCGTCGCGATGCCTCCTGCCGCGATCACCGGGATCTTCACGGCCTGACGGATGGCCGGTACCAGCACCAGCGTGGTCGTTTCATCCGGCGCGTTATGGCCACCGGCCTCGAAGCCCTCCGCCACGACTGCGTCACAGCCAGCCTGTTCGGCCTTGAGGGCGTGTTTCACCGAGCCGATGACCTGCACGACGGTGCAGCCCCGGTCCTTGAGCATGGGTGTGTAGCGAGCGGGACTGCCGCCCGAGAGGAAGAAGATCCGGATCCCGGCCTCGAGGGCGATCGCGATCCACTCATCCGTGTACTTGTAGAACAGGGGCATGTTGACCCCGACCGGCCGAGCCGTCAGCGAGCGCACCTTGCTCAGCTGCTGCCGGAAAGTCTCGGGCCGCATCGACCCGGCGCCGACGAGGCCAAGACCACCCGCTTCCGAGACGGCGGCAGCCAGGCGTGCCCCGGATACCCAGATCATGCCGGCCTGGACGATGGGAACCTCGATGCCCAGCAGGTGGGTGACACGGGTGGGGAGCGAGTGTCTCATGTCCGACCTTTCGACGAATCAGCCGGCGATCCGAAGATCGCCGGCTGGCCCGAGAGGGGATGTGAAGTGGCGCGAAGAGACGACGTCCTGGACAGCGGGCTCTCGGGAGGGTGGTTGGCTTGCCGTCCACCTGATCCAGGATCATAGGGGGTCGGGTTCGGTTCCATGATTAAGAGCCGGTTAAGGTTGTGTATACAAGTGTGAAGCCGTCAGAACGAGGCGTGAGCCTCCTCCGGGAGGAGACGTGCTTCCAGGGCTCGACCTTCCAGCGCGCGGGCGAGGATGTCCGGAGCGTCTTCCGGCTGGATCCCGCCGTACCAGTCTCCGCGCGGATGCACGACGACGGTGGGGCCGAATTCGCAGGGCTTCAGGCAGTTCGTCCGGTTCACGAGCACCCGGCCGGCCACGCCCAGTCGCGCAGCCTCTTGCTTGAGGGCATCGAACACGGCCACCGAACCACGCTCTCCGCAGGATCCCTTCGGATTTCCGGCTGGGCGTTCGTTGGTGCAGACCAGGACGTGGATCTCGGGGAGCTTTCCCCAGCGAATACGAACGGGCGAGGCCGTCGGGGCAGTCTCGGGGTGGGCGGCGGGGTCGGACACGGAGGGAGCCTTTCTGGTCAGGACGTGGATCCGGTTCGCCAGCGATCGCCTTCGGCCCGGGTCGTGACCCACTGGAGCAGGTCGACGGCCAGGGGGTGGATCTTGTCGAGTCGCAGCGGGTAGACGCTGCGACGACCCCTGACGAGCATTTCGCAGGTGTAGTCGTCGAGACGCCATCCGCGGATGGCCTCCCGGTACAGGACGATGAGCAACGAGGAGAGAAAGTCGACCCCCTTCAGCGCCTCGCGCGAGGGGCGGTTGTTCGTGAGCAGGCGGTCCACGGCCAGCATGATTGCGTCGAAGTTGATCATGCGGCTGATGTTGTAGCCCGTGACCCCTTCGAGGAACGTCGCGACATCTGCCGCCTTCTCGCCCCAGAGGACGTCCATGGTCCGTTGCTGGATCAGGCGTCCTCCCAGGCGTCCGAGCGTCTTCGAGGCATAGATCCGCATTTCCTGATCCGGGGCGATCAGGGCCTCGCAGAGGGGCTCGATCAGGTCCTGGATGTTGAGACGCTCCACCATCCCGTCCAGGGCTGACTCGACGCGCCTGCGAAGCCGCATATCCGGATCGGAGAGGTTTTTCGCCAGCGTGAGAAAGATGCTCGCATCGGCCAGGAAGGGGAGAGTTTCCAGGACGGACTCTCGGGAAGGGAAGTTCGGCATGCCCACGAAGTCCACCAGGAAGCGCCCCGAGTCCTGGAACAACTGGCGGCTGAACACCCAGAGGATCTCGCGGTGGATCTCGCTATCGACGGTGGCCGCGAAGGCATCGCACAGATGCTCGTAGGCATTGATCCGGTTGATGTCGAGCATCGCCCGCAGGACGTTCCGGACGTTCTCGCCTGCCGAGGGAATCAGTCGCGCCAGGGCAGCCAGAGCCGAATCGCCGTAGGCACTCAGGACCTGGATCGCGGTCGTGAGCATGCTTTCCTCGGCCTCGAGTGTCAGCGCCGCGAGAGCGGGGACGGCCTCCGGGTCCCGGTAGTCCTTGAAGAACCGGAGGCCGACGAACTGGAGCCGGACGTCGGGTGAGCGGAGGAGTTCCTTCATGGCCTGTGCCACCTCCGGGGTGGCGATCCGGGCCAGGGAGTTGGCTGCCTTGAGGCGGACGGCCTCGTGGGGGTCCTTGAGACAGCCGATGATCATCGCGATGAGGGCCGGGTCGCCCGTCAGGGCCAGAGCCTCGACCGCGAGACCGCGGATGGTCGACTCCGTGTCGTCGATGGCCCCCACGAGCACCTGCTTGGCGAAGGCATCGCCGCGCTCCATGAGTTCGACGACGTTCTCCCGGCGGATGAAGGCGCGTGGATCCCGCATCCTCCGGGTGAAGTACCAGGTGGTCCCCGGAACCCCGCCGCCGAAGATGTAATACAGCACCTGAAGCGCGAACAGGACCCCCAGCGTGATGAGGACGCTGTTGAAGCCGTCGATGGCGAAGCCCCACCACTGCAAGTTCACGCGCGCATTCTCCCTCTCACGGGTTGTACCACGCGGTCGGGCGCCCCGGAGCCGGTATAATCATGGCGTTCCGGACTCACCCGAGAGGCTCCCATGAAGCACGCTGATTTCCCGACCACCATGCACCTCGAACTGGCTGACGGTTCCGTCGCCCGCCTCCAGCGCAACGATGCCGATGGACTCGACCTCGTCCAGTTTAAGCCCGGCGCGACGACCCGACGCTACAAGACCGCGCCTGCGATGCCCGTCTCCATCCTCGGCTTCGGCCCGCTCTGGACCTGGGACGCCAATCGCGCCGATCGGCGCGAATTGCCTGCCGTGACGGTCTCGCGGTACGAACCTGAACATGTCTACAAGTTGCTCGAGGGATACTTTTTCGTCCAGGATCCCGGTAAGGGCGCCACGGCCTTTGGCCCCATCGCCCGCGTGCGCTGGCTGGAGCACGAGACGGCTCACGCCTGATCGAGTTTGGCGGGTTCGAGGCGCAGGTACCCCAGCAGCGCCTCGAGACTCGTCGCATCCAGGCCGCGTGTCTCGATGCGATACAGGATCGTGCCGTCTTCCTCGACCGGGGAGTACCAGGCGAGAATGCTGCCCGGTCGTGCGCGGTCGATCAGACCGTTTGCCGTCACCACGAGACGCGGCAACCACGCTTCTGCCCGGATGGCATGAACCCCCGGGCGAGACGCGAGGCGCTTGCGGCACGCGTGCCAGCCGGGGATCCCCAAGAGGTCGAGCTCATCCTGTCTGTCCATGATGACCGGATCTTAACGAGCCTTCCCGGGCACGGCAGCGAGTCCGATCACAACTTCTGCGGGTAGCTCGCTTCCTCGCACCAGTTTCGCCAGGCCTCGAGTCGGGTCAGACCAGCAGTCGAGCCCTCGTCCGGTGTTCCGGCCAAGTATTCCTTGTGCGTGCGTGCATCGAAAGGGCCCTCGATGATCTCGTAGAGGGCTGCTCCCTCCGGCCCCGGCACCACCGTGTGCCAGGTTCCCGGAGCGATCTCGACCCCCCAGCATCCCTGACCGGCGACCATGGTCACTTTTTCCACGGGCATCCCCTCATCGTCGAGTCGCACCACGTGTGCCCGGCCTGCCAGGATCACGAAGATCTCCGTCTTTGCGGGCTCGGCATGGCGGTGCGGTCGGACGTAACTCTCGGGGCGTAGCACGTTGATCATCCGCTGGATGCGCTCTTCATGCTCGTGGTAACGCACCATTCCTCGGTGTCTCGGACTGGTCTCGGCCAGGGCCCGGGCCTTTTCCAGGGCGCTGCGGTCGACCGGTCGAAGGGGGGAATCGAACGTGAGCTTCATGGCACCTCCGCAGGCCCGGGGGCGGTCTTCACTCGACAGCCCTCATGTGCCTACCTAGAATGTTAACGTCCCCCCTCGAGGTGCACCATGCGTTGCCCCCACTGTCAGGCCCCGGATTCCCGCGTTCTCGAGAGTCGCATGCTCGAGGACGATACCTGCCTGCGTCGTCGTCGCGAGTGTCAGACCTGTCGCCGCCGCTACACGACCTACGAGCGTGCCGAGATCCTGCCCCTGATGGTCCTCAAGCGGGATGGTCACCGGGAGCCGTTCGATCCCCGCAAGCTCGCGACGGGCCTGCTCCGGGCCTGCGTGAAGACCGAGGTCAAGCCCGAGCAGATCGAGGACCTGGTCGCCGGGATCGAGGCCGAACTCACCCGCCGCTTCGAGCGTGAAGCCCCGGCCTCGGCCATCGGGGAACTCACGCTCGAGCGCTTGCGGGCGCTCGACGAGGTGGCCTACGTGCGGTTCGCCTCCGTGTACCGTCATTTCGCCAGCATCGCGGACTTCGTCCACGAGCTGCGTACCCTCCAGGAAGTCCAGCCCCTCTGAGCGAGGTTCCATGTCCCCTGTACTCCCCGAGCAGATCCGCAAGCGTGATGGTCGGATCGTTCCCTTCGATCCAGGCAAGATTGTCCGGGCCCTCACCAAGGCGGCGCAGGCCGTCCAGGAAGCCACCCCGGCCATCCTCGAACCGCTCGTCGAGCGCGTCCTCGCCGAGCTGTCCGCCCTGGATCGTGGCGTCGTGCCGTCCGTCGAGTCGGTCCAGGACGTGCTCGAGGGAGTCCTGATCCAGCAGGGGCAGGTCCGGATGGCGCGCTCGTTCATCCTGTACCGGGCCCGTCGGAGCCGCATCCGCGAGGCCAAGACCGAGCTGATGGACACCGTCGAGGACATCCTCGCGGACGACGCCCGCACGGGCGTTCCCACGAGCGCGGCCGACAAGCTCTCACGGATCGGCTGGACCGCCAGCACCGAGTTCGCTCTCAAGCGCCTCCTGCCGGAGGAGCTCGTCGAGGCCCACCTGCGCGGAGATATCCACGTCTCGGATCTGCCCCTCCAGGCGATCGCCCCCCATGCGGTGACCTTGCCTCTCGCCCGCCTGCTCCGGGAGGGGCTCGTAGCCGAGGGCGGCATCGTGCCACCCGGGGTGACCCCCCAGGGGATGGCCATGCTCTCGGCGATGGCCATCCAGCTCGCCGCTCGCGAGGTGGCCGGCCCCGTGCGGGTCCCTGCTCTTGACCTCGCATGGGCCGAGGCGCTCGGCGGCACCGCGGTCACCGACCTCGCGCTGGAAGAGGCCTTCGTCGGGATGTTCACCTGGCTGAACGTCCTGGCCAGTCCACGTGCCGGTCGTTCCACCCTGGCCGTGCTCGGGGTCGGAGCCTCGACGGACCCCACCGCGGCCCGCATCGCCCGCGCCTGTCTCGCGGCGCTCGAACGAGTCGAGCCCGTCACGGCGCTCGAGATCCGCTTTCACGTCGACCCGCTTTCCGGTCCCACGGAGCCCGTCCTGGCCCAGGCCCTGCGTCTCGCCTCGACCCGTCTCCAGCCGACCTTCGTCCTCGTGCGCGAGGAGCCTGAACCGCTCGTCGCCGCCCGCGTCACCGTGAACCTCGTCCGCTCCGTCCTGCGTGCCCGCCACGATGGCCTCGATCTCGAGACCGTCCTCGACCGGCAGATCCGCCTGGCCGTGAGCGCCATCCGCCATCGCATCGAGGCGACGTCCGACCTGCGCGAACTCGATCAGCCCTTCCTGGCTGCCCATGGCTTGCCTCGCTCTTCCCGCACGGCCTGGGTGGCGATCGCCGGTCTTGCCGAGGCCGTCCAGGCCTGGGCCGGCGAGGAACCGGCCTCCCTTGCGGCTCGCGAGATCGCGCGGGGTTGGCTGGAAGGTCTCCGTCGCCGACTGGCCTCCGCCTCCGAGAAGCATGATCTCGTTCTCGTCCTCGATGGTTCCACCGACGAGGACGCCGCCGCGCGCTTCCCTGCCTGCGATCGCCGCGACTTCGGCGAGGTGGCCGGCCTCACGGATCGTCCCGTCTACGGTTCGGGAGCCTCCCTCGCCCCCGGCGTCCTCGCCGCCGAGGGCGAGGCCCAGCGCCTCGTCGCGCGTGGGGCCGTCGCCGTCATTCCTCTCACCCAGCGGGGCCAGGATTCCTCCCGGCTGGCGGAAGAACTCCGGCGCGCCCGCGAGGCCGGCTGTCAGGCGCTCGCCTTTGCCCACCCCCTCGTGGCCTGCGGCCGCTGCGGCGCGGCCGACGTTCCCGAGACCGGAGAATGTCCGGCCTGCGGCGCCGGTGAGGTCTCGCGCACGGCCTATGCCCGTATCGGTGCCGGTGTCCGGGCGATCGCTCGCCTCCCCCAGGCCTGGCACGCCGCCCTTGCCACCTCACCTGTGACGGATTCCCTCGATCGCGAGTCGGCCCTCCGCTAGACTGGAACCGTCAGCCGGATCTCGGAGGGGCCCGTGCCACGTCGACGCCACCGCTTCAGCCTCGATCGCCTGTGGGCCTGGTTCACCTGGCCCGTCGTGGGCTGGTGCATCTGCGTCTACCTCGGCATCAGCCTGGCCCATCTCGGCATCCAGGAGTACCACCTGCTCCGTCAGGCGCGTATCCTGAATGCTGAGGTCTCGCATGCCCGCGCCCGCGAACGTGAACTCCGCGTTCGCATCGCGGATGCGCGAACCCTCTCGGGAGTGGAACGCATCGCGCGGGAGCGCCTCGGGCTCACGCGGCCCGGGGAGATGCCCGTGCGCTTCCTCGATCCGACCCCCTCGCCGGCCCCCTGACGCCGGCCACGGGAGCGTGGCGAAATGGCAAACGCAGGCGACTTAAAATCGCCCGGCTCCGGCCTTGCGGGTTCGACTCCCGCCGCTCCCACTGCGACGGTCCACCGCGGGCGCCTGGCGGCTTACGTCCTCGCGAACGTGGCTCACGTACTTCCAGTACGCTTCGCCCCGTCCGCTGCGGGCGCGCTCGCCACTCGCCTCCCGGTGGACCGTCGCTTCCCTCCTTGAAAGATGGCTCGTTCCTGCTTGCGCAGGAACCTTGCGGTGGTGGGCCTGGGGCTTGTTCCTGCTTTCGCAGGAACCTCGCTTGGGTTCACCTGGATTCCGGTAGTGGGTCCATCACCGGCGGGCACCGGGCTTCAATGATTCGAGGGACGGCCTGACTGGCAGGCCGTCCCTCGGGGTTGTTTTCCGTCGATCAGATCAGGCTGGCGAGATCCTTGGCGCGGGCAGGCAGTTCGATGTTCCTCACGAAGCTCGAGATGCCGGCTTCTGCTCCTGCCGAACGGTTCGTGACGTGCAGGAAGAACGTCCCGGTCTCGCTCTGGTGGCAGCCGATGCAGGTGGCCACGGCGAAGGCCTTGCGCACGTCCGGTTTCACGCCGGGGGCATTCCACTGTCCCACCTCGGTCGAGGATTTGACCCCGAGCATGGCGGCCGGCACGACGTGCTTGCCAGCGAGGACGTTGGCCGAGTTGTCGTTGAGGAACTTCGCGAGCGCCGCCGAGTTGTTGAGCGCATGCCGAGGCGACTGCTTGGTCGTCACGGTGACCAGTTGCCCACTCGACACGATCTGGAACTCGCGCAGTTCCCAGTTCGGGCTGATGGCGATCTCGTTGGTCCTGATCTGGTTCAGGGCGCTGCCGTTGGGCTTCTGTGGATTCGCGTTGGCCGCCGTGAACGTGTCGGTGATCGCCTGAAGGGCTGCATTGTACTCGGCGCTACCGAGAGCAAACTTGCTCAGGTTCTGCCACTGCGTCGCCCAGCCCTTCACGCTCCCGACCTTGGCGTTGGCGAGCGGGATGCCGTACTCGAGGATCACGGTGAACTGGGTCGGGTTGCCGGCAGCATCGACCACTCCGTAGATGAAGCGACCCTCTCCGGCATTTCCGGCCGTGCGCAGGTCCAGGCGGTTGACGATCGCGAGCAGGCGGAACGGGGCCTTCTTCAGGTCGAGGGTCTTGCCACCGCTCGCCTTCAACCAGGGGGCGATCACGAGGTTCTGGATGCCGGCCCGCGCTGCCGCGGTGTCGCCGTTGATCGTCCGGGCAGTCTTCCAGGAGTTCAGCCAGTTCAGCGTGAAGGTCGACGGATTCACCCTGCCGGCCATGCGGGTCATGAGGGTTCCGAAGTGCCAGGCCCCACCCGCGGCAGAACGCACCGGATCGTTGACCACCTTGAGGTTCGTGACCAGCAGCGAGCGCGCCGTGTCCACCGATTTGACGGCGATCGCCTGGGTCTGGCGCTCCCCCTTCAGGCTGTCGAGGAAGGGCTGGATGTTGTTCGGGTGGAACTCGCCCTGCTCCTCGGTTGCGGGGACAGCGGCCGGGGGCGTATCGAGCCCGGTGGCCTGCATCTGGCAACCTGCCAGCGTGATGGCAGCCAGCGCGACCAGTCCGTTGCGGCGAATCAAGTCCTTCATCGTGTCCCCCTTTGAAGCATCCATTTCGGTTGTTTGCTCCTTCGTTCGGGATGTTAAAGGTTTGCTTGGTTTCACGAACATTTGATGCAGACTCACTCGTCCCTTTCCTCTGGCTTCAAATCCTCATAGGTTCAAGGCTCTGGAAGGGATTTGGGGGCCTGATCCACACCGTCCGGTGCTTCCAGCTGCTTCCCGGGGTGGGTGCGCGGATTCTCGATCTGTGGTGGGTATACGGAATGTCAGTCCCGTCGCTCACCATACCCACGCAGGAGTCCTCGCCGTGTCCATCCGCAGCCGCCTCACGCTCCTCGCTCTGCCCCTGTTTCTGGCTGGCTGTCCCTGGCCCTGGTCCGGCAGCTCGAAACCCTTCGACATCCGCGCCGTCGTCGTCACGGTTCCTGACCAGCCCCAGGCGACCGTCACCTTGAGCTGGGATCGCTACGCGGACGCGTCCATCTACAACGTGAGCCGCCGGGATGCGGGTGGCCCTGCCCAGCTCGTCAGAACCCTGTCCGACCTCCGCTACACCGAATCCATCGCGCGGGGCGCAACCATCTCGTACTCCGTGGCGGCCCTCACATCGAACGGTGAGACCAAGGGCACCTCCCCCGAGAAGTTCATGGTCGCTCCCACGGGCGTCGGGATCTCGGCCGTGACGGACGTCGCCGTCGAGGATGCCTCCGCCAGCACCGCTCCGCTGATCGTCTCCTCCACCACCCCCGCCATCCGCTGGTCGGCGGCCCCGGGGGCCAATGCCTACCATGTCCGGGTCTCCGAGAGCACCGACCCCCGCGGCGAGAAGCCCGTCTTCGCAGTCTTCACCTCGGCCACGAGCGTGACGGTCGGCAAGGACCAGCCGCTTCCCGGCCTTGACTTGACGGGCTATCCCCAGGCCGCGGGGAGCATCAGCCAGGGCCGGAACTACCTGGTTTCCATCACGGCTCTCCGGGCGGACAGCGCCAACCTGTCGTCGGCCAGCGCCTTCGATCTCGTCCCGATGGCCAATCCGGTCAAGCTCGCTTACTTCTGACGTCCGGGCGTCGCGATCGCTGGTCCCCGTCCCGGGAACCCGGTACGATCGGGACATGAGTCAGCGACCCGCCCTCCTCTCCGCCCATGGCCTCTCGCGATCCTTCGGACCGCGGCCGCTCTTTGCCGACCTCGCGTTCGGCCTGCACGAGCGGGACCACGTCGTCCTGGTCGGTCGTAATGGCTGCGGCAAGTCCACCCTCCTGCGCATCCTCGCGGGCGTGGACGAGCCCGATGCGGGCGAGGTCGCCCTCCAGCGCGGCTCCACCCTCGGCTACGTCCCCCAGGAACCGACGTTTCCGGCCGGAGCCACCGTCCAGCAGGTTCTCGAGGGCGCGCTGACCGACTTGCCCCTGGACCTCGCCGAGATCGCCGCCCGCGTGGCCGAGACGCTCGGGCGCAGCGGCTTCGAGGACCCCGCCCGCTCCGTCGATACCCTCTCGGGAGGCTGGCGCAAGCGGCTCGCGATCGCCCGGGAATGGGTCCGCGAACCGGACGTCCTTCTCCTGGACGAGCCCACCAACCACCTCGACCTCGAGAGCATCCTCTGGCTCGAGGAGCTCCTCCGCCAGCACGCCCGTGCCTTCGTGCTGGTCAGCCACGACCGCGCGTTCATCGAGCGCGTCGCCACCCGGGTCGTCGAACTCGACCGGGCCTATCCCGACGGGCTCCTCTCGGTCGAGGGCTCGTACGTCGACTTCCTCGAGAAGCGCGCCGAGGTCCACGCCAGCCAGTCGGCCCTCCAGGACGCCCTCTCAAATCGCGTCCGGCGCGAGATCGAGTGGCTCCGCCGCGGCCCCCAGGGGCGCCAGGCCAAGCAGAAGGCCCGCATCCAGGAAGCCGGTGGCCTCATCGAGGAACTCGCCGACATGAAGGCCCGCGGCCCCCAGGGTACGGCCGGCATCACCTTCTCGGCCTCCGAGCGCCGCACCCGCAAGCTCGTCGAGGGTAAGGGCCTGACCAAGGCCTACGGCGATCGCGTCCTCTTCCGGGACCTCGACCTGACGCTCTCCCCGGGCACCCGCCTGGGCCTGCTCGGCACCAACGGCACCGGCAAGACCACCCTGCTGCGCCTGCTGGAAGGCAAGCTCGAGCCCGACTCCGGGACCATCCAGCGTGCCGATGCCCTCCGGGTCGTCCACTTCACGCAGGACCGCTCGGCCCTCGACCCCACCTGGACCCTCCGGCGGGCACTCGCGCCCGCGGGCGGCGACACCGTCATCTACGGCGATCGCCCCATGCACGTCGCCGCCTGGGCCAAGCGCTTCCTGTTCCCGGCCGAGCATCTCGAGCTGCCCGTCGGCCGCCTCTCGGGCGGTGAACAGGCCCGAGTCCTCATCGCCCGGCTCATGCTGGAGCCCGCCGACGTCCTCATCCTCGACGAGCCCACCAACGACCTCGACATTCCGACCCTCGAGGTCCTCGAGGAGGCCTTCGAGGAGTTCCCGGGCGCCCTCGTGCTCGTCACGCACGACCGATTCCTGCTTGACCGCGTCTCGACCGAGATCCTGGCCCTCGACGGTGCCGGGGGCGCGCGCCTCGTGGCCGACCTCGACCAGGCGCTGGCCTTCCGCGAGGCAGCCCAGAAACCCGCCGTGGCTGACAGACCCGTGGAGCGCAAGCCCGCCGAGCGCAAGGCCTCCGCGCCCCGGAAGCTCAGCTACCGCGAGCAGAAGGAACTCGAGGGCATGGAGGAGACGATCCTCCTGGCCGAGGAACACCTCGCGACCTGTCAGCAGGCCGTCGAGGACCCCGCCGTGGCCTCGGATGCCTGGGAGCTCCAGCGTCGCTGCGAGGCCCTGGAGACCGCACAGCACGAGGTGGAACGCCTGTATGCGCGCTGGTCGGAACTCGAGCTCAAGGTCGCGGAGTTCGCCGCTCAGGGGTGATCGCCTGGTGCGAGTGTCGCCTTTCGTGCGTGAAGCGACCGCTTCCGGGGTATCGAGGCAACGGGACGTCGAGCGTGTCGTCTTTCGAGCCCACCCGGTCCGGGTATCACCCGGAGAAGCAGGAACCCTGACTCCGTGATCGTCCGCAAGAATCTGGACTGGCGCATCGTGCTCCGGATGTCCTGGAAGCGCATGGCCGCCGTGGCCTTCCTCTGTCTGCTCGTCAAGCTGGCGCAGGTCTCGCCCGGTGAACCCCTCGTGATGGCCGTCGGCCAGATCGAGGGTATCCTGGGGACCGCCGTCTCGATCCTGATCGGCTTCCGCGTGAACGCGGCCTACGACCGCTTGTGGGAGGGGCACCGCATCTGGGGCAGTCTCGTGAGCGAATCCCGCACCTTCGCGCGCCAGGTCCTGAGCCTGCTCTCCGTGCACTTTCATCCCGAGCGAGATGGCGAGACCATCGACGGCTCGCGCCGTGAACTGGTCCTCGGGCAGGTGGGGCTCGCGTTCGCGCTCAAGAACCATCTGCGTCAGATGCCGGAGGCTCAGCAGACGGAGCTCGTGCCCTTCTTCCCCCCGGAGGCCCGCGCGGAGCTTCTGGCCTCCCGGCACGTGCCGGGCGCCATCCTGCTGTGGCAGGCGCGTCGGTTGCAGGTGGCCTTCGAGGAGCGTCACACCGAGGACTTCCGGCACATGCAGATCGATGCGACGCTCACCCGCCTCAACGAGCTCGTCGCCGGTGCGGATCGCCTCAAGTTCACGGTCTTCCCGCGTCAGTACACCGTCTACTCGACGGTCTTCACGGCGATGTTCGCCAATCTGCTCCCGCTCGCCCTGATGCCCGTCGGGGGCTGGCCCGCGATGCCGTTCGTCCTGGCCGTCGGGTTCATCTTCTTCGCGATGGACAGCATCTCGGGGGCGATCGTCAATCCGTTCGAGAACTCGCTGAATGACGTGCCGATGTCCGCGCTGGCCCGCAACATCGAGATCCAGCTCCGGGAGGCCCTCGGAGAGACCGATCTACCCCCCCCGGTGCAACCCGTGAACGGTTTTCTGATGTAACGGCGCCGTGATGGCCTGAGGTTTCGAGGTGCGGTGGGGGAGTCTCGCTTCCCCTGACGGTCTCGCCGGAAGGGGCGATCGACCCGTTCAGGCCTGCAAGTCCAGCGGTCGCCACACCCCGCGTAACGGGTGCGCTCGGTCGCGAATCTCGCCCGGTCCCGTCGCCCGGCGCGTTTCGCCGCCCGGGCGCTCGTCCTTCTCGTTTTCTTCGACCTTCTGGCGCGCCAGGTCCTGGCGAGCCTGCGCCATCATGGCCCCGGCCTGGGCCGCGACGGCCCGGTCCTGTCCGGACGGATCCGATGGCGCCATCGCCGCGCGCTGGATCTGTCGCGCCTTCTCGATCGTCTCTTCAGGCGTCTTCCCGGGCGAGGTGTCGATCTGCACCTCGCCGCTCGTCGCGTATCGCTGACCGTCCGGGCCCTGCACGTACCCGTAGGTCGCCCCGCCCATCGCGAGGCCGCCCCCGGCTGCCAGGTGGGCGGCCTCGTGGGCCCGCACCCGCTGGTCGATCTGCTTGAGTTTCTCGACCTGGGCCTTCTGTTCGGGAGGGAGGTCGTCACCCGGAGCAGTGCGTGGTCCCCGCTCTCGCGCGCCCGGTGCCTGCGGATCCCGCGGTCCAGACGTCGCATGCGCGTGCCCGGCTTCCCCGGCGTGCCGGCGGGGGGGCCACGCTTCCGGATCCATCCGGAGATCGGTTCGAGGAGCGACGCGCATCGGGAGACCTCCCTACCCGATCGTCATACCCCGTCCTGGGGAGTTCTGTCCCGTCTTCCGACAAGTCGGCCTCGACCCTTCCGGACCGGGCGGATCCGGTGGCGATCGCGGCGGCGTCGTTCGGCCGCGAGCACGATCCAGGCGAGTCCCCCTGCGAGCCCCCCGTGCGCGAGCCAGCCGCCCACGGGCAGACCTGCCGTCAGGTCGTTCCCGAGGTCCCAGCACGCCTGGCCCAGGCCATGCAGCGCCACGAGCACCGCATAGCCTCCCCAGGCTGCCAGCAGGTAAAGGCCGGATCCCAGCAGGTACAGCGAGAGGCTGACGAGGCATCCGCCGCAGCCTCCCTGGCTCTCCCGGATGCCTTCCGGGATGCCCATGCCGATCCGGGTCATGCCCCAGGTCACGAACCCGCGTCGCCCCGAGAGCCATCCTGCGACCAGGCACAGGAAGCCCCAGAGGGGGGTGAACACCTCGGCATACCAGGACCCGCTGGCGAAACTCTCGGACCGGAACCGGGCAGCATCCGGTGGGACCATCCCGAGGGCATGAGGCAGCGCCAGGAGGCTGCCCACCATCCCCCAGGCCAGGGCCACCCTCCGGTCCTGACGTCGGATGAGTAGAGTCTGACGCCAGGCGCCGAGCGGACCATCCGGCCTCAGCCTCCGGCAGAGGAAGTCCTCCGGAAACCGCTCGGCGCAGGCTTCCTCACCGACCTCCTCGAGCGCCTCCAGCAGCAAGGCGGGGTCCTGACGGCGCCAGGGGACGAGCCGGGAAGGTTCCAGGTACGCCAGCAGTCTCAGGGCCTGCAGGCTGGCGGGGCGCCCGTCCGGCTCGCTCGCTCGCTGCTCGAGGGCCTCGACGAGCGCCAGGCCATCTTCGTCGGGGGCCTGGTCTGACCGGAGAGGGGGAAGGCCGCTCGTCGGGTGAGGTTTCAGCGCCGCGAGCACCCGGTCCCGGGCCAGGGCAAGTTCCCGCAGGCGTTTCACCCGTTCGCCGGGGCTCGACAGGTTCCCCGTGGCTTTCAGGGTGGCCACGGCGCGGCCGTGCGCCGCCTCCACGCCTGCGGGGTTCCTGGCCTCTTCCCGGGTCAGGCCGAGCAGGGTCAGATCGATCTCCCGGTCTGACGAGGGGGCTTCCGGGAGCGGTTCTTCGGGTGGAGAGGGCAGGGTGAGCCTTTCCCGGGCCGACCGAACGACCGTGTCGGGGACCGGCTGAGGGTGCCAGAGCGCGTCCGGCACCCTCAGCCGGGGCCAGAAGGGCAGATGGCCGGCCAGCAGGCCCCGGAGCGCCATCCGCATCCCGCACCAGGCCAGCGGGGGCCAGACGAAGAGCAACAGTCCGAGGGCGATCGCCGCCTGTGGCCCCGGACCGGGATGATCCAGCGCGAGCCAGACCAGGGCGTCGAGGGCGAGAGGCAGGGTCGCCATCACCAGCAGATGGGTCCGGGCCGACAGGGCGGGCAGGGCCACGGATACCAGCGGTCCGAGCGCCAGTCCGGCGAGTGCACCGCTCACCGCGGCCGCAGGGGAGGCCGTCTCCAGGCTGACGCTCAGGGCGAGCCACAGCCCGTGGCAGGCACCCAGGGTGCGCCCGCCTGCGTGCCACAGCCAGGTCCGCGGGGCCCGGACGAGCCGCCAGAGACCCGGTTCCGTGGAGGTTCTGTGGCCTTCCGAGGCGCCATCCTGGCTGTTCATCCGAGCATCGTACCCGCAGAAACGGTCTCTTCAAGAAGATTTCACATGGACGCAAGAAACAGGCGCGGCTCCGTCGCGACAACCATCATGTACCGCGAGGAGGTCGTGACCATGCTGGAAATCGCCCGTAACGAGTCGAAGGCTACCGCGGGGTCGCGCTCTCCCTTCGCGCCCATCGAGAGGAACCCGTCCGCGGTCCCGGCCGAGGCCCGACTGAATCGGCCAGAGGTCGCCGCGGCCGATCGTCTGGGGTTGCGTGCAGGGCTCGAGCGCCTCGAGGCGCTGGCCCGTTCCGGGCCGGGCGCTGCGGGCAGGGCCCAGGCACTCGGTGAGGTGATTGTCGCCCGTGCCGAACTCGCGGACGCCCGGCTTCAGGCCGATGAGGTTCCTCCCGCCCCGGTGATGGCGCCCCCGAGCGGTCTTCCGGGGCCTGGGCCGGGATCCGTCGAGGCCCCTCGTCCTGGGGTGACGCTGCCCTCGGCCTCGAAGGCCGGCGCGATCGCCGTGGCTCGCGGGCGCGTCGAGACGGCGCGTGCCCATCTCGTGGCGGCCCGAACTCACACCTAGGGAATGTGCCAGAACCGGATCACCGTCCAGCTGGTCGCGGCCAGGACCAGAAATCCGAGCCAACCGGCCTGGATCGTCCGCCACCCGGCGCGCTGGATCATCGAGAGGGGCGTGTTGAGCCCCATGGCCGCCATGGCCATCACCATGAGAAAAACGCTGGTCTGGGCGAGCAGGGCTTTCACCTGAGTCGGCACCAGCCCCGTCGCGCCCAGCAGGCCCACCCCGATGAAGCCCAGCACGAACCAGGGCACGGGCGGGTTGCTCCATGAATAGGTGTTGCCCCCGGTGCCGCGGCCGGTCCACCAGCCGAGCACGACCAGCGTCGGGGCCAGCAGCACGACGCGCATCATCTTGACGAGCGTGCCCAGCTGCCCGCTGTCCGGGCCCCAGGTGAACGCCGCCGCCGTGACCTGGGCGACCTCGTGCAGGGTCGAGCCCGACAGGATCGCGAGCTGGGCGTCCGTCAGCTGGAGGAACCGTCCCAGGAACACGTAGGTCAGGACGCCGGCGGTACCGAGCAGCCCGCAGAGGGCCACGGCCACCGTCGTCTCGTCCTCGTCGGCTCCCGTCACGGGCGCCGCGGCCGCTACGGCGCTCGCCCCGCAGATCGAGGTACCGACGGCCAGCAGGACCCCGACCTTGCCCGGGACGTCCATGCGCCGGGACAGCCAGGAGATCGTCACGATGCCCAGCCCGATCATGAGCAGATCGAGCACCAGGATCCGCGGTCCTGCCTGCACGGCCTGGACCAGGTCGAGGCGCGTCCCCATCAGGACGATCCCCAGCCGCAGCACGGTGCGGGCCGTGAACTTCGTGCCGGCGATCGCCCGCTGCGGGATGCCGGCCGTCATGCGCCAGGCCAGACCCAGCAGCAGGGCGATCGTCAGCGGGCCGAGCACCTTGAGACCTCCCTGGACGGCCGTCAGGGTGGTCCCGGCGAGCGGCAGGCCGGTGGGAGAGACGGTCACGAGCCCGTAGCTCAGCGTGGCGAGGAGGAGGGCGAGGAGCATCCCCGCGAGTCGGGGGTCACGGTCGAGCAGGCGGGCGAGCGGGAACACACTTCCTCCGGAACGAACCCCGCAGATCGGCTGATCTCGCGGGGACCTGGACGTCATGCCCCATGGTACCGGAACCTGCCCGGTCCGCCACGCAAGAACGCCGCTCCTGAGACCAGGAGCGGCGTTCTCGGCTGAGCTGGGGAGGCAGGATTCGAACCTACGGTGGTCGGTTCCAAAGACCGATGCCTTACCACTTGGCTACTCCCCATCGGCTTTGACAGCCTATCGGATCGACCGGGGAGCGTCAAGGCGCGCGGGGCGTCGCGCCTGGCCTGTCAAGAGGGTGTTAGGTTGCGCCCCCCCTCGGTGTGGGGGGGAATTTAGCTCACCGTTACGGATTCATTAAAGATGGCTTTACCGAGCAGGGGCCCCGATCTCCGATATCTCGGGTGTGCGCCCCACCCGGATCCCCGAGAAGGAGGTCCCCCCATGGCCATCTCGAACAACTACGCGCAGCCCTCCCCCGCTCGCCTCCAGACGATGTTGCCCACTGCGAATTCCGACAATCTGGCTGGTATGCGTCTCGCCGCACCCGTCGTGAACACCCTCAACCAGGTTCGCATGGCCCGGGACACCTTCCAGGGGTCATCGGCCATCGCTTCCGGGATGCGCATGATGGACGACGCCGGAGGCATGATGTCCGGCGGGATGCCCGGCATGGGCGGCGTCGGCAGCCGGATCGGCAGCGGCATCAAGGGCATCTTCGGAGGGGGCTTCCGCAGCTTCTTCTCGGCCCTCAAGACCAATTTCGTGGTCTCGGCCGTGCTCTCGGGGATCTCGAACATCTATGAACTCGCCACGGGCAAGGTCAAGCCGCTGCAGGCCGCCGGCAACTTCATCGCCGACACGGCCACCTACACGGGCATCGGCGCCGCTGCCACCACCATCGGCGGCCTCGTGGGCAGCCTGATCCCCATCCCGTTCCTCGGAACGGCTCTGGGTGTCGCCGCGGGCGCCGGCGTCGGCCTGCTGCTGGGCAAACTCTACGAGGACAACGTCCGGACCTCGTTCTCCGGCACGGTCCAGCAGGGTATCCAGAGCCTGATGGACCGCACCGAGCAGCCTCCTGCCGTGAATCTGCCCGGGAATCCTGCTCCCCTTCCCACGGGGCCGGCATACCCGACCCAGGCCCCCCAGGTCCCGATGCAGGCTCCCGTGGCCCCCTGACGCCCTGCCTTCCCATTTCGAGCGAGGCCGTCTCCCCGGAGACGGCCTCGCGTCATCTCCGGGGCTCGATTCGCCAGAAAGGCCGAAATACGTCGATCGGGATGCATGTCAAGGGGCGGCGTGATACGATCGACGCGGCATGTCCCCCCTGCACCGGAAGGAAGTCCCGGAGTTCATGGCCAGCGTCGTCTTCGAACACATCCGCAAGCAATACGGTGACAATCCCCCCACCATCAAGGACCTCGATCTGGCGATCGCCGACAGGGAGTTCCTGGTCCTGGTCGGGCCTTCCGGATGTGGCAAGTCCACCGCCCTGCGCATGATCGCGGGTCTCGAGGACATCACGGGTGGAACGCTCAAGATCGGCGATCGAGTCGTCAACGATGTCCATCCGAAGAATCGTGACATCGCGATGGTCTTCCAGAACTACGCGCTGTATCCCCACATGAGCTGTTACGAGAACATGGCCTTCGCGCTCAAGCTGCGGAAGGTGCCGGCTGACGTGATCCGAGAGAAGGTCACGGCCGCTGCGAAGTCGCTCGAGATCGAGCATCTGCTCGAGAAGAAGCCCAAGGCACTCTCGGGGGGGCAGCGTCAGCGCGTCGCGATCGGTCGCGCGATCGTGCGTGAACCCCAGGTCTTCCTGATGGACGAGCCGCTTTCGAATCTTGACGCGAAGCTGCGCGTCTCGATGCGCGCCGAGATCAAGAAGCTCCATCAGCGGCTCCAGACCACCTTCGTCTACGTCACCCACGATCAGACGGAGGCGCTCACCCTCGGCGATCGCATCGCGGTCATGAAGGGGGGCGATCTCCAGCAGTGCGCCTCGCCGCACGAGGTCTACCATCGTCCGGCCAACCTCTTCGTGGCGACCTTCATCGGCTCGCCCCAGATGAACCTGTTCGACGTCACCGTCAGCGTCGAGGGGGGGCAGGCCATCCTGTCGAGTCCCACCGTCCGGGTGCGTATCCCCGCACGCGAGGGTCTGGCCGACGGCAGCCGCGTCGTGCTGGGCGTTCGCCCCGAGCACCTCGTGCCGATCGCCCTCGAGCATGCCACCATCCGTGGCAAGGTCGAGGTCACGGAGCCGATGGGCTTCGAGACCTACGTCTATCTCGAGGCCGGAGCGCGCGGCTCCGTCATCGCGCGCATCACCGGTGAGCAGCCCCCGCGGGTCGGGGACGAGATGGGCTTCTCGGTCGATCCCGAGCGGGTCCATCTCTTCGATCCCGCGACCGAGAAGCGCATCGGACACGAGCCTGCGCCCTCGCTCGTGCACGGCTGAGGGTTCGAGCTCCGGACCTGATTCCCGGTCGGCATTCCGCTGGAAAGGCGGCTCCCGGAAGGGAGCCGCCTTTCTTATCGAGGGAGGATCGAGGGGTGAGGTCAGCCCTGGAAGCGAGCCGCCAGACCCTGGGTCATCGGGCGCCGGACGTTTTTCTCGTACAGCCATCCGAGCAGCACGCTCACGCCGGTCCCGACGAGGAAGCCGCCGATGGTCCCGACGGGACCGAGCACGCTCCCGATCGCTGCGCCGGTGGCCGTCGCCGCCGTCCCGATGCCGGTGTAGGCCACCGTATCCACCGCGAAGCCAGCGAGGCCTTCGCGGGCCGTCACGCGGCCGCGGAGCACGTCGTAGGTGTTCGAGACCGCCGAGGTGATCGCGGCGATCGCGAAGTTCTGCTTGACCATCGAGCCGACCTGGCCGAGGGCGTCCCCGATCCGACCGAAGAAGCGACCGACGCCGCCTCCGAAGCCGGAGCCGCCGCCCCAGCCGCCACCGATGCCGCCTGCACGACCGCCGCCGAAGCCACCGCCCCAGCTGCTGCCGCCACCGCCGAAACCACCGCGCCAGCCACCGTTCATGGTGCCGCCGGCGAAGTCATCGATCATGCCGCCGCCCATCATGGCGGCGTCATCGGCCCAGCTGCTCGCACCGCCGCGGAAGAAGCCTCCGCCGGCGCCGCCCCCGATGAAGCCACCGCTCGACCCGCCCCCGACGCCATTGCGGTTCAGGAACTGATTGAGGATCGCGCCGCCGATGCGCAGCCCCGAGGCTTCCCCGGAGGCCCCCTCGCCGGGAAGAGGACGGGGGTTCGGCACGGGTGAAGGATACCCGGGATTCGGCGCGGGGGCCGGATTCGGGACGGGGCGGACCGGATTCGGGGCGGGGTAACCGGGGTTCACCGGTGCGGGCGGATTGTTGCCGCGCACGGGGATGGGCACGGGAATGATGACCGGTCCACGAGGTGCCGGCTGGGGCTGAGGTTGGACCACGGGCTGCGGTGCCGGCTGCTGGGGCCAGGGCTGAGGTTGGACCACGGGCTGCGGTGCCGGCTGCTGGGGCTGAGGCTGGACCACGGGCTGCTGGGGCTGCGCAGGGAGCTGCGTCGATACGGCCGGCATCCGGAGCACCTGCCCGGGATAGATCAGGTTGGGATCCTGGATGCGATCGCGGTTCAGCTCGTAGATCTCACGCCAGCGATTGGCATTGCCGAGGCGTTCCTGGGCAATCTTCCTCAGGTAGTCTCCGTTGCGCACGATGACCGTCGAGGCGCCATTCGCCGCGGGCGCGGGCCTGGCCACGGCTGCGGTCGTCGGCTGGAACCGATCGGCTTCAGGACGGACCTGGGCGGGTTCAAGTTCAGCCGGGGCCGCTGTCTGGGCCGAGGGGGGCATGGTCTGCCCGGCCAGAAGGGCCTTCACGTCGGTCCGGACGCGATTCCAGTCGAAGTTCTCGGCCGGGTCCGCTTTGCGTCCCCTGGGCAGGGCGACGTCCTTGTGGCCGGTGATCCGATCGAGGGGGATGCCGTAGGTCTGACACATCCAGGCGACGAGCCGCGCCAGCGACGCGTACTGGGCCTCGGTGAAGGGATCCTGCCCATCGCCCTCGTTGACGAGTTCGATCCCGAGGCTGAAGTCGTTGACATCCTCGCGGCCCTGGAACGAGCTCTTGCCGGCGTGCCAGGCGCGATCGCCATCGGGGACGGGCTGCGTGATGCGGCCGTCCTTGCCGATGACGTAGTGGGAGCTCACGTCGGAGGCGTCATTCTGGAAATAGGTGCTGACGGACGAGAGCGTCCCGCCCGAGGTGTGGTGCAGCACGATCGCCGAGATGTCGGAAGGCCCTCCGGGGCGGCGATCGCGATTGGGCGAGGGGACGCTCGTGACCGGTGGCTTGGACAGCACTCCGGAGCCACCTGCCAGGACAGGGCCCCACGTGGGAATGCCATAGGGGTTGTCGACGCGCAGCGCCATGTTCGCCTCCTGCTCTACCAGGTCACGACAGGGTTATCGGGAAACCCGGGGGAGCAGTCGGTTAATGGCAAGTGAAGTTTGATTCATGAATCCGTGAAGCCGCCACGAGACGCCGTTCGACAGCCGGCCGTCGAGCCCCTATGATGCACGGTGGTGGGCCGAGGGCCCCGGGAGGTCGAGATGTCGCTCCGAGACTGGTTCGCGGCACGGTCCCAGAGTCGTCTGGTCGATACCGAGCGGGAGAAGCGCGAGATCGCCGACGGACTCTGGTCCAAGTGCGTGGCTTGCCAGGAACCGCTCTTCACCAAGGATCTGATGGCCAATCTCCAGGTGTGTCCGCTCTGCGGACAGCACCACCGCGTCGAGGCACGGGAACGGATCCATCAGCTCGCCGATCCGGGCTCCTTCCGCGAGCGCCATACCGAGCTCAGGAGCGTCGATCCGCTCGGCTTCGTCGATACCCGTCCCTATCCCCAGCGTCTCGCGGATGCGCGAGCCCGGGCCGGTGACCACGACAGCATCATCGTCGGGACCGCCACCATCCATGATCGGCCCGTCATGCTCGCCGTGATGGACTTCGCCTTCATGGGCGGCTCGATGGGCTCCGTGACGGGCGAGAAGTTCACGCGCGCCGTCGAGGATTGCGTCCGTGAGCGGCTCTCGCTCGTGGTGGTGGCATCTTCGGGTGGCGCCCGCATGCAGGAAGGGATCCTGTCCCTCATGCAGATGGCCAAGACCAGCGTCGCGATCTCGCGCCTCGCCCAGGCCGGCCTGCTCTACATCTCGGTCCTCACCGATCCCACCACCGGCGGCGTGTCGGCCAGCTTCGTCACCCAGGCGGACATCATCGTGGCCGAGCCCGGGGCGACCTTCGGCTTCGCCGGGCGCCGCGTCATCGAGGCCACCATCCGCCAGAAGGCTCCGGCTGACTTCCAGACGGCCGAGTGGGTGCTCCGGCATGGCCTGATCGACCAGATCGTGCCGCGTCCGCGCCTGCGTGACACGCTGGGCGAACTCATCGACCTGCACGTCCAGCGCATCCCGGTCCCGACGCGTCCGTCGGGCCATGCTCTCTGATCGGAGGTCCCGTGCCCGCCCCGCGCAAGCCCGGCTTTCAGCTCGAGTTCGAGGCCCCCATCCTGCACCTCGAGGCCAAGATCCGGGAGTTCAAGCAACTCGCCGAGGAAGGTGGCGTCGATCTCGGCGAGGAGGTGAGGCGCCTCGAGGAGCGCGCCGCCAAGCTGAGAAAGGCGGTCTACGATCACCTGACCCCTGGCCAGAAGATCCAGATCGCGCGGCACCCGGCTCGCCCGACGGCCCTCGACTACATCCAGACGATGACCGACAGCTTCTTCGAGATGCACGGCGATCGCATGGGGCATGACGACCACGCCATCGTCGGCGGGATCGGACGTTTCGAGGGCCGCAGCGTGATGTTCATCGGCCATCAGAAGGGTCGGAACACGCGCGACAACATCCATCGAAACTTCGGGATGGCCCATCCCGAGGGCTATCGCAAGGCCATGCGCCTCATGCGTCATGCCGCCCGCTTCGGGATGCCGATCGTCACGCTCATCGACACCCCGGGGGCCTACCCGGGGATCGCGGCCGAGGAGCGCGGTCAGGCCCATGCCATCGCCGAGAGCCTGGCCCTCATGGCCACCCTGGAGGTCCCCATCGTCTCCGTCGTGATCGGGGAAGGATCATCGGGTGGCGCCATCGGCATCGGGATGGGCAACCGGGTCTTCATGTTCGAGCACGCCTACTATGCCGTCATCTCGCCCGAAGGCTGCGCGGCCATTCTCTGGAAGGATCCCTCGCACGCCACCCAGGCCGCCAAGATCTTGAAACTCACCTCGCATGATCTGCTCGATCTGGGCGTCATCGACGCGATCATCCCCGAACCGGTCGGGGGCTGCCATCGGGAAGCCATGCAGAGTTCCCGCAGCCTCGCACGGACGGTCTCGGAAGCCCTCGAGGAGCTGGGGCGCATGAACGCCTTCCAGCTCCTCGAGCATCGTCATGACCGCTACCGCCGGATGGGGCAGGTTGCGGAGGTCTTCTAGGGGGCGATCGCGAAGAAGACGTCTTCGGCCAGGTGCTTCTCCCCGTTCTGCGTGAACGAGGCGACCAGGACCTGCTCGTTAGCCTCGTTGCGCGCATAGGTCGGCAGTCCGGCGATCTCGGTGATACCCAGGGAATCGAGGGTCCGCAGTTCCCCGGGCTGGATGCGGGCGTCGCCGTTGCCATCGATCCAGGCCTTCAGGCCCTCGAGGGCCTTTCCGCGGAGGGTCGTGGCCACCTGGAAACCGGCCGTCCCCGCCGAGGCGAGGCGATTCTGTTGCATCAGCAGGACGGCCAGCTTGGCATAGCCGTTGTCGAAGCCCCCCGCGCTGCCGAAGAGTTGCTTGCCCGATACGAGCCCGTCACCCTGGGAGGCTCGCGTGGCCGCGCCGTCACGATCGTCGACGAGGAGGGCGTCCCCGTCCCGGTTCATCCATTCGATCTGCAGCGACTTGCCCAGTCCGAACAGATCGAACTTCACGGAACCGTCGCGGACGAAGGTATGCCCGTGCTTCCGGATGCGCGCCGTCGAGCGACCGGTGACTCCGATCCGCCCGTCGTGGTTGAGGTCGAGGGCGATAGGTGAACCCGTCAGGGCGCATGCCTGGTAGAGGCACAGGGCCAGAGTTCGCAATTGCTGGGCCGTCGCGTTCGGCACGTCGAAGGTGTAGGCACGGCCCCAGCGGGTCGAGTACCACTCGTAGATGGCTCGCTGGACCTGGTCGTCCGTCATGCCGGCGCGGGTGAGGCTGAAGATGGCATTCCAGTCTCCGCCGTTGTAATCATGCTGGACGGTCAGGGGGCGGACAAATGGGTTTGCCGGCATCGCTGAACCGTAATAGAGGGTGTTGACCCCCTGGATCCGCAGCGTGCCCGACAGGTTCGGATCGGCCTCGATCATCTGGGCGAGACGCAACAGGCGAGAGGCCTGTCCGAGCAGTCCGGCGGTGTCCCCAGAGCCCGTGTTGGCGATCGCGTAACGGTAGACGGCGTCTCCCGTGATGCTTGACGACGTGTTCAGGGCAGGGTTCCTGGCGGCGTCCGGATATCCGTCCTGCCAGCTCCCCAGGGTACCGAAGTTGCTGCGCAGAAGCCCGAGATCCCACTCCCGTGAATGCCATTCCTTGGCCCAGTCGGAGTTGTAGGTCGCCAGGGCCGAGGCGGTGTCGCTGAGTTCTCTCCTGACGCTCCAGGTCACCACGGAGGCGTGGTTGGCCTCATCCCGGGACACCGAGACCGAGGTCGTGGTTCGCGAGTGCGCGCCGGTCACCACGCCGGCGGCAGGGGCACCTGCCACGGCAGCCGGATTGGCTTTCGGTTCGTAACGGGTGACGGGATCCTGTCGGGTGCGCTCCACGGGCACCTGGATGTCCACCTCGACGCGATCTTTCACGATGCGGTTGTTCCGTACCTTCAAGATGGGGTTGCCATGAGCGTCCTGGCCCATCTGGACCTCTCGCCCCTGCCGGACGGTCTCCGTCGAGAGCTTGCGCTCCCCGGCGAGTACCGGAGTGGACAGGGACAGAGCCAGCAGGCCCAGGGCCATCCCCGTGGCGGCGGGTCTGAAACCGGAAGGATGAAAAATGCTCATGACACACCTCGGAACGTACCAGCAACGAGTACCCGAGCGGTCTATATGCCCCCGGTCGATCGAAGTTTCGCGAGACCGTGTTCAGATCTTGTTAAAAAAGCGTTCGCCCCCCGGATCGACGATCCGAGGGGCGCGTGAAGCGGGGTTCAGGACGCCTTGCCGAGCTGGTTCTCGATGCGACGGGCCACGTCATCCAGCATCGCCGGGTCGGCGTACTCGTTGACGGCCCAGCCTCCATCGGCCGCCCGGTACGAGTTGTGCAGACCGAACTTCTGCTTGTAGGCGACGACGGCCTGGCTGGTGGCCTCGTCGTACTGCCCCGAAGGTGACACCGCGAATCCCAGGCGTGCGAGGATGGTCTGGAGGTCCTTGATGGGCTGGGTCTGGGTCGAACCGGGACCCAGGGCACCGGCCTGCTGGTAGGAACGGACCTCGGCCATGAAGGCCTGGACGTTCTCGGCGGTGTTCAGCAGGCGGTACCGGGCCGCGATCGCCGCGGTATCGGGCGCCGGAGTGGCCTGAGCAGCGACCTGAGGGGCGGGTTGAGGGAGCGTGACGCCGGGCTGCGGCGCGATCACGGGCGCCTGAGGCATGAGCGGGGTTGCGGCAGGGGCGGACCCGATGATGGGCGCCGGCTGCACGCGGATGATCCCGGACTGCTGGGACGTCGGGGCGGCCATCACGGGCGCCTGGGGCACGAACGGGGCTGCGGCCGGGGTCGAGCCGATGATGGGTGCCGGCTGCACGCGGATGATCCCGGACTGCTGGGACGTTGCTGCGGGGGCCGTCGGCGCCGGCAGGGTGCCCTGCTGCTGCATCCGGGCCTGCAACTCGTTCATGAGGGTGTCGAGCATCCGCGAATCGGCATACTCGTTGACCGCGAACTGGCCGTCCGCCGACCTGTAACCCTGACGGAGGCCTCGCGACTGCTTGTAGGCGACGACGGCCTGCTGGGTGGCGGTGTCGTAGCTGCCGCTGGCAGGGACCTGGAAGCCGAGGATCGCGAGGGCGCCCTGGAGATCCTGGATCGCTTTCTGGTTGGTGCTCCCCGGTCCGAGGGCGCCATCGACGGGGTAGCGCTGGACCTCGGCCAGGAAGGCCTGAACGTTCTCCGGGGTGTCGAGCAGGCGGTACTGGGCAGCGATCGCCGAAAGGTTGGGCTGGGCGGGGGCGGCGGGCTGCGGCTGCGCCTGGACGGGGGACTGCGGCTGTGCCGGCACCCGAGCCTGGAGCTTCTGCATCATCCGTTCGAGCGTCCGGGCATCGGCCAGTCCGTTGACGGCCCAGGTGCCATCCGCGGCGCGATACGATTGCACGATTCCCTCGTTGCGCTTGAAGGCGACGACGGCGGCCTGGGTGGACTCGTCGTACACGCCCGTGGTGGCGAGGCGATAGCCCCAGCTCGCGAGCGCGGATTGGAGGTCACGGATGGGCTGTGAGGCAGGAGAGCCCGGACCGAGAGCCCCCTCGGTCTGGTTCTGACGCGCCTCGGCGAGGAAGGCCTGGACGTTCTGCTCCGACGGATACAGGCCGTACTGCTGGGCCGTGACCTGCCAGGTCGCCGGAGCGGGGGCGGCCGGCACCGTGGGGGCCGAGGGCGCCGAGGGAGCCCCGGGGAAAGGGGTGCTGGCGGGAGGGGAGGCCGACGAGCGAGGACCGAACAGCGACGCGATCGACTGGAACAGGTTCTTCAGGAGGGCCACGATGCCGTTGAAGACGTTTGCCAGCAGTTCCCCGGCCGTCGGTCCGGCCGTGGCGGGTGCCTGGGGATAGGCCACGGGCGCAGCGGGAAGCTGACCCATCGCGGGATCGAAACCGCCACCGGCCTGGACGGGGCGGCGGACCATCGCGGGATTCGGCTGACCGGATACGTTCATCGGGCACCTCCTGTCGGGGGGACAAGAAGGCTATCGTCCCGATCCGGGGGGATCCCGGTTAATGGTGGCTGAAACCGAGTTGAATTGTCGGTTAATCTTGGGCAGGGACGGAGCCAGGAGAGCGGCTGGGCGTCCACGGGACGCCCAGCCGCTGCTGCGTGAGAGGGAGATCGGTGGGTCAGACCATGCTGGCGAGCTTCGCGAAGCTCGGACGGTCCAGGTACTCGTTGATGGCGAAGTTGCCGTCCTGGCTCCGGTAGGTCTGGCGCAGCCCTTCCCGCGACTTGAAGGCGATGACCGCTTGCTGGGTGGCAGCGTCGTAGCTGCCGGTGCTCTGGACCGGGAAACCCACCTGAGTCAGGGCGGCCTGGATGGCGCGGATGCTTTCCTGGTCGGTGGACCCGGGACCGAGGACCACGTAGCCCTGGGCATCCGGCGTCTGGTAGGTGCGGACCTCGGCGAGGAAGGCCTCGACATTTTCGGCCGTGGGGAGGAGCCGGTACTGGGTGGCGATCGCCTCGACGTTGAGGGTTCCGCTCGCGGTCGAGGGCTGCGGCGCTGGCTGGGTGGAGGGAGCTGGCTGGGTCGCAGGCGCCGGTTGCGTCGCGGGTGCCCCGGCGGTCGGAGGCGACAGCTTCTCGACCATCTTCCGGAAGGTCTGGGGTTCGAGATACTCGTTGACGGCCAGGCGGCCATCGGCGAGGCGATAGCTCTGCTGGAGGCCATTGGCGCTCTTGAAGGCCTTGACGGCCGCCTGGGTTGCCGCATCGTACGAGCCCGTCACGGGGACCGGGAAGCCCAGGCGGCTCAGGGCTTCCTGGGCCTGATTGACGGCTGCCGAGTCCGTGGCGCCTGGCCCGAGCGTACGGAAACCGTCGGCCGTCGGCTGGGTGTAGCCCTGCACCTCCGCCATGAAGGCCTGCACGTTCTCGCGGGTCGCCAGCAGACCGTACTGCGTCGCCATCGCGTGTTCGGCGGCCGTGAGCCCCGCGGGGATGGTCGATGCGTTGCCCCCGGTCAGGCGGTTCCAGATGCCGACGAAGAAGGCCCCGATGGCTGCGAAGAAAGACTTGATGCCGTCCAGGATGCCCGAGACTCCCGGGCCGCTCGCGGGCGTGGCGGGGAGAGGCGTGGCGGGCGATGACGGTTCGGAGGGCTCCACGGGGGCCGCGACGGGTGCCGAGGGTACGGTCGAGCGGATGCTCGGCCTCGGGGCGTAAGGGGTGTTCAGTCCAGAAATCATGGAGCCCTCCTCGGCGGATGGGGGACGAGGAGGTTATCCCGGTTCCGGCACGGGATCCGGGTTCAGTGGCGGTTAAGTGTCTCGGAAGGCTTCGTTAAGCTTCGTCGCCCGGACCGAACATGGTCCGCATGAGGCGATTCACGACGGAGCGAGGAGCGAACGGGGAAAACCGGGTTCCGAGGAAGTTGAACCATCCCGGAACCCGGACTCGCTCGCCGGCCTGCATGGCCAGCCATCCCGCCTCGGCGACCTCCTCGGCGGTCATCAGGCCGACGGTCCGGAGCGCCGCCGACATGTCCAGCCGGGCCACCTGTCCGAACTCCGTGGCCGTGGGTCCCGGACAGAGACAGGTGACGGTCACGCCCGTGCCCCGGAGTTCCTCCGCGAGAGCCTCGGACAGCGACAGCACGAAGGCCTTGGTTGCCGCATAGGCCCCGAAGTACGGGATCGGCTGGAAGGCCGCCGTGCTGGCGACATTCACGATGCGGCCGCGCCCCCGGGAAATCATCTCCGGGACGAACCGACGCGTGAGGCTCGTCAGGGAGGAGACGTTGAGCGCGAGCATCCGCTCGATCTCGTCGACCGCGCCCGTGGCGAAGCGGCCCGTCATCCCGAACCCGGCGTTGTTCACGAGATCCTCGACGAACCAGCCGCGCTCGCGGGCGATCGCCTCGAGGTGTTCGCACGCTCCGGGGGTCGTCAGATCGAGGGCCACGGGGTATGCCTCGATCCCTTGATTCTGGCGTAGCTCGGAGGCCAGGTCCTCGAGTTCGGTCTCCCGGCGGGCGACCAGGACCACGGGGCGTCCCGCCCGGGCCAGGCGGAGGGCGAAGGCTCGCCCGATCCCGCTGGACGCACCGGTGACGAGTGAAACGGACGTGGTCACGGGAACCTCCGGGTCTGGTCAGCTGAAAGGCCATGCGGGAGAGACATCGAAGTCTAGCATGCGTCCGCACCGGGCCGGGTGCTACCATGACGCCCGATGGCCGAGCGTCGTTTCCGTGGTCGAACTGCATCCATCAGGTCCCGACTCCGCACGCTCACGTGGGTCGCGACCGGCCTCGCGGGTTCGTTCCTCTCGTGGGCGCTCGGGGCCCCGGGGCAAGCCGCCACCCTCTTCGATCCGGGGCTCGACTGGCGGACCGCTCAATCCGAGCATTTCCGGATGCACTTCGAGGCCAGGCACGCCGAGACGGCTCGTGACCTGCTGGCCCATGCCGAGGTGGCCTACTCCGATCTGGCACGGGTTTTCGGTGGAAGGCCCTCTGCCCCCGTCCAGGTCGTCCTGCTCGATCACGAGGACACCCACAACGGCCTGGCCACTCCCCTGCCCAACCTGACGATCTACATATACCTGTTGCCGGATCGGTCCGATCAGCATGCGGGACGCGATCGCCATCCGCTCCACACGGTGCTCGACCATGAACTGACCCACATCTTTCACGAGGAGACGGTCGGCGGCCTGACGGCCGTGGCCAACGGCTGGCTGGGACGGGCCCTCTACCCCAACCTGTTCCAGCCGTTCTTCCTCGTGGAGGGGCTCGCCGTGTTTCATGAGACCCGGATGGGCTCCGGTGGCCGGTTGCGCGACGGGGACTTCGACATGATGATCCGGACGGCCGCGCTCGGTGATCGGCTGCTCCCGGTCGACCGGGCGTCCGGGTTCGGGAGCCTGTCCCTGTGGCCTGGAGGGATCTCGACCTACCTGTATGGCTCGCACTTTTACACCTGGCTCGAATCCCGGTACGGAGGGGAGACGGCGGTTCGACTCGCCCGGGAACAGGGGGCCTGGCCCTGGTTCGGGATCGACCATGTCGTGGGCAGGGTCCTGCCGGGAGAGACCACGGGTTCGCTCTGGCAAGCCTTTCTCGAACACCTGCGCATGCGCGCCCGGGTGCAACTGGCCCGGATCGAGCGTCAACCACGCGTGACGGGCAAGCCGGTGACGACCGGTGGATACCTGAACCGGCACCCGGTGTGGACGCCCGACGGGCACCTCCTGTACCTGTCGTTCCGACCCGGTCAGCGGGCGGGCCTCTATCGCGATCGGCTCGATGGCCGGGGCCCGATCTTCGTGGCTCCGCGCTGGTCGGAGGGGGCCTTCGCCGTCACCGGTCCACGCTCGGCCATCCTGGCAGGAACTGCCTGGCAGCAGGATCTGGCTGCCTACGACGATCTGTTTCGTCTGGACCTCGAGACCGGCCAGGCCCGGCCGCTCACACGTCTGGCTCGCGTGAGCGATCCCTCGGTCGCGCCCGACGGTCGACGGATCGTGGCAGTGGTCCACGACGGGCCCCGTTCTGGACTGACGCTCTTCGATGCGGCTGGACACCCGCTGGCCGTGATCGTCGCGCCCACCCCGGAGGCCCGGTTCGGGGCGTCGGCCTGGTCTCCCGATGGTCGGACGCTCGTGCTCGACGTCGCGCAGGGGGGCATGCGCGATCTCTATCTCTGGGCTCCGGGGGACGCGGCGCCCCATCCGCTGTGGCGGGACCGGGCGATCGAGTGCGATCCCGTCTTTTCCCCGGACGGACGGTGGCTCTACTTCGCCAGCGACCGTTCCGGCGGGGTTTACAACATCTTTGCGATGGACCTGCGGGATCGTCGTCTCTATCAGGTCACGCACGTGGCGGGTGCGGCGGTCGAGCCGGCCCCCTCCCCCGACGGCACGCGGCTGGTGTTCGCCTCGCTCGGGGGCGACGGGTGGAATCTGCACGAACTTCCCGTCGCGCCGGCCTCATGGCGAGCGGTCGATCCCTCGCGAGCGACGACCAGCGATCCGCTCACGGGCCTCGAGGTGCCTTTCACGGGCGGGCCTGCCGTGGATTCGCTGCGCTGGGGCCCGCGCGGTGCGGCGTCGGGGGCACCAGCGCACCGGCAGATTTCCCCCGCGTTCTGGCCTCCCGTGGCGACGTCGTCCGTCGCAGAAGGTGGCAACGGTCTCGACGATATACTCCCGGGGGCACCTTCCGGCGCGACGTTTTCGAGCGACCCGTATTCCCCCTGGGAGACCCTCCGGCCCAAGACCTGGGCACCCGTCATCTACACCGACCCCTCGGGCTGGATGTTCGGCGGGACCACGCTCGGCACGGATGTCCTCACCCAGCACCAGCTGTTCCTGAACGCCGGCTGGAGTCCCGGCACGGGCAAGCCCTACGGCCTGCTGACCTACCAGAACGATCAGCTCCGGCCGTCCTGGAGCGTCTCGTGCTCCGACCTGCCCAGCCTGACGGGCCTCCGGTCGGGCGGTCGATGGCACGACGTCTGGCAGCAGGCCACCTCCGGCGAACTCGCGGTCACGGTCCCCGGTCTGCCCAGCCAGATCCTGGGTGTCACGTGGGCCAACGGGCAGTCCCTCACGGCAGGCCTCCAGTTTCTGCGGTTATCGAACCTCGGCGCTCGGCTCTCCGGGACCCGTGACCCGCTCTCGGCGCTCCCCGCACCCGACGCCGCTCCCGTGTTCGAGGGCCAGCGCAACTCGGCCTACCTGACGTACCGGACCTCGGACACGGGGCGTTCTTCCGGGGCTCCCGGTGTCGACCAGGGGACGGCCCTGGGCCTCACCCTCGAGCACGCGGGCCCGACCCTCGGAAGCTCCTCGCGCTTCGACCGGATCTCGGGGGAAGTGCGTCGGTACTGGCCCCTGCCGCTGGACCACTGGGTCCTGGCCACCCGCGCGGCCGGGGGTATGGCCTGGGGAGATGCGGGGGGCGATTTTCGGGTCGGGGGAACGGCTTCCAGCGGGCTGCTCACCTTCGTGGACATGCGCTCGGTCGGAGGCGTCGCCGGGGCAGCCCTTCGTGGGGTACCGGCAGGTAGCCTGGTCGGGGACCGGATGGCGGTGGTCGCGGGCGAGGTGCGCTTTCCCGTGCTCGAGATCCAGCGCGGCCTGGGGGCCTTCCCCCTGTTCGTCTCCCGGGTCCACGGGGCGGCCTTCGCCGAGTGGGGCGCCGCCGGGCGCGGGCGTCTCGGGACGTCCCGAATCGGCCTCGGTCTGGAGGCCCGGATGGGGCTCAACTTGCTGTTCGTCGGCAGCGAGTGGCGCCTGGGCTGGGCCGTTTCCCCCGGGGGGGACCGGCCGGCGGGGGAAGTCTACTCGCAGCTCGGGATCTCGTACTGAAGCACCCCGGGGGTAGGCGAGGTCACCTGACCGTCAGGATGCGGGCGGTGACACCTCGGGGGGGAGCCCCGGAGAGTTGCTGTCCTGCTTCGAGGTTCCGGGTGACCTGGAGCGAGATCGCCCGGGAGCGGCCGTCCGTCGAGAGGACTGAACCGCGTGCACGCACGGCGGGGCCTGCGAAGGTGGTGGGGCCATCGAGTCCCGTGTAGCCCGCGGTCACCCCGTCGCTGCCCCGGTAGAGGTTCACGCCAGGGATGCGCAAACGGGCCCGGAGTTCCGCCGGCAGCGAGCGGAAGGTCGGGGCGTCGTCCACGGCGAGGGCCACGCCGAAGTCCGCGAACAGACTGTCGAAGCTGATGCCCCGTGAGGCCAGGATCGGGTCCAGGAGCCCGGTTGGCGTCGTGATCACCGTCCGTCTCGCCGGGTCGTGCAGGGACGCGAGGACCCCGTCACCCAGTCGGTTCACGAGGTAGTCGAAGAACAGGGTCACCATCCCGTAGGCATCCGTGGGATTGCCCGACGCGCGCGAGAAGCCCGTCATGGAATAGCGATCGGGTTCGGCCAGGTAGTCGGCGACCTGGCTGATGATCGCCGGGGAGGGGGTTCGGCCCTCGGGGCCATAGCCCGCCAGCAGCATCGCCTGCATCGAGAGGCCCTCGTTCAGCCAGGTCTGGCCAGGGTCCGCGAACTCGTCGACATGGTTGCCACGGCCGACGGCCTGGATCCGGTGACAGCTGAAGAGCAGGTGCTGGAACTCGTGGGCCACCACGGCCAGCAGATCGCCCATGTTCCGGGACAGGGTGCTCGTGGCCAGGTGAAGGGCCTTTGCCTGGTTGCTCTCGAAGAGGTCAACGGTGCCCACCAGATCGGCGATCGTGAAGTAACCGAGCAGGCCCTCGGCAGGACCTGCATCCACCCGGCTGGAGAACACGAGGTGCACGTGGCCGTCGGCCAGCACCGGGGACGTCTCGGGGACCGGAGAAAGACTCGCGGGCAGCGGGTCCGGTCCGAAGGCGCAGGTCTCGAGCGGGTAGATGTGGTCACGGAAGGTCGCGAGGACCGTCGCGATCGCCTGGCTGGCCGCCCGGACCTGGCTCAGATCCCGGCGATCCGCCCAGATGATCAGCTTGCGATTCGTATCCAGGGAGACGTCCTGGATGGCCTCGGTGGACACGGCGACGGCCCCACCCGTCAGGCCGTCGATCATCTGGAACGTGCGCTGGCTGCCCGGGCCCGTGTAGACGGGGATCACGAGGTTCTGGACCCGGCGTGGGGCCGGCCGCGCGAGCCACGCGCGCGTGATCTCGGCGATCCGCTGCTCCCCGCGGCCCTGACGGTCGGACGAGGTCCCGGGGGGACGGCCGGACTCCGGGAGGCGGAAGGCCACACCGGTGCTGCCGGTCCAGGCCACGTCCCACGGTGTCGGAAACGCTCCCGTCGAGGTGATGAGCAGCGCCGTTCGAACCGACTCTTCGAGGCGGACGGGGCTCGAAGTGACGGGTGCCAGGGTCATACCGTCCGGCGCCCCCGTCAGGGTCGTCACCGGGACGAGCGAGGTGCCCGAGCGGGGGGAACCGCACGCAAAGTCGGCGGGGGTCGGTTCCGGGCCGGAGGCAGGTGAACTGCCGCTGGAGTCGCCGGGGGTCGTGATCGCACCACCCACGAGGCCCCCCAGGCGATTCCCCCCGACCGTCCGGGTGATGGCCGGTGGAGGGATTTCATCGGAGAGATTCCAGGCGGGCGGAGCACATCCGGCCACGGCAAGCGAGGTGGCGATCGCCAGGCGTGACCGGAGGCGGGCGCTCACGAGGGCCTCAGAAGCTCATCGACGTGCCGAGGCGCAGGAACAGCCCCCCGACGCTCACGGCCGGTCCCGTTCTGGGCGATGACTGGCCGTTGTCGGTGCTCTTGCTCCAGCTGCCGGCCGCGACGTCCCCGGAGGACATGTATCCCGCCCCGGCCTCGATCACCCAGAAAGGCAGCGGACGCACTCCCAGCGAGGCTTCCGCCAGCAGGTTCCCGCATCCAGCCGAGATGCTCTCACCGTTGACCGTCGCGCCGAGGGCGAACCCACCGAGGCCCAGATTCCCCGTCAGCCACAGGAACTCGGGCAAGAAATCGATCGCGTATCCGGCCTTCGCGAAGAGGCCCAGACCGGCCAGGTCGGTTCTGCTGGCAAACTGGAGGCCCCCGATCTCGACGCCTAAGCTCGGACCCACTCCAGACATGTTCGTGTTGAGATCCAGGTACGTGTACATCTGCGAGGGGTTTGTCAGGGCGTCCGCCGGTGAACCTCCGGCGATCCGGCGATGCCCGATGCCGATGCCGCCAGGAACCGAGAGCCCACGCGCCTCGACGAGGGCGTCGCCCTCGGCCAGGTCATGGTAGCCCCACTCGATCACGCCACTCGATTCGGCAGGCAGGACCCGCGTCACCCGGATCAGGTCACGCGTGCCTTCCTTGGTGAAGCGCATGTCCGACGTCACACCGGCCCGGCTACCCAGCTTCAGGCGGACGCTTCGCCCGTCCCGCTGGGTCAGGATGGTGTCGAGACGGGAGCGGTCGTGGACTCCGTTGATGATCGCCTGGGCGAGCTGCGTCATCGCCTGGTCTTCGGTCTGGGCCTTCGAGGGGCCGGTGACGTCAGCGAACTCCTCGAAGCTGTCGAGCAGGGCCCCCGTCTTCACGTCGAGGAAGCGGATGCTGGCCCGGGCGACGCTGTTGAAGGTGCGATTGGTCCGCTCGACCTCGCGGCCCTTGTCCACCTTTCGGGTGGTCTCGGTCCCGGAGCCGGACTGCTTCGACTGGCTCACGCTGCCCGTCGTCGATTCCCGGACGGTCTCGCTGGTGGTCTCCGTCGCCGTCGGGTCCGAGATCATCTCGACGACCACGAGCCGCTGGGCGCTCAGCAGGCGGCCGACCCGGGCCGGATCCGACTGCACGGCTCCGTCGAGCTTCTGCTCGCGCAGCAGGGCCTCGATCTGGGAGCGGTTGATCACCGTGAATCGGTTGAGACGGACGAGGCCGGTCTCGATGCGGCCATACAGGGTGTTGTTGAAGAGGTTCGTGGCCTGGCCGGTCGGTTGCAGGACGGCGATGCGAGGACGCTCTTCCTCGATGCTCGCGTCCTGCTTGAAACCGGACATGGTCTGGATTCCGGAGGCCCCGGGGTTCGGGGTCCCCTGAGGCGACGAGGTCCGCATCTGGGCGAAGACGGGGGTCTGCGACAGGAGCACGAAGGAGGTGGCGAGCAGGGCTGCACCGGACGAACTGGACAAGGGGCACCTCTGTGAACAAAACGGGGGGAGTGTCCTCGATGCTTGCATGATTCCCCTTCCGACCAGGAGATAACCGTGCGTGCGTATCACGGCTCACAGGGGCGCCAGTCGTCGGTTTGACATCGTTACGTGAGCGACCTAAGATGCGCAGGTTTGCATGCAGGAGATCCCTCGATGTCCGATCCTGGCAACGTGCCCATCCGGCTGTCCATCGACGAGGCCGTGTTGCTCTCGGTCTCGCTCCGGGTGCTCGAGCACCTCGTCGAGGCGATCGAGATCAACGGGGTCCAGCAGGACCGCCTGCTCGAGGGGTTGCGGAGCAAGTTCGATCGGGTCCTGCCGTTCGAGCTGCGCGGGATGGTCGAGGAGATCGTCGAGGACATCGTCGTGACGAGCCTGCAGGACGAACCGACCTCCGAGCTCGATGCGATGACCGCCGACTCGAGTTACGCCCTTCCGATGTACGCCACCGATACCGTGTTACCCGTGATCGAGCAGGCCATCCGAGACCGTCTCACGCTCGAGATCGCCTACTACTCGATGTCGCGGGAAGAGTTCACCGTCCGCCGCATCGACCCGTTCGGCCTCAAGCGTCAGGGAGATCTCCACTGGCTCGTGGCCCACTGTCATCTCCGCGAGGATCGCCGGGTCTTCCGGGTGGACCGGATTCGCACGGTCGCACCCACCGGGGAGGCGTTCGAGATGCCCCCGGACTTCCAGATCGGTGAGTACTTCGACGACGAATGATCGGGGTCCCGTGTGACGCGCGGCCGACAGGGGGGGCGGTTGGACAACCGCGAGGTCCGCGTGGTACGGTCTATCGGCCTTCCGTGACCGGAAATCGGAGGAGATGTGGCCGAGGCATTGCTGAAGGTATCGGGACTCCAGACTCACTTCTTCACCGAGGAAGGTGTCGTCAAGGCCGTCGATGGGGTCGACTTCGAGGTCCAGCGCGGTCAGATTCTCGGTATCGTCGGCGAGTCCGGGTGTGGCAAGAGCATCACCTCGCTGAGCATCATGCGCCTCGTGGCCGCTCCGGCCGGCCGGATCGTCGGCGGGCAGATCCTCTTCCAGGGCAAGAACCTCCTGTCGCTGAGCGAGCGCGAGATGCGTGAGATCCGCGGGAACCGCATCTCGCTCATCTCCCAGGACCCGATGACCTCGCTCAACCCGGTCCTGACGATCGGCGACCAGATCATGGAAGCCATCCTCCTCCACCAGAAGGTCGATCGCCGCACGGCTCGCCAGAAGACCGTCGAGCTCCTCGAGGCCGTGGGCATCCCGGCCGCGGCCAGTCGCGTCGACAACTATCCGCACGAGTTCTCGGGAGGCATGCGGCAGCGCGTCATCATCGCGATGGCCCTGGCCTGCGAGCCCGAGCTGCTGATTGCCGACGAGCCGACCACGGCCCTCGACGTCACCATCCAGGCCCAGATCCTCGACCTGATGCGCGACATCCGGACCAAGCGAGGCGCTGCGGTCGTGCTCATCACCCATGACCTGGGCGTCGTCGCCGAGATGTGCGACATGGTGGCGGTCATGTATGCCGGCAAGGTCGTCGAGTACACCGACGTCCACACCCTGTTCCGCAACCCGAAGCATCCCTACACGCAGGGGTTGCTCAACTCGATCCCGCGCATGGGTCAGAAGGTCGAGCGCCTCGAGCCCATCGAGGGGCAGCCGCCCAGCCTGTCCCGTCTGCCCGAGGGATGCTCCTTTGCGCCCCGGTGCAAGCATGCCCTGCCGCGATGCCGGGAGGTTCCCCTGCTCGAGACATTCGAAGCCGGGCACCTCGTTCGCTGCTGGTTGACCAAGGAGAACCGGTGATATGGCCGACGTCCTCGTCCGGGTTCGCGACCTTCGCAAGCATTTCCCCATCACCCGGGGCATCCTCTGGTCGAAGCAGGTCGGGGCTGTCAAGGCCGTCGATGGCCTGAACTTCGACATCTTCAAGGGCGAGACCCTGGGCCTCGTGGGCGAGTCCGGCTGCGGCAAGTCCACCACCGGTCGCCTCATCCTGCGCCTGATCGAACCCACTCAGGGGTCGGTGCAGTTCGAGGGACGCGAGGTGACGACGATGGCCCCGCGCGACCTTCGGGACCTGCGCCGCGAGATGCAGATCGTTTTCCAGAATCCTTATGCGTCGCTCGATCCGCGCATGACCATCGGCGAATCGATCGCCGAACCGCTTCGGGTGCACGGGTTGCTCCGCGGGGCGGACCTCACGAAGCGGATCCGCGAGCTGCTCGATCGCGTCGGGCTCAATCCCATGTATGCCGAGCGCTACCCGCACGAGTTCTCGGGTGGCCAGCGCCAGCGCGTCGGGATCGCCCGGGCCCTCGCGATCAACCCGAAGTTCATCGTGGCCGATGAGCCGGTCTCGGCGCTGGACGTGAGCGTCCAGGCGCAGGTTCTCAACCTCCTGGACGACCTCCAGAAGGAGATGGGCCTCACGTTCCTGTTCATCGCCCACAATCTGGCCACGGTCGAGCACATCTCGGACCGGGTGGCCGTCATGTACCTGGGCAAGATGGTCGAACTGGCGAGCTCCGAGGAACTCTACAGGAACCCGAAGCATCCGTACACGCAGGCGCTGCTGTCGGCCGTGCCCGAGCCCGATCCGACCGTCAAGCGCGAGCGGATCCTGCTCCAGGGTGACATCCCCAGTCCCGTCAATCCGCCCACGGGCTGTCGGTTCCACACGCGCTGTCCGCTCGCGCAGGACATCTGCAAGCAGGCCGATCCCGACTTTCAGGACGTGGGGAACGGGCACCACGTGGCTTGCCACCTGGTGAAGCCCGCTCCCGTGGCGGCCGGGGTCTAGTCACTCGATCTCGAGCGAACCCGCGCCCGCAACGCTCCAGGACGTAACCGGGTCTCGACGGGCGTGACGAGCAGGGCCTTGCGGGCGTCGAACCGCAGGCGGAGGTTGGTGCTCTTTCCTTCGCGCAGCATAAACTCCACGGGGACTTTCAACTGTCCGCCGGGCAGGCTGAATGGCGCGGATCGATCGGCTCCCAGCTTCGTCGTGCCCGCATAGCTCCCCGTTCCCGAGAACCGGAGTGCCGCGTAACGGCCCGTCGGCAGGGCCGTCTCCCCGAGGGGCAACTCGCCCCGGTCGAGGTGAAGCAGGTCCAGCGACCCCGTCGCCAGTCGCAGGGGGATCCAGCCCCGGGGCGCCGGTTCCTTGCCGTCCGCCCTCGGATTGGAATCCGGAGCCTCGTCGGGCTCCCGATCGTCCGTTTCCCGGTCCTCGTCCGATCGGTCCTCGCGTTCCCGTTCGTCGAGATCTCCGGTTCGCAGGACTTCGACTCGATCGAGGTGCAGGCGGATCGACGTGTAGACCGCTATCGGATCCGTGTCGGAGGGTTGACCGGTCGACTCCGGTTGACCGGGGTTCTCCGGCTTCTTCTCGTCGTCATCGTCATCGTCATCGTCATCGTCGTCCTTACCGTTCCCGCTCCCCTGGCTTCTGTCGGATGATGCGATCCGGTAGCTGGAAGCCTGTTGCGAGACGAGCCCCGCCGGATCGAGGAGGTTGGCCAGGCCGAAATCGAGCAGAGGAGTGGTCCGGCGGTCGATCAGTTCGGGCGCCAGCAGCCAGACCGGACGGGAGTCGATGAGAGGGCTCGGTCGGGAGTCGATCAGGGGACTCGGCCGGGAGTCAGCAGGTGGGCTCTGCACGGGCAGGGTCGCGCCGGGTTCGAGGGGCTGCGATGTCGCGTCTGCCGGGAGGAGGGCGGGCTGCCGTGCTGGACTCGAACGGGAAACGTCCTCCTGGGCCGGAGCCGTCGGTTGCTCGGGACGCCTCGGAGAGGCGTCCGTCTGCTTTCCCTGGGAGGTTCCGGGTGCAGCCGGGATCGTCAGGCCTGGTAAGCTCCGGATCGCCTCGGCCACACGACCATCCGACGTGGACGGCAGCGAGGCACAGCCGACCAGGAGGGACACCGAGGCCAGGAGGGGAGCGCGTCCGGGGATCCGCTGCATCGACATGACACCTCCACCCGTCTCCTACCCGCATCAGGGGCCGGGAAGCGAGGGTGATGTGAAATCTTCACGATCTCTCCATGACGGATATCACAAGCCAGGTAAACGGATCACGCGGATGCTCGCATTGTCGGTGTCGGCGACCCAGATCTGCTGCCGGGTGGCATCCCAGACCAGGCCATGCGGGGCACTGAAGCTTGCTGCAGCCAGGGACTGCCCATCCGTCTTGCCATTGAGACCCGAGCCGGCCAGGGTCAGGACCTCTCCCTCGGGCGTGATCGCCCGGATCCGGTTGTTCCCCACCTCCGAGACGAGCACCCAGCCCATCGGCCCCCGGGCCAGGCCAGCAGGTTGCGAGAATCGTGCCGAGCGCGCGTCCCCGTCCTGGTGTCCGCCGAGTGAACCGGCCAGGGTGCTCGTGATGCCGGTCTCGAGATCGACACTCCGGATCAGCGGGCCGTAGCGCTCGGCCACGAGCACGGTGCGGTCGTCCAGTGCCAGGACGTCGTACGGGTACTGGAAGGCCGCATTGTAAGCCGTGCCGTCACTCGAGAAGCCCTTGAGTACTCCTCCCGCGACCAGCATGAAGCCTTGATCCGTGCCCGGTCGAAAACGGAAGACGCCGTTGCTGCCCATCGTCGCCACGACGATGGCGCCCCCGGGAGTGACGGCCAGTCCTGCCGGACCCTGGAGATACGCCGTCGAGGCCCCCTTGAAGGCCAGCGAGAAGGCCCCCTGTTCCAACCGGTTGTTGCCGAATTCGGCCGTTGCACCGGCGGCGGCCAGGATCCGCAGGCGTCCGGTCTGGCCTCCTTCCAGGACGCGCACGGCGTGGTGGAAGGAGTCCGAGATCAGGATGTCGCCGCTGGCCAGGCGCGCCAGCCCCTGAGGGCGGTCGAAGTTCCCGGGCAGGGCTTCCGTGTCCGACGTGAGCATCCCGTTGGGTGAATTTGCGGATCCAGCCGAGACGCTGAAAGTCGGAGTCGACCCCGTTGAAACCTTGAGCAACCGCTCGGTCGTGGTCGTGAGGACCCACAGCGAACCGTCGGGATCGGTCAGCACGCGCACGGGTTCATGCGGGGAACTCCCCGAGGCGGCAGCCGTGAACGTGAGATGTGTCGAGACCTCCGGGGCGCCCGAGAGGGCCCACCAGGTCTGGGAGACGTTCAAGCGCGGTCCGAACCGCGCGGTGACGACGCACGAACCGGTTCCCGTCGCCCGGATGTCCCCCAGGGCCGAGATCGTCGCCACGGGGGGATTGACCTCCCATGTCAGGGGGAAGTCGGGTTTGAGCCAGGTCCGATCGACCAGGGCCTTCAGACCCACCGAGCGAGTCGCACCGGGGACGGCCAGACGGTCTTCGAACTGTCGCAGGGGGCCAGCCGTGAAGGCCAAGTCGTCGACAATCCGGACGGGAAGCCCGTCGCTCACGAGGCCGTTCACCGTCGCGGAGACATTCCCGCTGCCTGCATTCGGCGGCACCATCACTTCGAGTCGGTTCTCGTCGAGGGGCGTCACCCCGGTGGCCCGGGCTCCCGGGAAGTCGATGGCCAGGGTTTCGCCCGTGACGATGCCCAGATCCCGTCCCTCGAGGATCACCTTCATGCCGGGGGTCACGACGGCCGGGGTGATCCGGGTGAGCGTCGGACGTACGAACTGCAGATCGAGGGCTCCGAGGTCGGTCGTCTGGTCGGGCCGCACGCTGATACTGGCCACGGAGATCGTCCCCACGCCCGGTTTTCCGGCGAGCAGTCGGAACGTGCCCCGGGGCAGGTGGTCGAGCGAGAAGCTCCCCTGACGATCGCTCGAGCCCTGGTAGGAGGTGCCAGGCAAGACCACCGTGATCCCTTCGAGGTTGCTCACGAGCGTGTTGGCCGCGCGCAACCGCCCGACGATGCGTCCCGTGTGCTCGAGTTGCAGCGAGACCGTGCTCGTGTCGACCATCCGGTCCGGCAACCAGGCCTTGTAGCCGTCGTCCAGGATGGCCTCGAGGTTGTACGAGGCCGTGGCATCGGGCAGGGCCTCCCGCGCGATGAAGAAACGTCCGACGGCATCCGTCCGGGTGACGGGCGCGCCACTCTGGACCGTGAAACCGAGGCCGAAGGCCCGCACCAGACTGGAGGCCGCGTTGCTCACGAGCCCGGATGCGCCATTCGACATGAGACCGGCCCCGTGGTTCGACACGAGGTTGGCCCGGATGAGCACATCCTCCACGGGCTGGCCTGCAGGCCCCGTGACCACCCCGGCGAGCCCCGGAGCCAGGCGCCCTGCCGAGGCCGCGGGGAATGGCGTGGGCTCCGTGACGGCGGTTCCCAGGACCGAGACGTTGCGTTGCAGGGAGGGGACCGTCCCGATGATCGCGCGCTCCTCGCAGGCCGCGAGAGCCAGCAGGATCACGCAGGGAAGCCAGCGGTAAAGAGCGCCGATCGTGGACATGGGAGCCTTTCCGGGAGGTGGGATGAGGACTGTATACCCGTCCCGGGCTCCTGGCTTGCCGGAGGGCGTCCGTTCTCGGTATTCTGCCGCCTTGAAGCACGACCGTACTGGTGTCAAACTGGTGAGGCCACGTCGAGAAAGTCGAGGAATGGAAGGCGTCATGGTCCGGAGGACGTGTCTGCAGCGTCCCCTCGCGATCGCCCTGCTGGCGATCGCCCTTCCCGCCTGTCAGGTCGCGCTCGCGGGACCGGGTGGACGCCGTAATCCCGACGATACCGTCGTGGTCCGCTCGGCCCAGGAGCCCGACACCCTCGACCCGACGCTGTCGAATGCGATCGCCGGCGTCGATGCCTCGACCCCGCTGTTCAGCGGCCTCGTCGGGGTTGACGAACAACTCGAACCGTTCCCGGACCTGCTCACCGTCCTGCCCATGTCCTCGAATGGCGGAGTCGCGCGCGAGGGCGCCGGCATGCGCATCACGTACCGGCTGCGTCCGGGAGTCTTTTTCCACGACGGGCATCCGCTCACCTCCCGGGATGTCGTCTTCACCTGGAAGTTCCACATGGACCCTCGGGTTCCCGTCACGAGCCGCGAAGGCTACGAACTCATCACGCGGATCGACACGCCGGACGCCCTGACGGCGGTGGTCCATCTGTCGCGCGTCTATGCCCCCTACCTGAGCCTGTTCTCGCTGCCGGGGGACCCGATTCTCCCGGCGCACCTGCTCGAGGGCTCGTCGGACCCCGTCCATGCCCCCTTCCACCGGGCACCCGTCGGCTCGGGGCCTTACCGCTTCGTGAAGTGGCAGCCTGGCGAGTACCTCGAACTCGAGGCCTTCCCCGGGTATCACCGCGGGGCTCCCCGTCTCCGGCGCTGGATCATGAAGTTCGTGCCCGATGACCACGCGGCCTACCTGCAACTGGTCAACGGCGAGGTCGACATCCTCGCCGACCTGTCGATCGACCAGGTCGCCCTGGCACGCCAGGAACCGCTCGTCCGGGTGGTCAACGTGCCCGGGCTGACCGTCGAGCAACTGGCCTTCAACCTCGATCGGCCCCTGCTCGCCGATCATCGGGTGCGCGAGGCGATCGCCCGCTCCCTCGACAAGGCGTCCCTGTCGAGGGCGATCTTGCAGGGAGTCTGGCCTCCCGCGCCCTGTCCGCAGCATCCGCTCTCGTGGGGGTATCCCCCCGGATACCGGGATCCGTATCCGTTCTCGCCGGACCGGGCGCGACAGCTGCTCGACGAGGCCGGATGGAAGGTGGGCCCCGGTGGCCTTCGCCTCCGGGACGGCAAGCCCTTGCAACTCACGCTCGTCTCGACCGCCGGGCGTCGTTTCCGCGAGAGCCTCGAGCAGGTTCTCTCGGAGGTCTTCCGGAAGCAGGGCATCGCGCTCGAGATCCGCAACGTCGAGGGGGGGCTTCTCTTCGGGGGCTGGCCGCAGGGCCTTCTCCAGTCTGGGCAGTTCGACCTGGCCCTGTATGCCAACACCTCGAGTCTCGATCCCGCGAGCCAGCGCGGCTCGTACCACTCGACCCTCGTGCCGCCAGCGGGGCAAAACACGTACCGGCTGCGCGATCGCCTGCTGGACCGTCTGCTCGACCTCGGTGAGCGCACGCTGGAGCAGGCGCGCCGACAGCCGATCTACTGGCAGGCCAACACGCGTCTCATGCAGGACCTGCCGACCGTCCCCCTCTTCTACTGGACCGAGCTCCACGCCATCCATCGCAACCTGACGGGGTTCCGGGCGCATCCGGCCAACCAGCGGTTCGTCTGGAACGTCCAGGACTGGGCCTGGACCGCCCCGTCTGCGACGCCATCGGCCACCGGCCTGCCCGCACGAGAGGAGGCCCCGTGAGTCGCACCGTCGTGAAGCGTCTGCTCGAGGCCATTCCCCTGCTGCTGCTGATCACGCTCATGTGTTACGCCCTGCTCGAGCGCCTGCCTGGCGGGCCGCTCGCCATGGTCGGGGCGAATCCGCATCTGACGGCGGTCGAACGGGCCCGCCTGATGCATGCGCTGGGACTGGACCTGCCGTGGCCCGTGCGGTACGTGCAGTGGCTCGGGGGCGTGCTTCACGGGGATCTCGGTCGGTCGCTCTTCACGGGGCGCCCCGTGGGAACCATGTTGCTCGAACGTCTCGGGCCGACGCTGTTGCTGATGGGCCTCGCGCTGGCCGTCAGCCTCGCGCTGGGAGTGGCGCTCGGCGTCTGGGGGGGGCTGCGCCCCCGGAGCCGGAGCGAGGCGGCGATCGGGGTGGCTTCCGTGATCCTGTACGCGACGCCGACCTTCTGGCTCGGGCTCGTGCTGCTCTGGGCCTTCGCAGCGCGGCTGCGGTGGTTTCCCTCCGGCGGCATGGCGCCCCTGGGCGTGCCCTGGACACCGGCCACCGGGGGACCTTATCTGGTCCTGCCGGTCCTGATGCTGGCCGTCGGGATGGTGGCGAGCTGGAGCCGTTACGTCCGGGGCTCGGTGCTCGAGGTGATGGCGCAGGACTTCGTCCGCGTGGCCCGGGCGAAGGGCCTGAGCGAGGTCCGGATCGTGTGGCGTCACGTGCTGCGCAACGCGCTCATCCCGCTCGTCACGGTCGTCATGATGGCCCTGCCGTCCCTCGCGGGTGGAGCCGTCGTCACCGAGACACTCTTTTCGTGGCCCGGTCTCGGGCGACTGTTCTACGATGCGCTGACCCGGCGAGATTACCCCGTCCTGATGGGCGTGCTGCTCATGAGTGCGGTGCTCGTCGTGGCCTGTAACCTCGTGGCCGACCTGCTCTACCGCCGTCTAGATCCCCGCATTCGCCTGGAGTAGCGAGGTCCGTCCATGCTCGACACCCCGTCCCGGTCGCTCCTGACGGCACCCGAACCCCCCGGACTCCCGCCCACGGCGCGCAGCCGCGCCTGGCGTCGTTTCGTGGCGACGCCTGGCGCCCTGCCCGGTTCCCTCGTGCTGGTCTGCCTGGCCCTCGGAGTCGTGCTGGGTCCGATGCTCGGTCCCTATGCGTTCGATGCCACCGACCTGCAAGGCGGCCAGTTGCTCGCTCCCGACCCGGCGCACTGGCTGGGCACGGACGAACTCGGTCGGGACGTCCTCACCCGCTGGTTGCATGCCGGGCGGGTCTCCGGTCTGGTGGGGCTCTCGGTGGCCGGTCTCGCTTCGGTGGTGGGGGGAGGACTGGGGGCGATCGCCGGCTGGTGGGGGCGGTGGGTCGACAGCCTCGTCATGCGGCTGGTGGATGTCCTGCAGAGCATCCCGTTGCTCATGTGGCTCATGGTGCTCGGGGCCATCATGCGCCCGACCCTCGCGATGCTCGTCCTGCTGGTGGCCCTGACCTCCTGGACGGGCGTGGCCCGGATCGTGCGGGCGCAGGTGCTCGCGGTCCGGGAGCGCGAATTCATCGAGGCCGCGCGGGCGGCCGGGATGGGGCCCTGGAGCATCCTGTGGCGCCACGTCCTGCCCCATGCGCTGGGCCCCGTGGTGGTCGCCACCACGCTCGGGGTGGGCGACGCCATCGCGCTCGAGTCGGCCCTGTCGTATCTGGGGATGGGGATCCAGCCCCCGACTCCCTCGTGGGGCAACATGCTGTCGGATGCCCAGCACGCCTTCTGGACGTCGCCGGCGCTCGCGCTGTATCCCGGTATCGGGATCGCCCTGGGGGTCGCGAGCCTGTATCTGCTCGGGGAGGGCCTGCGCGCGGCCCTCACGCCGCGCGAGTGAGGATCTAGAGCAGGGGCATCATGAGTTCCTTGAAGTTCACGACCGCCGTGCGGAGGGTCTCGGGGTCCTTCAGGCGGTTCACCTGGCCGGCCACGCGCTGGATCGTGTTGTTGACCGGATACCAGGGATACAGGACGGGAATGTACGGGGCGGTCCGGGTGATCGCGCCAGACACCTTGGCGACGGCCTGGGCCGTCGGGTCGACGGCGCCCATCAGGCGGCTGAAGGACTGCACCGTCGTGCCCTGCGAGAACCGGTCCAGGGCCTGACGCGGGGGGATGACGGCGCTGTTGTGGATCAGGTTCCGGTACTCGATCTCGTGACGCACGTGATCGATGAAGCGCGCCACCCCCTTGAAGTTCTCGGGCTGGACCTCCTGCATGGCCGACCGGACGAAGCGATCCCCGGAGCTGCGAGCGATCGGGCTCGCCACCTGCTTGCCTGCGGCCACGGCAGCCCGCTCGCCTGCTTCCTGGATGGTCGTCCGGACCATCTGGCGTGCGGGGGTGGGAGCCATCGCGCGTACGAGCGAATTCCGGATCGACATCTCGGCCTGCTTCCGTATCGGTCACCTTGCCAGGGTGTTATCGGACTGTCATGAGTGCCGGTTTCTTGTATCCAGGTGAGAACAGGGTTAACTTTGGACTCTCGGGATCGCAACGATGAACAGGGGGGCGGATCCATGAAGCGTGCATCGTGGGGGCTCGTCGGCGGGATGCTCGCCCTGTTCGTCTCCTCACCGGGGGCCGGCCAGACGTCAGGCGGCAAGGCCATCCGGATCCCCCTGCCCGGGCGGCCCCATGCGTTCGATCTGCGAGCCCGCCTCGAGACCCGGACCTCCCGCCTGGATGCCTTCCAGCTGTTCGGGATCTTCCGGTTCCTCGAGTGGGGGGGGCAGACGCACAGGAGAGGGCTGCATCCCGCCGGGGCCGACGAGACGATCTGGCAGGAGGATGCCCCGGGCGAGGCGCGCCTGACCCTGCATCCCGAGCCGGACGGGGCGGTCCGGATCCGGATCGTGGCGCCTCCCGGCACCTCACGCGTGGGATTGGGCTGGCGCCTCGCTCCCGGTGAACGCCTGTACGGTCTTGGCAGCCGCACGCACGGGCTCCAGAACCGGGGCCGACGCCTGACATGCTGGGTCGAGGAAGGGGGCAACGGGAAGTCCGACACCCCGCTCTTCGGCGTCTCGAACCTCACGACCTCGTCGCACGTCCCCGTGCCCTTCCTGGTCTCGTCCGCCGGGTATGCCCTCTGGGCCGACACGACCGTCCGCACGCAGTGGGATCTGGGGGCCACCGATCCGGACGAGGCGCGCCTGATGGTCGATGCGGCCTCGTTCGAACTGGTGCTGTTTCCGGGTGTCTCGCCCGCGCAGGCGCTCGAACGTTTCACCGCCCGGGTCGGCCGGCCGGCGATGCCGCCGACCTGGGCCTTTGCCCCGGCGGAGTGGGGCAAGGGCGGCTCCGCGGCGGTCCGGGCGAAGGCGCGCTTCCTCCGGGAGCACCGGATCCCCTGCTCGACGCTGTGGTTCGAGGACTGGGTGGGGCTCGAGCACGGGCCCTTGCCCGGCCTCACGCATCTTCCCTGGGGGGCCTGGGATCCCGATCTCCGGCACTATCCCGGCCTGGGGGAGCTCAACGCGGATCTCGAACAGGCGGGGTTCAAATCGCTCGGTTATTTCAACCCGTTCGTGCCGATGGGTACCCGCAACGCCGAGGACCTGCTCCGGCGGGGAGTGGGCGGTGTGGTCCGGGAGGCGGATGGTCGGCCGATGTGGTGGCCCGGCCCGTTCGGCATGCTCTCGATGCTCGATCTGTCCGATCCGGAGGTCCAGTCCTGGATCGGGACGCGCATCGCTGCTTTCGAGCAACTCGGGTTCGACGGGGCGATGGCGGATTTCGGCGAATGGACTCCCTGGCGAGGTCAGTTCCGGGACGGGCAGAGCGGCGCTGCCTGGCATAATCGCTACCCGGATGCCTGGGCCGAGGCCCAGCGTCGCGCGTGGCTGGCCATCCGGCCGGACGGGGACTTCGTCGTGTACCACCGCTCGGGGTACTCGGGGATCGCGAGTCGCTGCACCTACATGTGGGCAGCCGACCAGAACACCGACTGGGGTCGAGACGATGGTTTCCCCACGGCCCTGATGGCCATCCTGTCGGCGGGACTGTCGGGCGTCCCGCTCATGACCCACGATGTCGGCGGTTTCGCGACCCTCGGCGATCGCGGGACCACCCGGGAACTCTACATGCGCTGGGTGGAGCTGGGGGCCTACACGACGTTCATGCGGACTCACAGTGGCCAGAAACCCGCCCTCAACTGGCACGTCATGAAGGACGAACAGACGGCCACCTTCATGCGGACCTACGCGACGCGGCACATGGACCTGGTTCCCTACCGGATGGCGCTGGTCGCGGAGGCGAGCCAAACGGGGCTGCCCCCGATGCGGCCCATGGTCCTGGCTGCGCCCGACGAGCCCGACCTGTGGTCCCGCGAGGACCAGTTCATGCTGGGGCCGGACCTCCTGGTCGCGCCGGTGCTGCAACCCGGCGTCTCCACGCGTTCCGTGGGATTGCCGTGCGGCACCTGGTACCCCTTGCCTGCCGGCGAGGCGATCGCCGGCGGGCGAACCGTCACGCTCCCCGCCCCGCTCGAGCAGATTCCGGTCCTGGCCCGGGCCGGGGCGGTGCTGCCCATGCTTCCCGAGGGGATCCAGACCCTGCTGCCCAGCCAGGATCCGGAGGTTCCCGGATGGCAGGCCATCCAGGGGCACCTGAGGGTCCTGCTCGTCCCGGGGGCGACGGGCGATGCGGTTCTCGCGGATGGGACCCGGATCACCCAGGTGCCCCCGGCGCGTCCACCGGAAGACCCGGCGGGCTGGACGGCGCAGTTCGATGAGGTTCCCCTTCCGGTCGACCGCCTGCTAGCGGACGCGGAAGGGAACGTGCGCCTGAAGGTCTTCGCCCCGCCCGGTCGCGTGACCCGGGTTTCCCTGGTTCATGCGACCGGCGTCCGGTGGGAGGTGTCCCTCCATCCCCGGACGCCGATCCCGGAACTCACGCTCCAGTTCAGGGTTCGCTGAGGTCCGATCAGCCGGTGGCCTGACCGGGGTCGGGTGCCACGGGAGCCGGGTCGATGGTCGGGGCGGCAAGCCCCGGGTCGGGAACCGGCTGGATCGTGAGCGGCGGGTCCACCGGTTCAGGCGCCGGCAGCGGAGCAGGCGCGGGTTCGGGCGTCGGCGCCGGCTGGGGTGCCGGGACCGGCTGAGGCTCTGGGGCCGGCAGCGGAGCAGGCGCGGGTTCGGGCGTCGGCGCCGGCTGGGGCGCCGGGACCGGCTGAGGCTCGGGGGCCGGCAGCGGAGCGGGCACGGGTTCGGGCGTCGGCGCCGGCTGGGGTGCCGGGACCGGTTGAGGCTCGGGGGCCGGCACCGGCCCGGGTGTGGGAGGGGTCGGTGCGGGGTCGGGCGCCGGGGGCGTGGGAGCAGGGCCCGGTTCCGGCTGCGGTCCAGGTGCAGGTGGGGTCGGTACCGGTGCAGGCTGCGGGGGCGTCGGCGTGGGCCCCGGCGCAGGCTGAGGCCCCGGCGCCGGCTGAGGGCCTGGGCCCGGCGCGGGCAGAGGCCCAGGCACGGGTTGAGGCCCGGGTGCCGGTCGAGGGCCCGGACCCGGCACCGGAGCCGGAGGGGCCGGACGCAGAGGGTCGGGGCCGAAGAGACCGCCGGGCAGGCCGATCGGGATGGGGACGAAGATGGGCAGGTTCGGCCCCCCCGGTTGAACCGGCCGTGGTTGGCCCTGCACGGGAGGCGACGGGTAGATGGGATAGCCCGGGTTTCCGGGATAGGCCGGATTGCCCGGGTAAGCCGGGTAAGCCGGCTGACCCGGATTGCCCGGGTAGGCCGGACCAGGCTGGCCTGGAATCGGGGCGATTCCCGGTATCTGGTTCACGTCACCGATCAGGGTCACCGTACCGCCAGGCACCTGCTGTGGCGGGGGTTGCACCCCCTCGACGGGTCCGTAGGGACGCGAGCCGGGCTGCTGAGGCACGGTCGGAGCGGGAACCGGAGGTGCTGGAACCGGAGGCGTCGGCTGTCCTGCCGGGGCAACAGGGGGCGTGACCGCTGCCGGGGCCGCGGGTTCGGATACGGGCGTGGCAGGAGCGGCAGGCTGTCCGGCTCGCAGCAATCCCGGGATGTTCATCAGCCGCTTGAACTCGTCGGGTGGAAGAACGCGATACTTCGCGAAGTCGACATCGAGGGCGGCGATCCCCCCCTTCGCAAAGGCCTGGTCGAGGTGGGCGGAGCCCTTTTCGCGGGCGACGAGTTCGATCATCCGGAGCGTCTCGGCCGCCACATTTTTCCCGGCGAGGAACCGCACCGTGTTTTCGCTGACCACTCCCTGCTGCTGCAGGCTGGACAGGAAGGCCATCTTGACCTCTGTCGAGTAACGGAAGCGATCCTGCGGGGGCGCCGGAGGGTTCACCGGAGCGGCCGGAACCTGGCCGTTCACCGGTGCCGGGGTCGGAGGGGTGGGAACTCGCCCGCCCGCCGCAGGTTTACCTCCCGCCTCAGGCTCGGTCTGGTTGCGTCGCTTGCGTGAAGGAGACCTGTCTCCCCCTGGCCCACCCTGGATTCCCTGCACCATGACTTGACCTCCGTCGGCCTTGACTGACACCCTCCGTTGTCGAGGGGACGTGACCGGATCTTGCCGCCGTCAGCCCTGGATCTGGATGCTTCTCAGCGCTTCCTGGACGAGGCCAAGGAACCCTGAGAAGGCGTCTTTCAGGTCGTCGGGCAGGGTTTTCATCTCTTCGACGGCTTTGAGCCAGCCAGCCCGGGCGCCTTCGAGTTCGCCCAGGGCGCCGGTCACGCCTTCGGTCCCCACCCGGATGTCTTCCGGATCTGACGAATCCATGATGCTCACGAGATCGACGAAGGACGCTTGAACCCTTTCGGTCGCTTGTATCATTCCGTCGACGGCATCCAGAAATCCGTGAATCGTGGCTTTCTGGGAATCGGTCGATCGATCGTAGACCTCCCGGCATTCGGGGGGCGCTTCGATCAGGCGTGGATGCAGGAACAGGGGCGAGGACATGTGACACTCCCGGTTGGACGCTGGTTGTGGGGACACGCTGTGCGACTCCAGGTATCGGGGCGGGTCTCCCGGTATACCGCACCATACCCGCGTTTGCGGATCTTTTCGCGAGCAGGAACGATGTCCGGTGCCCCCGACGCCGCTCAGAGGCGGAACGACGTATCCGAAATGGACGGGTCCCAGCGGAAGTCCCGGAACGTGTTCGAGACGACGCAGCGCCCGTTCACGAACATCTGGTGCTGAACAGGGCCGAGCGTGAGGCCGTCGAGGACCAGCACCTCCCGGGTGATTTCCGGATCGAGGCGAGGCACCCCGTCCACGGCGACCATGAGGCGCTCGGATTCACCGGACCCCTGGCTTCCGAGCAGACTCCACCGCGCCTGCGCCCCCGACAGTCGTTCCATGTGCCGGAACGGGACGTTGTCGCGGAAGGAGAAGTTCCGGTTCGTGGCCAGGCGTGCGTCGGTGTCGTCCATGCGGATGGGGACGAGCGAGAGCAGGCCGCTGGCTTTGACCTTCAGGTTTCGACCATCCTCCGTCACCAGGATCGCATCACGGAGGATGGGATTTGCCGCCTCCAGGACATCGGCGCGCAGGCGCGTGCTCCGGGCCCAGAGGAAACGGCTCCGGCTGCTGGCGCGTCGGAACGTGTCACTCTTCGTGCCGCCGTAGTAGTACCCCTCACTGTAAGACCCGAGTTCGGTCGAGAACCCACGCGCCGAGCGCAGCCGCTGGCGGAAGGCCTCGAGTGTCTGGGAGCCGCGCACCTGGTCACCCACCGGGGTGACGCTCGGACCCGGAACGTAGGGTCCGGTCGAGGGTCTGGGCGCGGGGGTGACCGTGGTCTGGAGACCGCAACCGAAGAGCAGCAGGCTCACGAGACAGCTGGACATCAATCGCACGAGCATCGAGGCGATCTCCCCTTCACAGAGCGCGACCCACGAACCACCAGAACGATCCGAGGGCCCCGGCGATCGTGAGGATGGTCAGCACGCCGTACCAGAACTGGGTCTTCCAGGAGGGGACCAGGACCTCGGTATCGGCCTTCACCACCCAGTGACGGATCGAACCGTCCGGGCTCCGGACCGGAAAGCAACCCCTGACCGAGCCATATCTCGGGTAGCGGCCATCTTTCCTGAGAATCACCACGGGCCGTTCGCCTCGAGCGAACCTGTCCACGCCGGCCACCTTGGCCCCCCGGGGATCCACCCGGTAGGGGAAGCCACTCCATCGGGACTCCTCTGCGAACCGGAATTCCGTTCCGGTGTCGAGTGTGTCGATACGCACGAGGCGAGCCAAGTTCAGCGCTCCAGGAGGCAATGCTGTGATGAACCTCACCCTTTCTCTACCCCTGATTAACACCAAGATAACGGGTCTCACGTCAAATTCCTCGTGAGGAATCAAGAAACGGTTATGTTGCCGGGTATACATGAAGCATCAGCCGTGCGAGAGGAGGCCGCCATGCCGCGTCCAGCCACCGTCCGACCCGCCCTCGAGAGGGCCCGGACCACCGACCTGGTGCTCGATGTCCGTCCAGCCCCGGAGGTGCCTGAGGGCAGCCGTACCCTGGAGCCGCTCTTCTACCGGGGGGTGACCGTCCATCTCCCGGTGGAGCTGGTCCGAGCCCCTCTTCCCACGCTCACGTTCCGGCATCTGGACAAGGTCGGGCGGGCCGCCATGGAAGGCCGTCGTGACCGGGTCGTCGCGGCCCTGCAGCGAGCCGTCGCGAGCGCGCACGACGTCGCCAGCTTGCTCAAGATCGCGGTCGTGGCCCTCGGGGAAGGAGCCGTCGACGAGGTGTCCGCGGCGCTTGCCCGGGCCTGGCGCAGTGCCCGGCGCGATCCTGCTGCCCTGGAGATCATCCGCGAGGCGGCCCGGGCCCTCGGGCAGCCTGTTCCCGGGGAGTCCGAGTGAGTCGAGGCCTCCGGCTCCGGGCCCTCGAGGCCGACGATCTGGACACCTGGTCCGCCTGGTGGTCGGATGCCGAGACCTGCCTGTTGCTCGGCGCGCGCCCCCGGCGCTGGAGTCCTGTGGCCTGGGAAGACTGGCTCGTGGAGCAGGTCAGCCGCCAGGATCCTTTCGAGGGGGGGACGCTGGCGCTGGAGGAGTTCGGGGGGGATCTGCTCGGGGGCGTCTGGTGGGGCCCCATCGATCCGGTCGACCGGTCGACGACCATCGGTCTCCTCGTCGGAGACCCGTCCTCGCGTCGGCGAGGGATCGGGTCCGATGCGCTCCGCCTGCTCCAGGCTTATCTTTTCCATGAACTCGGTCTGAGGCGACTCCAGTCGCTGGTCTGGGAGGGGAACGAGGCGGCGATCGCCCTGCATCGCAAGCTCGGTTTCCAGCAAGAGGGACGCTTCGAGGCCTGGCGCTATCTCGATGGCCTGCCTCGTCACTTCCTCGTGTTCCGTCGCCTGGCCGGAGAAGCTTGAAGCATCCTGTATCTGGTCACTCGAAAGCCTTGAAACGTGCCTCTCGAGCCCCTGCCAGCGCATGGGGTAACACGTTTTTAACATGATCTTGTTGCGTGCCTCATCAAGTTTCAGGTGCGATGGCTTGATGTAAAAAGTCCGGATGTATCCATCGAGAAGGGGAGTGGTGGCCTTGAGCAACCCCGTCGGTTCCACGAGTGTCACGTCAGCGTCTCAGTTCCCCATCCGTGTGGACGCTGCTCCTCTGATCCAGCGGGCTCCGGCTGCTCCCGTGGTTCAGCCTCTCTCGCTGCCATCTGCCCCGGCGAGTGCCGTCAATCAGGTCCAGTCTCCCTCGCGTCCGACCTCCCTGGCGTTGCCCTCTGCGACACCCGGAGTGGTCCAGGCTCAGGCCCAGGCCCCCTTGCCTGCTGCCAAGGCTCCTGATTCGGGCAAGACCTGGGGTGGGCCGGATTCCAAGCAACCCCTGAATTTCGGACATCCCGCCAGGAACGGCAAGCTCATCGAGATGGACCCATCCGGGATTCCCGTTTGGGCCTCGTCCGGTAAAGCCCTCACGGCAGACCAGTATGCAGCGATGCCGGAATTCCAGAAAAAGCAGATCCGTGACGAGGTCGCCGCGTACGCATGTCGTCCGGGTGTTCCTGCAGACAGGCGCTTGCTCGATGCGTTCGATGCCGCCATGCAGGGCGGCGCGGCAGCACGCGTCACCACGGCTGCGCCCTCCCCGGCGGCATCAGCGCCCTCGCCCTCTGGCCAGGTTGCCGTGCAGGCCTCACCGGCGCCCGTCGCGCAGCCTTCCCCTGCCTCCGCGATTCCGGCTGCGCCCGCCGTGGCGAGTGGTGGGCCGGCGCCCGCTCGGGCCGCCGCCCCTGCCACATCGGGGACCATGACCCCCGAGGCGGCCGATGCGAAGGTCCTCGATGTCATCCGTCGTCTCGGCACGCTCGAGACGTCGGCGCCGCGCGCGGCGCGTGAGGCTGCTTTCAAGGAGATCGAGTCGCTCTTGAGCACGGTCAAGGACGAACTGGGCAAGCTGCCCACCGAAGGCTATGGCGGCCCCAGAGCGCGTCTCAAGGAGGCCGAGAGTCGGGTCGATCGATTCAGGAAGTATCTCGACACGCTCACCTAGTTCCTTCAAGCGAGCACGTTCTGGCCGGATCCGAGTCATGATGGAGGTCATGGGCGACATGACGACCGCCGTGGGCCTGTATGTCCACGTGCCCTTCTGTTCACGCATCTGCCACTACTGCGACTTCGCCTGCTACTCGGGGCAGGAGGCGCAGATCGCACGTTACCTGGAAGCCGTGGAGCGGGAAGCGCGCGGCTATCCCGCCGGCTTGCGTGTCCGCACCCTTTACCTGGGTGGTGGGACCCCGTCCGTTCTGTCTGCAAACCAGCTCGAGCGCCTCGTCTCGAGTCTCCGCTCCCATTTCGACCTCTCGTGCCTCGAGGAGGCCACACTCGAACTCAATCCGCGAACCGGGGGCCGCTCCCTGTGGGAGCAGGCGCTCGCCCTGGGCTTCGATCGGTTCAGCGTGGGAGTCCAGTCCTTCGATCTCGAGGTGTTGCGTCGCCTCGGGCGGGATCATGACGTCGATGACATCCTGCGAACGGTCGGGGACCTTCGCCGGGCGGCCGTTCCCGCGCTCAGCCTCGATCTCATGTACGGCTTGCCCGGACAGACGCTCGACCTCTGGGACTCCACGATCGACCGGGCCCTGGCCCTGAACCCGGAACACCTGTCGGTCTACGGCCTCATTCTCGAGGAGCGGACGGCGTTCGGTCGCTGGCATCGTGAGGGAAGTTTGCCCCTTCCCGGTGAAGAAGCCGAACTCGCGATGGGGGATCACGTCGTCGCCCGGCTCACGGAGGCGGGGTACGAGCGCTACGAACTCGGTAGCTTCGCCAGGCCGGGCTTCCGGGCCCGTCATAACGGACTCTACTGGACTCTCGATCCGTACGTCGGACTGGGCCCGGGGGCTCACTCGTTCTGGCAAGGGCGTCGGTACGAGAATCCGCGCGGCCTCGGTGAGTATTTCCAGGATCCCGTGCCGAGGTTCGCTTCAGGCGAATCCCTGACCGAACGTCAGTTCATGGAAGAGTTCGCCTTCCTGGGGCTGCGTCGCACCCTCGAGGGCCTCGAGAAGGAGCCCTTCAGGCTGCGGACGGGCCTGGCTCTCGAGGATGCCTTTCCGGGCGTCGTCGAACGTCTCGTGGAGGCTGACCTGGTCCGGGCGGATGAGGAGCGTGTCGTCCTGACGCCGCGGGGTTGCTGGTTGTCCAACGAGGTGTTCGAAGCTTTCCTGGCCTGACCGTGGCCCTGCCGTCAGCGGGTCGGCGTTTCGGCGTCGGGAATCCTGGAGCCCGCCGAACCGCGACCGAGGGCGACGAAGGTCTTCCGGTGCGCGAGACGGCCACCCACGAGGTCACCCGGAAGGGAACCGTCCACCTCGACACGGGTCGAAAGTCCCGGAACGGTTCCGGACGTGGACAGGGCCACGAGTGAGCCCGATCGTTCGACCCGGACCCGGGAAGGCGCACCTTCCACCCAGTGACCGACAACGGCGGGTGCCGTGCATCCAGCCACGAGCAACACGCCGGCGGTGAGCCAGAAACGACGGATGTCCGATTTCCGAGTGACAGCCATGGGGCCTCCGGTACGGGGTTCACGTCGCCATGATGGGTGTACCCTTGTCCGGTATTTTTCTACCGATGGATGGCGACTTCAGCCTGAAATTGTGACGGGAGTCACCCGATCCTGCGATCGATGTCAAAAAAGTCGTGGCATGTAAGCACGTTGCGGCATCACGAACGCTATATGCAGATAGGTGACACGCAAGGGTGAGGTTGCGCATGCTGCTTTCTCTCGAGACCGTCAAGCATCTCTCTCGTCCCCGGCCCCTCCTGTCGGGCGGGTATCTGGTTCTGGAATGGGCGCTCCTGGTGGCCACCCTCGTGGCCCTGTCGCTGCGTCCCGAGCCCTGGCTGCTCGTCCTCGCCGTGCCCTGGGTCGGGGCTCGCCAGCTGGCCCTGCTCGAATTGCTGCATGGCTGCATGCACTGGAGTCTTTTCCGGAACAGTCGCCTCAACGATCTCGTGGGGGAAACCCTGCTGGCCTGGCCCCTGATGCTGGCCCTGGAGCCGATGCGGCAGCGCCACCTGGCGCATCACCGGTACCTCAACACCCTCGCGGATCCGGAATGGGATCCCCGTCCGGGCGCGGAGCCGAGTCGGGCGAGACGCTACCGGGGCCTGCTCATCGAGCTCTCGGGGATCGGGTCGATCCGGCGTGGGCTCGACCGGCTGCGTCATCCGTTACCTGCCGGTCAGCGCCTGAAGCGCGGTCATCGACTGATGCGTGCCCTCGCGTATGCCATCTGCCTCGGGGCGGCGATCGCCGGGGGCAAGGCGTGGCTGCTCCTGGCCCTGTGGATCGTACCTCGCTTCACCTGGGTGCCCTTCGTGCAGGCCCTCCGCGAGGCCTACGAGCACGCCGGCATGCGCGATCGCGTTCCCTCACAGCGGACACGATCCATCCGGTGCGGGTTCCTGCTGCGCACCTTCGTCCTGCCCGGACATGCCGGGTATCACGAGGCCCACCACCTGTACCCGTCGGTTCCGTTCCATGCGCTTCCCGCCCTGCAGGCGGCCCTGCGGGCCGCCGGAGGTGGGCGGGAGCCGGAAAACCTGGTCACGCTGGGCGGGTTCGGGCGCACCAGGATGACCGTCCAGCTTCCCGAGATCTCGCGCCCCGAGCCGGCCCGGACGTTCGCGCCAGTCTCGACCCGTCTGTCGTCCTCCACGGCCAGCTGACGGCGGTCAGGCCCGAGCCACGCGCTCCAGGCGGGCGATCGCCTCGACGCGCCCCAGGGACACGACCAGCCGGGCGAGCTCGGGGCCGTGAGCACGCCCCGTGAGGGCCAGGCGGGTGGGCAGCAGCACGGCTTTCATGCCCAGTCCGAGGTCACGCGATACGGTCTTGAAATGGCCCTTCAGGGCGTCAGGAGCTTCCGGAAGGTCCGGGAGGTCGGCGGCCAGTCGCGTGCAGACTTGCCGGACGGACTCGGGCTCGAGGCCGTGATCCGACAGGTCCAGGCTGGCCGGGTCGGGGCCGGCCAGCAGCCAGGACAGGTGGTCGGGCAGGTCGCGGAGGGTCTCGAGTTCGTCTTGCACGAGGGCGATCGCCAGGAGCAGGCGTTCCTCGGGGATCGCCGAGAACGGGTCACCCAGCCAGCTCCGGGCGCGATCGCGCAGGTCTGCCGGGTCCAGGCGCCGGAGCCAGGAAGCGTTCAACCACGTCAACCGCGCCAGGTCATGGATGGCCCCGGCATGGTGCACCCGTTCGAGCGAGAAATCCCGGATGAGCGATTCCCGCGTCCGGAGTTCCTCCCCGTCGGGCGGAGACCACCCCAGCAAGGCCAGGTGGTTGAGGACGGCCTCGGGCAGGTAGCCATGATCGCGAAGGTCCCGGATCGAGGTGGCCCCGTGGCGCTTGGACAGCTTCGTCCGGTCCGGGGCGAGTATCATCGGCAGGTGGGCATGAACCGGGGTGGTGCTTCCGAGGGCCTCGTGAAGCAGCAGGTGCCGGGGCGTGTTGGCCAGATGGTCTTCACCCCGGATCACGTGGCTGATTTCCATGCGGGCATCGTCCACGACCACCGCCAGGTGGTAGGTCGGGGTGCCGTCGTGGCGCGCGACCACGAAATCTCCGAGGTCATCGGTGCGGAAGCGGACGGTGCCCCGCACGAGGTCTTCCAGGACGAGTTCTCGACCCGACGGGACCCGGAAACGCCACGCCCCGTGAGGGAAGGAATCGACTGCAGGAGCCCGGTCGCGACAGCGACCGTCATAGCGTGGCGGCAGGCCGCTGCTCACCTGCTCTTCCCGCTGGCGTTCGAGCTCGGATTCCGAGCACGTGCAGAGGTAGACGTGACCGGCGGCCCGGAGGCGCTCCAGGGCATCCGCATGGAACGACAAGCTGGCCGACTGCACGTAGGGCCCATGAGGCCCGTCACGGTCCGGTCCCTCGTCCCAGTCCAGGCCCAGCCAGGTCAGGGAGTCGAGGATGTCCCGGGTATGGCTCTCCCGGGACCGCTCCCGGTCCGTATCCTCGATCCGCAGGATGAAGCGTCCGCCGGTTTGCTGCCGCGCCCACAACCAGTTCATGAGGGCCGTGCGCGCATTGCCCAGGTGCAGTTCCCCCGTCGGGGACGGGGCGAACCGGACGCGGGCCGTCATGGCCGCTTGCGAGGCTTGAAGACGACGGCTTCCACGCGATCGACTCCGGAACCGAGCATCCCGAGTGCGTGCGCTGCCGCGCGGCTCAGGTCGAGCATGCGGCCCCGGATGTAGGGACCGCGGTCCGTGATCCGCACGAAGATATGTTTCCCCGTGCGCGGGTTGCGCACGTCCAGGATGGTCCCGAAGGGAAGCGTCTTGTGGGCCGCGGTGAACGCGTTCATGTTGAACCGCGAGCCGTCCGCAGCACGCCGGCCATGGAAGAATCCGCCATACCAGGAGGCGAGTCCCACCAGGATGCCCCGCCGGTCATAGCCGCCACGCGAGACGGCCACCCAGTTGGCCCTGTCGCCCCGATCGGCCCGGTAACCGCCCCGGCTCACGCTTGCGACGCGCGCCGGATCGGTGACGGTCCGGGGAGCGGCGATTGCAGCGAGCACCGGTGACGAGGACTGGTGATCGCCCGTGGCTGTCGCGACGGGACTATGGGCGGGCTCCGTACGCGGTTCGGCGAGTCGTTCGAGCACCTGCTCCGTCACCTCGGTAGCGGGCAGGGGCAGGATGCTGGCCGACGCCGGAAGGCTCGCGGGGTCCACGATGGTGACGACGACCGGTTCCCCGGATGATGGGGGCTGAGCCGTGAGCGGGGCCGAAGGCGGGTCAGTCACGATCGCTACCGGCTGTTTCCGGGCGGGGTCCCCGTCGTGGACGGGTCGCCCGACGGCCACGGGGGCCTCGTCGCGCACGGGATGCGGCGCGACGGGGAGTTGGGCGACGCCAGGCACCGGATGGGCCTCATGATGCACGACCACGGTCTGGGGATGAGGGGGGCGCCTGGCGATGGCCGGAGCCGTGAGGGCCGAGCGCAGCAGGGTCACGTAATGCTCGGCCAGTTGCAAGGCAGGTGTTCCCTGGCATCGAGCGAAGCGCTCCCCGAACACCAGGAGTTCCTGGTCGCCGACCATGACCGCGCACCGGTTACCGCGTCTGACGGCCCGGAGGGTGGAAGGCTCCAGGCTACCGTCTTCGCGGAACCGGGACAGTCGGGTGGCCACGGCACTCGCGACCGGACCCTGATCTTCATCGAATACCAGGACGGCCTGACCAGAAATCCAGACGCGCGTGGTGTTGGCGCGCCCGTGCGTGGTGTCGTACCAGGCAAATGGCGGAGGTGGGAGCTCCAGGCGGGCGTCCGAGGGAACCGGCGTGGACGGAGGGAGGGCGGAGGCCGAGTACGCGGGCTGGATGAGCAACGAAGAGGCAGCGAGCATCCAGGCGATCGCGCCGTGGCGCAGCATGACTGGGTACTTCATGCTGTGAACCGTATCACGTCGGTTGCCTGACGTCAAAGTCGGTCGAACACCATGCCGACCCAGTCTCCCTCGGGCATGGTCGTGCGATGGCGGAACCCCAGGGGCGTGAGGGCGTCCGTGACGGCCTCGGCCTTGCGGCCCAGGATGCCCGACGCGACGAGGGTGCCGCCGGGTCGGGTCAGGCGAGCGAGGTCACCGGCGAGCTCGATGATCACCTCCGCGAGGATGTTGGCGATCACGGTGTCGGCGGGCTCGGACACGAGGTCCGGTCCGCCCGTCGCACAGCGGATGCGGTCGGCGAAGCCGTTCGCCTCGAGGTTCTCGCGTGCGGCGTGCACGGCGACGGGATCGATGTCCACGGCCTCGCCGCCCTCACTTCCCAGGAGGCAGGCCGTGATGGCGAGGATCCCGGACCCGGTTCCGATGTCGTGACATGTTCCCAGGGGTTGGCGCTCGGCGAGCTCCTCGAGGGCTCGCATGCACAGCTGGGTGGTGGCATGGGTGCCCGTGCCGAAGGCCTGCTGCGGATCGAGCGTGATCACGAGGTCGTCGGGGGCAGGCTCGTGGCTTTCCCAGGTCGGCTTCACCACGAGCCGTCGACCGATGCGCATCACGTGCCAGAACCGGCGCCAGCTGTTGGCCCAGTCCTCTTCCTCGACGGGGCGCGTCTCCACGTGCATCGTGGCTTCCGGATCGAACAGGTCGAGGGCCGTCCGGGCTGCCTCGAGCGCCGCTTCGACGGTCACCGTTTCGGGCAGGTCGGCCAGGTAGGCCCGGAGCGTCGCCGGCGCCTCGGCGGGCAGGTCCGGCGAGCGCTGGTCGAGGACGACCCCGGCCACGCCGGCTTCCTGGAGGGCCCATGAGATGGCCTCGGTGGCCAGGGTGGGGAGGGTCAGGGTCAGTTCGGTGTACCGCATGGCCGTCACGATACCACGGAGACCCGGGGCAGCGTGACCCGGAACCGGGTCCCGCGCTCGCCCCCGAGCATGGAGACCTCGAGCCTTCCGCCGTGCAGATCGATGACCTCGCGCACCAGGGGCAGCCCGAGGCCGAGCCCCCCGAAGCGGCGCGTGAGGGAGGCATCTCCCTGGGCGAAGGGTGTGAGACAGCTTTCGAGGTGCTCGCGGGTCATGACCTCGCCCGTGTTCGTGACGTCCAGCACCAGGTGTCGTTCATCGCCGAGAATGCTCCAATCCACGCTTCCGCCTGGCCGGTTGAACTTGATGGCGTTCTCGTGAAGGGCGCGCAGGGCCATCTCGAGGCTCGTGCCATCTGCCTCGACGTCATCGCGGGCGCCGGCCTCGAGTTCCAGCGAGACCGATATCCGGTGTTCCGCCGCTTCTGCCGCGAACTCGGCGAACGTCTCCCGGAGCAGTTCGCCGACCTGGATGATCTCGGGGTGACAGGCCACCTGTCCCAGCTTGAGACGGGCCAGCCCGATCCCGCGCTCGGTGATCCGTTGCAGGCGTTGGCAGGCCCGGAGGATTTCATCGAGATCGCGGGTGCTTTCCTCCCGTCCCCTGGTCGCGAAATCGAGGTCGTCGAGGAGCATCTCGGTGAGCCCCTGGATGATGGTCAGGGGGGTGCGCATCTCGTGACCGAGATTGTCGAGGACGTGGCGCTCGATCTGCTCCAGGCGTTGCTGACTGGCCATCACGGCGTTCAGCAGAGCGGTCAGCATCGTCGGCCATCCGACCGGCGCGTTCTGGGGCTCTCTGGGCAGCACGGGAGGCGTCATCGGGCGACCTCGGTTGCGGGAGGTGTGAGTGATGTTCTTATGGTCTATCAGTATGAAGAATCGAGATGCTTGTCAAATCGTGGCGTTTGCTTACGGTGTAAAGCAGGCGCCGCGGGCATCGTGGCGTGATTGACGCTCTGCTCGCACGCGTGATACCAAATAATGAACTTTCCCCCATGGCTCAACTTGGCCCCATCAGGAGATCGCGTGGCACGACGACAGACACTCGGCGGCCTTCTCGTTGCAGGAGTCGCCCTGCTAGCGGGTTGTTCCGAGGCCCGATCGACCCGTTCCCTCGTCATCTGGCACCCCTGGGGGGGGGCGGAACTGACCGCGTTGCGCCAGGCGATCGCCCGGTATCGCGAGTCGCATCCGGGCCTCGACATCGTGTCGTTGCCCGTGCCCTCGGACAAGCTCCAGGACAAGTACCTCCGCTCGACCGCGGCCAACGGTGGTCCCGACCTCGTCATCGGGGCCACGGACTGGATCGGCAAGCTGGCCCAGTCCGAGGTCATCGCTCCGCTCGAGGACGTCCTCGACGAGGAGACCCGCGGGCGGATCCGCCCCTTCGCGCTCGATGCGCTCCGGTATCAGGGCCATCTCTATGCCATCCCCGAGAGCCTCGAGACCGTGGCGCTCTACTACAACAAGCGCCTCGTCACCCAGCTGCCCAGAAGCCTCGCGGAACTCACGATCCGGGCCAACAGCCGAGATTACTGGAAGGGTGACTTTCTGCTCGCCTACAATACCCAGTTCTACTTCAGCGCGGGCTATCTGTTCGGTCGAGGTGCGGCCCTTCTCGGCCAGGGGGACGACGTTCGCGTCGATTCGCCGGAGGCCGTCCGCTGGTTGACCTGGTTGCGTGATCTCAAGGCCAACCCGGCGATCGCCGCCAAGAGCGATTACGGGCGTGCCGATGGCCTCTTCCGGGACGGCAAGGCCGCGATGACCGTCAATGGCATGTGGGCCCTGCGCGATTACCAGGCAGCCCTCGGCAAGGACCTCGGGGTGGCCACGCTTCCCGAGGTGGAGCCCGGACGGCCGGCCTCGCCGTTCGTCGGGATCAAGTGCGTGATGATCAACCCGAACGGGGGACGCTCCTCGGTCGAGAAGGCCCTCGAGTTCGCGCGCTTTCTCATCTCGCCCGGAGTGGCCCGGCTCATGATGGATGTCGCGGGCCACGTCCCCGTGGTCCGCGACGTCGCCTTCTCCGATACGGACGTGCTGGCGCCCTTCGCCCGGCAGGCCGAGGTCGGGACGGCCCTTCCCGCAGCGCCCGAGATGCGTGAGGTCTGGGGTCCCATGGACCAGGCCATCGAGAAGGTCATGACCGACGTCGCCTCGCCCGATGTCGCCATCCGTGAAGCCCAGTCCGTCATCGCTGCGAAGATCGAGGCCGTGCGAAACCCATGAAGCGCCTGAACTCCGAGGTCCGACTCGCCTACGCCTTCATCGCGCCCGCCGCGCTGGTCATGGCCGTCATCACGGTCTACCCGCTGCTGTTCGGGATCTGGATGGCGTTCACCAACTACAACCCGACGCACATCCGGGGCCATCTGCCGCGCTTCGTCGGGCTCCAGAACTTCATCGACATCCTCCGGCACGCGCCCTACCTCGACTTTGACTTCGCCCGCGTCCTGGGCTTCAACTTCCTGTGGACCTTCGCCAACCTGATCTTCCACGTGACGGTCGGGGTGGGCCTCGCCCTGCTGCTCAACCAGCCGGGCCTCAAGGGCGTGAAGCTCTACCGAGCCCTCCTCATCCTGCCCTGGGCCGTGCCCACCTACGTGACGTCCCTGGTCTGGCGCAACATGTTCGACCCCGAGGCGGGGGCCATCAACCTGCTGCTGAAGCAGCTTGCCGCCACCTTAGAGACCTGGCACGAAAGGTTTGCCTGGATGCCGGACCTCGGGTCGGCCTGGACCTCGCTCGACTGGCTCGGGACGATGCCGAGTGCCTTCTTTGCCGTCCTCACCGTGAACATCTGGCTGGGTTTCCCCTTCATGATGATGGTCGCCTCGGGGGCGCTCCAGGCCATCCCGTCCGACCTGTACGAAGCGGCCGACCTCGACGGGGCCAACCCCCTGCAGCGCTTCCTCACGGTCACGGTGCCCATGTTGCGCCCCGCGATGATCCCGGCCATCTTGCTCGGCTTCATCTGGACCTTCAACAACTTCAACGTCATCTACTTCGTGACCAAGGGCGATCCGCTCGGTCAGACGCAGATCTTGATCACCCAGGCCTACAAGCTGGTCGATGGAGGCCTCTACGGGGTCGGCGCCGCCTTCGCGGTCGTGATCTTCTTCATCTTGCTCGCCATCTCGACGGTCAACTCGCGTCTGACCCGCGCCGTGGAGGAGAACGCGTGAAGCGCCCGCATCCCGTGGCCCTCGGGGCCACCCACCTGACGCTCATCCTGGTGTCGATCTTTTCGGTCTTCCCGGTGCTGTGGGTCTTCTCGATGGCGCTCGACCCCTCGTCGGTCGCGCGACCGACCGAGCTGAACCTCATCCCGAAGGCCCTCTCGCTCGAGGCCTTCCGGCAGGTCATCGCCCACCCGACCGACATCGACGGTCTCTCGTTCTGGCAACTCCTGGGCAACTCGCTCCTGACGTCGCTCGGGACCACGGTTTTCGGCATCGCGCTGGGCGCCTCCGCGGCCTATGCCTTCTCGCGCTGTCGCTTCCCGGGCCGTCGGCAGGGCCTGATGCTGTTCATCGTCCTGCAGATGTTCCCGGCCGTCTGTGCGATGGCGCCGCTGTACGTCCTGCTCTCGGCCCTGCACCTGCGAACCAGCCTGATCGGCCTGATGATCGCTTACTCGGCCGGGACGCTGCCCTTCGCCATCTGGAACCTCAAGGGCTACTTCGACACGGTTCCGAAGGACCTCGAAGAAGCCGCCCTCATCGATGGCTGCACCCGCGGTCAGACCTTCTGGCAGATCGTGCTGCCCCTGTCGGCGCCTGCCGTGGCCGTCACGGCTCTGTTCGGGTTCATGTCGGGCTGGACCGAGATCATCCTCGCGTGGACCATGCTCGAGGACCCGCGCACCTTCACGCTGTCGATGGCGCTGTACGGCATGGTCGGTCAGTATGCCACCCTCAAGCCCTGGAGCCAGTTCGCGGCCATGAGCATCATGCTTTCGCTGCCCGTCGTGGTGTTCATGCTCTTCCTGCAGCGCTACATCGTCTCGGGGCTCACCTCGGGCGGGGTCAAGGGGTAGCGCTTGGCGAAGCCACGCACCCGCTACGTCTGCCAGTCCTGCGGGGCCGAGCAGGCGCGCTGGATGGGCAAATGTCCCGAGTGCGAGGCCTGGAACACCCTCGTCGAGGAGGTCGTGACGGCTACCGCGCCCCTTCCGGTGGGGCGGGCGAAGGCGGGTGTGGCCTCCGTCGGAGCGCCCCGGAACGTCCAGCGCCTCCGCGAGGTCGATCTCGAGGCCGAGGCACGCATCCATACCGGATTCGAGGAACTCGACCGCGTGCTCGGGGGCGGGATCGTGCCGGGGTCGCTCGTGCTGCTCGGCGGGGACCCGGGAATCGGGAAGTCCACCCTGCTGTTGCAGGTCGCCCAGCATCTGGCGCATGCCGGCCGCAAGGTCCTGTACGTCTCCGGGGAAGAATCCGCCCGTCAGATCCGCATGCGGGCCCGGCGACTGGGTGCCGAGTCGGATGGCCTGTACGTCCTGGCCGAGACCGATCTCGGCGTGATCGCCGCGACGCTGGCCGAGGAGCGGCCCGACTGGGCCGTCATCGATTCCATCCAGGCCATCCATGATCCGCAGCTGGCTTCATCGCCGGGTTCGGTGGCTCAGGTGCGCGGCGCGACGGGGATCCTCATGCGGCTCGCCAAGGAGCAGGGCATCAGCCTGTGCATCGTCGGTCACGTGACCAAGGAAGGGACGCTGGCCGGACCGCGAGTCCTCGAGCACATGGTCGATACGGTGCTCACCTTCGAGGGCGATCGCTTCAAGAGCTATCGACTCGTCCGCTCGGCCAAGAACCGCTTCGGGGCCACGCACGAGGTGGGCATCTTCGAGATGCGCCAGGCGGGCCTCGGCGAGGTCACCAACCCCTCGGCCCTGTTCCTGGCCGAGCGCACGCTCGAGACGACGGGTTCGGCCATCGTCGCCACCCTGGAGGGCACGCGCCCCCTGCTCGTCGAGATCCAGGCGCTCGTGAGCCCCAGCAACCTGGCCAGTCCCCGGCGCGCCGCGACCGGTATCGAGCATAACCGGGTCGTGCAGATCCTGGCCGTGCTCGAGAAGCGCATGGGGCTACCCCTCTCGAAGCATGACGTCTACGTCAACGTGGTCGGCGGCCTCACCATCGACGAACCGGCGGGCGATCTGGGGGTGGCACTCGCCATCGCCTCCAGCCTGCGAGACGTCCCGCTGGACCCCGGTCTGGTCGCCCTCGGCGAGATCGGCCTGAACGGTGAGGTCCGGGGGGTCCAGGGCCTGGAGCTGCGCCTGCGTGAGGCGGCCAAGCTCGGCTTCACGCGGGCGCTCGTGCCGCATACGCACCTCGAGGATCGGGGCTGGACCCGTCCGAAGGGCCTCGAGATCGACGGGGTCCGGCGCCTGTATGATGCCGTGATCCGCGCGATCGCCCCGGAACGCTGATCCAGGCGCGCCGAGTTCAGGGTAAAATTACTGTTAAGATACGCTTCAGTTCAGGCAAGTCTGGTGTTCATGAGCCGATAACTGCTCCACCAGGTTGCGCGATTCGCTCCCGTCAGGGGCGAATCTGGAAAGGCTCCACATGCATCGCTCGAGATGGTCCCTGGCTCTGGTCGCCCTCGTATCCGTCGTCACCGGCTGCGGACTCGTGGGCGTCGGCTCCCAGCGCATTCCCGTCACCCGCGAAGCCCAGCTCTCCCGTGCGCGGGGCGTACCCGGCGCCGAACTGCCCTTTTCGCCCGGCTTCCTGTGGGGCGTGTCCATGGCCGGTTACCAGGTCGAGGGCGGGGACACGACCTCCAACTGGGCCGTGGCTGACCGGGAAGGACGCCTCAAGGAGTCGCCCGGCAAGGCCATCGACTTCTGGAACCGGTACGAGGAAGATTTCGATCTCGCCCAGAGGATGGGCATGACCTGCGTCCGGCTGAGCCTCGAGTGGTCGCGCATCGAGCCCGAGCGCGGGCGATTCGACCCGGCCGCGATCCAGCGCTACCACGACATGCTCACCTCGCTGCGTCGACGGGGAATCGAACCGCTCGTCACGCTCTCGCATTTCGCTTATCCGGCCTGGCTTGACAACCCGCGCGACGGCAAGGAGGGGGGGTGGGTCCATCCTGACACTCCCAAGGAGTTCGCTCGTTTCGCCGCCTGGGCAGGCCAGGAATACGGCGCGGACGTGAAGTACTGGCTCACCGTCAACGAGCCCAACACGCTGGCGATCCTGACGTATCTGGCCGGACAGTTCCCGCCTTTCCGGATCAATCCCTTCTCGTTCGGGATCTCCCAGGACCGCCAGATGGAAGGCCACCGCCTCGCCTATGCGGCGCTCCACCGGGTCGATCCCGATGCGATGGTCTCGTTCAATCCGTTCGTGTGGAAGGGGCGTGATTCCGAGCCCACGGCGGGTCAGGTGAACGCCCGGGTGAGCCGCGTGGACCACCTCCGGCTGCTCGACATCGCGGCCGGTCGCGATCCCTCGATGCCGGGCAACACGCTCGATTACGTCGCTTTCGACTACTACTACCCGACCTCCCCCGGCGACCTGACGAAGGTCCCGTCCTACTGGAACTGGTCTGTCTATCCGGAAGGGATGTACTCGGTCTCGAAGCAGCTGTACCAGCGCTACAAGCTACCCCTGCTGGTCGCGGAGAACGGGATCGCCACCCAGGGGGATCGCCCGCGCGAGGATGGCTGGACCCGTCCGGCCTATCTCGTGAACCACCTCGCGCAGCTGCGGCGGGCCATGGCCGAGAACATCCCGGTGCTCGGTTACTGCCACTGGTCGCTCGTCGACAATTACGAGTGGGGGTCGTTCCAGCCGTCGTTCGGTCTCTTCGCGATCGATCGCCGCGACGTGAATCTGACCCGCCTGCGCACCGACGCCGTGGACGTCTACGAGAACATCGCGAAGCGCAATGCGCTCGGGTATGAAGTTCTCGAGAGGTATCTGGGGCGTCCTGCCAGCAGGTGACACCAGATTTAAACCGTCCTTTCCGGAGTCTCCGGTCAGCTTCGGGCCCGGATGGCCTACAATGATCTCGATCCAGGGAGGCGAAGGCCATGTGGAACATCCGACCGCTGTTTCAGAACGGTCCCTTGACCCCCGTCCGGGGGCCCGTCCGTTCCGGTGCACCTGAACCGGCCGAGCCGAAAGAGTCCCCGGCGGCGTTGACTGCCGCCACGCCGCGCGACCGCTTCGTCGCCGGTGAGTCCGCAGGGTCCGGTTCGCTCGCCCAGACCTGCCGCGAGGCCTTGCACCGCGTCGAGAATGCGGGTGACTGGCAGCAGGCCGAACGCGAGGGACGTGCCGCCCTCACCCGTATGATGCTCAAGGAACCCAATCCGTTTGCCCGGGCCGCCCTGGATATGGCCGATTTCATCGGTGATCCGCGGCTGGGTGCGCCATTCCTGGCCGAGGTGCTTTCCCGTCCGCAGGCCCTCGATCCAGGGGCCACGCCGCGCGTCCGCCTCGACGAGATGGCCCGTCTCGGGCTCTCCGTCCTCGACCAGGTCGAGGAGCCGGGTTCCGCCCTGATGGCCGGTTCCGTGGCCCTGTCCGCGATGCGCCAGTGGCGACCGCGTGACCCCGCGTTGCAGTTCGCCGAGGAATCGATCGGTGATGCTCATCTCGGCCCTGCTGAAGCCCGGGCCGCGCTCGCGGAGGCCTTCCGTCACGTCCAGCAGCGGGACTGATTGCTCCTCAAAACCCTGCGGGTACGACCTGCAGCGTGGCCCATCGCCTGATTGACCCGTCGACGAAAAAGCCCCCTCTGCCACGGGCAGAGGGGGCGAGTTGCGGGGACAGGATTTGAACCTGCGACCTTCGGGTTATGAGCCCGACGAGCTACCGGACTGCTCTACCCCGCGGATTTCAATTTAACACAGATTTGATACGCTGGCAAGACCGTGGCCTGACTTCAGCTCCGGGCGCCCTCGAGTTCGCGGTCGAGCGAGACCTGGCGCCAGGGCGCCAGCAAGTCGAACACGGGAGAGGGGCCACGGGCAGCCCGCCGGACCCAGCCGTTGTGGTCCCGGGTCATGCGTCGCAGCGAGCGGCGTCCGAGGCGTCCACTGCGCACGACGGCTTCCCGGACGGCCCAGCTGCTGTCGTGGCTGGCGCGCTCGGCCAGGCGGCCCGTCAGGCGCGGATGCTGGACGGCCAGGTGACGGATCGCCGTCAGCGGGTCCGTCAGCAGAAGTTCGAGGGTTGCGCCCGGCAGGTCGGGATTCCGCACCAGCTGCTCGCGCACGAGGGGTTCGGGATCGCGGGCCAGGCGGTTTGCCACGGCCGCGGGCAGGTCCGGATGGTTGGCGAGGCGGAAGCGGATCCGGGGATCCTCGTCGCCGGCCAGGACATCTGCCACGCGTTCGGGCAGGGAGGGCAACTCGATGACCCGCAGACGCGCCTCACGCCCGGGAAGCCGGGCCAGGGCCTCGAGGACGGTGAGGTCGGTGCCCGGATGACGCAGCAGCGCCTCGGCGAGGCGCTCGTCCCCGCGCGCCACGAGGGCCAGCATGACGGGGGTTCCGAGCCTGGGGCGAGAAAGCAGATCCCAGCAGGTCTCCAGGCTCGTCTCGGGATCGCTCGCCAGCTCCAGCAGGCATGCTTCGGCGAGGCCGGCGTTGTGCAGGGCCTCCCACCGGACGTCGCGGTCGGTATCACGCGCCAGCTGGCCCAGGGCCCCGGAGGGACAGTTCGGGTGACCTGCCACGGCCTGGCGAATTCGCATCTCGACGTCTGCAGCGAGCCGATCCAGCGTCTCGGTCCGGGTCGAGGCATGGAGCGCGACGAGCAGGCGCACCTCGTCATCGAAGGATCGAGCGAGCTGGGCGAGGGTGGCGCCGTCGGTGGTCGGGTTCTGGGCGATCGCCCGCCACAGGTCGGCCTCCATCCGCACGGTGGCCAGGCGCGCCAGGGTCTCGCTCGAGGTCGAGCGCTGGCGGGCCACCTGTTCGAGGGTCTCGAGTGCGAGGCCGGGGGACTGCTCGAGCGCCCGGGACGCGGTTTCCCAGCGGGTCTCGGGATGCTCGAGCACGGCGATCCGGACGTCCTGGGCGGGAGAGCTGGCCAGCGTGGCGAGCTGCTGCGTGCTCAGGGCCGGATGGCGGGCCACCAGGGCGAGCACCCCCGGATCGGGGTCCTGCACGAGGCGGGACAGGGTGGCCGTCGAGAGCTGACGTCCGCGGGCGACGGTCCTGCGCACCTCGATGCACGGGTCCGTGCTCAGCGTGAAGAGGACCCCGGGGCGGACCAGGGGATGACTGGCCACGGACGCACGGATCGCGGGGTCCGGGTCCGTCGCGAGTTCCTCGAGCAGGGAGGGGACCAGCGCCGGATGCTCGAGCACGGCAGCTCGTACGCGCGGGGCACCTCGGCGGATCAGCGAGCAGAGGGCGTGGGCATCGGTGAACGGGTGCCGGGCGACCTCGACTTGCACGGCCGGATCGGGGTCCTCGGCAAGGAGGCCGAGTTCGGGCCCCGTCAGGCGTCGGTTCGACAGGAGGGCCAGGCGAACCTGGGTATCGGGATCGAGGGCCAGCTCCCGGCGCGTCGGTTCCGATGTGCGCACGTCGCGGGCCCAGCGTGCGCGGAGCGTCGGGTCGGGGTCGCGTGCCAGCACGGCGATCAGGGACCCTGCGAGGTGCTGCCGCGCGGCGAGCGCGGACCGAACGGCTTCCTCCGGGTCGGCGGCCAGCAGTCCGAGCGCGCCGATCGGGGCGCCAGGGTGCCGGGCGATCGCCTCGCGGACCTCGGCGTTGGAGCTGCGCGCCAGCAGGGTCAGCAGATGCTCATCGGCCGACGGATGGCGGGCGATCGCGAGCAGGATCTCCGCATCGTCCGTCTGGGCCAGGGACATCAGGAGGGCCGTGCCCAGGCGCGGATTCTTCACGAGCTCGCGCCGTACCTCGAGCGATTCGTCGGCCGCGAGCAGGGTCGTGATCGAGGGTGGCAGATCGGCGCGTCGCGCGATGAGTTTCCGGAGGTTTTCGCTGCCCCGGGTTCCGATCGAGGCGAGCGCGGTCGGAGGGACGTCGCGGCGGGTGGCCAGCTGGGCGAGCACGGATTCTTCACCCTCGGCCGCGGCCTGGGCGAGGTCTTCCGAGCTGGCCTCGGGAGACCGGGCGAGGTTTTCCAGCCAGCTCTGGCGGTCGGACGGTGCGCGAGGACCGCCTCGCGAGGTGCTGGATTCGAACCGATCGGTCGCAGGCAACATGGCTTGGCCTCCGATGACATCCCAGGGTGTTATCGGGGAGGAAAGAGCGGATCTTGCCTGGGTTAAGGCTAGAAGCGGTAGGTGAAGCCCAGCGGGTTGTCGAGGGGGGAGGTGTGGGCCTCGAGGCCCCGGGTCGCGATGACGATCGCATCCCAGTAGACGTGGGCGGCGATGGGCTTGGCGAGGTCGTTTCCTGCGACGTGGTAGAGGTAGCCGAAGCCTGCTCCGAGCAACGCGGGGGCGATGAACTGCCCCCACGGTGTGAGATCGACGTTGATGCCCCCCACGTGGGCGACGCCGAAGGCTGCCGAGGCGAGCGCCAGGGCGGGCCAGAAGCCGATCCGCCGCTCCAGCTCGGTCTGCAGGACCCCCCGGTAGAGGGCTTCCTCGCTCACGCCCGCGTGCAGGGCGATCGCGAGACCAGCCAGGACCTGGGCGATGTAGGCCTCGGGGGCGGAAAGGGTGACCTTGCCTGCCTCGACCCGTTTCGCCTGGAGCGCGTTCTTGCCGGCGCCTGCCGTTTCGACGAGTCGGGTCGTCTGGGACAGCAGCAACACGGCGGGCAGGGCCCACACGCCACCGTCCAGCAACTGATCGGGCTGGAACGGCGCCTGGATGAGCTCGAGGGGGCTCCTGGCACGCAGGGCGACCGGAAAGTCCCGATCGCCGGTCCGCATCCGGCCTTCCTGGTAGGCGTCGTAGATCTGCATCCGGTACAGGGCGGCGTTGGACAGGGCGAAGAGTGAGGTCGCCTGGGCCGGCAGTCCGGGATAGAAAACCGGCGGCAGGCGCTGCTCCGCCAGGGATCGGGTCGCGAGCCACGCCCCCAGCACCCCGAACCCTTCGACCGTCCGACCGAGCTGGAGATGCCCGAGACCCGGAATGGCTGCCAGGGCTCCCACGGCCAGGGGGTCAAGGGCCTCGGCTGCTCTCGCGGGGACTTGCAGACCGGTGAAAAGCAGGAGGCCCGACAGCAGGCATCCGGCGAATCGCTCGAACATGGCCCTCCGGGTGCCTCCTGAGGGCACGGGTCGGTTTCCCGGTCACGAAAAAGGTCCCTTCCCGGTGGGGAAGGGACCTGATCGGGTTAGCGGGGTTGACGGGGCTCGAACCCGCGACCTCCGCCTTGACAGGGCGGCATTCTAACCAACTGAACTACAACCCCAACAAGGTTAATAATAGGAAAAAACGGTTCATCCGTCAAGCGATGAGCGGCGAAATTCAGGTCTTCGCCTCATCGGTTCCCCGATTCTCTAGGTGGCCACCTTCACGAGATCGCCCACCCGGAGCTTGCCGTACAGTTCCTCGACGTCCTCGTTGTACATCCGCATGCAGCCGTGAGACGCCTGGAAGCCGATCGAGCCGCGCTCGAAGGTACCATGCAGTTCTTCACCACTGTGCGTGGTCTTGCCGGTTTTCGGGTCATACCACGACAGATCCATCAGGCGCGTGCCGAAGGCGAGGCCGCCGCTTTCGGGCCAGAGCCGGCGCGCGATGTCCCGCGGATCCGAGTTCTTGCCCGTGATCACCTTGAGTCCGGAGTCCGTGGTGGTACCCGGCGCGCCCGAGGCGATCGGATAGATCTTCTGGAGCTTGCCCGCCGCATCGTAGTGAAAGGCGCGGTGCTGATTGACCCCGATCACGACGGCCGTGAACCTGTTGCCCACCCGTTCGGGCGGCAGGGTGGCTCCTGCCGGCAGGGCCGGATCTTCCCAGGCCTTCAGGCCGGGGGCCGGGGACACGGATGCGAGCCGTCTCATGGTGGTCGCATCGAGCTGTCCGGTGAGTGGCAGGTTCTGGCTGGCCTGGAAGTTGCGGACGGCCTGTGCCGTCGCGCGGCCAGGAATCCCGTCGGCGCCCCCGTCGACGGCGAAACCGAGGTCGAGCAGGGCCTGCTGGACCGTCTTGATCGCCTCGGCGCCCGGACGGACCTCGGAACCTCGGGCCAGGGCCTGCAGCTCCGGCAGGTCCCGGAAACGGGCGTGGCTCAGGGTGGGGCCGAACTCGGTCCGGTCCATGTTGAGGCTGCCCACGCGACGGAGGCGGGGCTTTTCCTCGTCTGGCGCGTCGGGGCCGCCACCTGCCCGGATGGATGATCCGAGGGAAGTGAGCGATCCGAGTCGCGAAAATCGGGGAAGGGTGAGAAGGGACATGTGATGCACCTCCGGGTGGTTTGTTCCAGAGGTGTTATCAGCTGCATCGGCCGGTGCCTTGCGAGCCTTGGCCCAACGTTAAATCAAGCTTTGTCTGGTTTTCACGAGGTCAAGACGCCCAGGGGAGGCCTCAAGGTGCGGTGAAGGTGAAATTGCCGGAGATCGAGACGCCCCGGACATTGAGACGTGCCGTCAGAGAAAGCGTCTGGCCTGCTTCGACGCGGGTCTCGACCCCCAGGCCGGTGATTCCGGTGGACGTGGTCGTCGCCAGGGTCAGGCGAGTCGACGGACCGCTCCGGGGAAGGAGGTCGAGGGTTCCCGTTCCGACGCCGGGAGCCGCCGTTCCGGCCCCCTCGTCGGGCTGGAGCGTGATCACGAACTGGACCCTTTCGGGATCGTCCGAGCGGAGGAGAGGCGTGAACGTGAGGTTGCCGAGCACGGTCGGGAGGGTCTGGATCTGGCTGGCATCGGTCTGCCAGGTGGCTCCGCCCGGACTCCCCGGTGCCGCAGAGCGTGTCGGGGTCGGGGCCTCGGGATAGAGGTCACCGGCACAGGCTCCGAGGCTCAGCAAGAGGCAGCAGGCTGTCCCGAGCCGTACGAGCGCGGTGACGCGGTCTGTTGCGGTCAAGCGAAGCCTCCTGGAGGATAGAAGCCCCCGGACGCGAGGGGTCGAGTCCGGGGGCCGGCGGTCAGGCGCGGGGCGACAGTTCGACCTGTCGGGGGCCTGCGTGGAGAATGTTCTCGGGAATCTGTCCCTCGAACTGGGCGATGTTGGCATGGAACTTCCGGGCCAGTTCGCGGGCCATCTCGTCGAAGGCCTTCGGGTCTTTCCAGGTGTTCCGGGGGTTCAGGATGTCCGCCGGTACGCCTTCACACGCGGTGGGAACGCGGATGCCGAAGATCGGGTCCGTGACGAACTCGACCTCGTCGAGCTTGCCGGAGAGCGCCGCCTTGAGGAGGGCGCGCGTGTACTGGATCGACATGCGTTTGCCCTGGCCGTAGGCGCCGCCGGTCCAGCCGGTATTGACCAGCCAGCAGTTCACTCCGCCGTTGAGGATCTTCTCGCCCAGGAGGGTCGCGTACACCGTCGGGTGCAGGGCCATGAACGGCGCGCCGAAGCAGGTCGAGAACGTGGCGGTCGGTTCGGTCACGCCACGTTCCGTCCCGGCGACCTTGGCCGTGTAGCCCGAGAGAAAGTGGTACATGGCCTGCTCGGGTGTCAACTTCGAGATGGGAGGCAGCACGCCGAACGCGTCGCAGGTGAGCATCACCACGTTGCGGGGGCTATCCCCCATGCCGCTGGGCACGGTGTTCGGGATCGCCGTGAGCGGATAGGCTGCCCGGGTGTTCTCGGTCAGGCTGTCGTCGTTGAGATCGAGACGCCGGGTGACGGGATCGATCGTGACGTTCTCGAGGACCGTCGCGAACCGTTCGGTCGTCGCGTAGATATCCGGCTCGGCATCCTTCGAGAGCCGGATGACCTTGGCGTAGCACCCTCCCTCGAAGTTGAAGACGCCATGATCCGACCAGCCGTGCTCGTCATCGCCGATGAGGCGACGCTCGGGGTCCGCCGAGAGCGTCGTCTTGCCCGTCCCCGAGAGGCCGAAGAAGATCGCCGTGTCGCCATCCCGCCCGACGTTTGCAGAGCAGTGCATCGACATGACGTGTTCCTGCGGGAGCAGGTAGTTGAGGATCGTGAAGACGGACTTCTTGATCTCGCCCGCGTACTGGGTGCCACCGATCAGGACCAGCTTCATGCCGAAGTTGATGAAGACGAAGGCCTCGGAGTTGGTACCGTCGATCTCGGGGATCGCCTTGAAGTTCGGCACCTGGAGAATCGTGAAGCGAGGTTCGTGCGTGGCCAGGTCGGCCTCGGTGGCCCGGATGAACATCGTGCGGGCGAAGAGGTTGTGCCAGGCCGTTTCCGTGATGACCCGGATCGGCAGCTGGTAGCGCGGATCGGCGCCCGCGTAGCAGTCCTGGATGAAGACGTCCTTGCCCTGCAGGTAAGCCGTCACCCGGCGCAGCAGGTTGTCGAACTTGCTGGCCTCGGCAGGCCGGTTGACCTTGCCCCACCAGATCTTGTCTTCACTCGACTGCTCCTTGACGATGAACTTGTCGTTGGGCGAGCGGCCGGTATGGCTTCCCGTACGAACCACGAGGGGGCCCCGGTGGGCCAGGATTCCCTCGCGACGCCGGATGGCTTCCTCGATGAGGGCCGGTGGCGTCAGGTTCCAGTAAACCTGGTGCAGGTTCGTGATGCCAAGGTAGGAAAGATCGACAGGATTTCGCATTGGGACATGGCCTCCCGGGGCTGCGTTGCCCCCGCATGCACGGAGTTCGGATGGGCCCGGCGTGCGCCGTTGCACGCCAGTGGGTAAGGCCCATTTTACCGCATCCTGATGCGGATGTCCCGGTCGAGGCGGCATGAAAACGTCCGGGCACGCCGATGGCACGCCCGGACTCGTTCAGGGTGTCGATCGTCAGTCGAGCGTGGCGAAAACGTCGCGGCACGCCTCGAGCAGCAGCTTCCGTTCTGGCTCGCCATGAGCCAGGGACGGGAAGGCGGCCTCGAACTGCGACGGAGGCCAGTACACGCCGCGATCGAGCATGCCGTGGAAGAACCGGGCGAAACGCTTCGTGTCCGACGTGCGCGCTTCCTCCCAGGACGTGACGGGGCCGGGATGGAAGAAAACCGTGAACATCGCCCCGCAGCGATTGACCGTGACCGGGATGCCGGCCTCGAGAGCGATCGCCTCGATCCCGCGGCACATCTCCTCCGTCCAGTGTTCCAGGCGCTCGTAGACGCCCTCGGCACCCAGGAGTTCCAGCGTGGCGGCCCCCGCGGCCGTGGCCATCGGGTTGCCACTCAGCGTGCCGGCCTGATACATCGTGCCGGCCGGAGCGACGTGGTTCATGAGGTCGGCCCGGCCGCCGTAGGCGCCCACGGGTACCCCACCGCCGACGATCTTCCCGAGGCACGTCAGGTCGGGCCGGACGCCGAAGCGCTCCTGGGCCCCGCCGCGAGACACCCGGAAGCCCGTCATGACCTCATCGAAGATGAGCAGGGCGCCGTGGCGCGTGGTCAGCTCGCGCAGGTGCTCGAGGTACCCCGGACGGGGCAGCAACGTGCCGGCATTCCCGACGACCGGTTCGACGATCACGCCGGCGATCTGGTCGCCGTGGCTCTCGAAGAGCGCCGCGATCGCCTCGAAATCATTGAAGGGTGCCGTGAGCGTGCTGGCGACGGTTCCGGCCGTGACGCCCGGGCTGTCGGGCAGACCGAGGGTCGCCACCCCGCTGCCCGCCTGGACGAGCAGCATGTCCGCGTGGCCGTGGTAGCAGCCCGAGAACTTCACGATCTTCTCGCGTCCGGTGGCCGCGCGCGCCAGCCGGAGCGCGCTCATGGTGGCCTCCGTCCCGGAGTTGACCAGGCGGACCTTCTCGATGGAGGGGAAGCGGTCGCGGATCAGCTTCGCGATCCGGACCTCGCCGGGACTCGGGGCTCCGAAGGTCATGCCCGTCTCGAGGGCTCCCGCGATCGCCCGCTTCACGTCCGGGTGCCCGTGCCCGAGGATCATGGGGCCCCACGATCCGATCATGTCGAGATAGCGGTGTCCATCGACATCCCACAGGAAGGCCCCCTCGGCCCGTTCCATGAAGCGCGGATCGCCTCCGACGGAGCGGAAGGCCCGCACGGGAGAGTTGACGCCCCCGGGGATGAGGTCGAGCGCCTCGGCGAAAAGGGCGCGGGAACGGGACAGATCGAGCGTGGACACGGACACGTCAGGGAGCTCCTGGGGAGGGCGGGGCAGGGGTCTGCACCGGTGCGGGGGGCTTGTCGTCGGGGTAGCGGATGGGGCTCACGAGATCCTTGAGGAGCATCGCCAGCATGAACAGCATGAGGACGGTGAAGCCCCCGCTGTTGAGCATCTGCTGCCGCTCCTTGGTGAGGAGCTTCGGGGCGATCGCCTCGAGCGTCATGAACAGGGCCTGCCCCCCGTCGAGGGCCGGGATGGGCAGCATGTTCATGATGGCGAGGCTGATGCTGATGAGCGCCGCGAAGGGCAACAGGTCCCGCACGTCGCGCTTGGCCACGTACGAGCCGGCCCGACCGATCTCGACCACGCCCCCGAGGTCCTGGAACGCCAGGCGGCCCGTCACGAGCTTGACCAGGCCATCGACGGTCAGCGAGGTCAGCCGGGCCTGCTGGGTCCAGGCTGCCGCAAAGGGGTTTTCGGGGTGGATGTACTGCCGCTCGATCGAGCTCGGCTGGACCGACACCCCGATCAGGCCGTCCCGCCCGGGGGTGACGTCGATGGTGACGGAGGACGAGCCCCGCATCAGTTCGAGCGGCACCGTCGTTCCGGCATGGCCGCGGATCTCCCGGACGAACTCCTCCGTCTCGCGGACCTCTCGCGTGCCCACGCGGCGCACCAGATCGCCGACCTGGAGGCCAGCCCGTTCGGCCGGACGTCCGGCGATGACCCGGGCGATCTGGACGTCGCCGACTTTCAACTCGGGGATCCCGATGAAGCTGGCCGTGCCGAGCAAGATCAGAAAGGCCCCGATGTAATTGAAGACGACCCCCCCGCTGATGACCACGAGGCGCTGCCAGAGCGGTCGATTCGAGAGCAGACGGGGATCGGCCGGGTCGTAACCGCCATCGGGTTCCTCGTCGGGAAACGCGACGTATCCCCCGAAGGGCAGGGCCTCGAGCCGGAACTCGGTCTCGCCGAGTCGCCAGCCCAGGTAGATGTCCCGCTTGATCCCCAGGGCGGCCAGAGGGATGCCGATCCCGAAGGCTCGCACGGGGATGCGAAGGCTCTTGGCGGCCAGGAAGTGTCCGAGTTCGTGGATCACGATCAGGGACACGATCAGGCCGACCACGAGGAGGATGCGCTGCCACTCGCTCATGCGGACTCCCGGAGGTCAGAAGGGGGGCAAACCCCAGGATCTTACCACGGCCAGGATCGCGGCGAATCCGGCGAACATCTGGATGAAACCGGCATGCCACAGCCGTTTCCAGAGGGGGGCCCGGTAGGCCGGACAGGCCGCATGGCGTTCCAGCAGGTCCTGGGCGACCCGGCGGGCCGATTCGAGGTGGCGGCGTCCCGGAGGGCGCGTGGTGAAATGGCGCTGCACGGCACGCCCCATGGGGCGCCAGGCCCAGACCATCAGCAGGGCCAGACATGCGGCCAGGACCGGATGGGCCATCAGCGGAAGCAACCCCTGGGCGCCGAGCAGCAGGGCCGTGAGGTTCGTGCCGCATCTCGGATGGATGCGCGGGGCGCGAGCGACGTGCTCCCGGGTGAGGGGCGCTCCCTGCTCGATCACGTGGACGACCTGATGCTCGGCAGCGTGGATGCGAGCCAGCGGCGTCATCCGCACGAGCACCAGGTAGGCGAGGAACGTCAGCAGCCCCGTCCAGGCCCCGTCCAGCAGACCCGGCCATCGCGCCGCCACGCCCGCCAGCACGCTTGCAGCCACCCCGTGAGCCAGGCCCAGCGTTGCGCCCGTGAGGAACAGGCCCGCGTCCCCGGGGCCGGCCCGCAGGTCCCCCGTGGTCAGATAGACTCCCAGCGGGGTCGCCAGACCACCGACCTCTGCGGGGCGAAGTTCGCCGTGCAGTGCGGCCAGCAGATCGTGGCGGCTCACCACGCCCTCGAGGCGACCACCCGACGTGATCACGGGCAGGAGCTTGAGCCCCCCGGAGGCCATCGTCTCCCAGGCGCTGGCCACCGAGGTCTCGGGCGGGCAGGCCGTCACGACGCGCGTCATGACGCGCTCGACGGTCCAGTCGTCCAGCAGGGAGCCCCCCACGCGGACGGGCAGCTGCCCCGATTCCCAGGCCCGGACCAGGTCGGCCTCGGCCAGGATGCCCACGAGTCGTTCACCGGACACGACGGGCAACACCCGTTCGAGCGTGGCCCGCAACCGGTGCAGGGCCATCCCGAGGGTGTCGTCCGGGTTCAGCACGGCGACCGGCCGGGCCAGTTCCTGGACCCGGATCTCGGTCGGCACGCGGACGCGCGGCCAGACGAAGCGACGTGACGTCGGCATGCTCCTCCCCGTGACGACCTCCATGAGGTCCATGTCGGCGTCACGTCCTGCCCCCTTGAGGACCCGTGCCTAGCACCGTAGCATGGTTCGATGTCCGTACGTGAACCGCTGATGCCGCGCACCGGCCCTGGCCGCCAGACCAACTTCTGGCTACACGTCGCCGAGGGCGCGCTCTTCTCGGCCGGATTCGCGCTGCTCGGACCCCAGACGCTGCTGCCGCTGCTCGTGACGCGCTTCACGGGCTCGAGCGGGTGGGTCGGGGTGATGGCGGCGATCATTCCGCTCGGCCTCGCGGCCCCGCAGTTGCTGAGCGTGCGCTGGCTCGAGCGCTTTCCCGGCCGGTGGCGCTATTTTCTGTGGACCAACTGGGTCTGCCGCCTGGCCGTCGTCCCGCTCTCGGGCGTCCCCTTGCTTCCCGCTGCCTGGCGTCTCCCCGGCCTCGTGACGGGACTCGCCGTGTTCGCGCTGGCCTGGGGCATGGCGGCTCCCTCCTGGATGGATCTCGTGCAACGCGTCATCCAGCCCGAGGATCGCGGCCGGTTCTTCGGCTGGCGGGCCACGCTCCAGGGCCCGGCGACGCTCGTGGCCCAGGGCCTCGGGAGCTGGCTCCTGAGCACCGGCGGGTACCCGTACGGATTCGTGGCCTGTTTCGGCCTGGCCTGCCTGCTGATGACGGTGTCGATGGTCCTGATGGCCCTCACGGTGAACGAGGGGCACGGGCCCGTGGCCGACTTCGAGAGCTCGGACGCCGGGGAAACCGGGGCGGGGAGCAGGGACGACGATCCGCTCCGGACGCGCGACGGGATGGCCTTCGTGGCATGGCGTCTGCTGCTGTCGCTGGCCCTCTCGGTTCTGCCCTTCGCTCTCCTCGATGCCCGGACCCGCTTCCAGCTGCCGGACGGACGGGTCATGACCCTCGGGTTGGCCCTGTTTCTGCTGCCCACGCTCACGAGCGTATGGTGGGGCAGACAGGGCGATCGCCACGGTCCCTGGTGGCTACTCTCGCGCGCCACGTGGCTCGCCGTCCCCGCCCACGCATGTCTGGTCTGGGCCCCGGTGCCGGCCGTGCATGCCGTGGGCCTCGTCGGGCTCGGCATGCTCCAGCCTCTGCTCGTGATGGCCGATTTCGCGTTCCTGGGTGGGGGAGACGGCCGCCGCGCCGCTGCCCGGTACGGAAAATTCAACCTGGTCCTGCTGCTCGCGACCCTGGGAGGTCCGGTGGCTGCCGGGGCCCTGGCCGACCGGGCCGGTACGACCTCCCTCCTGGCGATCGCCGCGGTGCTGTGGGCGATCGCGTTTTCCGGGATCCGGGCGAGATCGTTACGTCTGCAGGCAGGCGTGGCATGATGCGGCGCGGGTCTCGTGTCACAGACGGAGGCCTGCCGGGCGTGGGACGCTCGTGTCTGGCAAGATCCCGCGGTTCCATCGAGGAGGCTCACGTGCGAAGCAGGGTCGCGTTTTCCGTCCTGACGGCGTTCATCGTCGCGGGCACGGTCGGCGTCGCGTCGGCCCGGGCCGAGGAAGGTCCCCGGGCTGCCCAGATGGTCGATCTGGCCCCCACGCACTGGGCCTACCAGGCCGTCCAGGCGCTCATCGACAAGTACCGTCTGATGGGCGGGTATCCCGACAGCACGTTCCGGGGCCTCAAGCCCGTCAGCCGCTACGAGCTGGCCGCGACTCTCTCGGCCTTGCTCGAGCGCGTGGCTCTTCGCGAGGACCGCGGGATTCCCGTGAATCCGTCCGATGCGAAGCTGTTCGACAGGCTCAAGGCCGAGTTCGCCCCCGAGCTGGTCGATCTCCACAAGCGTACCGAGTCCCTCGAGGGCCGGGTGACGGCGCTCGAAGGTGCCGTCAAGGGACTGAGCAACCGGGCCTCGGGGGGGAGTGGCAGCGCCGTGCACGGCAACCTGAGCTTCACGCTCCAGGACGACCCCGAGGACAAGCTGCGTCCCTACATCGTGTCCTCTTTCGGAGTCCGGTTCGAGGGAACCCTCGAGGACGGTTCGACCGTCACGGGCTCGTTCTCGGGCGGGCGCGCGGCCAACCAGACGGGAGGCACCCCGGTCTTCACGCGCGGCGGCTCGCGCGACGCCCAGCGTGACCGGGGATTGCCGACGGGGGACGTCTCGCTCGACAGCAGTGCTCAGTTCTCGAAAAAGCTGGCGGGTCTCGGGGACACCCAGGTGCGCGTCGGTCACGTGTCGCCCGGGGCCTTCATGGGGCTCGGTGGGTTGGCCCATCACTACGGGGACGGGATCATCGGTTCGGGGCTGGGGTCCACGAGCGGCAACAGCGTGCGGACCGGGGTCGGTGACATCGGTCTCGGGGCGAAGGTCAAGGGCGAGGGCTGGAACACCGGCCTCGGGCTGAACTCGCAGTTCGTGTTCGCGGGAGCCGGGCTCGACGTCGCTGGGCTCGGCGATTTCCGGCTCATCGGCGACATCGACCACAACTCCTTCGGCAACGTCCAGCTCGAAGGAAATCCGACCTGGCGCCTGTCGTCCTCGCTGAACCTGGGGTCCGACCAGCTGGGACTGAGTTTGCAGGGTGGGGTAACCTCCGCGGCCAACAAGTTCACGCCGCGCGCGGGCTTCAACTTCATCTGGACGCTCGCGGGTATCGAGATGTGCTTCGGGGGCGCCTACCGGACGGATCCCGACTTCAACGTCCAGGAAGTCGTGCCGACGGGATATGCCTTCTTTCCCGCGCGGGACTGGATTCCGTCCATCCTGGTCGGGTTCAAGGAGCCTCAGACGATCGCCAATGCGAAGGGGGCGACCGGTCCCGGGTCCCTGCTGGGGACCAAGGCCGGCTGGACCGTCCAGCTGGGGCTCGCGAATCCGATCCTGCCCAACCTCGTGTTCGAGGTCAATCAGCAGAGCAACGTCCTCTTCGGTCAGACCTACGACGCCATCGGGTACGCCCTCAGCACGTCCGCGGACTTCTGACGATGCCATTCCCGCTCCGTCTGCTGGCGGTCTGCGGGACGATGGCCTGCCTGGTCGGATGTCCCTGGACCGTGTCCGGCGAGGCCGGGACCGTGTCGGGCGAGGTCACGTTCGATGGCCGCGTCGCGCCAGGCCTCACGCTGCGCCTGCAGCGCCGCGACCGCGGTGCCTGGTCCGAGGTTGCCTCGGCCGTCAGTGACTCCGTCGGGCTCTACCGCTTTCCCGGGCTCGCCGCGGGCGAGTACCGCGTCGCCTACTTCCGGGTGCCGGCCCGCTCGGACGGGCAGATCCTCGGTCCGGCGCACGTCGAGACCTGGTACTCCCCCGTGGTCGGCCCGGGAACCCGGCTGGCGGCGATCGAGGTGGCCCTGGGCGGCCTCATCTATCCGGAATCCGGTCGTTCCACCCCTTATGGCAAGGGGCTTCCTCTTCCCTTTCACTGGTCGCCGCACCGCGACGGTCAGGCCTACCGGGTCCTGCTGCACGATGTCAGCGGTGGGGGAGAGCGCCTCGTCTGGACGAGTGCCTGGACGGGGCAGTCCTACGTTCTCCTGACCCAGGCCTTCGCCCGGGGGAATTACCGGTGGCGCATCGAGATCGACGGCGGGTCTCGTGGCAGTGGCGCCAGCGAGACCCGCGCGGTCGATCTCGATTATCAGCCGTGAATCCTCAGCGCCCGTTGACGCTCTGGGTGGCGACCTCGGTCCGGGTGGACACTCCTCCGCCACGGAACGTCTGGCCCCAGTACCCCGACCACGAGAACTGCGGGTACATCGTCAGCTCGTAGGAGACCGTGGCCTGGTTGGACGAGACCGCGGCCGTGAAGGCCATCGTGGGTCCCTCCCAGGGCATGTCCTGGGGTAGCCGGTTGCTGGCGCTCATGTCCGCGGCCCCTTGCTTGATCAGGGGGTTTTCCGGCCAGACCACGGTGTTGTGGACGGTCGTGGTCGAGGTGATGCCGGTCGTGCCAGCCGTGCCTATCTCGAACTGACCGTTCGCGTCGGCGGCCGCGGTGAACGGGTACGTCATGTCGCCATAGGATGTCACGTTGGCCAGCGAGATCTTGGACGGATCGAACGACGGCGTGGCCCAGTGGTCCTCGAACAAGATCTCGTTGTTGTTCGCATCGTAACGGACCACGCCGAACAGGGAGCGTCGTTCGACCTTGTAATTGTACGTGGTGGCATTCACGGGAATGTCCTGGGTACCCACCTCGAACAGACGCGTGAGGGCGCCGGTCGTCCAGGGTTCGACGCGTAGCCAGTTCATGAAACCGGGGTTCGGCGTGTCCGTGGGAGTCACCGGGGGAGCATCGCAACAGTTCCGAGGGCCGTAGGCCGTGCCTCCGGCTGCATCACGCCGGATGAAGGGCTTCCCCGCGATGAAGAGCAGGCTGGGATAGCTTTTCTCGGCGGACTGCCCGGGATCCCAGGGGTTGATCAGGCTGGAATGGGAGGCCATCAGCAGCTGGATTCTTTCGAGCGACAACGTACCCGTCGCATAGTGGCGGCTGGTCGCGGCTGCTCCTTCGACCGAGGTGTCCCGGAGCAAGCGTCGTCGCCAGGTCGGAGTTGCCCCCTGGACTCGTTCGATCAGGAACACGACTTCCCGGATGGGAGTTCCCGGCAGTTCCACGATCTCGTACAGGAAAACCGCCCGGCGATCGTTCGAGGCAAAGGCCGGATTCCACGGATGGCTGTACCCCTTGCTGCTCCGGAGATCCAGGCTCGCCGGGAAGACTCGCCCCTTGATGGACTGGTGCATCACCAGCTTGCCGTTGCCCGAGGTCGCGAAACTTGGCGCGAAATACGCGGCCCGGTAGTCCTTGTTCAGGTCACTGAACGCATCGATAGGGTATTTTTCCCGGTTGCCGTCCTCGGCGGGCGTGGCACCGGTGACGCGGAACCGGCTCGTGCGATCGTAGAACTTGCCATCCGGGGAATCCGACCCTGCAGCCGGGTAACGCAACGCCCCGCCGTAATCGTTCGAGAAGAGCGGGAGCGCTTTTTCACGCGTGTTGTAGAGCGTGGCCTGATTGTTTCCCACCGAGTTGCCGCTGTTGTACTCGCACGGTCCCACCGCGACGTTGAGCGCCTGGTGGTAGCGCCTGGCCGGCGCACGGGTCAGTGGGGTGCCCGCGGCACTGTAGCTGAGCGGACGCCCCTCACCAACGCTGATGATCGAGAACGTGATGGCTTGCAAGGCGTTCGGGGACTTGATCAGGTTGGCGGCATTGAAGGTGGCCGTCCGGGGCGAGAAAACCGTCTTCCCGTCGATGTAGGTATTTTTGGCGACTCCGGCAGAGTCGGGACTGTAATAGTCGTGAAGCGACATGCGGACGAACACGGCTGCCCGACGGGGAATGGCCGCACCTCCGCCCGGTCGGGGTTCACTGCCGAGGGTGAATACCTTCCAGAGCATGGGCTGATGAAACAAACCTTGCGAGTATTCCTGGTTGATGTTCGGCCAGCTCCTGGGGGCCGTGTCCGCAGACCCGCTGGCAGGGGGTCTCGGAGACATCTGCTCGTACCAGTACGTTCCGGTCGTGTTCGTGGAACCGACCTTGACCACCTCGCCGGTGTTCAAGCCCGTGTTGCTCCCGCTCCCCGCGTTATACATCTCGTAGCGAAGCGTGTATCCACCGTCGGGCAGGTACTCCCACCCCTTGCTCCAGGCATCCCTGTCCGCATCGGGCAAGCTGTCCCAGGCGGTGTTACCGCCCCATCGGGACCAGTCCGCGAAAGCGGGCCAGTGTCGGATGTTGCCGAGCAGGGCGAGTTCCCGCAGGGGGGTCGTGGTCAGGCGAAACGTGAAGCTTGCCCCGGAAGAGTCATTCACGTTGAAGCATTCCGGGCAGGTGGTCCCGGCGGCGACCGCCTCGACCGCCGGGAAGGCGAGATTTCGCGGTGGCACGGCCACGGCGGTATCGGCTGCCCCGTCCCGGGTGTAGCCGCTCGTCTTGTCCTCGACCTGGCTCGTCCAGACCGTGTTACTCATGAGGTCCGTGTTCCGCGAGACCTCATCAAACGCCATGTTCAGGGCGGTGACGGCCAGGTCGGAATCGTTCTGGATGGCCCGGTCGTTCACGACGGCCCGGTTGGAGACGAGCACGCGCGTGACCATCGTGCCTGCCAGCACGGAAATGATCGCCACCAGCAAGATGGAGAAAACGAGCGTGAAACCCTGTTCCCGGGAACGCTGGACGAGCTGCCTTGCCATGATGCTTCAGATCCTGACCTGTCCACCGAAGACGGTGTAAGATTCCGCCACCCTGGGTTTTCCCGTGAAACTGTTGGCGGGCGGTCGTTGTACGTACACTGATCGCTCATATACCCGCACGACCACGACCTTGGTCACGAGATTGTTCAGTCGGGTCGTGTCGGTACTCGTGAAAGCCGAATACGAGCCATTCGTATCGGTGATCCAGCACCAGGCATCCGTGTTACGACTCGCCGGGTTGTAAGCCGTATCCACGAACTCGCCCGTGGTGTAGGTCGTGGCGCCGACCTGTTTCCGGCCATTCACGAACTCACGAAGATTGGACGCACAGTTGGCTTGACCGAGTCTCAGGTCCGGTGAATCCGACCCCATCACCGAGATCCGGGCGATATACGTCACCTCGGGAGCGTTCACGTCCGTCGTCGCGAGTTCCGCTCCCCCTCCACCGTAGAGACGCCCCGGGCTGGGCCTCGCGATGGACACGTTCTCCGCGGCGGAGGTCACGTTCGTCGCATCCCAGATGGGTGACGCCGTGTTGTGCGTCATGCCGGTGGGAAAACTCGGAAAACACCAGTAGAAATAACGCGAGACCGAGACGTTGGGGCCAGGCAGGTACACGGTGCGGCTACGCTGAAGTTTGTCCGTGGTCAGCGAGTTCTCGATCAGCAGGCGCATCTGGATGTCGTCGAGGATGCTCGAGGCGATGTTGCGTCCCACGACCCCGCTGGCGGCCGCGATGCGAGATCTCGAGTAACCGGCCAGCAGGCTGGAAATTCCCGTGATCACCAGGGACAGGATGACCGACGCGGCGAGGACCTCCACGAGGGAGAAACCCGTTTCTCGGCTGCGGGTGGAATGGCGCACGGCTGAAATCCTCAATTCGGCGCCTGGGGCATCGGGATGTTGCCCACGAAGGCCCGGGCTGAGACCTCCAGGAGGTCGAGGGGTCTGCCTCCGCTCCACCGGATCACGCGGCGGTCGTACCGTTGCACGCGCAGGGAGATCGTGGCCTGGTAGGGGCTGTATAGGCCGAGATTGGAGTACGGATGCGGGTTGCGGAGGGTGAACGGATTGAAACTGTCATCCGTGTCCACCCCCACGACGACATCACACAGGTTGCTCAGTTTCCAGTGGCGATCGGCGGCCGTACTCAGGCCGTAACCCAGGGCCGTATTGAAGTTTCCGTTGACGTCCGGCGTGAAGATGCTGGTTGCGCCATTGGTGTCGATCCGGATCTGAAAACCGGAGGTGGCCGTCGGGGTGGTTGCGATCGAGGAACTCATGCTGTACCACCCGATATTCGCCTGATCGGTCACGTAGCCCTCGAGACGGTACAGGGGACGGACGACGAGCGTGCGCGTCGCCCCGTTGCTTCTCGAGGTCGGCACCAGGTCGTACCGGCGCCCGCCCAGATAGTACACGATGTACTTGAGGTTCTTGAAACCGTAGGGTTGATCCGAGGTCATGGCCAGGACTCTGACGGCACCCGGGGCGCGCTCACCGGGAAAGAACTGCCGGCCGACGTGCGGAGTCACCTCATTCTGGGGCACGTCTTCCACGACCAGTGGAATGTATTTTCCGTTGAGCGCCTGGGTGGTATTGCCCTGCGCCCCGATCGTTCCCGTGCCACTATCGGCAAGAGCACTCGAGCGGCCTGCCTGACCCGTTCGTTCATCCTTCACATGGATGTAGGCGTGGTGATAGACGTACTGGGCCGTGCGAAGGTCCGAGGTCAGATAACTGATGGCCCTCGAGGCCTTGTTCAGGGCATCTAGTTCGAAGTCCGCATCCCGGCTCCGTCGATTCCACTCGACCAGCAGGGTGGTCACGAGGGTGAGGATCCCCAGAAACACGGAACTGGCGACCAGCAACTCCGTGACGCTGTAACCAGGTGATTGGCGCGGACGCCAGGACACGCGGAACTTCAGGGGACCCTCCCTCTCGTCATCGACCGTAAGTCGAACCCGACAGACCCTTCTTGCCGGACTTCTTCTCGGACTTCTTCTCGGGCCCGTTGTACACTCGCGAGGCCGACACGTTGGGCGCCTGGCTCCCGAGCGCCTCGCGGGTTTCACTGCCCGAGATCTGGATTTTGCCATCGCCGACGAGTCGGTTGCTGGAGAAAGCCGAGGTCCGTCCGCTCGACGATTCTCCCCGGGCACCCTGGTAAGCATCCAGACTGACGGTGTTCAGGACCTCGCGATCGGTCCGGATGACCGCGGTATGGGCGACCCAGTCTCCCGTGGGGACCCATTCGAGACGAGGGAGCGTGACCTCGTAGGATTCGGTGGCCATTCGCGCTTCGCGAGCGATCAGTTCGGTCCGGTTGCCGGGTACGGTCACCTGGACGCGATCCCAGACCTGCTCTTCCACGTCTTGCTTGGTGGGGACCTCGCGCGTCACCATCCGGGGAACCTGGACGGAGCGCGTGCTCGCGACGGGCAGGAGGCGATCCTCGAGGCCGTAGGTCCCGTCGGCCCGCAGGACGAGTTGCGGGACGAGTTTGTTCTCGTATCCGATTTCCTCGACCGTGTCCGTCACCGGCACCTGCTCTTCGATGAGCACGCGTCCCGACGACTCGTCCACTTCCACGACCCGCGGGACTTCCTCGTCGTGATCGTGATTCTCGGAATCGTTGACCTGCACCGAGGCCGTGGCGAGGACCGGAACCAGTCTTTCCTGGGTCACGAGATCCTTCTCCCAGTAGCCGAGTTTCCAGACCGGGACCGACTTCTTCGCCCAGACCAGATCGGGCGACACCAGCGTTTCGACCTCGGAAGGCAGCCAGGCGCCGGGTACCCAGGCATAACGGGGGACCTCGACCGTCTCGGTGCGCGCCGTCCAGCGCCAGACCACGACGTCGCGGACCGGTTTGTTTCCGTCTTCGTCGTCCCTGTCCGCACCGGACAGATTCAGTCCGAGGAGGCTTGCCTCGTCCCTCGAGACCCAGCGCCGTTTGGCCACACGCTCCGGAACGGAGACGCTGCGTGTTCCCTGGGCCGTCATCCGCTCGATGCGCGGCAACCATTGCTCCTGGACCACCCAGTCCGGTACGGCCACGGTGACGTTCTCGATGACCGGGACCAAACGCTCGCGAAGCACGGTCTGCACGCCCGTCTGTTCGTACCTGACGGGGCGCTCCGACCATCGACGTGTCCGCTTGACATATTGCACGTTCTCGAGGCTGTTGGATCCGGAATTGACCTCGACACCCTTTCGAACCACTTCACTGAAAATACCATCTTCGCGGACCACCAGGTCCGTGTCTCCCGGGTTGGCGGCGAGAGCCTCCGGGGGTGGTGATGTGACCAGCGGTACGAGACCCAGGAAGAACCCCGCGACCGAGGCCCTGGCCGTCCTGAACGGGAATGCCATGTCCGACCTCCTCCAGCACCATGAGTGCTCGAGTTACCCTATACCCCCTGGAGCCTCGGGGCCTGCGTCACCTAACCAATATTTCAAGATCGCCAAATGAACCGAGCAGGAAGAGCCGGTCGTTAGGACCGCCGGGTGCGGGGTAGATCATGGGCGATGAGGTATGCGTGGTGCGCAAGGCGGGAGTTCACGGGCGCTTGAGGGTCAACTTTCCCTGGTTGTCGTTGGTCGCGGGATTGCTGCTCGTCGGTCATCCCGCGCGCGCGCAGGGAGCGGTGAAGGAACCTGGGATCGATCCCGTCGCGGCGATCGTCCGCTTCGATGCGTGGATCGAACTCCAGCCTCGCCTCTGGCCCGGGTTCAACCCTGGCACGTTGCCCCTCGCGATCACCGATCCGGGTAAGTCCACCGTCGTCGCTCACCTCGAGCGTCGGCCAGGAGGCTTCTTACCGGTGGCTTCCCCTCGTTCGCAGATCTGGTCCAGGCGCGGTACCGTTGCGGGCATCTCGGATTCTCGGCGTCTCGAGGCGATGTTCGAGGGTCGCAGGATCGCGGTCGTTCCGCTCACGTATCTCGCCCAGGAAGGGGCTCCGGCAGAGAGACGTCTCCTGCTTCCTCTGTTCCTGGCTTTCGTCCGGGACCACTTTCCGCACTTCACCGAGTTCCGGGCCTCTCGAGAGCCGGTCAAGCCGGCCGCCTCCGGTCTGGACAACCGGGCCTTGCTGGCGCTCGAGACTCGGATCTTGCAGTCCGCGTGGGCCTCGCCGGAAGGCGCCACACGCCGGGCCGGTCTTGCCTCCTGGTCCGCAGTCCGTCGGGCCCGTCTCCAGTTGCTTCCCTCGGCCGAGGCTCGACGCGAGGTGCTTGCCGAAACCTTCGACGGGCTTGTCCAGTACGTCGAGACTCGGACTCTCCTGTCGGAGACGGTGCGGGAGGCCGATCTCGGGGCGCGGATGCTGTCCCTGTTGAGAGCCGATACCGCCACGTCGGGGGGCCTGTCCGTGCGCCGTGGGGCATCGGGGGCGTTGCTGGCTCTGATGCTCGATCGGGAAGGCTTCGCCTCATGGAAGGCTCTCGTTTCGAGTGGTCTGACCCTGTCCGAGTGCGTGGAGCGTCAGACGGAGCTTTCGGGGACCGACTGGGAAACCCTGTTCGCCGAGGCCAGACGCGTGCATCGCTTCAACAGTCTGCGCGATCAATTGCAGGCGGAAGAACGGAATGCACCGCCGGGGTATCACGCGTTCCTGCTCGAAGGGGATGGCAAGGTCGTGCTGGCGGGTCTACCCCGGGCAGTCGATCGGGGCGACGGACAGATCGACTGGTCCCGGGCTGGCGGGGAATGGTTCCGTCTGCTGGGGCCGACCCCCCCCACCGAGATCGATGCCCGGACCCTTCTGGCTCAGCGCCTGGAGGGCTTGCACTACAGGCGCGCGGGAGTCGACGTGCAACTCGGTGCGGGGCCCGTCCTGATGACCAGCCAGGATCTGTCGTGGCCCTGCCATCGACTCACCTACCACGATGACCTGTCCCGGGCCCGGTTGACCGTGGATGGTCGGCCGGTATCCTGGAATGCCCCGGGTACCAGCTTCACCCGGGACTTTTCCATCCAGAGCGGTCGCGGTCGGGTCCGGGTGGCTGGTCGTGGCCAGATCGAACTCCTGGGTCGCACCCTGACGATCACGCTCCAGCCATGAGCCGGGGTTCGCTTTCCCGTCGGTGCGGGCTCCTCATGCTGGTCACGGCAGGGCTGGTGGCGACTGCGCGACCCGCGTGGGCCGAGGATGACTGGCATCCGCCCCTCCTCTGGAAGGAGTCAGTCGAGGGCGAGTTGCCTGCCGTCGAGGGCTACATCCCGCCCGTGACGTCCGACCAGGAGCGAGCGAACCTGCTCGAGCGCCTGGCAGCGTATCAGGCGCGACTGAAGGCTTCCGAGAGCACCCCGCCTGCACCCCGACGCAAAGGATCCGGAGCAGAGAAAGGAAAGCCTGGCAAGGCCAGCGTTCTTCCCGTGACGCGAGCGTCGGCACCGGTTCCCTTGATGGCCGCGTCCGCGCTCCCGGTATCGCGCCCGCAGGCGCCGGTCCGGTTGTGGATCGGGGAAGCGCGCCGCGATCTCGTCCGGCGAATCGGGGCCGCGAATTCGCACCAGGGCGCCCTGGTGGAGACCCGCGGCGGCCTCGTCACCTGGTTCGATGCTCCGCGGGGCAAGCTCGTGCGGTATCGCAACGAGGATCCGCGCTTCGCATCCAGTCAGGGAGTCCGTCCGGGCATGGATCTTGAAACCGTGCTCCGGTTGCTGGTATCGGCAGACGGGGTCTTCGTGGCCTCCGAGCCGACCACGCTCGATCCCGGGACCCTGGTCGTCCAGTCCATGGACGACGGTCTGCGGGTCGAGATGCAACTGGAGGACCGTCGCTGGCTCAGCCGGGTCGTCTGGGGAGACACCCCCACGGGAACCCTGCGCGCCGGCTCGAACGGAGCCGGTGACCAGCCCCTGCGCCGTCTCGATGCCCGGGCGATCACGCGGATCCTCGCCGGCCAGCCCGATCTGCCCGCTCGCCGACCCGACTAGTCGCCAGCGCGTCCACCCGGCTGTTTCGGGCTGCTCTCACTCGTTTCTCAGACACACGATCGGATCGAGTTCCGCGGCACGTCGGGCCGGGTAGGAGCCGAACAGCGCACCGATGACCACGGAGGCGACCAGACCCAGGAGGGACTGCCACAAGGGAAAAGCGAAGGGCCAGGTTCCCAGAGTGGAGGTCAGGATCTGGCACAGCCCCCAGCCGACGGCGGCGCCACCGGCCACTCCCAGCATGCCCCCCGTCGCCGAGAGGACGAGCGCCTCGAGCAGGAACATCCGCCGGATGTCCTCGCGGGTGGCCCCGAGGGCCCGGCGGATCCCGATTTCCCGCGTCCGCTGGCTCACCGAGACCAGCATGATGTTCATGATGTTGATGCCGCCGACGCCCAGGCAGACCAGGGCGATCGCCGCCTCGAGCCCCCCGACCACGAGCTGGGCCAGGTCCCGGCTCCGGGCCTGTTCGGCCGGATCCGTGACCTTGAAGTTCTGGACACCATGGTGGCGCCACTTCACGATGGCTTTCGCCGTCGCGGCGAGACCGGACAGCCCGCGCTCCTCGAGCAGGGAAGGCGTCCCCCGGATCACGACCTCGCGCAGATCCTTGGTCTTCGCGAAGCGGTCGAGAAACGCCGTCTCGGGAATGATCACCGAACCATCCCAGGTGCGGAAGCCTCCCCCGCGCCCCAGGCTGGGTTTCTTTTTCAGGACCCCGACCACCTTGAATCGCTCACCCTTGAGTCGGATGGTGGCCCCGATAGGCCGTGTTCCGGGGGCCAGCACCTTGCGGACCGTGCTGGCTCCCAGGATCACGACGGGAACCCGGTTATCGACGTCGGCTGCCGTCAGGAAGCGCCCCCGGGCCAGCTCGAGCATGTAGAAGTTCAGAGCCTCGGGGACCGTCCCCACGACCCAGACGGCCTGCCCCCAGCGTTCCCCGAACTCGGCGCGGGTCGAATACTGGTGGAGGACCCGGGATCCGGCCAGTCGCTCGGACTGCTCGAGCGCCCGTGCGTCGAAGCGGTTGAGCGGGGGGGCCTTCTTGCCCGTGTCCTGGTCGAACCACTTGCGCGAGACCGAGACGACATCCTCGCCCGAGGCTTCCGTGAGGGTGCGGCGCATGTAGACGCCCATACCCTCGACCGCACTCGAGAGCACGACGAGCGTGCCCACCCCCAGGATGATCCCGAGGAGGGTCAGCAACGCTCTCAGGCGCTGACTCGTCAGCGATCGCCACACCGTTCCCCAGAGCTCGCGGTCCACCGGCATCACTCCGTTCGCAGGCACACGATGGGGTCGAGCCGCGAGGCCTGACGCGCCGGGTACCAGCCGAAGAACACCCCCGTGAACCCGGCTGCCAGGATGGCCGTCGCCACGGCCGGCCAGCTCATCACGGCCAGCCAGTCCGGGTTGATCCGGGGCACGACCACCACGGCCGCGAGGACCGACACCGTGCCGAGCAAGGCTCCCAGCGCCGCCCCCGAGAGGCTCAGCAGCGTGGCCTCGACGAGGAACTGGAGACGGACGCTCCCCCGGGGCGCTCCCACCGCGATACGCAGGCCGATCTCGCGCCGTCGTTCCGAGACGGCCACCAGCATGATGTTCATGATGCCAACCCCCCCGATGACGAGACTCATGCCGGCGATCAGCCCCACCACCACGAGCATGGCCGTGAACGTCGCCTGGTAACCCTTGATCATCCCACCGAGGTCGAAGAGCTGGAAATCGTCGACACCGTTGTGGCGGTGGAGCAGCACGGCGTTGGCCCGGTCCAGCAGGCGTTCCACCGGGGCATCGGCCGTCCGACGCATCGCGAGCAGGGAGGCCCGACCGGTCGGGTCGAGGACCGTGAGGGGGACGCAGGCCGAGTCGTCCCAGCTCCACCCGAAGCTCATCGGGCCGCGCCGGGCCGGGGCCATGATCCCGATGACCCGGAAGCGTTCCCCCTTGAGCACCACCTCGTCTCCGAGCAGCGCGTTCTCACCGGCCAGGTTCCGGGCCAGCGCGTCTCCGAGCACGACCACGTGGCGCCGCTGGGCCAGGTCGTCTTCCGACAGGAAGCGACCCTCTCGCAGTCGCATCCCGAAAACCCGCGCATAGCGTGAGTCCGTGCCGATCCGATCCGTCTGGAGTTCCGGCCCGCCAACCAGCCGGGCCGTCATGCCGTCGTCCCACGTCTTGACGGCGGAGATGGCCTCGACGCCCGGCAGGCGTTCGCCCAGGGCCCGGGCATCCCCCCGGGTGAGCCCCTTGCGATAGAGGCCGGCCTTCTTGGCGGCCTTCTTGGCCGAATCTTCCCAGAGCATGATGAACCGGGATCCCCCGAGTTCCTCCACGCCCTTCGAGAGGGTGGCATTGGCGCTCTGCCCGATGCTGACGAGCAGGATGATCGCGAAGACCCCGATGGTGATGCTCAGGACCGTGAGCGCCGACCGCAGCCGGTAGGCCGACAGCGCTCGCCAGGCCAGACGCAGGTACTCGCCCCACACGGCATCACATCCGGAAGGCGTTGTCGGAGGAGGAGGGAGGCTGGATCCGGACACGCTCGCCGGCCTTCAGACCCGAGACGATCTCGACCATGCTGTCGGTCGAGAGACCCAGGCGCACCTTGCGTCGTTCTCCGGCCCGACCTTCCGCCCTGCTCTCGGCGCGTGCCGAACCCGAGGCGACGACCTGCACGGTCGCGGCGTCCCCCTTCATCCGCGTGACGGCTTCCACGGGCAGGGCCACGACCTGCTTGCGGGTCGTGATCCGGATGTCGAGGTCCGCCGACATCCCGGGTTTGAGCACGCGACCATCGACATCCCCCACGAGCGTCTCGACGGGAAAGCTCTGGAGCGTCGTATTGGCGTCCTTCGGGGCCTCGCCGGCCGGGGCGACCTTGCGCACGCGCCCGTGGAAGAGCCGACCGGGAGCCGAGTCGACGCGGACCTCGACAGGCTGCCCGACCCGGACCTGCCCCACGTCGATCTGGTTGAGCTGACTCTGGACGACGAGCCGGTCGAGGTTCCCCAGCGTCAGCATGCTGGTGCCCTGCGCCGTGGCGCTGACGCCCGGCGAAACCATCTCGCCGACCTCGATGCCTCGCCGCAGGATCGTCCCGGAGAGCGGCGCCCGGATGGTGGCGTAGGCCAGCTGATCCTCGGTGGCCTTCAGCGCGACCTCGGTCTTGTCGAGCTGGGCGCGGGCCTCGGCGATCTCTTCGGTGCGGGCACCGGCACGCAGCTTGGCCAGCCGGGCGCGCGCTCCTTCGAGGCCGGCCCGCGCGGCGAGGAAGTCCCCCTCGGCCTGATCGCGCTCGCGCGGAGTCACCGTGCCAGTCACGCTCGCCTCGCGGGCGCGCTTGACCTCGGCCTCGCTCCGGCGCAGCTGGGCTTCAGCCGAGCGGACCTCGGCCTCGGCGACGGCCAGATCCTCGCGACGCGAGCCCGCCACGAGCATCTGCCACCGGGCCCGGGCCATGTCCCGGTCGGCCCGGGCCTGGGCCACCGACCGGTCGAGGTCGGTGGTCTCGAGCTGGATGAGGGCCTGTCCGGCCGACACCCGGTCACCCGCCTCGACCAGGATGCGGGCGACCTGGCCCGCGATCCGGCTCTTGATCTCGGTCTTCGTCAGGGGCTGGAGGGTTCCCGTCTCGGAGACGACGATCTCGAGGTCCTGACGTTCGGCGGTGACGAGGTCGTCCTTGCTGGCGCCCTCGGCCTTGCCCTTCAGGGCCCACCAGGCCCCGCCACCCCCCAGCCCGGCCAGGGCCAGGACGGTGATCACCCATCGCGTCGTCGTGTTCATGGAGCTTCCTTCACGGTCAGATGATCGAGCTCGGTACGGGCCAGACGGGCCTCGATCCGGGCCTGGAGTTCCTGGAGGCGGCTCGTGACGAGCTGGTTGCGCGCCTGGACCACTTCGAGCTGGGTGGCGTATCCCTGGGCCTGGCGGGTCGTCGTCCAGTCGAGCACCTTCCGGGCGAGGAGCACGGCCCGGGCGGCCAGGTCCGTGCGTGCTTTTGCGGCGTCCAGCCGGTTCTGCGCCACCCGGGCCTGTTCCGACAGGTTCCGGCGTTCGCGTTCCAGGGCGAGTTCTTGCCGGCGGGCTTCCTGCCGGGCGCGAGAGATGTCGCGACCGATCCGGCCGGTCCAGTCGAAGGCGTCATACGAGAGCGTGAGGCGCGCATCCCAGACCCCGGCCCAGTCGCTCACGCCGCGGGCTCCGAGCGTCGGGTCGAAGGGGTTGTTCCCCAGCTGCAGCGTGCTGCCCACGGAAATCTGGGGCCAGCGACCGGCCTCGGCGATGCCGGCTCGCGCCTCCGCGGCGTCGCGTCGGGCCTCGATGGCCTGCAAGTTGGGTCGTTCCGTCGTCGGGGTCTCCGGACCGCCTGCGGACGAAGGGCTTTCGGTCCCGTCGAGCCGGAGGGCTCCCGGTTCGAGGTCCACCAGCGTCGCGAGGCGCACGCGTGCCTCCTGCAGGTCGGCTTCACGGGCCAGCATGTCCGTCCGGGACGAGAGCACGGCGGCCTCGGCCTGGTCGAGTTCGCTGGCCGAGAGGCGCCCGGTGCGCACCCCGGACCGGGTCAGCTCGAGCAACTGCTCGGCGCCCGCGAGCGCCTCGCGCTGGATGGCGAGAGCCCCCTCGGTCCGGGCCACGGCCCAGAAAGCCCGGGAGGTCTGGAGGCTGACCTCGAGGCGGGTTTGCCGTCGGCTCGCCTCGGCGGCCCTGAGGTCGGCCCGGGCGGCCTCGATGGTGTGGGTGATCCGGAAGCCCGTGAAGAGCGGAACCGTCAGCGCGACGTTGCCCTGCAGGGTGGATTGGTCGCGCGAGGCGTTTGCCCCGCCGGTCGTCGCCGTCTGGCTCCGTCGCTGGAGGGCGTTGACGTCCGTGCTGGCGTTCCAGCGCTGCGCCTCGGCGTCCTGCACGGTCAGGCGGGTCCCCTCGAGTTGCACCTCTGCGGCGAGCGTGTCGGGGTGGCGCGCGAGGGCCCTGCTGACGGCCTCTTCGAGGGTGAGGGCCAGAGCAGGCGTGGCGGTGAGGATGGCGGCCAGGACGAGGCCGGTGGTGGTCAGGTGGCGGGTCATGCGGGAACTCCCGGGCGCCGGGGCGTCTGGCGCTCGTCGGACAGGATGTGGCCGTCGCGGAACCGCACCACCCGGTGGGCATGGGCGGCCACGTCTGCCTCGTGGGTCACGAGGACGAGGGTCATGCCCTGAGCATGGAGGGTGTCGAAGAGGCCCATGATCTCGTCGCTGGTGCGGGAGTCGAGGGCACCCGTCGGTTCGTCCGCCAGCAAGAGTCGCGGGTTGTTGACGATGGCCCGGGCGATCGCCACGCGTTGCTGCTGGCCACCCGAGAGCTGGTGGGGCTGATGATCGAGCCGTTCCTCCAGGCCCATCCGGACCAGGGCCTCCCGGGCGCGAAGGTTGCGCTGGGGAGCCGGCACGCCCGCATACACCAGGGGAAGGCCCACGTTCTCGAGCGCCGGGGTCCGGGCGAGCAGATGGAAGCTCTGGAACACGAAGCCGATCTTCTGGTTGCGAAGCCGGGAGAGCGTGGCATCCTCGGCCTTCTCGACCTCGAGGCCGTCGAGTCGGTAGGTGCCCGAGGTGGGGCGGTCGAGCAGGCCGAGGATGTTCATGAGCGTGCTCTTGCCCGAACCGCTGGCGCCCATGATGGCGACGTATTCACCCGCCGCGATGGTCAGATCCACGCCCCCCAGCGCCGGGATGGTCTGGGAACCCGTTGCATACGAGCGGGTGAGCTTGCTGACCTCGATCACGGGGGTGCCTCCATGACAAAACCCGATCATAGCGCCTTTGCAGGGTGTTCATGAAGCTTTTGCACTCCCGGAGTCCTGCGGATGGACAGGTCGGACGCCTTCCGTGCCGGGCATCCCTTGCCGCGAGCCGGGCATGGCGATAGGGTGCCGGCCACGCGAGGATCGCGTGCGGAGGCGCCATGAGAGGGTTCAGGATCGCCACCATCGGGGGCATCCCGGTGGAGCTGCATCCCAGCTGGTTGCTGATCGCGGCGCTGCTGGTGGTCGGACTGGATGCATCGCTCTTCTCGCAGGCCATTCCGGAAGGCGGATGGCGCAGCACCCTGTGGGCGGTCGGCACGGCAGCCCTCTTTTTCGGTTCGTTGCTCCTGCACGAGCTGGCGCATGCCCTCGTCAGCCAGAAGCTGGGCCTTCCCGTCCGGCGGATCGTCCTGTTCCTGTTCGGCGGGGTCTCGGAAGCCCGGCAGGAGATGCCTTCCCCTGGCGCGGAGTTTCGCATCGCGATCGCCGGGCCGCTCACGAGCTTCGCGCTCGCCCTGCTGTTTCTGATGCTCGGCTCGCTCGGGGTGCGCGGGGAACAGGTCGGTCCGGGGGCTCTGGCCTGCGGGTGGCTCGCGCTCGTCAACACCGTCCTGGGCACGTTCAACCTGCTCCCCGGTTTTCCGCTCGATGGTGGACGCATCCTGCGTGCCACGCTCTGGCGTCTCACGGGCCGTCAGGATCGCGCGACGCGCTGGGCTGCTCGAGGTGGGCAGCTCATCGCGGGACTCATCGTGTTCGTGGGGCTGATGCGTCTGTTCACGGGCGAGTGGTTCGGGGCGCTGTGGCTCGGGATGCTGGGCCTGCTCCTGATGGGGGCGGCCGGTCGCGAACTCGAGACCCTCGAGGTCCGGGAGTTGCTCGACGAGGTCGGTGTGGGGCGGCTCATGCTTCCCCCGTCTCGCGTGCTCGACCCCGACATGACGCTCCAGGAAGCGATCGATTCGACGTTCTCGCAGTCACGGGACGGGGGATTTCCCGTCGTGGACGGCCACCTGACGGGGGTGCTGGAGGGGCGGCAGATCCAGGAGGTCCCCCCGGAATCATGGCCCCGGTTGCGCGTGAGTCAGCTCATGACTCCCATCGACGAGGAACAGGCCCTGGAGCCGGGGACGCGGGCTTCGGTCGCGATCGAGCGATTCCAGGAGCTGGGTCTGGAGCGATTGCCCGTCGTGGAGGACGGGCGTGTGGTCGGGGTCGTCACGCAGGCCGACGTGATCCGGTATCTGGCCTTTCATCCCGTGCGGTCCGGTGAGGCTGCAGAGCAGGAACAGGGATGATCCCGGCCACGCTTAACCGTTCCTGAAGCAAAGCTTCAGGTCACTTTCGACCCCGAACGTCCGATGACCCCAGCAGCAGCGAGGTGAGCCCGTGCGGGCAGACGGGGGAGACATGAACACCGGCGTGACCATGAAGCGACCCGATGCGCCGAGCCAGGGCCTGCGGCGCGCCCCCCTGGGTTCCATCGGGGGCTCACGTCCACCTGGCGGCGGACCCGGGAGTGCGGCGGTTCGCGACATCCTGATCCGGTCGTCGGCTCCTGCCTCTCCCCGGCCACCCGCCACCGCCTACGTGCCGGTCCAGCATGCTGAAAAGTCCTCCGGGCCCCCCCCGGGGTACCGGCCGGCCCCCACGGTTTTCGGGGTGCGGCCCGTCGATCCGGCGCGATTCGTCCTCGTGGCGGCTCCCATCGGTCAGGGCCCCCGGTTCGCCCTGAACATCTACGAGCAGGCCCGCGAGGGCCGCGCCTGCTTCGCCGTGGAACGCGGTGCCGCGGTCGAGGCCGTCAACCCGCTCCTGCGGGAATTCGACTTCACGGGGATCTGCCGGCGCTACGTCGACGGAAACGGTTACTCCGTGCGGATCGGTCAGGACGATCTCGGCTCGCGATACCGGCTCAGCGTGGTCCGTCAGGCGGGTGACCTCCAGTTGCAGGCGATCCCTGCGGGTGGTCAGGCGGGGTCCCCGATGGTGGTCGCCCGGGCTGGTGGCGATGCGGAAGGCTTCGTGAACCTCCGGCTGGAGCCGGGCTGGAAGCTCATGCAGCGCGAGTTTCAGGGGAAACCCATCGGTCACATGGTGCTCTACCGGGACAACTGGCCCTGAATCCTGTAAGTCAAGGCCCCTGCGAAGCAGAGCGTAGACAGCAAGCTGACCTCGGCTGAACCTTCCAGTAGAAGGAAGGTTTCTGCCTCTCCCAGCTGCCATCCTCCCGCAGGATACGGATGGCGGAAGATGGCCCCGAACTGAGTCAGATTCCATCCCAGATGGAGGGCCCAGCAGGTTCCGATATGGCCTGAACGACTGGCCATCAATCCGAGTGCGCAGGAAAATGCGAACAGTGACCAGAGGGCTTGCCATGACAGGTTCAGGGTTCCCTGCCCCAGATCTACCTGGTAGAGACCCCAGTGGGCTGCAGAGAAAGCCCCGGACATGAGGATGATGGCTGACCAGTCGGAGCCGAGCCTGCGTATCAGCCATCCCTGCAAGACGGATCTGAACAATATCTCTTCGTTCAAAGTCTGGAAAATCGGCAGTCCTTTCCAGAGAGCCGGAATGGCCTGGTCATCGATCCAGATCCCTTGCCTCGAGACCAGGTTGATGACGAGGATACGAAACAGGGTCGCAAATCCGACGAGCAGTGCGACACTGATCCCGAACTGTCCGGCAGACATGCTCAAGCCGAGGCGTTCCCGCCACGTGTCCGGCCACAGCCTGCGCGACAGCAGCAGGAGCATGGCCGTGCCAGCACCGAACTTCCACCAGGTATCCAGGAAATAAGGAATCGTGAACGCGATGACGAATCCTGCTACCTTCACGAGTCTTGACGTGGAAGGTCGAGAGCGGGACTCCTCCATCAGAACGTCGTCGTCCCCGTGAAGCGGAACCCCTCGATGAGCGCGGCGGGAGCCCGGGTCGCGCCACCGTAACCCAGCGTGAGCTTGGTGGTGTCCCCGAGGGCCACGACGCGGGCGAGAGCCTCGAGGCCGCTGCTGGTGAAGCGCAGGTTCTTCAGCGGACGCGTGATCTCGCCGTTCTCGATCAGGAAAGTCCCGTCCCGGGTCATACCCGTGATCGAGGCCGTGTGGGGATCGGCGAGGTTCGTGTAGTGGAAGCGCGTCACGTAGATGCCGCGCGAAACCTCGCGCACGAGGGAATCGACCGAGCGATTCCCGGCACCCATCCGGAGGCGGGTGGGGTAGGGGGCGTCGTCTTCTTCGCCGAACGAGACGTGTCCCGTGCTCGGCATGCACGTGCGTCGTGCGGTCTGACGGTCGTGGGCGATCGCCCGGGCGATGCCCGCCTCGATGAGCTCGAGACGCGACTTGGGCGACCCCTCGGCATCGAACGGCAGGGCCAGCATGGCGGGGTCGAGCGGGTCGTCCCAGACGTGGACCATGGGGTGGGCGATCGCCTCACCGAGCCGTCCGTTCAGGTACGAGACGCCTTCCGCGTAGGCCTGTCCGCCGAAGCCCGCCATCATGACCTGCTCGAGCAGGTCGGCCATGGCGTCGGGCTCCAGGATGACGGTCATGGCGCCCGGGTCGAGGGGCTTCGGGTTGCGTCCCCGCAGGGCCTTGTCGATCGCCGTACGCGCCAGAGCGGCTGGATCGAGGGCGTGGACATCGGCATCGATGTGGGAGGCCCAGCCCGAGGAGTCCTCGCCCATGACGACCATGTTGAGGTCGGCACGCGTCATTCGATGGGACGCTCGCACGCCGCGAGAGTTCACGACTCCCAGGTGCGCCCATCCCGTCTCGAAGGCTCCGTACGCATCGAGGCCCGCGGCCCGCGCCTGTGCGGCGATCTCGCGGACGGCCTCTGCCCGTTCGGCGGGGGAGGCCCCGGCGGTGGCGGCCGAGAAGGCTCCGGGCACGGCAGGAAGGTCGGTGGCCGTCGGCAATTCGAACGAGTCGATCGGCGGGGGGGCCACGCGCGACCAGGCGATTGCCGCGCTCAGGGCCTCGCGCAGGGAGGCCTCGGAAAGGTCATGGACGGAGGCCTTGCCCACCCGGCCGTGCTGCACGACCCGGATCCGCAGTTCCAGATCGTGCTCGCGCGCGCTCTGGTGGATCTCGGAGGCGGCGAAGCGCGTCAGGGACTGGTCGCGTTCCAGGATCACGACCTCGGTCTGATCGGCCCTGGAAACCGCGAGGAGGCGTTCGGCAGCTTCGAGGGCTTTCCAGCGTTCGGTCATGCGAGCACCCCCACCTGGACGTTCCGGAAGCGGGCCGGGGCAGCGCCATGGCCGACGTGGGCGACCTGCATGGGCTGGCCCTTCCCGCAGTTGGGCGTGCCCCAGATCTCCCACTGGCTGGCATCCCCGATGGCGTCGCAGCCACCCCAGAATTCCGGCGAGAGGCCCGTGTAAGTGGGGTTGCGCAGCATTCGGCCGAGCTTGCCCTGCTTGATCTCCCAGGCGATCTCGCAGCCGAACTGGAAGTTCATGCGCCTGTCATCGATGCTCCAGCTCTTGTTGGTCTGCATGTAGATGCCATCCTCGACCTCGCCGATGAGACGCTCGAACGCATGATCGCCGGGTTCGAGGTTGACATTGGTCATGCGGACCAGCGGGAAGCGGTTCCAGCCGTCTGCGCGCATCGTGCCGCTGGATTCGAGGCCCAGGCGGATGGCCGTCTCGCGTGAGCTCAGGAAGCCCTTGAAGATGCCGCGCTCGATGATCGGGGTGCGCTGGGCAGGCACACCCTCGTCGTCGAAGCCGAAGGTGCCGAGGCCTCCGGGCAGCGTGGCATCGGCCGTGACGGTCACGAGGTCGGAGCCATAGCGGAAGTGATCCCGCATGGCCGGGTCCACGAAGCTCGTGCCCGCGAACGAGGCCTCCATGCCGAACACCCGGTCGAGCTCGACGGCGTGACCGATCGATTCATGGACCTGCAGGGCCAGCTGGGTGGCGTCGAGGACCAGAGTCGTGCGCCCGGTAGGGCAGGCCGGGGCCGAGAGCAGGGCAACGGCTTCCTCGGCGATGCGGCGGGCATTGCCGACCAGGTCGACGGCCCGCACCAGCTCGAAGCCGCGGGTGGCCTGGTGCCGACCGAAGGAGTTGGGGTAGCTGCGACGCTGGATCTCGGAGGCGCTGGCGGCGGTGGCGACGATGCCGCAGCCGGTTTCGATGAGCTCCTGCTCGATGAAGGCTCCTTCGGTCGAGGCGAAGGTCTTTTCCTCCCGCTGGTAACCGAGGCTGGCCTCGGTGGCGCGAATGCCCTTCACGGCTCGCATCTCGGCCTCGGCTGCGGTCAGCAGGTCGAGTTTTTCGGCGAGGGGGACGCGGAACGGGTCCTCGAGCACGGCTGTGCGGTAGTGGCCGCGGACGTTCACCGGGGTGCCGAGGTCCACGGGACGGCGCTGCACGCGGGCGGCCGCCCGGGCGATCGCCACGGCTTCCCGGGCTACCCGGCAGACCTCTTCGAGGTCGAGGTCGTGGGAGGCGGCGAAGCCCCACGAGCCATCGGCGAGGACGCGGACCCCGAAGCCCAGGGTGGTGCGCGTGGGGATGCCCTGCAGATCGCCGTCGCGGAGGGTCATGGATTCGACCACGCGCTGGACGATGCGGATGTCCGCGTAGCTGGCACCGGCCAGCTGGGCCTGGTTGAGGGCCGCATGGATGAGGTCTCGCATCAGGCGTCGTTGCTCCTGCCATGGATCCGTGTCGCGCGCCATTTTAGCATCCCGGGAGGGGGTGCGTGGTACACTGACGGCAAATCCCCTCTACCTCCGGGAACGCCTGCGATGCCAGACCTCTTGCTTCGTGCCACTGCCGCCAATGGCGCCATCCGCGCGGTCGCTGCCCTCACCACGGACCTCGTCAACGACGCGATGACGCGGCATCGCACGAGCTACACCGCCTCGGCTGCTCTCGGTCGGGCCCTCACGGGCGGGGTGCTCATGGCGTCGGCTCTGCTCAAGGAGATCGGGGTCCTCAACATCTCGATCAACGGTCGCGGTCCGCTGGGGCCCATCCACGTCGACGCGTGGGCCGGGGGCACGGTGCGGGGCTACCTGGGCAATCCGGGCGTGGAGATACGCCTGACGGACGAGGGGCGCCTCGACGTGGGCGCCGGCGTGGGCGTCGAGGGTATCATGTCCATCACCCACGACACGGGCCGCGGTCATCCCTACACGGGAACCGTCGAGCTGGTGAGTGGCGAACTCGGCGACGATTTCACGCATTACCTGGCAACCTCGATGCAGACCCGCTCGGCGGTGAGTCTGGGGTTCATGCTCGACAAGGAAGGCAAGGCCTCGGTGGCGGGGGGCTTCCTCGTGCAGCTCATGCCGTCGGCCGTCGACGAACTGGCCGAACGTATCGAGGGCACGCTCCAGTCGTTGCCGAGTTTCAGTCGCCTCTACCGTGAGGCGGGTAACCTGGAAGGGGTCCTCCAGGCGGCCTTGCAGGGGTTCTCGGTGGAGCTGCTGCCGACCGACGAGGTGCCGAACTTTTCCTGCCCGTGCTCGATGGAGCGGGTGCTGCGGGCGATCGCCACTCTCGGGGCGGCCGAGATCCAGGACATGATGGCGCAGGAAGAGGCCACCGAGGTGCACTGCAAGTACTGCAACACCCGGTACGAGGTCTCTCACGCCCAGCTGGGGCAGTTGCTCGACCTGGGTTGATGGGCCCGGTGGAAGCGTTTCCGCCCCTCCCCGAACGAACCGATCGTCCTGTCCTGGTGTTCGGGGCAGGGAACACGCACGTGAAGCTCGCCTTCTGGGACGGGGAACGATGCGTGGACTTCCGGCGCCTGGCCACGACCGACGTGGAGACGTGGCTTGCAGGGCCACGACCGGACTGGCCGGTGGTGATCGTCTCCGTGGTGCCGGAGGTGACGCGACGCGTCGCCGAGGTCTGGCAGGTGCCCCTCGAACGGATCCTGACTCACGACACCTCGGGGCTGCTCAGCCAATACCGGCCGCCGGAGGCCTTGGGGGCCGATCGGCTCGCCAATGCGTTGGCCCTGAAGACCCGCGGGATGGTTCCCGGCATCGTCGTCGATTGCGGGACGGCCACGACGCTCACGGTGGTGGATGCCACGGGGGTCGTGGCGGGGGGGGCGATCGCCTGCGGACTCGAGACCGCGGCGAAGGCACTCTGGCAGGGTACGGCCCTGCTCGATGAGGTGCCCCTGGTGGCTCCTGAAGGACCCTGGGGGGCTTCCACGGTGGCCAGCCTGCAGCATGGGCTGTTCGAGGGCCACGTCGGCCTGGTGCGACATCTGGTCGAGCGGGCCCGCGAGCCACTGGGCCCGGAGACGCCCGTGGTGTTCACCGGGGGATGGGGCGAGGCGCTCGCGGCCCGGATTCCCGGAGCCCTGAGCGAGCCGCTGCTCACGCTCGAAGGCGGCGCCCATTTCGCCCGTTCCCTCGCCGATTGAACCTCCTGCCGTGAAGGTCACGGCAGGAAGCTGCGAGGTAACAGGCAAGCTGGACGTTCACGTCCGGCAAGCCTGTTACCTCGAAAACAGGAGGAAACGGGGCCGGCGGAGGCGATCTGCGAGCGCGCCCACAGGGGGCGGGGCGAAGCGTACTGGAAGTACGTGAGCCACGTCCCCGAGGACGTAAGCCGCAGATCGCCCCGCCCGCCCCGTTTCCGCTAGGGGAGGAGGAGGCGGGTACCGACGCGGATCACCGAAGGATTGGCAATCTTCCCTCGGTTCAGCTGGTAAAGAGAGCGCCACTTCTGACCCGAACCCAGGTGACGCTCGGCGAGCAGCCAGAGCGAGTCGCCCGGACGGACCTTGATGCTGCGCGCAGCGCCGGAGGTCGGCATCTCGAGGGTCATGCCAGGCTGGATCAATCTCGGGTTGGGCAGGCTGTCCTGGTTCAGGGCCACGATGGAACGCCACCGGTAGCCGCTGCCCAGTTCTCGGGTGGCAATGCTCCACAGCGAGTCACCGCGCCGGACCCGGTAGCTGCTTGCGGCCCGGGGTTTGTCCGCAGGGGCAGGAGGCACGGTCGCTTCCACCACGTCTTCATGGGCGGCTGCCTCGACCACTTCTGCCGTTGCCGGGGCCTGGGGGGCTTCACCGTGCAGGTCCTCGGCAGGGGCCGCAGGGGCGTGCGCTGCTTCGTCGTGGGGGTCGGCCTTGGCTTCGTGGCCGTGGGCCTTCTTGGCATGGGGGTCGGCCTTGGCCTCGTGGCCGTGGGCCTTCTTGGCGTGGTGGTCGGCCTTGGCCTCGTGGCCGTGGGCCTTCTTGGCGTGGTGATCGGCCTTGGCCTCGTGACCATGGGCCTTCTTGGCGTGGTGATCGGCCTTGGCCTCGTGGCCGTGGGCCTTGTCGTCGTGGTGATCGGCCTTGGTCTCGTGACCGTGAGCCTTGTCGTCATGGTGATCGGCCTTGGCCTCGTGACCGTGGGCAGTGTCGTCATGGTGATCGGCCTTGGCCTCGTGACCGTGGGCCTTGTCGTCGTGGTGATCGGCCTTGGCCTCGTGACCGTGGGCCTTGTCGTCGTGATGCTCTCCATCATGTCCGGTGGCTTCCGGGTTCTGGGCCACGACGACGGGCTTCGCGGCGCCCGGTTGCAACGTCACGAGGTTCGTACGACGGAGCTGGGTGTGCAGCAGAGGGAGCGAGCGATACCCGTTGCGTTCGATCTGGAGCGGACCATCGAGGGTGGTGGGAAGCTGGATCTGGAGGCCCCCACCGAGTCCCGAGGTGCCGAGCACGTGGCCCTGGTCGTCCTTGACCCTGGCTCCGGCGAGCGGGGAGCCCGAGCGGGCGTCGATGATGCGCAGTTCGACCCGCGTCCGGTCACCCGAGGTCTCCGCTCGGGCCGTCTGGGCGGTGAGCGTCCCCAGCATCAGGGACGAGGCCAGCCAGGCTGCCTGCCAGGACCAGGTGCGCTGGACGGTGACGATCCGTTCCCGTACAGGAGCGTGCTCGAGCCACAGCGCGCTGCCGCTCAGCGAGGAGGCCACTCCTCCCGACAGGGCCCGCTTGCCGCCCCGTCCGGCACGTGCGGCCAGGTGGTCGATCAGGATGAGCTCGGATTCGATCCCGGCGCCCGGGAAGAGGTCATGGGCAGACATGGGGCTCCTACGCGATGGGATGAAAGGGTTTGGACGACATGCTCAACAACAGGTTTAGCCGATACGGGCTTCCGAGGGAAGCCCCCTGACACGGGAACTTCTACAGCAGGCTCCCGTAAGTGTGGAGACCCTGGGCGAGGTAGTTGACGCCCAGGTAGGTGACGAGGACCGAGACGAAACCGAGAATCGCCAGCCAAGCGGACCTGGGGCCGCTCCAGTCGTGGGCCAGCCGGGCGTGCAGGTACCCGGCGTAGACCAGCCAGGTGATGAGGGCCCAGGTTTCCTTGGGATCCCAGCTCCAGTAGGTTCCCCAGGCATGGTTGGCCCACATCCCGCCGGTGATGATCCCGAAGGCCAGGACGGGGAAGCCGACCAGCACCAGCCGGTAAATGAGATCGTCGAGGAAGGCCAGCTGGGCGACGAGGCCCCGCGAGGCATCGAGCGTTCCTCCACCCTCGATCGCCATGGTGCCGCCCTGGGCGTTCATGTCGCGCTTCCGCTTGCGGTACAGGATCAGGTAGACGACCGCGGCTCCCGAGGCGAGCAGGAAGGCGGCATACGAGACGAGCATCAGGCTCACGTGGATCTTGAGCCAGTAGCTCTGCAGGGCAGGCATGAGGGGATGCGAGTCCCGGAGTCGCTGCGGCAGGATGCTGGCGAAGCCGATGAGCAGCGTGACCAGGGGAGCCGTCACCACGCCGAAGTACCGCGGCTTCATCACGGCCTGGACGACGACGAAGATCGCCAGCATCGCGAAGATGAGGAACATCAGGCTCTCGAAGAGGTTCGAGAGCGGCGGATAGCCCGCATAGACGTAGCGGACGACCAGCGAACCGAGCGCGGCCACGAGGCTCAGGCCCATGGCGCCGTGCGCCACCCAGCGGGCCCAGACCTGCTTGCCTGCGATTTCGAGGAGGTAGAGGCCCGAACTGGCGAGGACGCACCAGAACAGGACCGAGACGAGCGTCTGCTCGATTCCCTGGAGATTATTCATCGAAGGATGCTCCCAGCGAGCCGGTCAGCTTGACCAGCTCGAGACGATGCGCCTGACGGCCACGGTTGGCCTTTCCGGAGAGGAGATATCCGTCTCCGTCCAGGTTGACCCAGACCTGGCGAAGGCCGAAGAAGGCCAGGGCGGTACCCAGCATGACCACCCAGAAGCCCGTGTAGACGACGGGGATTCCCGGGTCCGCCTTGACCTGCAGCCCGCTGTACAGGACCGGTCCCCGGAACGTGACGGCAACGCCCTCGACCGGGCGGGTCTCCCCGGGGGCGATCACGGCGACGGGTTCGGGGCGGCGTCCCCCGCCGAAGAAGCGCAGGATGACGAGAGGCTCCCGCTCACCCTGAAGGTAGCAGATGTACTTCGCGCGCCCGATCGTCACGAGCTGGCTCAGCGTCCCCTTCAGGCCCAGGGGGTCGCCGGGTCGCATCTCGATGCGGCGCGCCTCCTGACCGATCCGGGTATCGATGGCGCCCACGCCCCAGAAGGCCTGGTAGAACCAGACCCCGTCGTGGACCAGGGGTTCGTTGACCCAGATCTTGCGAGTCTCGACGACCTTGCCGTCTTTCAGGATGGACAGGTTCGAGTAGAACTGCCGGACGGTGTTCGCGTCGTAATATTCCATCCAGAACCGGTCGAGCCGGACGGACCAGTCGCGATCGCGCCGGGCCAGTGGTCCGCGCGGCTGCGCCAGGCCATCCACGATCTCGGTCATGCGGACCTGCTCGCCCGGGAACATCGGGACCTGGGCCTTGAAGACCGTGAGGCCCGACCAGATCCCGCCGATCAGGATCGTGAACAGGCCGATGTGGGTCACGAGCGGGGCGAATCGGCTCCAGCGACCCTTGTGGCCGATGAGGCCTCCGCGGCGCGACGGATAGAGGCGATACCCGGCTTTCTTGAGGGCTCGAGCGATCGTCTCCAGAGGCTGTGGTGGGAGCGGCACGGTGACGTCGTGCAGTTGCCGCTGGGCCTCCACGGGGACCTCCGGGGGCTTCCGGAGCCCCACCCGGAGGCGTGGCAGCACCATGACCTGCGTGGCCATCCAGAGGTTCAGGAAAAACAGGCCCAGCAGCGTCAGGAACCAGCCCGAGTAATAGACGTTGTTGGCCCCCAGGGCGAGCAGGATCTGCTTCGTGGACTCGCTCGTGGGCAGGTTCTGGATCACGGAAGCGTCACCCTGCGGGATGACCGTGCCGAGCGTGGAGGCTGCGGCGATCGCGAGAATCAGGCCGATACCGAGCTTGATGGAGCTCCAGAATCGCACGAAAGAAGGCCAGAAGGACTTCCTGGGGCTGAGGTCTCGGGCGGGTGCGTCTGGGGCGGCGGCCATCGGGAGGGGATTCCGTTCCGGTCTCGGAGAGGTCTGGATCGGATCCAGTGTAGGCCGCCCCCCACTGAGGGGCAAGCATCGGCTGCCATCCGTCGATAATGCGGATGCCGGCCTTGCGCGACATGCGCTACAATCAGGGAAACGTCCCCGGTGGACGTCGCCCGGTACGGCCGGGTATCGGGTTTCTGGACAAGGGTCTCGTATGCATCTCGTGATGGTCGGTCTCAGCCACGATTCGACACCCGTCGAGTGGCGGGAACGTGTGAGCTTTTCGAGGGACTCCGCAGGAGAGGCCCTCGGTCGACTGCTCGCGGATTCTCGGCTCACGGAAGCCGTCATCCTGTCCACCTGCAACCGAACCGAGATCTACGTCCTGGCCGAGAGCCAGGAAGCCGGTGAGGCGCGCATCCGTGAGTTCATCCGCCAGCACGTGGGGCAGGATCTACCGTTCACGGGCGTGACACGGGCCGATCGCGAGGCAATGCACCACCTGTTCCGGGTGTCGGCGGGGCTCGAGAGTCTGGTGCTCGGCGAGGGCCAGATCATCGCTCAGGTCCGGACCGCACTCGAACTGGCGCGTGAACGGGGAGCCGTCGGCCCCATTCTCGAACGGTGCTTCCAGGCGGCGCTCAAGGCCGGCAAGCGCGCGCGCCACGAGACCGACATCGCCCGCGGGGCCGTGAGCGTCTCGCACGTGGCGATCGCCCTGGCTGCCGAGGCCCTGGGGGGGCTCGAGGGTCGCAACATCCTGTTGCTCGGGGCGGGCAAGATGTCCGAGCTCGCAGCGCGCCATCTCGAGCACCATCGTCCGGGGGCCGTCCGGGTGGCCAATCGCTCCTTCGATTCGGCCGTGACTCTGGCCCGGTCGGTCGGTGGGGAGGCCGTCGCCTGGATCGATCTCGCCACGCACCTTTCCCGCGCCGATGTCGTGCTCTGCTGCACGGGCGCGCCTCACATGGTGCTCATGCGTGGCGACGTCGAGGCTGCTCGCCGGCATGCGGAACGGGTTCAGCCCCAGGTCTTCATCGACATCTCGGTCCCCCGCAACCTCGACCCGGCCATCGGCACCATCCAGGGAGTCGTCCTGCATGACGTCGATGGTCTCCGCGAGGTGGCCAACCGCAACCGGCACGAGCGTGAGAGTTCCGTCGCAGCGGTCGAGGCCATCCTGGACGCCGAACTGTCCGACGTCGAGGCGTGGATCCGCAATCTGCGGGTGACGCCCACGATCGCCTCGCTCCGGGGTCGTATCCAGTCTCAGTGTGATGACGAGCTCGCTCGCTTCTGGTTGCGGCATCAGGGCGAGTTCAGCCCCGATCAGCAGGAGCAGGTGGCGATGCTGGTCAGGGGGCTCGTCAACAAGGTCCTGCATCAGCCCACCGCGGAACTCAAGCGTCTGAGCGGGCGCCAGCTCGACCGCCATTCGGCCATCCTCGGTCAGCTGTTCGGGCTGTCGATCGAGGCACCGACCGAGGTCTACAAGCGCAAGGTCCAGGAGCGCCGCTACCGGGCCCGCACCCCTTCCGCACGCTAGCTCAAGAGCCAGGGCCCGGAGGTATGATCACCCTCCGGGCCCTGGCTTTTGATCGAATCAGTCGCGGCGCTCGCGCCGATCGTCTCGTTCCGACCGCTCGCGCCGATCCTCTTGTTCTGACCGCTCGCGCGCCCGGAACGTGCCACCGCCTTGACCCTGACCGGCCGCAGCGGGCCTCGAAATCAGGGAGCGATTCGCTCCCACGGCCTCGCGTCCCTTCAGCCCCGTCAACGCTGCGGAGCTGCTGCCGGAGTGGTAGTTGCCACTGTACACCCCGCTCTTCACGGTTCCACTCTTTCCCTGGGTTCCGGAGTTGCTGATGCGAGCCACATCTGCGGCGGAGATGCTGCTCACCGTGACCCGACCCTGCAGGGCAATCCGGTTCACGGCGGCACCCTGATCGACCCAGCCGTAGTCGGGCACGACAACGGTATGGGTGGTCGGTTCCTGGACCCAGTCGTACACGTCTTCGGTGCGATAGGCTGTATAGGTCTCCCAGCCGGCCCACGCGGGCGCACGACCGCCCAGAACGGCCACGAGGACCGCGAATCCCGTCATCCACGTCTTCATCACGTCCCTGCCTTCCCGGGTCGGTCCTCGGCGAACCAGACGTCCTCGGTGAGGTGTCGCGCGCCGTTCTGGATGTAATACGACACCATGCGGGCCTGGGCATCGTTGCCGAGCACTTCGTAGGACGTTCCCAGTTCCGTGATGCCCAGGTCGGCCAGCGTGGTCAGTTCTCCGGGTTGAACCAGGGCATCGTGGTTCTGGTCGCGCCAGATCTTGAGACCCTGGAGTTCATGCCCGGTCAGCTTGCCGGCCCCTGCCGGCAGGGGCCGATCCTGCGGAATGCTCGCGAGGCGCACGTCGTCGTCGAACTCCATCGCCATCTTGATATAGCCGTTGCCATAGCGCTGGCCGCCGAACAGGGCATGGCCATCGATGCGACCATTCGACTGTGCAGCCTTCGTGACCAGTCCCTTGCGGTCGTCTACCAGGAAGCCGTCGCTGCCATCCTTGAGCCACTCGAAACGCCCTGCCTTCCCGATGGCCTTGAGGTCGAACTCGACCGATCCTTCGGGAACGAATGACGTCTTGAAGTTCAGGTAGCGCGTGAATCCCGAGGCTTGTCCCGTCACGGCGATCTTGCCATCGTGATCGAGGTCCAGGACGACCGGCGATGAAAGGCACACCGCCAGGAGGTTGTACTCGACGCCATTGATCCTGGTGACGCCTCCCTGGTAATAGTGTCCGTTCGACCCCCAGTCCGAGCCGACCAGCACGTCGGAGTACCGGCATTGTCCGATCAGGTTCCCGCTCTCGTCGAACAGGTACACCGTGCCGGGATAAGCCGATTGACCCCAGTTGCGGTACACGGCACTTTCAACGGATCGAGCGCCTGGGCGGTTCATGTCCTGGCCGCGGCTATACCGCTGAGACATGAGGTCCCCGATCGTCCGCGGACCGGTGTTCCAGCGGTTCCACTGGGTCGCGTTGTCCCAGGACCCGTACGCATAGACCTTGCGAGGTTCGACCCAGCGCGTGGCGGTGTACGGGACCTGGCGTTCGCCCACCTTTCGCCAAACGGGGTGCGTCGTGGGCCGGACCTCCGGATGCGACCCGACCTGCTGGTAGGCGCGAGTCTGGTCGGAATATTCCTGGTAGGTTTCCTGGATCTTCTCGATGGCACCCGAGGTGGGGTTGGTTCGCGTGTAGTTCCGGGACCTGGTCCTGACCGGGGTGGATTCCACGTAGGACTGCCCCACGCGCGGATTCGCCGGGGGGGATGCGATGGATGGCAAGGCGGGAAGGGACACGAGCAGCGCGATGGCAGCGAGGCTGGCGCGCCGATGCGAGCGATTTATTTGAGTCATGGCGTGATGCTCCGGGGCAAATGTACCAGCGATGCGGGTATTGTAGGCCAGAGCCGGCTCGCCCATTCTTGTCCAGACGATCGCCATCCATCAAAAATGGATCAAATGCTACTCCGGGCTCTTCCGGTCCAGCCGGGCCACGACCTCGATGTGCGAGGACTGGGGGAACATGTCGACGGGGCGGGCCGCCGTCAGGGCGTAGCCGCTCGCGGCAAGCCGTTTCAGGTCGCGGGCCAGAGTGGCGGGATTGCACGAGACATACACCAGCCGGTCCGGCCCCCAGCGAGCGATCGCCTCCAGGGCATCTGGTTCGCAGCCCTTTCGAGGGGGGTCCAGGATCAGGGCATCCGGGCGGTCACCCGACTCGAGCATCCGGGGCAGCACGTCTTCGACCCTGCCCTCGATGAACCGGGCCGTCCGGATGTCGTGGCGGCGCGCGTTGGCCTCCGCATCGCGCACGGCCTCCGGCACCACCTCGATACCCGTCACGCGTGCGCCCGAACGCGCAGCGGCATAGAGCCCGATGGTGCCGGTGCCGCAGAAGGCGTCCACGAGGTGCGCTCCGGGGCTCAGGTCGAGATGGCGCAGCGCCTCGTCATAAAGGGCTTCCACCTGTCGCGAGTTCACCTGGAAGAAGGAACGCGCCGAGACGTCGAGCGTGAGCGGCCCCAGCCGCTCGCGAATGGTGGACGCTCCCCAGAGGACACGCGTATCCGGACCCATCAGGAGGTTGCCGGGGCGCGGTTGCAGGTTCTGGACCAGGCTGGTCAGTCCGGGCAGGCGTTCTCGGGCAGCCGCGATCCAGGCGTCGCGCCCGGGGAAGCGATCATCGGTGGTGACCAGCCCCACCATGAGCTCGCCCGTGTGCTCCCCGACGCGCGCGAAGGCGGAGCGAAGCCAGCCTCGCCCCGAGCGTTCATCGTAGGTGGGCAGGGGCAGCGCAGGCAGGGTTTCACGAAGAAAATTCAAGACCTGGCCGTGGATCGCGAGCTGGATCTGGCAGTCCCGGACGGGGACGACCCGGTGCGATCGGGGCTCGTACAGGCCGATCACGGGCCCGCGGCGTCCCGGGGCGATCGCCCAGTGGACCTTGTTGCGGTAGTGCCAGGGGGTGTCCATGCCGAGCGTCCCGCTCACGCACTCGGCCGCCTGGAGCCCCCCGAGGCGTTCGAGCGCCTCGATCACGATCCGGCGCTTCCAGTCCAGCTGGGCCGGATAGGAGAGGTCTTGCCACTGACACCCGCCGCAGGCCTGGAAGTCCGGGCATGGAGGCGTCGTGCGCGCGGGTGACGGGACCAGGATTGCTTGCACGATGGCCCGGGCATAGCCCGGTTTGGTGGAGACGACGCGTGCCCGGAGGCGATCACCGGGGACGCCACCGGGCACGAAGACGGGAAACCCGTCGAGCCGTGCGAGTGCCTCGCCGCCCCCGACCAGGGCCTCGATCGCGAGATCGAGTTCCTGGCCGGGGCGGACGGGGACCACGGTCGACCTAGACCGTCGCGGCGGTCTTCTGACCCTGCAGGCGGAGCAGGTTCAGGGCCGAGCCCGCGCGGAACCAGGCGATCTGCTCCGCGTTGAGCGTGTGGCGGAGGGCCACGCGCTCGGTGGAGCCATCGGCGTGATGCAGCACGGCCGTGACGGCGCTACCGGGAGCGAGCGCCTCGAGGCCTTCGAGGCTGATCGAGTCGGTCTCGAGGACCTTGTCGTAGTCGGCGGCCTCGACGAAGGTGAAGGGCAGGACGCCCTGCTTCTTGAGGTTCGACTCGTGGATGCGGGCGAAGCTGCGCACGATGACGGCCGCGGCGCCCAGGAAGCGCGGGCTCATCGCGGCATGCTCACGGCTCGAGCCCTCGCCGTAGTTCTCGTCGCCGACGACGATCCACTTCTTGCCGGCAGCCTTGAGCGCGCGAGCCACGGCGGGCACGTCGAGGCCCGCCTCACCCGTGAGCGGGTTGCGGGTCTTGCCGCGCTCGGCCGTGAAGGCGTTGGTGGCGCCGGTGAACATGTTGTCGCTGATGCGGTCGAGGTGGCCACGGAAGCGCAGCCACGGGCCGGCCGGGGAGATGTGGTCGGTCGTGGTCTTGCCGCGGGTCTTGAGCAGCAGGGGCAGGCCGGCATAGGCCTCGAGCGGGGCGGGCTCGAAGGGGGCCAGCAGTTCGAGGCGCTCGCTTTCGGGGGCCACCGCGACGGTGACACCCGCGCGCTCGGCCGGGGGCGCCAGGAATCCCTCGTAGGCCGTCACGAAGCCTTCGGCGGGCAGTTCGGGGGCCTTGCCGGGAGCCTGGAGGCGGTACCGGCTGCCATCGCTGGCCTCGAGTTCGTCCGTGAGCGGGTTGACGTCGAGGCTGCCGGCCAGGCCGTAGGCCATGACGATCTCGGGCGACGCGATGAACGCGTAGGTCTCGGGGTTGCTGTCGTTGCGGGCCGGGAAGTTCCGGTTGAACGACGTGATGATGCTGTTGCGGACGCCCTTGGCGACGTCGTCGCGCTTCCACTGGCCGATGCAGGGGCCGCAGGCGTTGGCGAGCACCGTCGCGCCGACGGCCTCGAGATCGGCCATCTGGCCATCGCGCTTGATCGTCGCGAAGATCTGGTCGGAGCCCGGCGAGATGAGCAGCGGGGTCTTCATGCGAGCGCCGTGCGTGGCGGCCTGGCGAGCGACATCGGCCGCCCGCGAGATGTCCTCGTAGCTCGAGTTGGTGCAGGAGCCGATGAGCGAGCTCGTGAGGACGAGCGGATAGTCGTGTTCGGCGGCGTCCTTCGCGAGCTGGCTCACGGGACGGGCCAGGTCGGGGGTGTGGGGGCCCACGACGTGCGGCTCGAGCGTGGAGAGGTCGATGGTGATGACCTGGTCGTAGGACGACTCGGGGTTCTCCTCGCACTCGGAATCGGCCGTGACGAGGTCCATGTGCTCGCGAGCCAGCTTGCCGAGTGCGGCGCGGCCCGTGGCGCCCAGGTAGAGTTCCATGTGGTCGTCATAGGGGAAGACCGAGCAGGTGGCGCCGAGTTCGGCGCCCATGTTGCAGATGGTGGCCTTGCCGGTGGCGCTCAGGCTGCGGGCGCCGGGGCCGAAGTACTCGACGATGCGGTTGGTGCCGCCCTTCACGGTGAGCAGGCCGCAGAGGTAGAGGATGATGTCCTTGGGGGCGGCCCAGCCGCTGAGCTCGCCCACGAGCTTCACGCCCACGACACGCGGCTGAAGCACTTCCCAGGGGAAGCCGGCCATGACGTCCACGGCGTCCGCGCCGCCGACGCCGGAGGCGCACATCCCGAGACCGCCCGCGTTCGGGGTGTGGGAGTCGGTGCCGATCATCAGGCCGCCCGGGAAGGCGTAGTTCTCGAGGACGACCTGGTGGATGATGCCCGAGCCGGGCTTCCAGAAGCCGGCGCCATAGCGGGCCGAGACGGACTTCAGGAAGTCGTAGACCTCGCGGTTCTCGACGATGGCGGCTTCCGTGTCGGAGGCGGCACCCTTGCGGGCCTGGATCAGGTGGTCGCAGTGGACGGTGGTCGGCACGGCGACCTCGTCCTTGCCGGCCTGCATGAACTGGAGCCAGGCCATCTGGGCCGTCGCGTCCTGGAGGGCGACGCGGTCGGGACGAAGCTGCAGGTAGGCCTTGCCGGCCTCGAGTTCCTGGTTGGCGGGATCATCGAGGTGGGAGAAGAGGATCTTCTCGGCCAGCGTCAGGGGGCGCTTGAGGCGATCGCGCACGACGGCCAGGTTGGACGCCATGCGGCCATAGGTGGCCGAAAGCTGTTCAGGCGTGGTTTCGATGGTGGGCACGGCTTCCTCCAGGTTGGGGACGGGCTTCGCGCGTCCGGTCCAGGACCGGATGAGTGGCTCCCATTTTATCAGAAGGCAGCCCTTCAGGGGGGGGCCGAGCGCTGCAGCCGTCCTGGAAGGGCGGCCACAGGCGCAAGGAGGCCGCAGGCGCAAGGAACATGCTCGGGGGCAGTCCGGAGAGCCGCCAGGCTCACCGGACGCTCCCCCGAGGAAACCGGAGAGGCCGGGCCCGGCGGAGGGGATTTGCGAGCGCGCCCGCAAGGGGCCGAGCCGCAGCGTACAACGCAGGTACGTGAGGCGAGGCCCCGCGGACGTAAGCCGCAAAGCCCCCCGCCCGGCCCGGCCTCCCTAGAGGCGGCGGAAGGCGGTGATCGCCATCTGCCCCCCGAGCAGGCCCATGACGAGGACGGGGCCCCACAGGTCGGCGAAGTAGCCGACCAGGGCCATGGGCAGGGTCGAGGCGAGGTTCATGAGCATGGCCTGGACGCCGAAGATCCGGCCCCGGACGTGCGGTTCGACGCCTTCCTGGACGAGCGTCGAAACGGGCAACTCGATCGCCGCGGCGCCCACTCCGAGGGCGATCGCCAGGGCAAAGGCCACGTTCCAGGCGGACTGTCCGGCGATCTGCCCGGAGGTCGCGACGGCCCCGAGGATCCCCAGACCGATGAGCGCGCCCCCCGCCACGACGAAACCGCGCTGGATGAGCGTCCCCTTGGGGACTTGCTGGCCCCAGCGGGCCAGGATACCGGCCATCAGGACCATCCCGATGCCCGCGAAGGCCTGGATGTAGGTGAAGTCCGTCGGGCGCGCCGGATGCAGCGTGACCTCGGCGAAGCCGCGGGCGATGACGTTCACGGCCGCGATGGTCCCGAACAGGGTCATGGTCATGCCGTAGGCCCGCAGCAGGCGCGGGTGAGTCCGCAGGTACTCGAAGGCGAAGCGCCATTCGTCGAAGAAGGAAGTCGATTCCTGGTCCGGAGCGGGATCCTGCCGTGCCGGGAAGCGGATGAGCAGGGTCGAGATCGTGGCAATTGCATACAGGCCCACGACCACCCAGTGTGCGCCCATCTGGCCGTTGACGAGCGTCCAGTTCCAGACGGGGCTCGACAGAGCGAACGACCCGATGAGCGCCCCGACCATCATGGTCATGAAGACCGAGTTGGCCGTCATGAGGTACCGGGGGGCGACGAGCGTGGGGATCGCCTTCATGAAGGCCGGATCGAAGAAGCGGGTGATGAACGAGAACAGGAACCCGTGGAACAGCAACCAGCCGATGTCATGCCCCACCAGGGGGAGGGTCGCCACCTGGATCATGCGCAGGATGCTGGTCACGGCCATCAGGGTGCGCAGGGAGAACCGGTCGACCACCACCCCGGCCACCGAACCGAATAGGATGGCGGGCAGGCCGGCTGCCAGGTAGATGAAGCTGACGAGGGTATTCGAGGCCGGCGAGAGATAGACCAGGAAGACGAAGAAAAGTTTCTCTCCCAGGTTGTGGGACAGCGAGACGGCACAGAGGGCCAAGAAGCTCCGGTCCATGAGGCGTTCCGGCGCAGCGCTGGGGGGTTGGCTCATGGCCGTACCGGCCTCGGAAGGGGGTGTCTTGGTCATGCCACCTCTCGGCTGGAAACCCAGTGTATCACGCCTGTTCGCCGATCATGGCGAAACCGGGCTTGCGGTTCCGGGGCGGATGCGCGACGATCGCCGCATGCGTCACCGACCGAAACCACACGTGCGCCTCTCCCGCCTGGTCCGCCCGTTCCGACCGGGGCCTCCTGCCTCGACGGCGCTCGGGGGACTCGTGCTGTCGGTGGTCTTCGTAGGACTTCCCGCCGCTCGTGTCCAGGCGGAGCCGCGCAAGCTCCCGCCCGCGGAGAACCTGGCGGTGAAGGAGCTCGACGACGACGGCATGGTCGGCATCGAGACGCGATTTCATGTCCGGGTCGAACCCGCGGAGGCGTACCGGCTGCTTTCGGACTTCGAGCACCTCGCCGAGTTCATGCCGTCGCTTCGAACCTGCGAGATCCTCGAGCGAACCGGGGCTACCGTCGTCCTGCGGATGAAGGCAGACCTCGGTGAACTCGTTCAGCGCCGGGTCCACGAGCCGCCTTCCGCCATCCGCTGGACGCTCGTGTCGTCGCCCGTGCTGAGGCGTCTCCGGGGCGGATGGTTCATCGAACCGGAGGGGGGTGGCTCCGCGCTCACCTATCGGGTCCAGGTGGAGCCGATGGTCCCTGCACCGCCCGCCATGGTGAGATGGTCCCAGACCCAGGCCCTGGGTACCCTGGTCAGGAACGTCCGGGCGCGCCTCGAAAGCCACGGAGCCTGGAAGAAGCCCTGACGGCGGCCAGAGATCAGCGCGCTGCCAGAGGGTTGCGCCACCGGTCCAGGCCGCGCTGGGATTCATGGACCGTCAGGACCTGCCGGGCGAAGCTGTGCAGCCGGTCGATGTGAACCTCGGACTGGAAGTCCGAATCGAGGAAGTGAAGCACGGCTTCGTTGCCTTCCTTGAGAGCCGCGATGCGAGAAGGTCTCAGCACGATGTAGAGGCTCTGGAGATGGGGGCGGATGCGCTGGTCCTCGGAGCCCCGCGCATCGCGCCCCGAGAGCCGCCCCAGGACCGGTAACAGTTCTTCGATCGAGCCGATCGATTCGAGCGGCCGATGGCAGGCCCGGGCGATGGCCGGGGCCAGCGTGTCGGCCTCCTCGGGCCACAGGCGCAGGACCAGGCTCTTCAAGATGCGAACGTCGTCGTAATGGCCGAGGCCCCGCAGGGCCGTGGTCACCACCCGGGAATCCGGCGAGTCGAGTGCAGAAAGCAACGAATCGAGGCGAGCGGGGTTGCGAACCGACACGAGGGCATCCGTCGCGGCCAGCCGGACCTGAGGGTCCCGATCGTCGCAGAGGCCAGACAGCTTGGCGGCCAGTCCGGCATCGTCATGGCCCGCGAGGAAGGTCAGGGCCTCGGGCCGGCACCCGCGCGCGGTATCTTCGGCATGCTCGAGCAAGACGGTGCGCGCCGCGGGATCCGCCAGCCCGGCGAGGGCCTTGAGCGCCGCCTCGAGGACCCCGCGGTTCTGGACAGACTTCAGGATCTCGCCGAGCGGCCTCAGCGCCTGGGTGGAATCGATCTGCACCAGCAGGGGAGCGAGACGTTCACACGCCGAGGGGGACATGTGGGGGATCTGCTCGCAGAGCGTGTTGAAGCACGACGAGCCGATCGACATGAGGGCCTTCGAGGCCCGACTCGCGATCTCGTCGTTCTCGCCCAGGGCGGAAGCCAGGAGCACGACGGAACGCTGGTCCTTGCGCTTGCCGAGGGACGTGGTGGCCTGGGCGGCCACGGACGGATCGAGGTCCGTGACGAGTTCCGACAGCATCTGCATCGCGGCCTCGTCCGTGAAGTCGCCGAGGCCCTCGGCCACCTGGCGTCGGATCCGGGGATCCCGGTCCATCGATGCTTTCCGGAGCGCGGGAAGGGCCGTGGGGTGGTTGCACCGCAGCAACCCCCTCAGCGCCAGCACGCGGATGGCCTCGTCCGGATCGTCGTAGGCCTCCTTGAGGAGCGGGACGGAACGGTGAGACCTCGAATTGACGAGGGCTTGCAGCGCCTTCAGGCGTTCCTGGCGATCGCCACCGTGCAACGCCTTCCGCAGGAAGGGGGGGGTGCCGGGGATGAATCCCAGGGCATGAAGAGCGAACCCACCGCCCCCGACCAGACCGATGGCCACCCAGGTACCGATTTCGAGCCCCATCGAGGAACCTGCCAAGTGCGGCGATGACGCATCCTGGTCATCCCGGCTAGAGTTTCAGAGCACACGACGCGGGGCACGGGCGACGCCTCGTCCTCGAGCCGTCCACAGGATGAACCCCCCGACCAAAATGTCACGAGTTCGTGACAATTGTCAACGAGGTCCGAGGAGGTCGGGGAGGGGGGCCGCTCGATGGGGGGATTTCCGGGCGGCGGGAACGCTTCTCAGGACAATACGGGCAGGTTCTGGCGCCACCGTTCCAGGGCCTTCGGCGTGGTGAACACGGCCAGCGTGCGCCGGGCAAAGCTATGCAACCGGTCGACGTGGACCTCGCTCATGAACTCGGCATCGCGGAAGACGAGGTTGGTCTCGCCCGCCTCGGTGAAGGCGCAGACCCGCCCCGGTCGCAGCAGGATGTAGAGCGCCTGCAGATAGGGACGGTACTTCTGGTCATCGGAGGCCTTGGTGTCGCGTGTCGAGAGCCGTCCGAGGATCGCCAGCAATTCCTCGGCAGAGGCCAGCATGTCCAGGGGGCGGCGGCAGATCGTGGAGAGGCTCTGTCGCAGTCCGTCGCCCTCCTCGGGCCAGAGGCGGGCCACCAGGGCCGACAGGATCCGGGTGTCCTCGTACTGCCCGAGGCCGCGTGCCGACTCGATGACGATCTCGGTGTCGGTCTCTCCCAGGGCCCGCATCAGGGCCTCCATCCGCGCAGGATTGCTCACGGAGGTCAGCGTCATGATGGAAGACCTCCGCACGAGCGGATCCCGGTCGGCCAGCAAGGCGATCAGCTTCTCCGTCACGCCGGGGTCGTCGTACCCGAGCAGGTACTCGAGGGCCTCGGGGCGACAATCCTTGCTCGGATCCTCGGCGAACTTGAGCAGGGCGGCATGGATCCGCGGGTGATTCAGATCGCCCATCGCCCGGATGGTGGATTCCAGGACGAAGCGGCTCTGGGAGGTGTTGAGGATCTCCACGAGAGGCTCGACCGCACTCTTGGCGTCCAGCTGGACCAGGATCGGCACGAGGCGTTCGCAGGCGGACGGTGAAAGCGTCGGGATCGCGTCGCACAGGGCGCTGAAGCAGCTCGAACCGATCTCGAGGAGGGCCTGCCCCGCCTTCTTGGCGATCTCCTCGCCCTCACCCAGCGCGACGGCCAGGAGCTTGGCCGCCTTGGAGTCCTTGCGCTTGCCCAGGGAGGTCGTCGCCTGGGCGGCGACCGTCGGGTCGAGGTCCGTGATGAGTTCCGAGAGCATCTGCGTGGCGGCCTCGTCCGGGAAGTCCGCGAGGCCCTCGGACACCTGGCGGCGGATCTTGGGGTCGCGATCCGTCATGGCCCGCCGCAGGATCGGGATGGCGATCGCCCTGCCGCTCCGCAGCATACCCCGGACCGCGAGCCCACGGATGGCCTCGTCGGGGTCACCATAGGCCTCCTTGAGGATGTTCACGGCCGAAGCGGACTTGCTGTTGGCGATCCCCGTGAGTGCATTGAACCGGGTCTGGCGATCGCCCGATTCGAGCTGCTTGCGCAGGAAAGGCACGGTTCCCGGGAAGAAGCCGGCGAAGTGAAGGCCCGCGCCTCCTGCCCCCAGCAGCGCCACCGTACCCAGCGCGATCCCGATCTCGCCCCCAGCCATTCAGGTCTCCTTTTCAGGACCGGCAAGCCGCGATTCCAGGTCGCGGATCCGGTCGGCGAGCGCATGGGTCTGGCCCAGTGCGCCCATCAGATCGTCACGAAGGGTCTCGATGGCGCCCCCGTGCATGCTTTCCAGTTCGAGGTCCGACAGCTGGCGCGTCAGCTGATCGCAGCGAGACGACCACGCTGCGATCAACTCCACCAGGTAAGCCACCGTCACGGTGCCCTCCCGGTGCTCGAGTTCCTGCGCCATGCGCCGGAGTTCCCCGGCCACGCGACTCGCCTGCGTCGCCACGTCGGCCTGTCCGGCTGCGAAGGCCAGGTCCGTCGCCAGCCGGTGCAACCCCGGGGCCAGGTTCGCTCCCTGGGGCGGCAGCGCCGCCCGGAGCAGATGGCTCTGCAGACCGGAGGCCTGTTCGGCCAGGTCCTGCGACAACCGCGAGCATTCCGTCAGCTTGCGAGACGTCTGCCCGATGGACAGGCGCAGGCGGTCGACGGCCCGGATGCCAGAGGCCAGATGTTCCCGGACGGGATGGAGGCCCGTGGACATCCGCGCCAGGAGGGACCCGGGATCCAGCAGCGGAGAGGTTCCGCTGGCAGGCGAAGGGGGCTGACTTCCGTCTGCCCGAACCAGGGCTCGCGCTCGTGACGCGCCCAGGATCACGAGCAGGGCGAGCAGGAGCAGGCCCATCACTCCTTCTCGCCAGGTGGGCAGGTGCAGCAGGTGCTCCGGAAAGGTGGATACGACCGTCACCGCGCTCGAGGCCGGCACCTCGGAAGGTGCGACCGGTTCACCGGAGGGAGCCGGGGAGATGCCGGGCACCGGCGTATCCAGTCCGGACGAGCTTCCCGCGGCGAGTGCAGAAGGTGTCGCCTCGGGGGTGGAGGCCGAGGGGGTGGCCGGAAAGTCGGACATCAGCCCAGCTCCTCCGGACCACCTGGCCATGCGGAAGGCCCGAGGTCGGCTATCATGGGCGAACCCATCCGTCCGTGCCGTTCACAGGAGGTCTCCCCCGCATGAAGATGTCCCAGCTCCTTGCCCCGACTCTGCGGGACGTGCCCGCCGAGGCCGAGATCGCCTCGCACCAGTTGCTGCTCCGGGCCGGGTTCATGCGTCGCGTGACGCCCGGCGTCTACACCCTGTACCCGCTCATGTGGCGAGTCGTACGCAAGGTCGAGGAAATCGTCCGCGAAGAGATGGACCGGTCCGGCGCGCTCGAGGTCCGGATGCCCATCCTGAGCCCTGCCGAGCTGTGGCAGCAGTCGGGTCGGTGGCAGGCGTACGGCAAGGAGATGTTCCGGCTCAAGAACCGGCACGAGCGCGACGAGTTGCTGGGGCCCACGCACGAGGAGGTCGTCACGGCGATCGCCCGGGACGAGCTGCGCAGCTACCGTCAGCTCCCGATGAACCTCTATCAGATCCAGGCGAAGTTCCGCGACGAGATCCGCCCGCGCTTCGGCCTGCTGCGGGGTCGCGAATTCATCATGAAGGATGCGTACTCGTTCCACGTGGATGCGAACTCGCTCGAGGACACCTACGAGGTGATGTGTCGGACCTACACGCGCATCTTCGAGCGGTGCGGACTTCATACCCGGAAAGTGGAATCCGATGTCGGCGCCATCGGGGGTTCCGCCGCTCACGAGTTCATGGTGGTCGTGGAGACGGCAGGAGGAGAGAACGATCTCCTGTTCTGCTCCGCCTGCGACTATGCCGCGAACGTCGAGCGGGCCGAGGTGCGCCCCGAGGCGCCCGTTTCCGCCGATGAACAGGGCGGATTCCGGCAGGTGCCCACCCCCGCCGTCCATACCATCGAGCAGCTCGTCTCCTTCTTCCAGGTGCCGGCGAACCGGATCGTCAAGACGCTCCTGTACCGGGCCCTGCTCCCTGGCTCGGATGGCGGTGAGGCCGAGGTCCGCTGGGTGGCCGTCTGCATCCGCGGGGATGTCGACGTCAACGAGGTGAAGCTCCAGAATCGCCTCGCCGCGCTCGAACTGCGTCTGGCCTCGGCCGAGGAAGTGCTCGAGCGATCGGGGGCCCCGGTCGGGTTCGTGGGGCCCAGGGGGCTGAAGGTCGATCGCTTCTTCGTCGATGCCACGGCTCGCGACTGCTCGGACTTCATCGTCGGGATCAACGTCGCCGACGCGCACGGGGTCGATGCGCGGTGGGGGCGCGACCTGGAGCCCGGGGAGATCGTCGACGTGCGCCTCGCGCGAGCCGGGGATGCCTGCCCGCGTTGCGCGGAGGGGCACCTGTCGGCTGCGAAGGGGATCGAGGTCGGCAACACCTTCAAGCTGGGAACCAAGTACAGTGCCGCCATGCAGGCCACCTTCATGGATGCCGATGGCCTGGAGAAGCCCTTCGTGATGGGCTGCTACGGCATCGGCGTCACGCGCACGGCACAGGCAGCCGTCGAGGCCTTTCACGATGCCGACGGGATCCGCTGGCCTCTGGCGATCGCCCCGTATCATCTCGTGATCGTGCCCGTGAACCTCAAGGACGCCGCGACCGTGGAGTGGGCCGACCGCCTGTATGGCGAGGCCGGGCGTCTCGGGATCGAGGCCGTGCTCGACGACCGTGAAGAGCGCGCCGGGGTGAAGTTCAAGGATGCCGATCTGATCGGCTTCCCGTTCCGGGTCACGCTTGGCAAGACGCTCTCCGAGGGCCTGGTCGAGCTCAAGCACCGGACGGGCGAGGTCGAGAAGGTGCCTGCCGAGCAGGTGCTGGCCCGGATCCGTGAAGCCATCGTCGAGATGAAGGCGCGACGTGATGATCGCACCCCTGTCGGGGTATGATCAGCCTGCGACGAACCATCGTGAAAGAGGTGTCCCCGTGTCCATGAGCCTCGAAACCCTGCTCATGCAGAAAGTGACGGAGCTGCCGACCTTCAACTTCTCGCCGGCGCTCGCCAAGGCGCTCGAGATGCTCGAGGACCCGAACGTCAACTTCGACAAGGTGGCCGGGATCATCTCCGAGGATCGTCATGTCTCTCAGGAGCTCATGCGCAAGACGGTCGTCCGGTCGAACCAGCAGGTCCAGAGCGTCCTGCAGGCCGTCCGGCTGATGGGCCTCAAGACCGTCCGCGACTTCATCCAGTCGGCGACGAGCACGGAGGCCACGCCGCCCGGGATCGAGCCGGACACCTTCCAGATCATGCAGGGTCGGGTCTGGAAGCACTGCCAGCAGGTGGCGATCGCCTGTCAGCTCCTGGCCAAGGAGCTCGACTATCCCAACCTGGCCCAGGCCTACACCGTGGGCCTGTTCCACGACATCGGCAAGGCCATCCTCAACGCCTATGCGTTCGAAGAGATCAACTCGGCCATCAAGGTCACGCAGGCCAAGGCCGTCGCGATGTTCACGGCCGAGGACCGCTCGCTCGGGTTCAACCATTCGTACTTCGGCGCCAAGGTGCTCGAGCGGTGGGGGCTTCCTGCACCGCTCGTCGAGGCCGTGCGCTTGCATCACGCGCCGCGCGAGGCCACGCTGAACAAGCGTCTGGTCAAGATCTTGCACCTGGCCGACGTGGCCGTGAACTGCAAGATCACGAGCCTGCCCATCGGCATCTCGCTCTATCCGGTGGACAAGCAGCTCCTCAACGAGCTGCCCTTCTCAAAGGAACGGCTCCTGGAGATCGCCGCTCAGGCCATCGAGTTGCAGGCGCGGACCGAGGCGGCACAGGACGCCGCCCCCGTTTCCTGACGCCTCACATCCCGAAGTAACGCACGATCAGCGACTCCGCGTGGGCCAGGCGCACGCGGATTCCCGTGATCGCCTCGTCGGGCCAGGTCTCGCTGGTCTCTTCAAGCAGGGCGTAGCCCTCGTCCACGGCTGCCACGAGGGCCTGCTGGGCCGTGGGTGCCGCGGCGATCGCGGCATCGAGATGCGCCATGAGAGCTTCGGGGGTCACGGGGTTTCTCCTTCCTGGAGGACCGGGGCATCGAGTTCGTCGAGAAAGGCGGCCAGGGCGCGGTTGACCTCGCCCGGGCGTTCGAGCATCGGCACGTGGCCCGAGTCCGGCACGGGATGCAGGCGAGCGCGGGGGATCCCGTCCCGGAAGGCCAGGGCGTGAGCCCAGGGGATCAGCCCGTCCTCCGTCCCCCACACCACCAGGGTCGGCACCCGGACGTCGCCCAGGCGCTCCTGCCAGTCCCGGCGTAGCGGGACGCGGGTGAGGCGTTCCAGGGTGGGCCACCAGCGATCAGCCTCGCGCACGGCGGCTTCGAGCGAGCGGGCGCTGGGCCGGTGGTACAGCGCGCGGATGAAGCCCTCGGGCCCGAGGGCCTTCGGTGACCGTGCCGGGGCCTCGGGCAGGTCAAGGCCAGAGGCGTTGACGAGCACGAGGGCCCGGACGAGTTCCGGGTGCTCGAGGGCGAGTTGCAGGGCGACGCGCCCTCCCATCGAGTGACCCATCACGACCGCGGGGCTGGAGCTCAGGCGTGGCAGCCAGCGGGCCAGCCATCCCGCGATGTCGTCGACGGATCGAACGCTCTCGGGATGACCCGACTGCCCGTAGCCGGGCAGGTCGGGGGCCACGACGCGCCAGCGCTCCGCGAAGCGGCGACTCTGGTGGAACCAGACCTTGCCGCTGCCGCCCGTCCCGTGCAAGGCCCAGAGGGGAGGGCCATCGCCCGCCGTCCAGGCGTGGAGGGGGGTATCGTCGAGCTGATCGTGCCAGGGATGCATGGCTCCATGAAACGATCTCCGGCGTCCGGGGGGAAGGGGGGCGTCACGCCGGGGCGATCGCGGGTACAAGAGGACCGTTCCGACCGGAGGAGTGCATGCAAGGTCCCATCACCGATTACCACGTCCACATCGAGCGCGGTCCCTATTCCCTGGAGTGGCTCGAGCGCTTCGTCGATCAGGCCGCCCGGGCTGGGGTCACCGAGCTCGGCATTTCCGAGCACGCGTATCGCTTCACCCAGACGCGCTCGCTGCTGTCCAACCCGTGGGTCGAGAAGCGCAAGACGGAGGACCTCGACGCCTACCTCGCCCTGCTGCTCGAGGCCCGCAAGCGGGGTGTGAAGCTCAAGATCGGCATCGAGATGGACTACATGCCCGACAACGGCGAGCGCATGAAGGACTTTCTCGCGAGTTACCCCTTCGATTACTCCATCGGCTCGGTGCACTGGCTCGGCGGCTTCGGTTTCGATCTCGACGAGATGCGGGATCAGTGGGAGCAGAACCGCATCGAGGACGTCTACGATACCTATTTTTCGATCCTCGAGCAGCTCATCGCCGACCGGCCCGTGAACATCATCGGGCATGCGGACGTCATCAAGGTCTTCGGCTTCAAGGCTCCCGAGGTTGCCCGGCGCTGGTACGAGAAGCTCACGCCCCTGATCGCGCGTTCCGGGATGGCCGTCGAGGTCAGCACGGCCGGGTGGCGCAAGCCGGTCGGAGAAATCTACCCGGCTCCCGAATGGTTGCCGCGGCTGGTCGAGGCACGCATTCCGCTCGTGCTCTGCTCGGACGCGCACCGCCCCGAGGACGTCGGCGCCCTGTACCCGCAGGCCCTGGATCTGCTGAGGGCCCTCGGGGTGTCCTCGTTCGCGACCTTCAGCCAGCGCGCCCTGGCCGCGGCCTGACGAGGACGTGCCCATGAAGCGCCCCACGCTCTGGATGCTCGCTCTTTCCATGCCGGTCCTGGCCTTCACCATGCCGGGCCTGGCTTCCCCCGTCCCCGGAAGTCTCATGCTGCCGCGGCGCTTCGGGGCCACCACGCCGCGCCGACCGGCGCGACTCCCCTATCCCGAGACACGGCGGGAGGCCGTCACGGACTCGTACTTCGGCACCGCGGTGCCCGACCCGTACCGGTGGCTCGAGGACTTCGAGGGGCCCGAGGTCCGGGCGTGGATCGAATCCCAGAACCGGCTGACGGCCTCCGTGCTCGGGTCCTATCCGGGCCGTGAGGCGTGGAAGCAGCGCCTGACGCGGATGTGGAACTATCCCCGGACGGGGGTCCCCCTCGTCGCCGGTTCCCGGCTCTGGGTCGGCCACAACGACGGGTTGCAGAACCAGGCCGTCTACTACCAGTCCGAGGGCGCCACGGGCTCATGGGTGCCCTTTCTCGATCCGAACGGGCTGTCGCGGGACGGCACCGTGGCCCTCGCGACGCTGGTGCCCTCTCCGCCGGGCGACCACGTCGTCGTCGGGACGAGCACGGCGGGCTCGGACTGGCAGACCTGGACGATCCGGGATGCGCGCTCGGGTCGGGACCTTCCTGAGACGTTGCGCGGGATCAAGTTCTCCGGGGTCGGCTGGGCTCCCGACGGTCAGAGCTTCTATTACTCGCGCTACGAGGAGCCCGCGCCCGGAGAGACCCTCTCGGCTCTCAACCAGACGCCGAAGCTGTGCTTCCATCGCCTCGGAACGCCTCAGAGCGAGGATCGCGTCATCTACGCGCGTCCGGACCACCCGAAATGGGGGTACGGGGCCGAGGTGACCGAGGATGGTCGGTATCTCCTGGTCGCCATCTCGGAAGGGACGGACTCGCGCAACCGCCTGTACGTTCAGGATCTGACCGTTCCGGGATCGGCCTTGCTGCCCCTCCTGGATGCCTTCGATGCCCGCTACAGCGTGGTGGGCAGCGAGGGTTCGACCCTCTTCGTCTGGACCACGCAGGGTGCGCCCCGGGGGCGCCTCGTGGCCATCGACGTCGAGCGTCCGGCCCCCATGAACTGGCGCGAGATCCTGCCGGAGGGCTCCGATCGGCTCGACGGGGTGACGCTCCTGGGCGATCGCTTCGTGGTCGTGGCTCTCCGGGACGCGCGGCATGTCGTGCGCTTCCACGACCACACGGGCAGGTCCCTGGGCGAGTTGCCCTTGCCGGGCATCGGCTCCGTGAGCGGCTTCGACGGGCGTCGTGGCGCCAGCGAGACCTACTTTTCGTTCACGGGCTTCACGACTCCCACGACCATCTACCGGCTGGACTGCCGGACCTGGACGACCTCGGTCTACCGGGAGCCTCGCGTGGCCTTCGACTCCTCGCGCTTCGAGACGCACCAGGTCTTCTATCCCTCGAAGGACGGCACGCGCATCCCGATGTTCCTGGTTCACCGCAAGGGGCTGGTCCTGGACGGCTCCAACCCCACGTATCTTTACGGGTATGGCGGGTTCAACATCTCGCTCTCGCCCAGTTTCTCGGTATCCAACCTGGCCTGGGTCGAACGGGGCGGCGTCCTGGCGATCGCCAACCTGCGCGGCGGGGGCGAATATGGCGAGGACTGGCACCAGGCCGGTACGAAGCTCCGGAAGCAGAACGTCTTCGATGACTTCATCTCGGCGGCCGAGTGGCTCGTGCGCGAGCGCTACACGGCGCCGGCACATCTGGGTATCGGGGGTGGGTCCAACGGGGGGCTGCTCGTCGGGGCCTGTCTGACGCAGCGGCCCGACCTCTTCGGGGCGGCCGTTCCCGCCGTCGGCGTGCTCGACATGCTCCGGTACCACCGCTTCACCATCGGCTGGGCCTGGGCGTCCGACTACGGCACTTCCGATCACGAGGACGAGTTCCGGGCACTCCTGGCTTACTCTCCCTACCACCGGGTCCGCGAGGGAATGGCCTATCCTCCGACGCTCGTGCTGACGGGAGATCACGACGATCGGGTCGTGCCCCTGCATTCGTTCAAGTTCGCGGCGGCCCTTCAGCAGGCTCAGGCCGGGGCCGCCCCCATCCTCTTGCGCGTGGAGACCCGTGCCGGACACGGCGCTGGCAAGCCCACGGCCAAGCTCATCGAGGAGGCTGCCGACCGCTGGACCTTCCTCTGGCACCACCTGGCCCCCCGGGTACGCGGTCGCGAATGGAGGCAGATGCGTTGAGTCGCGGACACATCCTGGTCACGCCCGAGATCGGCTCCTACCTGGAGCAGCACGGGATGCGCGATCGCCCCGAATGGGCCACCCTGCGCGCGATCACGGCGACCCACCCCCGGGCGAACATGCAGATCAACCCCCTGGCTGGCCAGTTCATGGCCTGGCTGGTGGGCGCGCTCGGGGTCCGGCGGGTGCTCGAGATCGGCACCTTCACGGGCTACAGTGCCATGGTCATGGCGCAGGCGCTGGGGCCCGACGGTCGAGTCGTGTGCCTCGACGTCTCGGAGGAGTTCACGGCGATCGCCCGGGTCCACTGGGAGGCGGCCGGTCTATCGGACCGGATCACCCTGCACCTGGCGCCTGCCCTCGAAACGCTCGCGCGCTTCCGCGCCCTGGGCGAGGTGCCCTTCGATCTGGCGTTCATCGACGCCGACAAGGAGAACTATGCCGCCTACGTGGACCACGTGCATGCCCTCTTGCGTCCCGGCGGCGTGGTGCTGGTCGACAACGTGCTGTGGTCGGGAAGCGTCGCCGACCCGGAGGTCCACGATCCGGAGACGGATGCCCTTCGCGACCTGAATGCCCAGCTGGCCCGGGATCCGCGGTGGGACCTCGTCATGCTGCCCATCGCCGACGGTCTGACCTTGCTGCGCAAGCTCTGAGCGTGACCCGACCGACCCTTGCGGGGGAAAGGCTGCGGGGCCAGGATACCCGCGGGCCAGGCCCGGAGGAGGGTTCCATGAAACCGGAAGTCAAGGTTGCCACCGGGGTGCGTAGCGTCCTGGAGGCCGTCGAGGGTCTCCGGTTCCCGCTCACCCGCCTGCAACTCATCGTTGCGCGTGGCGAGCGGTGGATCGATCTGACCGGACACGATCCGCGCACCCTGGGGGCCATGCTCGGTCCCCTCGAGGAGATGACCTTCGCCTCGCCGAGTGATCTGGTCGAGCGTCTCGAACACGTGGTCTGAGCGCGGTAGGCGCTTTCCGGGTATAAGAGGAGATATCCTTCCCGCACCGAGGCGTTTTCCGGCATGGCGCTCATCAAGTCCAGCCAGCTCGTCCAGACCGGCACCGCCGTGGTGGCCGGCGACCGCCTCGTGCCCGAAGCCGAGGTGCCAGCTCCTCTCCGGGAGGATTCTGCCACGGCCGGTGACTTCGAGGCGGATGTCTCCGGGTTCGACCGGTCGGACGCCGATCAGGACCCGGATGAGGAATCGTACGAGTCGGAGATTCCGTCCGACGGGGATGACGAGGCCTCGGACGTGGACTCCGAGGAGGCCTGGATCGACTCGGATCCAGAAGCCGAGCAAGAAGACCCGTCTCCCACGAGTGCCGTGGCGGAAATCTGGGACACCTACACGCACGAACGCGACACCCTGCTCCAGGAGGCCGCCTGGCGTGCCGATTCGGAGGCCGAAGAGGCGCGTCGCGAGCTGGGGGCGCCGGATGCGTCTCTCGAACTCGACGAGGCGGCCGCCGCCATCCGGGCCGTGTATCCCGAGGGGACCCCGGCTCACGAGCAGGCCCTGGAGGCTGTCGTCCCGCGCGTGGAGGCGCAGGCGGCCGCAGGCCTCGAACGGGCGGGCCTGCAGGCCATGCACGACGCCCGCTGGCGCGAACTCGCGACGGTCGAGGAGCAGCTCGCCTCGCTCGTGGACAACCATGCCCGCCGGGTCATGGCCGACCCGCCGCCCGAGTTCATCCTCCAGACCCTGCTTGCCGAGCGCGAGACCTACCTGGCCGAGGCCCGGCTCCAGGCCGAGCAGATCCGCCAGAACGCCGAGGCCGAGGCCGCACGCATCGTCCACGAGGCGCATGCCCAGGCGGCGCGTACCGTGCTCGAGGTCGAAACCCAGCGCCAGCAGATGCTCGAGGAACTCCGGCAGACGGGATACGCCGAGGGCTACCAGGAGGGCAGGAGCCAGGCCGACGAGGAAGGCGCCAGGCATCTCCGTCAGGGACTGGATACCCTCAACAAGCTCGCCGGTCTGGTCGAGTCGGCCGCGGCCCGCGAGGAGGAGAAGCTCCTGAAGCTCGCACTCGGCATCGCCGAGCGCGTCATGATGACCCAGCTCGACGTGCACCGGGACACCGTCCTGCGGGCCATGGACGCCGCCGTCGCCAAGGTCTCGGACCTCGAAGAGGTCGTCGTGAAGTTCCACCCGGATGACGAGGACATGGTGCGCTCCCGCGAGGAGAACATCCGCGATCGTCTCCGGAACGTCCGCAAGGTCGACTTCCAGGCCTCGCCCAAGATCCAGCCCGGCGGAGTGTTCATCGAGACGGCCTCGGGCACGGTCGATGCCCAGATCCGCACCCAGCTCTCCGTCATCCAGGAAGCCTTCGACGCGGTCCGCCGCGAGTACGACAAGCCCACCTGACGCCGGAGGTTGTGCGAATGGCCGTCGAATCCCGTTCCTTCTCCTACGAGGCTTATTCCTTCGCCCTCAAGGACACCGTGCCCATCCGGGCCCGCGGTCAGGTCGTCCAGCTCATCGGGCTGGTCATCGAGGCCGTGCTCCAGGGCGTCCGCGTCGGGGAGCTCTGCTACATCTACTCGATCGACCGCTCGCGCGTCTTCCCGGCCGAGGTCATGGGCTTCAAGGCCCGCCGCGTCATGCTGATGCCCCTCGTCGAGATCGAGGGCCTCGGCGCCGGCTGCGAGGTCGCCGCCACCGGCCGCATGGTCTCGGTCAAGGTCGGCCCGGGCCTGCTCGGTCGCGTCGTGGACGGCCTCGGCAACCCCATCGACGGCAAGGGGCCCCTCATCGCCGAGACCACCTACCCCCTCATGAACCCGCCCCCCAACTCGATGACGCGCAAGCGCATCGACACCGTCATGCCCACCGGCGTCCGGGTCATCGACGGTTTCCTGACCCTCGGCGAGGGCCAGCGCATCGGCCTCTTCGCCGGTTCGGGCGTCGGGAAGTCCACGTTGCTCGGTCAGATCGCCCGCAACTGCAAGGCCGATATCTCCGTGCTATGCCTGGTCGGAGAGCGCGGCCGCGAGGTTCGCGAGTTCATGGAGGAAAGCCTCGGGGAAGAGGGCCTCAAGCGCTCGGTCGTGGTCGTCGCCACCAGCGACACCTCGAGCCTCATGCGCTTCAAGGCTCCTCTCGTCGCCTCGAGCATCTCGGAGTACTTCCGCGACCAGAACATGCGAGTCTTCCTGATGATGGACTCCATGACCCGCTTCGCCATGGCCATGCGCGAGATCGGCCTCGCCATCGGGGAGCCCCCTGCCCAGAAGGGTTACACCCCCTCCGTCTTCGCCCTCATCCCCAAGCTTCTCGAGCGCGCCGGCACCAGCGACAAGGGCTCCATCACGGCCATCTACACCGTCCTCGTGGACGGCGGCGACATGGACGAGCCCATCGCGGATTGCGTCCGTGGCGTCCTTGACGGCCACATCGTCATGCTGCGCTCCATCGCCTCGCAGGGCATCTTCCCGGCGATCGACGTCCTCCAGAGCGTCAGCCGTCTCATCCAGTTCCTGGCCACCAAGGAGCACTACCGTGCCCAGATGAAGGTCCGGCAGATCATGGCCGACTACAAGGAGGTCCAGGACCTCCTGAACATGGGCGCCTACGTCCGGGGCACCAACCCCAACTTCGACAAGGCCATCTCCCTCTGGGACCAGATCAAGAGCTTCCTCAAGCAGGGCATCCACGACAACGATCCCTACGAACAGACCATCAAAACGATCCTGATGCTGGGCTCCGACACCTCCGCCGCCTCCATGTTCGGGTGACGGGCCGGGCGGGGGGATTTGCGGTTTACGTCCTCGGCCGCGTGCCTCACGTACCTCCGGGTACGCTTCGGCCCGCGGCCTGCGGGCGCACTCGCAAATCCCCTCCGCCGGGCCCGTCACCTCCGGTTTCCGAGGGGACTGGCTTGCCGCCCCTTCCGGGGCGTCTTGCCAGTCCCCTCGCAGCTTCCTTGCCGCCCCTTCCGGGGCGTCTTGCCAGTCCCCTCGCAGCTTCCTTGCCGCCCCTGCCGGGGCGTCTTGCCAGTCCCCTCGCAGCTTCCTTGCCGCCCCTTCCGGGGCGTCTTGCCAGTCCCCTCGCAGCTTCCTTGCCGCCCCTGCCGGGGCGTCTCGTGGGGCTACTGGA
>JAYKJE010000013.1:0-2525 GCA_035285805.1 bacterium | reverse complement strand
TGCTCGACATCCGCTTGCCCATCGGTCTGCTGTTCGGCCTCGTCGGTCTGCTGCTCGTGGTCCATGGCCTGACCACGCCAGCCCAGATGTATGGCGTCTCGCTCGGCATCAACGTGAACCTGCTCTGGGGAGCGGCCATGGCCTGCTTCGGTGCCGGCATGGGGCTTGCCATGTCCATCTGGCCCGATCGCCCCGACGCGGACGTGCGTGCGGGAGACGACGGGGACGTGCGTGAACGGGTCATCCCGGCCTCGGGACCCCGCCACGGGGACTGACGCGCCGCGCGTGTCCCTCCGTCGGATCGCGGCCAACACCCTCTGGCTCGTGAGCGAGCGCATCCTGCGCCTCGTCCTCGGGTTCGGGGTCGGGGTCCTCGTGGCCCGGTATCTCGGGCCCGAGTCGTTCGGACGCTTCAGCCTCGCGCTCTCCCTGTTCTCGGTGGGCGCGGTCGTCGTCGGTCTGGGGCTCGACGGGCCGGTCGTCCGGGACCTCGTCCGGGATCCGGCGCGCCACGGCGAGTTGCTCGGGACCGTCGCCGCGCTCCGGGCCCTGGTGGCCGTGCCGGCCTGGGGGGTCGCGCTCGCGACCATGGCCCTCATCCGCCCGGCGGACACCGAGAGCCGGGCGCTCGTCGCGATCGCCTGTCTGGCCCTGCCGTTCCTGGCGCTCGACGTCATCGACCTGAACTTCCAGGCCGCCCTGGCCTCCCGGGTCTCCGTGATCGTCCGGGTCTTCTCCCTGGTCGCGGGGGGAGCCATGCGGCTCGTCGCCATCGCGGGACACGCCTCTTTGCGCGCCTTCGCCTGGATCGGCGTCCTGGAGGCCCTGCTCACGGGCCTGGGTCTGTTCCTGGCCCACCGGGTGATCGATCGCGGGACCGGTCGGTGGCGGGTCCACCGGGAGACGGCCCGCTCCCTGCTGGCCGAATCGTGGCCCCTGCTGCTTTCGGGCCTGGCGGTGGTGGTCTACACCCGCATCGACCAGGTCATGCTCGGCATGCTCCTCGGAGACGGGGCGGTGGGGGTCTTCGCGGCCGCCACGCGGCTGTCCGAGGCCTGGTACTTCGTGCCGACGGCCATCGTCTCCTCGGTGACGCCCGCGCTCGTCGAGGCACGCGAGCGGGATGTCGCCGGGTATCTCGCGCGCCTGGAACGCCTCTTCCGGGGCCTCGCGCGCCTGTCGCTGGCCGTCGCGCTCGTGCTGACGCTCTTATCGGGGCCGCTCGTGGCATGGTGTTACGGGGGGCGCTTCACCGAGGCGGGTCCCGTGCTCGCCATTCACGCCTGGACGGCCGTCTTCGTCTCGCTCGGCGTCGCGCAGGGGCCCTGGAACGTCAACGAGGGGCTGGGGCGACTGCTCCTGCAGCGGACGCTCCTGGCTGCGGGGTTGAACATCCTGTTGAATGGAGTGCTCATCCCCCGGGCGGGGGCAGCGGGCGCGGCGATCGCCACGCTCGTCTCCCAGGCGTTCGCCTCCGTGCTCGCCAATGCCCTCGATCGGCGGACGAGAGGGATCCTGCGCATGCAACTCCGGGCCTTCCTGCCCTGGTGACGGGGGAATCGTCGTGTCCGACTGGCAGCTCGAGACCCCCGTGGTCTTCATCGTCTTCAACCGTCCCGATGTCACGGCGCGGGTCTTCGAGCAGATCGCCCGGGCGCGTCCGCCGCGCCTGCTCGTCATCGCGGACGGTCCCCGCCCCGACCGTCCGGGCGAGGCCGAGCGCTGCGCGGCCACGCGGGCGATCGCCACGCGCGTCGACTGGGACTGCGAGCTCCTGACGAACTTCGCGGACACCAACATGGGGTGCGGTCGACGTGTCTCGAGTGGCCTCGACTGGGCCTTCGAGCAGGCGGAGGAGCTGATCGTCCTCGAGGACGACTGCGTCCCGGACCCGGCCTTCTTTCGCTTCTGCCAGGACCTCCTGCGCCGCTACCGCGACGACGAGCGCGTCATGATGATCGGCGGCACGAACGTGCTTTCCGAGTGGAAGGCCGACCGGCAGAGTTACCATTTTTCCTATCCGGGCGGCGTGTGGGGATGGGCCTCGTGGCGGCGGGCCTGGCGTCACTACGACTTCGAGATGTCCCGCTGGCGCGATCCCGAGATCCAGGCGCGCATCGCGGATCTGCTGGTGGACCCCCTCCAGATCGCCCACACCCGGGAGGCCTTCGACCGGATGTGTCACCGCCCGGGCACGCTGGACACCTGGGATTACCAGTGGAATTTCGCCCGCTTCGTCCAGGGGGGGCTCGCGATCGTCCCGGCCGTCAACCTGGTCTCGAACCTGGGGTTCACGCCCGAGGCCACCCACACGAAGTGGGAGATCGACGGCGTGTCGGGCCTGGCGACGGGGGCGCTCGACTTTCCCCTGAAGGAGCCCGGAGCCCTCGTCGTCGACCGGGCCTTCGATGCCCGCTACCTGCGCCACATGCTGCGCCGGCCGCCCCTGTACCGGCTGGTGCTCAGGCGTCTCAAGCGCGTGCTTGCCGGGCGGAATCCCGTGAGCTGAGCCGACCGCGTCAGCC
>JAYKJE010000012.1:0-7457 GCA_035285805.1 bacterium | reverse complement strand
CTCGTCCACGCCAAGCTCCACAACTCCCGCGTCTGCCTGCACCGATGGCAGCTCGACACGCCCGACGAGCACGAGACTCTGCTCGAGCAGGAACGCGCCGTCACGCAGGCTCCGGAACTCGACGCATTGCGCGGCCACGAGGGCGTCGCCGCCGCCCTGTATTTCCGCGCGATCGCTCGCAGCCTCGACCCCGCCTGGGACTTCACCGCCCGACAGGCCCATCCCCCGGTCGGACCCTTCAACGCCCTCCTGAGCTTCGGCTACACCCTGCTCTACAACCTGGTCCTGGGGGCCGTCCGCGGTACCGGCCTAATCGCGCACGTCGGCTTCTTCCATGCGGACCGGGAGGGCCATGCCACGCTCGCGAGCGACCTCGTCGAACCATGGCGTGCCCCCCTGGTGGACCGCACCGTGCTCGCAATGATCCGAGCAGGAGACCTCTCGCCTGCTGACTTCCACGAGACACCCGATGGCACGCGCCTCCACGATCCGGCACGCCGCCTGTTCCTGGCCCGGTGGGAGCGGAAACTCGACGAGCCCGTCACGCTACCCGGGGCGATCGCCCCGACCCCCCATCGGCTGGCCTTGCTGGCCCAGGTGGGCCATCTGGCCCGTCACCTGCGGGAACCGGACGTGCCCTACCACCCGTTTCTGGTGTCCTGAGTTCCGGCTTGCAGGGGCATCACCCCTCAGGGAGTCCGCGAGATGAAACCCGATCCCTGGAAAGTGGTCCTCTGGCGTCGATCGTCGCCCGTTCGCGGCGATCGCCCCCTCGTGACGGGGCGGCTAGCTCGCCGACTAGGCCCGGGGCGATCGTGGCCGGTCTGGGCGATCGCCGCGCTGGTCGGGACGGGGGGCTGGCAGCTCGTACAGGGATGGCCCGCCGCGCACGAGAGGGGCGATCGGCTGATCCCCGGGCTCGTGATGGCCACGCCGGATCCCCGCCAGGGGGACGGCCTGGTCTGGCTGAACCTGGCCTCGGGCATCTACCACCAGGAAGGCTGCAGGTACTACGAGACCTCGGGCAAGGGGATGCTGGTCTCGCTCGAGGAGGCGCGGTCACACGGGCGCGCATGCCAGGCCTGTCTGGCGCGTTCACCGGAGAACCGGAGGGCACCGGCGCCCGCGCGCACCGGACGGGCCGTCGTGTTGCCCTGAGCGCTCAGACCGTATGCTCGTCGATCCAGCGCTCGACCTCGTCGAGGGAGTTCATGGAAGGGACCATCTCGATGAGATCCTCGGCCTGCTCCCTGGAAAGGGTGGTGAGACGACCTTGCAGGTGCTCGCCAGGAATGCCGACATAGCGTCCGATGAGTCGCTTCAACAGCATCACGAGTTCGGCGCCGATGCCTTCGCTGAGCACCTTGCTGGCCAATGCTTGCCGGGCTTGCCATTCGCTAGAGCCCTCGACGGGTTCCAGATCTGCCAGCCATCGCATCGTGCCACCTCCACCTGTGAAACCCTCTGCCCATGACAAATCTAGCATGTACCGGCTCATTTTCAGACATCCGTTCACGTGATGCTTCCAGACGGGATGCTGCATCGCTTCCCGGATCAGGGGCTCCACCATCTCGCGGCAGGCCCCACCATTCGAGAAGGCGATGAAAGGCCACCACGGTCCATCGAGACCCTCGGCCAGGATGTGACCGGCTTCCATCTCCCAGACATCGATCACCAGGAAATCGAATCGCATCTCCTTGCCCAGGAGGCTACTCGCAACCGGGGCGGGACGCTTCCCGCCTGCCCTGGACAGGTGAATGACCACGGGCAAGACGGGCAGGTCATGCACGAGGTGAAGATGCAATGCCGTCTCGGCCAGTCTTTTCCCGATCCGGGGATCGACGCGGGACTGGACCTCGATGACGGCGAGCCATTCCCCGATGACCGGATCATGCACCCGCATGACGGCATCCGGTGTCCGGCGATCGAGGCGCAGCTCACGCGTCAAGACCTCGACCGCACGGGCTTGCGGATGCCCCGAAAAGGCTCGTGCAAAGGCATCCCCGTGCTCGGTCAGGAAGTTCTTCGCACCGAGATCGCGGTCGAAATAATCACGGCCATCTTTCATGATGTTATTATATCATGACACGTGAATGATCGTCGCGATATTCGAGCCGTCGTGTTGCCCTGAGGGCGTCAGGTGGCATGCTGGTCGAGGGTCAGGTTGGCGTCCAGTCCCAGTCCAGGTACCGGATCCGGAGGCCTGGACCTTCGAGGGCTTCCGCCTGCTCCGGCTCGAGGTGATGCCTCACGAAGGTCAGGACATCCCCGAAATCCCGCCGGTACCACCGGAAGAGCCGACTCAGATGCAGCGTCCGGGTTTCCGCGTCGAACCGGCAACCGGCCGGGTCGGCCAGGTAGCTCCTCGTGGCGATCGCCAGCTGGGCATCGAGGTGCTCGGCCTCGTATTCCCGGATGGGCGGACACGAGACGGCCCCGCAGTTGAGCGCGAAGTGGATGCGCGGATCCCCGGATCCGCGGATCTCGGCTTCCAGGCGGTACAGGCTCCACGCGCGACCCTCGACCGGATGCCGGTCCAGAAGAAAATACCGGATGAACCCCCACCACGACGGATGCCGGCGTGGAGCCGTCCGCACGATGTCGTGGTAGGCGTTGATCAGCGCGGCCAGTCGCTGCGGGTCCCCACCGGCTGACACTTCCGGCGTGCGACGAGCCCCGGCGCTCACGGTGCCGGCCTTTCCTGGAAGGCCCGGACCGGTCCGTACCAGCTGACCAGCCGGCCGTGGGTCTGGTCCGTGTCCGTCATGAAGGCGATCGCCGAGACGGGACCTGGTGGCTCCCTGCGGAAAAACGCCCGGTAGTCGGCCAGCACGTCTCGCGTCTCTTCTTGCCAGCTACCGGCTCCGGCAGCCCCGGCCCGCACCGTCACCATCCCCACCTGGCGCGTGTAGGGAGACGGGCCGAGCTCCCCGATACGCCGGGTGTTCCCCCACGTGTAGACGAGTGCCTCGGTCCGGAAGATGTCCTCCGGTCCGCGAAGGTTCCAGGCGACGTAGAGACGCGCGGCACAGTCGTCGCCGCCCCGGGTGCGCTCGTCCGCGCCGGGCACCGGACCCGTGACGCGCCAGGACCACCGCAGGATGGGCGTCTTGCGAACGTCGATCGAACTCAGACGGACCAGCATCGAGGCGGCATCGTCACTGGTCGCGCGGATCACCGCCTGCCCATCCGGACCGGTGTCCTTGCGGTAATCCACCTTCCTGTGCCACGGTCGGAAGGTGAGGTTCTGCCATCCCCCGGTCTCGAAAGACGCGAAGTCGGCGACGACCTGCCCCGATGGCAGCGTCCCGGGCGCGACCGGGGGGACCGACGGGCGTCCACCCGGGACGGGCTCGAGTGTGGCACCGGCGGGGAGGCGGCCGCAGCCGAGCATCCAGACCGTGGACGCCACGGGTATCAGAAAACGTGAACGCACGTGGACTCGCTCGAGGGAAACGGACCGGACATCGCCATGAAACAGGTCCATGATGACACACCCGATCCCGCGTTGCCCGGTTCCGGCCGCGAACTGCGCGTCGTCGTGGCCCGGCTGGCTCTGCTCGTCGGGCTGGTGGCGATCGCCCTCGTCGTGTTCCGGTTCGACCTGCCCGACCTCTGGTCCCGGCGCGAACGGCTCACGTCACTCATCGCGGAGGCAGGTCCGTGGGGCCCCGCGGTCTTCAGCGGCCTCAAGATCCTCACGGTGCTGCTGGCCTTGCCCTCGGCCCCCGTCACGATGGCGGGGGGCTTCCTGTTCGGCCCCGTGCTGGGCACGGCGGTGAACATCCTGGCTGCCACGGCCGGAGCCTGTCTGACCTTCTTCATCGGGCGTTTCCTGGGCCGCGAGACGGTCCAGCGCTTCCTGCCCGCGCGCCTCCAGACCCTGGATGCCCACCTGGCCGGGCGCGGTCTGCGGGTCATCTTGTCCCTGAGACTCATCCCGCTCGTGCCGTTCAATGGCCTCAACTACGGAGCCGGTCTCACCCGGGTCGCCTTCCGGGACTACCTTCTTGGCACCGCCATCGGGATCTCGCCCGGGGCCACCCTCTACACGCTGATGGGCCACTCGGCGGCGGAGGCGTCCGTCCCCGGGATGGGGTTCGCCCTCGCGGGCCTGGGGCTTCTGTCGCTGATGCCCGTGGTCTCGCGCCGGTGGGGGCTCAGGAAGGACCGTACGTCGCCTTCAGATGCGCGATGACGGCCTGACGCTCCGACATCGAGCGCGCCGTGGTGAACAGCCGGAACCGGGCCCCGAAGTCGCTCCGGTACTCCCCGATGATCGACCACCGCTCGCCGCGCCGATCGCCCCCCGCCTCGTCCTCGGCCTGCCGCAGGAAGAAGTCCCCGTGTCGGATGGACGCCTGCCCGGCATAGCTCACGCTCGTGATGTGCTCGATGAACGTTTCGCGCTCGAAGATCCGATGGACGTACTCGCGAAAGCCCTCCGGGAAATGGTCGTCCCGGAAATGCGGGAATCGGCGCCGGGCAGCCGGACCGGGCAGCACGCCTTCCGTGGAGGCCAGCAGTTGCTCGAGGGCGATCTGGCCGACGGGGGACAGGGCCACCCACGGCTGCCCGTCGAGGACCTCTTCTTCCACCAGCACCTCGAGCACGGGTGCGAGGGGCTCGGGGCGGATCAGCATGCCCGCTTCCTCGAGCTCCTCGAGCCAGGCCAGATGGGGCCGGATGGGCTCGAGATCGAACCGGACCGGCATCGGCGGGATCGTGATCAGCCGGTCGAAGCGCTCGTGCTTGTAGACCACGGTAGCACCGAAGGCCTGACCCATCAGCGTGGCGATCGCGATCTGGGCCTTGTAGCCGCCCGTCGCGTTGATGAGGACCCGCGACGGGTCGCCCGATTCGCGAAACGCCTGCGCGATCAGTCCGGCGAGAGCCCGGAGCCCCTCCCGCGCGAAGCGCTCGGGGTCGTCATCCTGCAGGTCGCGCACCACGATCACCTCGCAGGGCCAGTTCCAGCCCTCGAAGACCCCGCGCAGGATCTCGCCCACGAGTTTCCCCTGACGCGTGTCCGAGACCAGCAGCTGGTTGCGGGCAGGCGGTTCGAGCACACCGCCGCGGGCTCGCAGCGAGGCCAGACAGCCCAGTTCCGCCCCGAGCTCGCGCGAGGCCGGATCGCGGGCCAGGAGCGCCTTCACGAGTTCCGCCGTACGGGATTCGACGCGTGCCTCGTCCGCGCGTTCCGTTCCGGGGGCGGCCACGGCCGGGACGAGGCGGACCAGATGCGTCCAGAGGCTCGTCCCCACGGTGTGGACCAGGTGATAGGGCAGAAGGTGATGCAAGGTGTCCTCCTGACGGGTGATGCCATGATGATTCACCGTGGAACCGGGTATCTGTCAATCAAGCTTCAACATTTCCTCATCCACCCATCCTGAAGGAGGCCCGACGTGGCGCGCGTGCTCATCTTCGCCAAGGGGGGGAAAGCCCTCGATCCCGCCCGGTACCGCACTCCGGACGATCGAGTCGTCGAGACTCGCTTTCCGGAACACGTCGCCAGACAGTGGTTCGCCCCGGAGGGAATCGACCGAGCCTTCGCACTCCTCACGGAGAAGGCCGAGGCGGCCTGGGCAGAGCTGTTGCAATCCGGATGGCCCGACGAGGTCAAGCCCGAGCCGGTCCGCATCCCCGACACGGCCTCCGAGCAGGATCTCTGGACGATCTTCCAGACGATCGGCGACTGCGTCTCCCCGGGGGACGAGGTCATCCTGGACATCACCAACGGGTTCCGGAGCATCCCCCTGGTGGCGATTCTGGCCGTCTCCTACATCCGGGTGGTCAAGCGAGCGCGCCTGATGGGCCTCGGATACGGCGCGTTCGAGGTGAAGGACGCCGCGGGAGTCTCCCCATATCAGGATCTGACGGCCATGGCGCGCCTGCTGGACTGGACCTCGGCGGTCGAGGCCTTCGACACGCACGGGTATGGTAAGTCACTCTCCTCGCTGATTGCCGAGGTCAAGCATCAGGCCTTTTCAGGGGCGGGTAACATGCCTCGCGATGAACGACCGAAACATCTCGATAAGCTGGCTACCCAGCTCGAAAACTTCACCCTGGCGATCGAGACGCTCCGCCACCAGCACGCCGCCACGGCAGCAGAAGAGCTGGACGCGGCCCTCTTGCAAGCGCTTGCACACGATGTCGATTCGCGCCTGATCCGCCCCATGCGGCTCCTCGAACCACGCATCCGCGAGGTCGCTCGCCCCTTCATCTCAGCCAGTCCGGGGGTCACGTTGCAGACGGCCATGCTGGACTGGCTGTTCGAGCGACAGATGTGGGCACCCTACCTGTCGCTGCTCCATGAACACCTGGCCGAGCATCTGGCAGAAGCCTTCGGCTTCGAAAGTGTCCTGGGTGGTCACGACGTCCTCGGGCGGGAGGTGCACCTCTGGTGTGACCAGCTGCTCGGAGCGGTCAAAACGTACCAGGATATCGCGAAAGGAAAGGCCGATCCGGGCAAGATCCGAGCACCCGGACTCAGGGGCACCAGGTCAGACGATGCTGAGCTGCTCGAGAAGTTCGATCGGTACCAACGGTTCGAGATGATGACCCTGCTGGGCTCATTCGTGGATGTTCCGGCAAACCAGGACGTACTCAAATTATCGGAACAGATACGGAGTACCCGGAACTCGCTGATGCACGGGGGACTGGGCCTGGATCCGGGTGCGGTTACAGCAAACAAGCTGCGGCATAAAATCGAGGGTTATCACGCGGCCTACAAAGCCCTGCCACGCCCCCTCTTCCACGTCGATCTGGCCCGGCTGGAAGGGCTGGGTGTCCCGGACTGACCGATCGGGGCCGGACGACCTGCCACGCCACTTCTCGATCATCGGCCACCCATCGAAGGCCTCCGACTGATTCCCGGGACAGCGACCGCAAGCACACGGCGAACAAGCCAGAACCCCACCGGAAGAGTCCGGTGGGGTTCGTGATCGAGCTGTCGGAACGCGTTCAGACCATCCGTTCCCCGGGCAAGGGTTCATCCGGAGCTCCCACGAACGACATGCCTGAAAAACCCATCCCCATGCCTGGCATCGGAGACACGATCGGCGTGGGCGGAGTGGCCGGAGACGAGCTCACGGGTGGACTGGCCGGAAGTGGGCTCGCCGGAGACGAGCTCACGGGTGGACTGGCCGGAAGCGGGCTCGCCGGAGACGAGCTCACGGGCGGGCTGGCCGGAAGCGGGCTCGCCGGGGGTTCAGGCAGACCCGGGCTCGCCGAGGGCGGGGTCGCCGGTGGCTCGGGCAGACCCGGGCTCGCGGGGACATCATTCATGGGCGGATCGATGAGATCCGGTATTTCAGGCAAATCGATCTCTGGAGGCAGTTCGGGGAAAACCTCTTCCTCGAAGACCTCGGGCTCGAGCTCGGGATCGGCAAAGATCTCGGGCTCGGACGGTTCCGGTTCCGGGGGCGTCGGTAGCTTCTTGATTCCGAGCCATTCCT
>JAYKJE010000011.1:0-67457 GCA_035285805.1 bacterium | reverse complement strand
CGCCCCTCGACACCCGGAGAGGCCCCGTGAACCATCACCTGATGTTCTTCCTGATCGGCTGCGGCGTGATCGGATGCAGCGAACTCGATGCGGCGCGAAAAGACGCGCTGATCGGTCGGGCGGCGCGTGCCGTCGTCACGGTGACTGACCCGACGCAGCTCTCCGCATACGCGGGAAAGCTCGTTCACCTTCGCGCCCCTGTGACCGGGTCCCCCTGTCTCGACCCGGAGTTCGACCTGAAAGTGGACGGTGCCTGGATCCACCGCCTCGCTCAGGTCTGGGTGCGTCGTGGGAAGGGGACCGGCTGGCGTGAGGAGTCGTCGTTCTCGGCAACCTTTGCCGCTCCGGATGCCCGGCTGGGTGACCTGGAGCTCGACGAGGCCGTGCTCGCTTCCTGCCTGAATCCACGGCCCGTCTCCTTTCCGGCCGAGGGCTGGGCCCTCCCGACGGGACTTTCGGGTACGGCCCTGCACGTGCTTCCTGAAGGCCTTTACCTGGGGAATAATCCCAGCACTCCGAGAAAGGGCGATCGCCGGATCATCTGGACCCACGTCCCCTTCGGAATGGCCTCGGTGCTGGCCCGCGCGGGGTGGGATGGACGCCTGGTTCCGGCAGTGGAAGGCTTCGATCGGCCCTTTGCCCTGATGATGATCGGGGACGTGTCCCCCGAAACCATGTTCGCGGTCGCCCGCAAGGGAAACTTCTGGAAGCACCTCCCGTTTCGCCTCGCGGGGATACTTCTCATCCTCTACGGGATCTTTCCGGCGCGCCACGCCAGGTTCTCTCCGTTCAAGGCCATGCTTGCCGTCGCCTCGACCCTCGCGCTGGTGGCGCTCTGCTGGCTCGGGAGCCGGCCGGTAGAGGCGATCGCCACCCTCGTGGCGCTCGGTCTGATGGCCATGCTTTTCCGGCGTCAGCTTGCCCGGGCCGTGGGCTCGAGCGCGTGACCTGGCGCAAGGCCCGGTCAGAGCCTCAGAATGGCCGATACCCGAACCAGTCGGGCACCTGGGCCTGACTGAAGCCAGCGGGATGCGGGTCGAGCCGGACGTACCAGGCCGGTCCGGCGGGCGCATCCGAGGCCGGACTGAGCCATTCGAGGGCCAGGCAGTCGTCCACGGCGTGCAGATCGTCGCGGTGCAACTCCAGCGTGTCCGGCAGCCAGCGCCTGAGGGCCTCGTCCTTGGCTTCCCGCGCCGTCCCGGCCACCACCAGACCCACATGGTGCAGTTCGGCGAGCGTATCGCGCCGGTAGGCCCCCAGGTTCACGAACCACAGCTTCTCGGCTCGGTCCTCCGGTGGCGTCTCCACCAGGCTCACGCTCCAGCCATCGATCGCCTTGACCACCATGAACGCATCGAGGTGCAGGCTTTCGGGGGTTCCGAACCACTGGCGCCGCAACTCGGGCAGGCAGGCCTCGATGGTCTGACCCGCCACGAACCGCACATCGTGGAGTTCGACCAGACAGCCCGGCGCACGCCCGCCCAGGATGACCAGGAACAGGTCCGTCTGAACTTGCGGGAGATCGGGGAGGCCAGGTGCAAGGTCGGTCATGGTCGAGGTCTCGTGGCAGAGGTGACGGGGCGCCTTTCATGGTACGCCCGCCCCGGCGGTTCGTCACCGGGCGATGCCGTACTCGCGGACGCGGGAGAGGCGGTCCGCGTCTTCCTGCATGGCCCAGCGATCTTGCGCCTCCCCGTGCGGCCGGGGCTTGACCCTCGCCGATGAACGGGAACGCCTGGTGTCAGGTCGGCCGAGAAGCGTTGAGACTCGGTCCGGGAATCGCTTTAGGAATTGGCCTCTTGACGCTGTTCTTGTATTCGGTCGAGGCACTCGCTGCACTGATGCGATTGAGGGACGTGCGGGACGGGTCGACCAGGGGGATCTCCGAATGGTTCGAGGAACCGATCTGGACGCTGTCGCGCCGGGGTTTCACGGTCTGCGCCTTCGGTTTGTTTCCTGCCGCGGGCTTCTTGCGGTCCGGAGGGGCCGAGGGGATCTGGCCAGGCTGGGTGTTCATGTTGACAATCACGCGAGCCACCTTTTCTTGAAACCTACAGGAATTTTGTTCCTCGAACGGGCGGTTCCGAAACGTCCGGGGTCCGCGCCGTCAGTCCAGGCTCGGTGGGTGACCGGGCAAGATCGTGGCCCGTGGTTCATTCATTCTTGTGCGAACCTTAACGACCGTTCCTGGCGTCCGGCATCGATGACCTCTGTAAGGTGTGATCCTGAAAACGGAGGTTCGTCATGACGCCCGCCCCGCTGATGCGCTGGTTCCAGAACTCGTTCACGCGCTACGGTCAGGTTTCCGTGCCCGGGAACGTCGCCCGCGACCTGGCCGTCCGCGAGGTCATTCCCGGTGCGAAGCAAGCCGTCCGTCGGTCCGTGTATCGTCAGGAACCCGGAAAGGTTGCCCGCGAGACCATCGCGCGCGTGCCTGACCGGTGGCAACCGTCGCGGCCGGCCACGGTGCCCGCCGGGGCCCCCTCCCGGGTGGGGAAAGCGCTCGACATGACTCCCGAGGTCGAGTTGCGACCGGGCGACATCGTGGCCCGCGGCAACGGCGAGACGCTGCGCACCATGGCGGATGGTGGACTGGCCGTCTCGGTGGAGCGTTTCCTCGAGACGGGCCGCTGGGAGGCCCACCGGGCCGACGTCGGGCACGTGGCGATCGCCGGACGCGACGCGCGGGGCCAGATGGGGGTCTACGAGATCTTCGTGGGCAAGCCATTTCCCGAACTCGACCGACTCCTGACCGACAGGCAGCGCGCGCGCCCGCACACCTTCGTCCAGTTCCGCTCGGCGAAGTCCTTCTTCAATGACGTCCCCACGGGTTGGATCCGGACCACGATGGTCATGCGCCCGAAAGACCCCCGGATGGCCGAGGCTGCGGCAACGCGTGCCCGCGATCTGTTCGAGTCGCAGGTCTCCCCGGATGGCCGTTCCGCCAAGGCCTGGTACACGAGCGCCCCGCGGCTCTTCTCACCCTGGGCGGAGGGACGCACGGGGCCGTGCTCGTCGTACGTGAACCGGGCCTACGGCAACCGGTTCGACCCCGGTCACGGGATCCCGGTATCGCCCGAATCCATCACCGAGTCGCCCCTGCTCGAACTCGTCGGGATGAAGACGGTCGACCGGGTGAGTCGCGCCACGGACCGGCCCTTCCAGTTCTGAGGCCGGTCGTCCGGCCCGTTCGCCCGTCAGGATTGCGTCCCGTCCGCCTGCCCTGTCGAATGCCCGGCTTGCGCCTGTTTCGCGCGCGCCACCAGTTCAGACAGCGAGGTCGCGGCCGGCAACGGATGCTGGAAGTCGGGCCTGTCACGCCGAAGCGCGGCGACGGCGTCCTCGAGCGCCTGCGGCCGCTCCGACCACAGGCTCAGCCACAGCAGCGTCTGCCCGTCCTGGAGCGGGGCCGTCCCGATGAGGATGTTCGGAAACCGCGTCAGCAGCGCCTGACGGGTCTCGTCAAGCGCCTCGGTGGGAATGGCGATCTCGAGGACCTGCTCCGAATCAGCCATCTTCAGGGTTTCACCGGCGGCGGCGGGGGCGAGTTCAGCTGCTGATCCAGGGGTGAGGGCAGGTTCTCGAACGTGACGCCCTTCTGGCGTGCCGCCTGCATGGACTTCCACTGTTCGGCGCTGACGTACACCGTGCGGGGGTCCCCCAGGATGTCGAGCACCTTGAGGGGGCGGTTCTGGAGCTTCTGCGGATCAGCCGACGACATGCCGGATGTCACACCTGCCACGGCTCCAAGGATACTGCCAACGAAGGCTCCTGCCCCTGTTCCCACCACGGGTGCAACGGATCCCCCGATGCCACCGGCTACCGCGCCAGCTACCGCTCCACCCGCTCCGCGCTTGAGGATCCGACCGATCATGCCGCTTTCGAAGTCGAGTGGGCGATGAGACCCTTGGATTCTGGACATGGCTGCTACCTGCTTTTCATCTACGACGCTCGTACCATCCTAGGCGGTTTCCTCGGGGACCCGCAACGCACCCGGGTTTCCGAAGTCCAGGCCGGGTGACATGCCCGGCATCAGCGGGGACATCCCGGGTATGCCCGGCATCGGGGACACGATCGGTACCACAGGGGCTTCCGGAGCGACCGGGGTCGAGCTGACCGGTGGCTCGGGCAGTCCGGGGCTCGCCGGGGTCGAGCTGACCGGTGGCTCGGGCAGTCCGGGGCTCGCCGGGCTCGAACTGACCGGTGTCGCGGGTGGGATCACCGCGGGTTCGGGCGCTGTCGCAGTCGCAGGCGGCGTCGCTTCGACCGTCCGGGGTGGTTCGGAGGGAACCTGAGGGGCTTGAGCCAGTTTCTTGATGCCGAGCCATTCCTCGATGTCCAGCGCCTGGTTCCCGTCGACGTCCTTCGCCCGGTTCACGGCAGCCTGGATTTCCTGACCCTGCAGCAGGCCGTTCCGGTCGCGGTCGTAATCCGCGAACTGGGCCCGCAGCATCTGTTCATTCCGGATGGCCAGGAACTGGTTCTTGCTGACGGAACCACCTGGCTGCGCACCCAGGCCGGTCGCGAAGTCGGTTTTCCTGAGTTCCTTGCCATCCAGCATGCCATTCTTGTTGCTGTCGAAGGCCTTGAACTGCTTGTCCGGCGTCAGCTTCCGACGCTTCTGTTCCGTGCGCTGGAATTCCCCGCGGGCGACGATCTGGTCCCCGTTCTCGTCGCGTACCTTGAGGAATCGCTTCTGGTTCATGCCGGTCGCTCGGGCTGCCCGCTTGAGGTCATTGCCCTCCAGCTCACCGTTCCTGTTGCGGTCCGCCTGCCTGAAAACCTGCTTCGTCCTGTGATCGACCGATACCAGCTGCTTCTCGACCCGGGTAGCCTTGCCGTCCCCGTTGAGGTCTCCCGGCTTGAAGCTTGATTCTCTGGCGACCGATGTCCTTTTCGCTGAGAATCCTGCCCTGGTACTCCTGACATTGCCCGTCAGTTGTGTTGCGGTCGCACCGGGCTGACCTCCTGGCTGGAGGCTGTATGCGCTCGACGGTCCGCCACCGACCTTCCGGGAATCGTTTTGCCCCCTGGATCCGGACCCCGATGGCCTCCCGGGCCCCTGGCGGGCAGCTGGCGAATCCTTCCGTGCAGCAGTCGTCTGGCGGGCCTGCGAGGCAGTCGGCCGTGACGCGGGCGCCCCCGGGCGCGGGTTGCCTCCGCCCCTGTTTCCAACCTTGTTCGCCATCTGGAACCTCCAGCTCGTTCGCCTGCCGTCCAGCTTTCATGTGCCACCGGAGGTTCCCGGTGTTGCGTGACTTAACAGACATTTGATGGACTCTTGCCCCCTGAGGGGTGGACCGAGCAACCGGACGGCCATCAAAGATTGCCTGACTTGCCGAGGTCGAGCCCGCACGCTTCCCGCACGATCGCCCAGGGACGGGCACGCGGATACACGAACCACGGGAGCGGCGGATGACGAGCGACGAGGGCACCTGGACCGTGAGGCTCCTGCGGGGGATCTCGGGACCACTGGTCACCGTCCTCATGATCGCCCTGATCGAGGGGCTCGACTGGCTCCTGTTCCGGGTCCGGTTCCTCCAGTCCGGGGGCACGATGCCCTACTCCTATCCCCTGCTCCTCGTCGCCATCGCGGCGCACCGGTCGGGCGGTGTCCTCCAGGACGTGCTGAGCATGGCGATCGCCCTGGTCTATGCCGCCTATTACATGTCGATCCCGGGTGTGCCCTTCGCATACGCGCCCGAAGATCTGCAGCGATTCCTGGTGCTCGCCATCTCCACCTGCCTGTTCGTCGTCACATCGGTAGGGTCGAAGTCACGGCTCAGGGCTGGGCAGGCGATCGCCCGGGAAAAGCCGGCCCTCGTGCGCAAGCTGGCCGAGAAGTCCGGTCTGCTCCAGGCGATCCTGGACGTCGCGCCGGATGGTGTGCTGGCGGTTGCCCGGGACGGGACCATCCTCGCGATGAATACCCCCTTCTCCCGGATGTGGGCGCTTCCCGAACAGGCTCCCGAGACGGTCGAGAACGTGTTCGAGCGGATGGGGGCGCAACTGGCGGCTCAACAGGGTGAGGTCCGGGAGGGTCAACTCTGGCGGCAGGAGGCTTCCACGGCTGCCCGGAACACGCGGGAGCTGGTCCTGCAAGACGGGCGTACGTTCGAGATCGTCTCGGCACCCGTCGACGTCCCGGATTCTGCGCGTGCTGGACAGGTCTGGTATCACCGGGACGTGACGGCCTGGAAACACATGGTGCGCGAACTCGCGGGTCGCCTCGAGCAGATACGCGAACTCGATCGGCTCAAGGTGCAGTTCCTGGGCCACGTCTCCCACGAGTTCCGGACCCCCCTCGCGAGCATCAAGGGGTATGCCGAGTTTCTCGAGGATCAGATGGGGGGAACGCTGAGCCCGGAGCAACTCGGTTTCGTCGCTGGCATCACGAAGGCCTCCCGGGAGCTCGAACGTCTGGTGGAGGCGCTCCTCGACTTCGCCCGTCTCGAGGCGGGTGAGTTCTCGATCGAGCCCCAGGCCTTCGATCTCGCCGCTCGGGTCCGCGACCGGGTCCTGGCTTTCCAGGAAAAAGCGCGTGCGCACGGGGTCGATCTCCGGATCGACGCTTCACCCGCTCCCCTGCCCGTGACCCTCGATCCCCGTCGAATCGAGCAGGTCGTCGACAACCTCCTTGACAATGCCATCCGCTTCAATCGTCCGGGCGGTCTGGTCCAGCTCGTGCTCGAGGCGGAGGAGAGGTCCTGCCGGCTGGTGGTCCGGGACACGGGTCGGGGTATCCCGGCCGAACACCAGTCCCGGCTGTTCGAGAAGTTTCACCAGGTGGATGCCTCCTCGACGCGCGAGCGGGGAGGTGCCGGCCTCGGTCTGGCTCTCATCCGCGCCCTGGTCGAGGCCCACGGGGGCCGGATCGCGGTCGAGAGCCGGCTCGGTGCGGGATCCACGTTCACCGTGACGTTACCGCGCCACGTCACCGGACCTGCGGGCCCGGGAGCCAGCATCCCTCCCGCTGGACCATGAGGCCGCGATCGCCCATGGCCGTCGCGATCGCCTCGATCCGGGCCGTCATCTCGAGCGTCGTGCGGCCGAACCCCAGCGCCCGCGCCACGACCGGAGCGAGCTCGTCCGTCGCCAGCCCATAAGCGGTCCGCACCTTCAGGGCGATCGCCGCCTCGATCTCCTCGTCGCACACGCGCTCGAACAGGCGCGCCCCGGCGCTCAGGTCGGACCGGTCCCGGACCGTGGCCTCGTCTGCCACGGCCCGCCAGCAGAAGGCCCCCCGGCGCACGACACCCTGCCGGGCCGCCACGGCCAGGCCCTCGTCGAGGGCCGCCACGATCCGCGATCCCAGCCGCCGGACTCCCGCCGCCGCCGCGAGGCGGGCGCGAACGTCGTCCTCGTGGACGGGGGATTCGACCGCGACGACCTGCTGGATCCAGGTGGCGATTTCGTGGGCCGGGAGCTGGTGAAACTCGCGGCCCCCCAGGTCGAGCCGCAGCTCGGCCTGCACGTAGGGAGGACATCCGGATCCCGGAGGCCCGGGAGGCGGTGAGGGGGGCCCGCCGTCAGGACCGTCGGGGGCAGGGCCGGGTGCAGGCAGTGGGGGCGGTGGAGCAGCAGGCTGGTTTGCCGGTTCCACCTCGGCCAGCGCCCGGGCGATCGCCGCCTCGATCCGTTCGACCTGGCGACCGGGGTTGCGAAACCAGTCCGTGCTCCACACGCGGTGGATCCGCCACCCGAGGCTCTCGAGCACCTGCTGCCTGAGGCGATCGCGATCGCGGGCCGACCGCGAGCCATGGTAGGTGGCCCCGTCGCACTCGATCCCGAGCAGGTAGCGACCCGGTTGACGCGGGTCCGTGATGGCCAGATCGATCCGGAAGCCTGCCGACCCCACCTGGCGCACCACCCGGTGCCCGCGGGCGGCCAGGATGCGTCCAACGGCTTCCTCGAACGGGGAATCGGCGTCTCCGCCCGTCGGGGTGGGCACGTCGAGCGAGCCGCTCCGCGCGTACGTCAGGAAGGCCCGGAGGGCACGGACACCCCGTGCCTGGCTCCGGTTCAGGTCGAGGTCCTCCGGTTGCATGTTGGTGAAGACCTCGCACCGGCGACGGGAGCGCGTGAAGAGCACGTTCAGGCGCCGCTCTCCCTCGCTCAGGGGGCCCCCGCTGTCCTTGTTGACCGGCCCGAAGTTCATCCCGACTTGCCCGCGCGCGTCGCGGCCGTAGCCGATGCTCACCAGGATCACGTCGCGCTCGTCGCCCTGCACGTTCTCGAGGTTCTTCACGAAGAACGGTTCATGCGGGTGGCGCGTCTGGAAGGCTTCCCAGTCGGGGTTCTCGCGGGCGAGCAGCTCGATCTCGTCGAGGATGGCGTCGCGCTGCGCCACGCTGAAGGCCGCGATGCCCAGGGACCAGTCCGGTTTCGTCGTCGCATGGCGCATGGCCGTCTGCGCGACGATCCGCGCCTCCTCCCGGTTCGTCCGGCTGCTGGAACGGTCGTAGACCGTGTCGGGCAGGTGCCGGTAGACGAGACCCAGGTGTTCCCGGTCCGCCCGCGGGCCCGGAAAGACGACGAGTTTGTTCTCGTAGAACAGGTGGTTCGACACCGTGATGAGGGACTCGTGCTGGCTGCGGTAATGCCAGCGCAGCATGCAGTGGGGAGCTCCCTTGGCCCTGAACAGGCCGAGGATGCTCTCGGTCTCGATGGCCCCGTGGTCGGGTTCTTCGTCCGGATCGTCATCCGCCGCCATGGTGCGTGAGAAGAAGTCGGTCGGCGGCATCTGCTTGCTGTCCCCGACGACCACGACCTGTCTGCCGCGCATGAGCGCGCCGAAGGCGTCCACCGGCTCGACCTGGCTGGCCTCGTCGAAGATGACGAGGTCGAACGTCAGCGTGCCGGGCGGGATGAACGTCGCCACCGACAGCGGGCTCATCATGAAGACGGGCTTGATGGCCTGCTGGATCAGGTGTCCGCAGCGGCCGAGCAGCCGCCGGATCGGCATGTGCTGCCGGCGCTTCTCGAACTCTTGCTTGAGCAGCTTGATCGTCCCCTCGGGGGCCTGAAGCGAAGGCATGCCCTGCAGGTGCCGGGCCGTGAGCAGGCGCTGGTTCAGGACGTGCAGCTCGCGATCGAGCCGGCGGAACTCGTCGCGAACGGCCTCGTGGCGGCTGGCCTCGAAGGTCTGGAGGACCGGGCGATCCTCGAAGGCCCGGTCGAGGACCCGCTGGTGAAACCCGTACCGGAAGGCGTCCAGCAGGTCGGCTTGCGCCTCGTCCCATCGTTCGAGCAGGTCCACGAGCGGTCCAAGCCCTTGCCCCCGCGCCCGGTCCCGTGCTGCGCCAAGCACGATGGTCGTCTGGAGCTCGTCGAGGCGCGCGTGCATCGCCTCGACCCCGGCGAGCTGGTCCGCGAGGGGCAGGTCGAGCAGAGGTCCGCCCCACCGGGCCTGCTCGTCGAACTCCAGGAACTGCCCGATGGCCACGAGCGCCGTCCGGTGGGCCGTGAGCCGTCCGTCGTGGGCGGCCGGGTCGACCGGACGCCCCGGTTGACGGTGGCGCTCGAGAAAGCTCCAGATCTCGCGCGGCACCTCGCCGTTACGGACCTCGGCATGCACGGCTCCCAGGCCCTTCACGGCCGCGAGCAGCCCCGCGCGTTCCTGCAGGGCTTCGAGGCGTGCGCCCAGGCATGCGCTCACCTCGGCCCGGCGCCGGTCCAGGGACTCGCGCAGGCGGCGGGCTTCCATGATGGCCTCCGCGCGTGCGAGGGCCTCGTCGACGGTGGCGGGCGGGGTCCGGCTCAGCCCCGCGACATGGGCGCGCGCCCGGCGATAGGCCCCGATGAAGAAGCGCCACCAGGTGCGACCGTGCGCGGCGAGCGCCGTGCGGGTGTCGAGCATCGGCTGGTCCCAGGCCTCGGGGAGCAGGACGGCCTCGAACCGCGCGTGCAGGGCCTCGAGCCGGTCGGCTTCCTCGAGCCAGGTCGCGAGGGCCGCGGGGTCCTGCCAGGCAGGGTGGGCGAGGTCCAGTCCCGTGCAATCGGGCGCCTCCTGGGCGCGGCGAGCGGTTGCGTGCAGCTTCCGGTGGTCCTCGACGGTAAGGGGAGCCGCGAGGCCCAGGGTCGTCGCCAGTTCGCGACCCGAAACGTCGAGCGCCTTCACCGCCTGGAGGGCTTCCCGGAGCATCGTCTCGAGGCGTTCGTGCTCGGAGGGCAGCAGCCGCGAGCGGGCCGACATCCGGAAGGGGTGACGCGACAGCGGCCCCAGACGCTCCAGGTGGCCCTGGATCTCGGTGAGCGTCGCCTCGGCTTCCGCGAGCCGGGACCGGTCCCAGGCGTCCGTCACCGACGCGTCGAAGGGGGGCAGGCGGCGTCCCGAGGCCGTCGTGCGTTCCTTGATGAGCAGCAGCTCACCCAGGGCCCGGTACGGGGCGATCGCCGCCGATCCCCAGGGTTCGTTCATCGCGCGGCAGTGGGCATTGAGGGTGTCGCGGGCGCGCGTGAGGCGCTCGAGATGGGCCGCCCGGTCACCGGGCGACGTCCGGTCGAGGTTCAGCGTGCGCTGCAGCTCGGCCAGGACGCTGCGCTTGTTGGCCTTCTGGCTGTGCAGCTCGAGGCAGGCGTTCCCGATGCCCACCTCGTCGAGTCGGCGCTTGACGACGTCGAGGGCCGCGCGCTTTTCCGAGACGAACAGGACCGTCTGCCCGCGGGCGATCGCATCGGCGATGAGGTTCGTGATCGTCTGGGACTTCCCGGTTCCTGGCGGTCCCTCGATCACGAGGTGACGGCCGGCGCGGACGTCCAGGAGGGCCGCCATCTGCGAGCCGTCGCAGTCCTTGACCGTCAGGACCTCCTGCGTCCGGGGCAGATCGTCGAGGAAAGCGTCTTCAGGCGTGGCGGGGGCCGGGTCCGAGAGGCCGTCGCCGAGGATCCCGGAGAGCAGCGGATGCTCGAGGGGCCCCTCACCTGCGGGCCACTCATGGGGAGTCAGGTCCTTGAACATGGCGTGGCGCGTGAACGAGAAGAACCCGAGGGCCAGCTCGTCGGGGACGACTCGCCAGCGCTCGCGGCCCTCCACGCCTGCGGCCAGGATCCGGGCGATCTCGGCCGGGTCGCGCGCCTCGTCACCTCCGGGGGGGGGCAGGCGGATGCCGAACTCGGCCTCGAGCTTGGCGAGCAGGGACGGATTCTCTTCGAGCTCGTCCCCCGTGTGGCGGATGCCGTACCGGTCGTTCGCGATCCGTTCGAGGGTCACGGGCACCAGCAGGAGGGGCGCCCGGCGCGGCTCCTCGCTGCTCGGGGATTCATACCAGTGCAGCATCCCGACGGCGAGGAAGAGCATGTTGAGGCCCTGCTCCTCGAGCGCGGAGCGGGCGTCGCGGCTCATGCCCTTGAGGTTGTCGGCGAGGCGCTTCGGGGGCAGGTCGCTCCGGAGGGTCTCGATCGCCCAATCCCGCCCTGATCCACCATCCAGCGCCTCGACCTGCGGGGTGAGCGCAAGCGTGTTTTCGGGCCGTGGCTCCACGGCGAGGCGGCGCCCCTCCGCCACGAGGGCGTTCACGACCGCGGCACCCGGCATCGGTATGAACGAGACGCTACGGGCCTTCAGGTACCTGAAGGCGATGAGCGGGTTGCGGACCCCGAGGTCCAGGAGGTTCTGGCGGTACCGGTCGAGGGTCGCCGGGAGGGCGACTTCGGGGTGGACTGCGGCGGCTGCGGAAAGTTCCGTCATCGGTGCCTCGTCGGACGGGGGGCGTGTCTCCATTTTATGGTCACGGCGGCCCCCGTGGGGAGAGGGAGACGGGGAGTTCTCTGGTGCGTGCCTCGCGCAGGCGGCGCGTCAGGTGCTCCACTGCATCGGTCGGGTAGCCCAGGCGGGTGAGGGTGGTCCGGATGAGCCCCAGGCTGGCCTCGAACTCCGGCTGGATCACATCCCCGGCGCCGAGCCGGATCATCTCGGGGATGTCGCACGTCCGGTGAGCCCGTGCCACGATGTCCAGGTCGGGGTTGAGACGCCTCGCGGCCGCGATCGTCAACTTGCAGCTGACGGGGTCGGGCAGGGCCACGACCAGGATCCGGGCCCGGGCGAGGCCGGCGTGCCGGAGCACGGGCATCCGGGTGGCATCTCCGTACAGGCACGGGATGCCTCGCCTGCGGAGTTCCTCGATGATCGCGACGTCGCTGTCGACGACGACCATCGGCACGCACTGGCTGACCAGGAGGTCCCCCAGATGTCGGCCCACGCGGCCGAAGCCCCCGATCACGACGTGCCCGTCCGGACCGTCCGGTGCGTGGTCCGCGGGGTGCTCATCCCGACATGTGGTCCCGGTACGCAGTGCGGGCCACCGGTCGAGCCCGAACAGGTAGAGCGGCGTCGCCATCTGGATGAGCCACGGGGTGATCATGAGCGTCACGAGTGCCACGGCGAGCACCAGCGTGAAGAGGTCCTGCGTGAGGAGTCCCTGCTGCTCGCCCATCCGCGCCAGGACGAACGAGAACTCGCCGATCTGGGCGAGTCCGAGCCCCATCATGAGTGCCTTGCGCCCCGAGTAGCCGAACCCCCGGGCGATCGCCCCGACGACCGCCGCCTTGCCGAGCACGACCGCGCCGACCAGGGCGAGCACCATCCCGGCGTGGGCCACCAGGAAGGCCGGGCTGATGAGCATGCCCAGCGAGACGAAGAACAGCGTCGCGAACAGGTCCCGCAGGGGCGTGACGTCCGCGAGCATCTGGTGGCCGTGGTCCGACTCGCTCACCACGAGGCCCGCGATGAAGGCGCCGAGAGAAAGCGACAGGCCCAGTCCCGAAGCCGCCACCGCCGTGCCGAAGCAGAGCAGCACCGCCGTGAGCAGGTACAGGTCGGGGTGCCGGGTGCTGGCGATCCGGTGCATCAGGGGCGGCACGAGCCGCGTCCCGCACCAGATGACCGCCCCCAGAAAGGCGCACGCCTTCAGGAGCGCCCCTGCGAGGGGCCACCCGAGCAGGTGGGAGGGGTCGTCCAGGTGGGGCATCAGGACCACCGCCAGGACGACCGACAGGTCCTGCACGAGCAGGAGGCCGAGCATTCCGCGGCCGTGTGCGGAATCGAGGTCGCCACGTTCGAGCAGCACCTTCAGGACGAGCACCGTGCTCGAGAGGGCGAGGAGCACACCGAGCAGGAGCGCCGTGCCGGGAGGGGCATGCATCGCGATCGCCACGAGGGACGCGAGGAGCGTCGTGAGGACGATCTGCGCACTGCCGCCGAGCAGGGCAAACCGCTGCACGCGGCGCAGGTCGGAGAACGAGAACTCGATCCCCAGCGTGAACATGAGCAGGATGGATCCGAGTTCGGCGAGGGTCGCGATGCTCGAACGGTCCGTCACGAAGCCGAGTCCACCGGGCCCCACGAGGAGCCCCGCGACCAGGTACCCGATGATGACGGGCTGTCGTGCCCGGGCGCAGAGGAGCCCCAGCCCGAGGGCCGCCGCCAGGGCGATCGCCACGTCATGGAGCAAGGGGAGGTCGGGCATGGACGGGCCCTCCGGGCGATCGCCCTCGGTCCACTCGTGAGGGTCCGTGGGCGATCGCCATCCTACTCCTCCCGGGGGCTTTCCGATGCGCCGGATTGACGGCTCCACGCGCACGGGGTTTCCCGGTGGACACCCTGTTCATCGGATGACCGATCGGGTATGTCATCCGCAAGGTGCTTCCGGGCATCGGTCACGTGCGCGCGAGAACGGGCAGATTCCATGAACGTGATGCTCTCCGCCGATCCGGTCGCGGCCGCGTCCCGCCACGTCCCCGGACGACTCGTCCTGACTCCCAATCCGCGCGCGGCGGCGACCCTGGGAGTGAAGTCCCTCTCCCTGCTCGACCTCGCCCGTGCGCAACTCGAACGGGCCCACGTCGTCGTGCTGGACCCCCTGCGTCTGCCGCGCCTGCTTCGCGAGGTCTCCCGGGACCTCGGCTGGGTCGACCCGGCCGGAGCTGCGCGCCGCCTGGGGCCCGTCACGGCCGAGATCCTGCGCTCGGGGCTCGACCCGGCTGCCCTCGCGGCCTTCCCCGATGCGCGCGTGCAGCGCATGGCGGCCTTCGTGCAGGCCTACGTCGCGCGTCTGCGGGGCCAGGGCACCCACGACCCCGCCGAGATCCTGCAGCGAGCCGCCCGGCTGCATCTCGAACGCCAGAAGGTGCTCGTCACCGGCTATCCGCGCCTCGGGGCCGACGAGGAGGCCTTCGTGCGGGCGATCGCCGCCCCCGACTCGGTCATGCTTTTGCCCGGAGGCGATCCGGCCCTGCACGCCGACAACGAGGCCCTCGCCGCGCGCCTGGAGGCCGCCGGCTGGACCGTCGAACGTGACCCGGCCGCACCGAACCGGGCCCCCCACCTGATGGCCTGGCACCTGCCCGACCCCGAGGCCGAGGTCCGGGCCGTCCTCGCGAAGGTCCGGGACCTGCTCGAGGGCGGCACTCCGGCCCGCGACGTGGTCCTCGTCGCCCGCGACGATGCCGCCATCGGTCCCCTCGTGCTGGCCGTCGCCCACGAGTATGACGTGCCCGTGAACGCCAGCTACCAGGTGCCCGTGGCCTCGACCCGCACCGGCCACTGGCTCGCCGGGCTCGCCGAGGTCGTCGAGCAGGGGCTACCCTTCGAGGCGACGTTCCGCCTGCTGGCCCATCCGCTGGCACGCGCCCTCGACGGTCCGAAACGGCTCGAGGCCCGGAAGCACCATCCCGCAGGGGGCGCCGCCTGGGGAGCCCTGGGCGTGCCCGTCGCGGTGTTCGACTGGCCCGACGATGCGACGGGCCCGGGCTGGCTCGCCTGGCTCGACCGCGTGCTCGAGACCTTCACGATCCCGGACCGCGTCAAGCGCTGGCCCGCCGAGGCGATCGCCCTGGCCCGCTTCCGCGAGGCCCTCGAGGTACTCGTCGACGGGAGTGCCCCGCCTCTTCCACGCGCGGCCTTTCTCGAGGACTGCCGCGAAGCGCTCGAGCGCGTGCTGACGCCGGCGCATCCGGGCCGCGAGGGTGTGGCGCTGCACACGCCACTCGCCCTGTACGGCGCGCGCGTCCCGCACGTGTTCGTGCTGGGGGCCCACGAGGACGCCTTCCCGGCGCGTCTCCAGGACGACCCCGTGCTCGATTTCACGATCCGCAAGCGCCTGGCTGCCGCGGGCCTCGGGCTCGAGACCGCCCCGATGGCCGCCCGCCGCGAGCGCCTGTCGGTCGAATCGCTGCTGGATGTCGCCACCACCTCGTTCACGCTCACGGCGCCGCGCAGTCAGGGGGGCAAACCCTGCTTGCCGGGACCCGTGTTCGGCTGGCTCGGGCTCACGCCCGTCGAGCCGCCCCCCGTCGTCGTCAGCGCGCAGGAGGCGCGTCGCGTGCGGATTCTCGCCGCGCCCGACCCCGGCATGCCCGAGGACGCGGCCCTTGCAGGAGCGCGGATGGCCCTCGAGGTCGAACGCCGGCGCGAGGCGCCCGGCTCGCACGCCGTGCCCGACACCCACGACGGCGGTTCGGGGCGGCCCGTGGACTGGACGCAGCGGACCTTCAGCGCGAGCCAGCTCTCGACGCTCGGTCAGTGCGCGTTCCGGTGGTTCACCGAGCGGGTCCTGCACATCAAGGAACCCGAGGAGGCGATCGACGGAGCCGAACCGCAGGTCCGGGGGCTGCTCTACCACAAGACCCTCGAACTCGCCGTCCAGGCGGCGACCGACCCGTCCGGACCGGCGGCGAACCGACCCCCCGACCCGGACGGGGCCGCCATCCACCTCCGGGAAACCGTGCTCGATGTGCTCGACGCGTGTTTCCTGCAGGCCGAGCAGGCGATCGAACCCGAGCTCGGGTATGCCCTGTCGTCGCTGTCCGGCTGGGCCGTGAAACGGCAGGAACACCTCGAGGTGCTGCGGCGCGCGGTCCGCCATGAGGGGTTCCTCGACGCGGGATTCCAGGAACTCGTCACCGAGGCGGTGTTCCAGGGAGTCTGGCGTGGCTTCCCCGTCCGGGGCATGGTCGATCGTCTGGACGTGCATGCGGACCGGCTCGTGGTCCTCGATTACAAGGCCGGGAGTGCCACCTACGGCAAGGTCCAGGATGCCGGCCGGCGCAACACGATCGATCTGCAGTTGCCCATCTACGTCGAGACGGCCGCAGCGGCCATCCGCCCCGGTTTCGAGGCCCACGACGCCGCCTACTTCACGCTCGCGCGCCCGAAGCGCATCCCGTCGAAGATCGACGACGAGGCGCTCGAGGTGCTGGTCGAGCGCCTCCAGGGCCATCTCGAGGCCGGTCACTTCCCGGTCGCCCCGGACCTCAAGCGCGAGTCATGCCGATACTGTGACCACGCGATCGTCTGCCGGGCGGGGGCGCGCCTCGGGCGCAAGGAGGACTAGATGGGGCTCACGTCGGACCAGCGACGCGCCGTCGAGGCGCCCGGGGACGTCTGCGTGACGGCCGGGGCGGGCACGGGCAAGACCCACATGCTCTCGGCCCGCTACCTGCAGCTGCTGCGCGCGCACGGGATGTCACCGCTGGAGATCGTGGCGACGACCTTCACCGACCTCGCCGCCGCCGAGATGCGGGCGCGCATCCGCCGGGACGTGGCCGCCGCGCAGCCGCCGTTTCCCGCCGAGGTGGCCTCGGAGCTCGAGGCGGCGCCGATCCTCACGATGCACGCGCTGGCCGCGCGCATCTGCCGGGAACATCCCGAGGCCGCCGGCGTGCCCGCCGATTTCGGCATCCTCGACGAGCGTCCGGAAGGGCCGCTGTGGTGGCAGGAACGCCTCGACGAGGCGATCGCCGCCCTCCCCGCGGACGTGCTCGCGGCGCTTCCGTCGGATCTGCTGCGTGAGGCCCTCGAGGCGTTCCTGGCGGACCCGATAACGGCGCGCGAGGCCCTCGAGCGCGATCCGGACGACCTCGATGCGGTGCTCGCCACCGAGCGGGAACGGATCGTGCGGGACCTCCTGCAGGACCCGGACTGGGGGGCGGCCGTGCACGACCTGCGCGGGCATGCGGGCACGGGCGATCGCGAGACCCAGCGACAGGACGCGCTGAACGTCTGCGAGGCGCTGGCCCGGTGGACCCCCGACCGACCTCTGCCTGACCTGGTGCCCGTGCTCACGCTCAACCTGAACCTGGGAAAAGGCAAGAAGGGCTGGGACGCCGAGGCCCATGCCGCCGTCACGGCCGCGCTCAAGACCGTGCGCGACCTCCTGCGCGGGTATCCGCTGCTCGCCGAGGCACCCGGCGAGGTCGACCGGACGCTTGCGGCGGCCGTCCCCTGCCTGAGGATCGCGTTCGACCAGGTGCGCGCCCACCTGTCGGAGGCGAAGCGGCGCGAGCGCGTGCTCGACTTCGGCGATCTCGAGGTCCACGCGTTGCAGGCACTCGAGGACCCCGAGGTGGTCGACCATTACCGGAGCCGGTGGCGGGCCTTCCTGCTGGACGAGGTGCAGGACACCAACCCCGTCCAGGCGCGGCTGCTCTCGCGGCTCACGGCGGGGAGCGTGCTCACGATCGTGGGGGACGAGAAGCAATCCATCTACGGGTTCCGGCGCGCGGACGTCACCGTGTTCGCGCGGATGGCCGAAGCCATCGTGGCGAGGGGTGGCGAGAAGGTGAGCCTGGCCGAGAGCTTCCGGACCCACGCGGACCTGATGGAGGGCATCAACCGGGTGTGTGGCCCGGCGCTCGGGCCGCTTCGCCAGGACCTGAAAGGTCAGAGACCGGCCCCGCATCCGGCGCCGCACGTGGAGGTGCTGGTGGTCGAGAAGGACGCCGGGCGTGACGTCGAGGCGCGGCGACGCATCGAGGCGCGTCACGTCGCGCGCACCATCCGGGGCTGGGTCGAGGATGGGCTCTCGATCCACGACCGGTTCACGGATGCCGTGAGACCGATCCGCTGGGGGGACGTGGCGATCCTCTCGCGGACGGGGGCGCCGCTCGTGCTGCACGAGGAGGCGCTCGCGGCCGAGGGCGTGCCGGCGACCCTCTCGCGCGGGAGCGACCTGCTCGGGACGCGCGAGGCCCTCGATGCCGTGGCGTTGCTGCGATTCCTGGCCGATCGCCGGGACGACCAGGCGCTCGTGGCCGTGCTGCGAAGCCCGTTCTTCGCCGTGTCGGACACGATCCTCCACGAGGAGGCCGACGGGCGTGGCAAGGGCGTCACCTGGTGGGAGGTCGTCGAGACCTCGGTACGCCCCGAACTCGGGGCGGCCCGATCGGTGCTCGAGGACCTGCGCCGCCACCGCGACGAGCCGCCCTCGCGGTTGCTGGTGCGAGCCGACGACCTCACGGGCTACACGGCCGTGCTCGCGGGGCTACCCGGCGCGCGGCGGCGGCTGGCGGACTGGCACGGGATGCTGGAGTGGCTCCGGGTGCTGGAGGCGGGCGCGCAGGACGTGCACACGGTCGTGCGGCGGTTGCGGCGCCTGATGCAGGCCGAGATCCCGCTCGCCCGGCCGGCGCTCGAGGCGGGGAATGCCGTGCTGCTGACCACGATCCACGCCGCGAAGGGGCTCGAGTGGCCCGTCGTGGTCGTGCCGGACCTCGCGGGCTCGAGCCGGGCCGACCGGGCGCGGGTGCGCTTCGATGCGGCTCTGGGAGTGGGGCTCACGTTCCGGGATGACGACGGGGAGACGCTCACCCCGCTCCGGATGCGCGTGCTGCGGGAACGGGTGCGCGAGCGCGAGGAGGCCGAGGAGCGGCGGATCGTGTACGTCGCCCTCACGCGGGCGCGCGACCGGCTGCTGCTGACGGCACCCGAGCCGGAGAAGGGCGCCCTGGCGGTGCTGGAGGAGGGACTCGGGGACGCCGGCGTCACGGTCGAGGCGATCGTCCCGGTGGCAGGGGACGATCGGCCGCCGCTGCCGGCTCGGGTGATGGCCATGAGCCACCTTGATCGAGGCTGACGCCCATTCATGCGTCAGGTTTGAGCGAACCTGCCTGGCCGACGTGTGCCGGATTCTCCGGATCATCCGCCGATAACACTCCAATGGACCGCCGATATTCCGCCGATAACTGGTAAGCTCGAGAGCGTCTCGCCGGGTCGGCCACGAGGAGCCACCCGTCGCCAACCCACCTCCGGATCAGGTCACGGACCTGGCGGTCGGACAGGCCGAGTACCCGGGACACATCAGCAGCCGTGATTCGGTCTTGCTTTCCGAAAAGTGCGATGACCAAGCGCGCTCGTCGATCGAGACGTCGAACCTCTTCAGGCTCGGGGAGGATTCCCGCTCGCACGCATCTCAGGGCTTCATGCTTGGCCAGATCGTAGACCCGTGCCGTCAATCCGATGAAGTATTCGAGCCATCCGGTGAGGTCTGCCTCTGCCCTGCCGAAGTAATAGTTGTGATGAGGGTGAGCTGCGAGCGCGTGATAGTAGCCCTCCAGGTCTCGCGCGTGATGTTCCTCCAGTGAAATCAATCCGTTGAGACCATACCCTCCGCGATGCAGGATGAAGGTCGCCAGAAGACGGGCCGTGCGACCGTTTCCATCGAAGTAAGGATGGATGGTGACGAACTGATAGTGGGTCAGGGCGGCCACGAGCGGGACGGGTATCGCATCGTTTTCAGCCTGTCGGACCCAGGCCACCATCTCTGCCATGAGGGAAGGAACGTCCGCGGCTTCGGGCGGGAGGTAAACGATCGCACCGCTGGCGGAGTCGCGGATGACATTCTGGCCATCCCGGTAGGGCGTTGGCCTGGCCCGGTTCCCTTTCTCGATGCACGCGTGAAGGCGTTGAATGAGATCCTCGGTGAGTCCTTGCTTTCGCGCAGCCCATTCTTCGACACGAAGGAGGGCGTCCCAGTAGTTTTTCACCTCCCCGACATCGCGCTCGCGTCCGTGGAAATCGGATCGACGCCCCTGGATGACCTCTTCGGCCTCTGCCAGAGTCAGCCGGTTGCCCTCGATACGAGTCGAGAAATGGGTGGAGCGCAGACGCGCTCGTCGTCTCAATTCCGCCTCGACCACCGGGGGGATGGGCGTCTCGGCCACGACTGCTCGGGCCGCTTCGATGGTCATCAGACCGCGGGCCACGGCGGGTGTGATGGTGAATCTCGGCGACCAGGCAGATCCGTTCACCGCAGATAACTTCCCTGAAAACTCCCCCCTGGCCGAAACAAGGCCAGGGGACACGTCGTGAATGGTCTCAGTAACGGATACCGGCAGAAACTCCGAAAGCGGCAAGACTCTGTAATGGCGTGCTCGTCCGCCAGGACTGGTCCCAGGTCTGCCATACCCGCAAGACGTAGCGGTCCATCATGAACTCTGCGCCCAGGTCCAGCCGGGCACGTCGGACGTCGGGCAGACCGTCCACCAGCGGATCCACCAGGACGAAGGTCAGCGGTTGCAGGTGCCCCTGGACGTACAGGCGCAACGGACGCCACGGACGAACCGACAGATCCGCCCGCAGGACGGGACCCTGGAACAGCTGGGTGTCGGAGAACAGAAAGTCCTTGGCGATCGGCTCGAGGCTGTGACGGGCCGTGATGTACCGGAAACCGTAGCCGAGGCCCACGCTCTCGCGGAACATGCCCTGCTGGAAGTCCCACATCGAGGCCGCCTGGAACGACAGATCGTTCCGCGTGTGCGTCGACGTGGGCAACAGGCGATCGACGACGGTGTAAGTCTCGAATCCCCTGAACTCTCCTTCGAGCGACCAGCCGGGGGTCATCTCGTGGCGGGCGTACAGGGCGAGGGTGTTGATGTCGTTCACCGTGGCATCGACGACGCCACCATCGGGATAGCTTTCGTAGAGCCCCGTCCGGGCACCCGTCAGCAAGAGCCGCGAGAGGGGATCCCAGTCCGGTTCTTCCCCGACGATGGCCGGCGAGGGTGTGGCCTCGACTGCCGGAGACGGCGAGGGCTCCGGGGTCGGCTCGACGACGGGTTCCGACGTGACCACGGGGGTGGGGACGGGCGTGGGTTCCCCGGGAGCCGCCCCTGCCGGGGACGGGGAAGGGGTGGGCTGGGGTGGCACCAAAGGGGGGACGGGCACTGGGACGCTCGATGCCGCCGGTCGGGGGATAGCCAGCGGGCGAAACTCCACGAGCCATCCCTCTTTCCCCTTCACGACCCGGTGCTCGAAGGTCCGGTCGCCGCGAGGCGACAGCGTCAACCTCACGGTACCCCACCGGACCCTGGCCAGCTTCAGCGCCCGGAGAGGACCGTCCGTGAACGCGTGCCACAGGGTCGGTGTCCGGAGCTGGGCCGGGACGTGGCCATCCAGCGGGAGTTCGTACCAGGGATGCCGGGGATCTTTCAGATCAGCCCGGACCCGGGGCATGAGCGGGCTGCTCACGGGCACCGTCAGGGTGCCATCGTCCCGCACCCGCGGACGCCCGACCTTGAAGATGTTGCGGCGGTAAGTCTCCCAGTAAGCTTTCAGGGCAGCGCGATTCGACTTGTCCTTCTTGTCGCCTGCCGGCGGTGCGAATCCTGCCGGCGCCTTCGCGCCGGGAGCCGTGACCACCGACCACGGCGTGCCCTTGAGCTTTCCGTCGGCGCGGATTTTCGTTCGAGGTGCGGGTTGACGCTTTCGGTGGTCGAAGACCGTCTGGCGCCGCCGGAGCTGGATCTGCCAGCCCTTGCCCCAGCGCACCACCCGCGCCTCGAAGGAGCGGGCATCTCGCGGTGACAGCGTCAACCGCACCGTCCCGGGCCGCTCCTGGACGAGTTGCCAGGACCGGTACGGGGCGGTGGGGCCGAGGAACTGCTGCCGGTTGCCGCTCACGCGCGCGGGAACGGGACCGGAAAAGGGAACCTCGAGCCAGGCCTGGTCCGGACGCTCGACGACCAGCCGGACCGACGGGGCCCGCTCACCCTCGACGGGCACGATCAGCGTGCCGTCTCTCCAGAGAAAGGGCTGTCCGACCTGGTAGCGGTCGAAGGTCCGGGCCTTCCGGACGCCCGGATCCGTCCCCGCCGCCTGGTTGTGCACCGGAACGGCCGCGAACGCGGAAAGGGCGAGGGACGAGCCGATCAGCCCGCCGAGCCAGGGCAGGATCATTCTGCGCATAGTTGAGACACCGAGTTGTCGACGAACACGGGGAGCCGCTGCAGCACGCGCTTGCCCGCCGGGGTGATGCCGATGAAGTCGAGGTTGGTGGGACCCTGCGGCATCGGCCATGAGTTGAACTCCCCGGCCCATGAAGCTGCCCGGGTCAAGGTCACCATCAGCCGACGTTCCGGAATGAGGGTCCACAGCTCGCAAGAGGTCACGTCATCGGGCATGCCCGTGAGGCTCAAGCTCACGACACCCGAGATGCGCTGGAGGTCATCCGGGACGCCACTGTTGAACCCCGTGGCCGAGATGTTGAAGGTCAGCGACGCCTCGTCCGGGCGAACGAAGATGTCGTTGTAATCGTCGGCCACCGCGTCATCCTTGGCCCCGAGGCGGTCCAGCAGGGAATTGCCCGAGCCGGTCCCGCCACCGGTGCCCGAGCCGGAACCCGGAACGGGGGTGGCCGCCGGATCCGGAATCTCGGTGGGTTTCAGGGCCTCCTGCAACAGATCGGTGACGTCCTGCGTCGGCAGTTTCGAAAGTTTGTCCCGGATGTCCTTCTCGAAGCTGGAGAGCTTGTCGGGCTGAACCAGATCCAGCAGGTCGTCCCGGCCGCTCAGCAACGGGTCTGGCTTGAGGAGCCCGTTCGAGGCGATCTTGTCGACCAGCAGGGAGGAGGCCAGGTCGACCCGCACGCATTCCACGCTGGTCGTCGGGAACACGAGCTTTTCGAGGGTCCGGGTCCCCGCATCCGATTCGTGCACGACGCGCAGGATGCTGGCCCCGCCGCGGGGCACATCCTGGATCCGGAAATTCCCCGAACCGTCGGCCGTCGCGCGTGAGATCTCGGTCTTGAAGTCCCGGGCGAGCAGGATCACGGTCGCTCCGGCCGCGGGCAACTCGGACAGGCTCGCATCGGCGGCACCCGCGACCGGAATGCGCGCACGTCCCAGCAGGAGGGCCGTCCCGTCGGTCAGACGGGCCGCGAACTCTTTCCCCACCCCTGACAGCGTGGGCCGCGGCAGCAGCGGCGATGCACAGGACGCCGTCACCAGGAGGGGGCCGAACACGGAGAGCATCGTCGCAAGATGACGTCTCACTGGAGCCCCGCTTGCTCGACGCTTCCGAGCGGACCGCTGCTGTTGAGTCCCCCGAACAGTTGCAGGAAGTTCCCGACCACGGCCGCGGCCTCGAAGCCACGCGCCGTGCCCAGACTCAGGCCGCTGACGGTGGAAAAGGACCCCAGGCTGCCATCGGCGGCGATGGTGGCCACCTCGACCGAGTTCAACCCGTTGTACGAAGATGTCTGGGTCCCGCCGATCACGTAAAGCCTGGATCCCGTGACCACCAGGGCCGGTGCCGCGCGCGCGACCTGGAGACCCGTCCCGTAGCTCGAGAAGTTGCCGGTGACCTCATCCGCGGCCGGGTCGATGGTACACCGTTCGACGCTCGCGAGGGCGGCGCCGTTGCGGTCCGATTGCCCCCCGATCGCATAGATGTAGTTCCCCAGCACGACCATCCCCATGCGGGCCCGGGCCGTCACGAGGTTGGGACCGTTGTTGCCGAAGCCGCCGATGCTGTAGGTGGTGCCATCGAGCGTCCCCGTGCGGCAGGCCGAGACCGTGCTGTTGCCGTCCATGCCCCCCACGACGTAGAGATTCAGACCCACGGCGACCGCGTTGGCCCCCGAGACCTGCGCCACGGTGCGGCCGGCATCCTGGAAGGTGCCGATGCTGCCATCCGACTCGATGGGCGCATAGATGACCTTGGGCGTGTTGTGGGGCGCCGAGCTCGGAATGCCGCCCGCGAAGACCCACAGATTGGTGCCGAGCACGGCCGAGGTGAAGTTCACGCGACCCACGTCGAGCGAACCGGAGGCCGCAAAGGAGCCGACGGCGCCCGAATCGTCGATGACGGCCTGCTGGATGGTCGAAAGGATGGAGCCATCCGAGTTGCACCCTCCACCCGACGTGATCGATCCGCCGCAGCCGCCGTACACGTTCACGCGCGACCCGAGGACGGCCGCCCCGTTGCCGAACCGCGGAGTGAACGACGCGCCACCCGCCGCGAAGGCCCCGAGCTGTCCCGTCGTGTTGCACGGGGCGAACTCGATGGATGCGAGGGCGGTATCGTTCTCATCGCCGCCACCGAAGACGTGCAACTGGTCGCCGATGAGGGCCGCCTGACAACCGCGGCGCGCGGTCAAGAGGTTGATGCCCGATTCGAGGGCGAAGGTGCCGGGGCCCGAAGCCCCGAGGGTGGCGCTTTCGACCGAGGCGACGGGCACGTCTCCCGTGGTGGTGCCGCCGATGACCGTGACCTTGGTGCCCAGCATCTGCAGGGCGAAGCCCGCCCGGGGCATGGTCAGGGAGACGGTGCTGGTCGTGAAAGATCCGATCGATCCATCTGCCAGGATCGGGGCGGATTCGATGGAGGCCAGCGGTCCGGTGGCCCCTTGCCCCCCGACCAGGTAGACCCGGCCCCCTTGCTGGAAGGCCCCACCTTGCGAGCGGGCCGTGACGAGCGTGCCCGAGACGGTCGCGAACGGGCCCGTCAGGGTTCCGCTGGCATCGATCGGGGCTCTCTCGATGGTGTCAGTCGGGATTCCCGATGCGCGCCCACCGAACACGTAGAGGTAGTCCCCGAGGACCAGGGCAGACGCGAACGCTCGCGCCCGGGTCATCGTCTGGGACGCCGTGAAGGTACCCAGGCTATCATCCGGTTGCCAGGTGCTGGTCTCGGTGCTGGACCTGGCGCCGCCGCCGCCCGTGCCGCCGATGGCCAGGATCTTGCCGCCATGCTCGACCCATGCGACGCCATAGCGGTCCGTCGTGAGAGTCTGCCCCGTGTTCTGGAAGCTCAGGATGGTTCCGTCGGCGTTCTTGAGCGCGCGGAGGATGGTGTTATAGGACGCGTTGATGTGACGGCCACCCAGGAGGTACAGGTAATCCCCCCGCTGCAGGAGTCCGGCATGAGTCCGGGGCACCCCGATGGTGGGAGAGGAACGGGCGATCGTGGCCTGGTTGTAGTAGCGGGAGAAGCTCCGGGCGAAGCCCAGGCCGAACTCGGAGATGCGGATGGGAAGCGCATTCGACGTGCCGTCCGGGTCGGTGAAGGTGACGGTTCCCGTCGTGGCCGCGCACGGGACCACGAAGCTGGCCTGGTAGGAGGACAGCACGGTCAGGGGAGCTGTCGCGCCCGACGGCTGGAAGGTGACGGTGGCAGGTGCCTCGAAGTGGCCATTGACGAACACCACGCTGCCACAGGCGTAGAGTTCGTCCGGAAAGGAACGCCAGTCGGTCGCGACCGGCGACATGAGGGTCAGGGTCACCTGGTTGTTGCCCGGCTGGAGCGTGATGTCGTTCTGGTAGCCCTTGGCGACCTTGTTGCCCGTCCCGTTCGCCCCGTCGAAGAGCCGGGCATTCAGCGCATAACCGCTGCCCGACCTGAGAGTCGTGAAGACGGCCGACACGGTGGTGCCGCCCGCCTGGTTGCGGGTGGTCGTCAGCGTGGTGGGAAGCAGGGTGGAGTCCGGGTTGGAGAGCGCCAGAACGATGCTGGCCCAGGTTCCCGGCAGGGTCTGGGTGCTGCGCGCCGGCAGACGGATGTTCACCTGCAAGCCGGCGGGCTTGCCCGTCTCGACCGACGGGCGTGCGGACGAGACCGTCTGCACGCGAACCGCCGTCGAGGCCGGCGTGAGCATGCTGAGGCAACCTGCCAGCAGCATGACCACCGCCGTTCCCCAGAACCGGAGGGTCCACCCGGGCAAGGTGCCGGGCAGCCGGGGGATAGACCGGAACGACATCGCCTTACTGGAGCTTCAGGTCGAGGGAGGCCGCGCTACCGACGGACAGGGGCTTCAGGATGCTCTCGCCGACCACGTTGCCCAGATCGTCGACGATCCGGAAGATCATCTGGCTGGCCTGGGTGCCGGTATCCGTGAGGCTGGACGTCGGGTTGAAGCCCGTGTTGGACACGGCCGAGGTATCCCAGACGAAGCTGTCGAACGGGGCACTGGCCGTGGCGACCAGGGTCTCGGACGCTCCGGCGATCGCCGAGGTGAGGTCGTCGATCTGGCCGTCGTTCACGAGGACCTGCATCGTCAGCGTGCGTCCCGGGTTGTCCGCCACGTACGTCGTATGCTCGCTGGCCGAGAAACCGGTGTCGAAGGTGACGGTGTCCCCCTTCGTGACGAACCAGCCATTCGAATCTCCCACCGTGTTGCCCTGGTTCGAGCCGGTGATGGCCAGGTCTCCGTTGGGGCTCATGATGACGCTGACGGTGTTGACCCCCGCCACGAGCTCGATTCCCGTCCGGCGTCCGGATGCGACGACGTTGCTGCCGTCATACAGGGAGACGTTGACTCCGTAGTGCGTGCCCACGCGCAGGCGCGTGAAGTTCGCGGATCCTGCAGACACGACCTGGGGGCTCGAGGTGGCCGTGAACGTCACGGTACGGGACAGAGGACTTACCAGCAGCGAGGGGGTGGCCGCATTGCTCAGCGTCACGGAGGCGGAGGCGAAGCTGGCTGGCAGCGCCTGGATGGCCCGCCGGGCGGCCGCATCACCCCGGAAGAAGTTCACGAAGAGGCGCGTCATGGTGGGGTCGTAGCCGACGATCGAGGCGGTCCGCTTCGTGACCACCTTCACCGGGCCCGTCTCGGGGCTCACCGCACAGGACGTCACCAGCGACAGGGCCGCGAGCACTGCGAATTTGTTCATGAATCGATGTCCTTTTCTGGAGACCCGGGAGGAAGTGGTGAAATTCTTCAATCGAAGAAGCTGCCGTGTCAAAGGTGACGAAATGTTTCGTGCAAGTCAACCCTCTGGAGAAGCGACGTGCAGGACCCGTTCTCAGAGCCTGAACCAGTGGGCCCGATCGTCGGCCCAGGCGGCGAAGGTGCGCGGGCGTCGCCCCACCAGGGTCTCGAAGACTACGGTCTGGACCCCGGAGAACCAGCCCCCGGCCGCCTCCGCGTAGACGTACTTGCCCCAGTCGGGTTTGCCCAGTTCCGCGCAGCGGGCCTCGAAGGCCGGAATCCCGTCGACGTGTTCGACGGCGGCTTCGCGCAGGGCCGAGAGGATGGCGGCGATCCGGGATCCGGACACGGCCTCGGGACCCGTGAGCTCGTACGCGCCCCCGTGGAAGGGCACGGCAGCGGGCGATAGCAGCAGTGCGTGGCCCATCGCCGCGATGTCCCGGCAGTCGAGAAAGGCCACCCCCGCGTCGCCGGTCGGAAGATAGAAGCGTGCGTCCCCACGCTCGTAGACCCCCGTCCCCATCTCGAAATGCTGCATGAAGATGGTGGGCCGGATGACCGTGGACTTCAGCCCGGCGCCGCGCAGGGCCTCCTCACCGGCCCAGTGCAGCGAGGGAAACCGACCAGGGGGCGGATCGCTCTCGGGCGCGCGTGCGCCCGTGACGCTCACCTTGACGACGTGCTCGACACCGGTCGCAGCCAGGGCGTGTGCCACCTTCTGATGCCAGGTCGCCATGTCGTCGGACAGGGGCGCCACGATGAAGGCGTCCGTGGCCCCCGCGCAGACCGGCTCGAGGTCGTCCAGGCGGAACGGGACTGCCCGGACGGTCGGGCCGAAGGCCTCGAGGATCCGGGCGGCGGAACCTTGCGGGTCGCGCGTCAGGGCGCGTACTTCCTGGCAGCGTGGGTCTTCAGCCAGCAGCTTGACCATCTCGGTGCCGATCTGACCGGTGGCCCCGAACACCAGCACGATCCGGCCGGAGTCCGGGGGCGTGCCCGGGGCGTTTTCAGGCATCATTTCCGTGGAGCGATCGTCGTGCGTCAAGGCGTCCTGCTTTCAGGAGGGGGGCGTCAATCGACCCATATATCGAACGTCGCGCGGGGCGTCTCGTCCAGCCATGCGGCCGATTCGCTGAAACGGTCCGCGACGATCTGGTAGCTGCCAGAGGAGGGAACCGTCACCGAGACGGTCGAGAGACGGGTGCCGAAGTCCATTGTGCAGGGCACCTCGCCGCCGGAGGAGCGCAACGTGTCGAGGGTGGCGCTCACGCGAATCGTGGCCGAGGCGGGTTCCACCTCCGCGGCGATCGCCCGGAACCGGTTGCATGAACTGCTCCCGATGACCACCCGGGCCGTGACGGTGAAGGGCACTCCGGCCTGGAACGGCCCCTCGGCCGACACCAGGGCCAGGTCGGCCGGCACGGGTTCGAACCAGGTCGAGGGAGCCGGGGTCGGCGTGGCGGAGGGCAGGTTGCCGACCAGACTGCCCAGCCCCTGGGCACAGCCGACGAGGGCGACGGGCAAGAGCCCGGGAGCGAGACGGCGCCATCCACGAGAGACCACGGGGAACCTCCAGACGGGGCGGGATACCCTGGTCGATTCTATCCGGGTGAAGCCCCGGGGACCAGTCTTCGGTCCAGGGCTTTTGTGGGTCGCCGGGGCTGTCATGCGATTTCATAAACTTAATCTGTCGATAAGAATTGACACTTCCGGAACACGGGAAAAGCGGATCAGGCCGTATCCTGCCGGGGTGCCGGGACGAGCGAGCCTCTCGCCACCGAGGAGATCCCGTCCCCCATGAGCCACCTCCATCGCACGATCCCGGCCCTGTTCGTCCTGCTGCCGATGCTCACGGGTTGCGGCACCCACCGGGTCCCGGCGTCCGTCACGGGTCGGGTCGCCGCCATGACGGCCACGCCGGCCGATCCGTCTGCCCTGCAACTGCACGTCATGTTCTTCGATGCCGACCACGACGGCTACGTGACGCTTTCCGAGACCCGCAAGGGGTTCCAGCGCCTCGGCGTCAGCTCGCTCGGGTCGCTCGGCGCGGCCGTCCTCACCCACGCGGGGTTGCGGGGCGCCTCGGAGGGGACGCGCATCTCGGTGGCTCGCATCGAGAGCGGCAAGCACGGCTCGGACACGGGCATCTACGATGCGCGCGGGCATTTCGTGCAGGCCGCGTTCGAGCGGATGTGGGCCTTCGATGCCGACCGGTCAGGCAGCCTGTCCGGTTCCGAGTTGCGGAAGATGATCGACACCAACCGGACGGACACGATCGGCTACGTCGCGTCCCGGGGAGAATTCGGTTTGCTGTTGCGGATCGGGGCCGATGCCACCGTGACCGAGAACGGCGAGACGGTGCCGGCGCTCAGTCGCGCGCGGCTGATGGCCTTCTACGACGGCACGCTGTTTTACAAGCTGGCCGCGGCCCGCGAGGGGATGGAGCCGTTGCCGGACGGGGACGCGGGGCTCTGACGGTAATAAGTGATGCTCTTCCTGTCGGCATTCACTACCATCGATATCGTGATGTCCTGAGTGTTCACTTCACCCTGGGTGGAATTGACCTCGAATTTCAGACGGTAAAGTCCCTTGCCTAGGATCTCCATGTCCGTGGCCTTACCAAACCCCGTTGAAAAGAAGTTTTCTCGAGATAGGTCTTCGAGGGGATAGTCCCGGTGATCGGTCACGGTGACATCGACCGTCAGCACTGCTCGCGTGGCCAGGGGCAGATCGCCTGCCTCCGCGAACGACCTGATCTCATGGATGGTTTCCGGGGTAGGAATGGGGCTGGGTGATGGTCCGGACCCGGCAGGCTGGGTTCCCTGTCCGTTACTGCCCGTCACTCCGCCACTGCCCGTCACTCCGCCACCGATCGACGATCTGTATGGCGGTGGCGTCGAGATGCAGGGTAATCCGAGGACGTAGCCCTGTCGGGCGGTGATCCGGATATTGCCTCTCAGAAGCGTCGGAAAATCGGCCTCGAGAAGGAGTGAATTTCCGATAAAGCCTTCCGGTAGGGGAGTCGCGCTCACATGCGGGACTGGATCCACCCGGGAGGATGGTTCATCCCCACGCACGACGTCCACGCACTCTGCACCCATCCGGGAGGTGGTATACGACACCATGGTGGCCCCTTCCAGACCCGGAAGCCTCGCAACCTGGCCCCGGACGCCACCCCGTGATGGGCCGAAATATGCGATGTCCTTTGCACCCGAAGGTATCGTACTGTCGGCGGGAACGAAGTGGGCCACGGCACCGGACCACCTGTACGAGACCGTGGGATTCACTTCGAGGGTCGTTCCCACGATCTGAACGTTGGCCACTCCCGTACCGGAGCCCTGTCTCTTACTGCCAGCAGGAATTCCGGCGACCTCACTGGCCTCCTCAGAGCAGGCAAGGATCCAGGTTGCCGTACTGGCCAGTATCAGGGTCAGAATCCTGAGTCTGAACATCGTATGCTTCGCCTCACTTGATTTCCACGCTGGTGAGTTCCTGGCGGAGAAACTGTTCACCGCTCCTGGTCTCGGACTTCACCAGCCCGATCCCGGGTGCGTACCAGTTTGCGACCACCGTGCTGCCGTTCTGACCGCTCAACTTGAAGCAACCGCCATACGAGCCTGCCTGGACGGCCAGGTCTTCCTTGCCGGAAACGGTCATGGTCGCGCTTCCGAGTTGCCAGGTCTTTCCTGTTTCGAGTGGAAGCTTGAGGACGACTGCACTGACGCCGTTTTCGCTGCCCTGTGTGAGGTCTTGCGAGGTTTTCCGGAGGACCTGATTGACGCTGCGCTGCTGTCCTGTTGAGAGGATGGTCTGGGTCACTTTCACAATGGCGGTGCTCATCCCTTCTGATTTCGTGACAGAAATCATCTCGTCCACCTCGGTGCCCTGCTTCACGTCATCGAGGAAGATCTCGTACCGCCAGACGTTCCCAACGGCCATCGGATACACGTCCGCCTCGCCGCGGACCGTTGCCAGGATGCCGGATACCTGATCGCAACTTGTGAGGATCAGCGCCGCAATCATGAAAGTTGGATGTCGTACTGCCATCGTGCTCTCCATCATATGCATGATCATTTAATGCAATTAACTTGACCTCTATTCATCCCGGTGTCAACCAGGTCGCATTCAAGGGAATGGTCATTCGTGGGAGGGTATGATCGCGCCTGGACGATGGACTTCCCGTTCTGCCAGAAATTCCGGACCGAGACTCTCGAGGGAGATGGCCTCGTGGCCGCGTTCCCCGACGGACCGCGTCATCGCGTGTCTGCATGAGTCCCACCGCCCCGACGGGTTCAGCGTGGGTATCAACGTCAGTGGGGCCGCCGGGCAGACGGTCATGCACCTGCGCATGATCACGTGGTATGCCGGAGACGTGGATGATCCTTGCGGCGGGATCCGTCACGTCGTGCCTGGCAAGGCCCGGTACTGGACGCGAGCGAGTTTCCACGCATGGAAATGCTCATCCGGGATGCGATTCCCGACCTGATCGACGAAGCTCGCCGTCTTGACCCGCAACGCGTAACCGCTGCATGGCATCGATCCTGCCCTCCTGGCTGTCATGCGGGTCGCGTGGCGGCTGGCGGCCTACTTCGAGACGCGGTACGAGCGCGTGGACACGTTCAAAGTCATGCTCTCGGGCGAGAAGGGGATCCTCATGCTGGGGGACGATGCGCGCGGCGTCGTGACCCGGGACCAGGGCTGGAAGCCGGTGCATGTGGGGGGCCGCGAGATGTGGGCGAAGTTCGCGAAGGTCGCCATCAACGTGCTGAAAGGAGTTCCCGAAGGACGACGCCCCCAACCGGATGACGGAGGTGCTCGAAGAGCTGTTCGGGCCGGGCGGGTTCCGGTCGGACCGGCGGAACCGGGTGCGCATCATGCCGGGCGAGGGTGAGACGTGGTGCATCTCACCCGTCGGGCAGGGGTGATTGGCGGCTTTCGAGTTTCGCGAATAAATGATATAATAGTTATTAGTTTATTTGCAACGCATAAATCATGTCGGGATTGAAAAACCTGCCATAGTGGGTATCATGCACCATGCCAACGGTTGTATCGGTCGACGGGTTTGACCTCGTGATCTATACGGGCTTCGAACACCGGCCGCCTCACGTCCACGTGTTCAAAGCGGGGCAGCATCTGCGGGTCGCGCTTGGCGACAGTCAGACCTATCCGTTCGTCATCGGGAAGGGCAACACGATGTCGGGCAAAGATCTGGTTCGAGCCGTGAGGCTGGTCGCCGAATACCAGGGAAGTCTCATCGAGACGTGGAGGAGGATCCATGGCCCTGACTGTCCCTACCGATGAGGAAATTCTGGCCCAGGCCGAAGCATCACACCGGATCGACGGGCCAGAGCCCGTGGAACCGCTGGCCCGATCGGCGCAGTTCGATGTCGCCACTCGCAAGGTGATCGTGGAACTGACTTCTGGCGCGAAGTTCATCTTCCCGGTGGACCTCTGTGAAGGCCTGGCGACCAGGTCGGAGGCCGAACTTTCCGATGTCATCGTGATGCCCGGAGGGGATGGCCTGGGTTGGCCCCGACTCGATGTCCACTTCCACCTGGGGGCCCTGGTCATCGGCACCTTCGGGGGCCAGCGGTGGATGAAGCATCTGCGTCAGATGTTGCTAAAACAGGCAGCCGGCGCGCCCAGTGATGCCAAGGCAAGGGCTTCCAGGGAAAATGGACAGAAGGGCGGCCGTCCGCGCAAGAGGCATACCGCTTCAAGCACACCGGCGTCCAAGATCTCGACCAAGTCGTGATCTTGGACGCCTGGATGCTCTGTCAGTTACGGCATCATCCGGAGCCCGGTAGAACGTTCCGGGAGATGGCGTGATGGCGCTCTGAACATCCACCGGGTTCCGGGTATTTGAAAGGCATGACGACTGACTGCCCGTTCTGCCGGAAACTCGAGATCGCGACCCTCGACGGGGATGGCCTCGTGGCCGCGTTCCCCGATGCCTTTCCCGTGAGTCCCGGACATACCCTGATCGTGCCGCGGCGCCACGTCGAGACCTACCTCGATGCCAGCGAGGACGAGCGCACGGCCCTGTGGGTGCATGCGGACCGCGTCATCGCGTGTCTGCGGGAGTCCCACTGCCCCGACGGGTTCAACGTGGGTATCAACGTCGGTCGGGCCGCGGGGCAGACGGTCATGCACCTGCACCTGCACGTGATCCCGCGGTATGCCGGGGACGTGGACGACCCTCGCGGCGGGATCCGTCATGTCGTGCCCTCCAAGGCCCGGTACTGGACGTGAACGAGTTCCCTCGTCTGGAAAAGCTCATCCGGGATGCGATTCCCGACCTGCTCGACGAGGTTCGCCGTCGGGACCTGCGTCGTGTGACCGATGCCGAGGTCATCCCGTACGTCGCCCACAAGATCCTCGAGGAGGCCCAAGAGACCTTCGAGGCCGTCCGCAGCAGGGACGTCGACCAGCTCGTCGAGGAACTGGCCGACCTCGCGGACGTCATCGATCGCCTGATGACCCTCCACGGCATCGATCCCGCCCATCTGGCCGCCGTGCGCGATGCCAAGCGCCGTGCTCGGGGGCCTTTCGACGCCAACTGGTTGCTCGCCCGTCCGCCGCGTCCCGTGTCCGATGGCCTGCGGGTGTGGACGGGGCCGGGCGATCGCTTCGCAAGCGCCCTCGAGGCCGAACTCGCAACGTGTGACCGGGCGAACCTGGCCGTCGCCTTCGGGCTCGCGAGCAGCCTTCCCCTCGTGGCTCCGCCGTTCCGTGCGGCCCTCGCCCGCGGGGCCCGGATCCGGCTGCTCACGTCGGATTACCTGGATGTCACCGAGCCCGATTTTCTGCTCGCCATGCTCGACCTGGCTCCCGCGCTCGAACTGCGGGTTCACCGGGAACCGGGTAGAAGCTTCCACCCGAAGGCCTACCTGTTCGAGCGCTCGGATGGTCGCCACTCGGCCCTCATCGGGTCGTCCAACCTGTCGCGTTCGGCGCTCGAGTCGGGCATCGAGTGGAACTACCGCGTCCACGCCGCCGATGCCGGCTGGCCGGTCCACGACATGCTGGATCGGTTCGATGCCCTGTGGGCCGCCCCGGAGGCGCTCCCGGTGGATCGCGACTGGATCATGGCCTATGCCGTTCGTCGCGAGCCGCGCCCGCTGACGCTCGAACCCGCCCCCCGTAAGGCGCGTCCGGTACCGAATGCCCCTCAGCGTGAGGCCCTGGCCGCGCTGGCGGCTCTCCGGATGGAGGGCGAGACGAAGGGCCTCGTCATCGCGGCGACGGGCATCGGGAAGACCTACCTGGCCGCTTTCGACAGTGCGGCCTCCGGACGGGTCCTGTTCCTGGCCCACCGCGAGGAACTGCTGCGGCAGGCCCGCGAGACCTTCGTCCAGGTGCGACCCGACGCGACGACGGGGTTCGTCGGGATGGGGCAGTTCGAGGCCGAAGCCGACTGCGTCTTTGCGTCGGTGGCCACGCTGTCACGGCCCGAGCACCTCGGGACGTTCGCCCCGGACCACTTCGATTACATCGTGGTGGACGAGGTGCACCACGGCGCGGCACCGGGGTATCGCACGGTGCTGCACCACTTCACGCCGCGCTTCCTGCTGGGGCTGACGGCGACGCCCTACAGGGCCGACAACCGGGACGTGCTCGGACTCTGCGACGGGAACGTCGCATACCGCGTGGGGATCCACGAGGCGATCGCCCTGGGGTGGCTCTCGCCGCTGCATTACCGCGGCGTGCTTGACCCGACGGACTACGACCAGGTGCCGTGGCGGGGCGGTCGCTACGACGAGGAGGCGCTCTCGACGGCGGTCGCGACCCGGCAGCGGGCCGAGATCGCCCTGGCGGCCTACCGGGAGCATGTGTCCCGGGCGGCGCTCGGTTTCTGCGTGTCGATCCGGCATGCGGAGTTCATGGCCCGGTATTTCCGCGAGCAGGGGGTCCCGGCGATCGCGGTACACTCGGGACCGGGGGCAGCAGACCGGCAGGAGGCGATCGCGTCGCTCAGGGCGGGGCAGGTGTGCATCCTGTTCACGGTCGATCTGTTCAACGAGGGCGTGGACATCCCCGAGGTCGACCTCGTGCTGTTCCTGCGGCCCACCGAGAGTCCGACGGTCTTCCTGCAGCAGCTCGGTCGAGGCCTGCGGTTGCATCCGGGCAAGGAACGCCTGGAGGTACTCGACCTGATCGGGAACCACCGGGGCGTTCACCGGAAGTTCCCGCTGCTGCTGGGTCGTGACGACGTCGAGGCTCCCGCGAGGGACCTGTCCCCCGTGCTCGAGGCGCTGAGGTCGCGCGAACTCGTGCTGCCGAGGGGCATCTCGCTCGACCTGGACCTGCAGGTGATCGACCTGCTGACGCAGCTGGCCCGGAAGGGCGAGCCGCTGCGCGACGCGATGCTGGAGGCGCACCGGGAACTGGCGGCAGAACTGGGCCATGCCCCGTCCCTGATGGAGACCCACCGGTGGGGGCGCTTCCCGGTGAGGCTTCTGCGGCGCGAGTTCGGCACCTGGAACCGGTACCTGGAGGCGGCGGGGGCACTCGCCCCGGTCCAGGCGGCACTCGAGGCCGAGGCAGGGGGCTTCCTGGCCGAGGTCGAGAAGACCCAGATGACAAAGTCGTACAAGATGGTCCTGCTGGAGGCGTTCGTCCGCCGGGGGGGCCTTACGGCCCCGGTGGCACTCGAGGTGCTGGTCGAGGACTTCCGGCGCTTCTTCCTGGAGTCGCCCCGGCACCGGAAGGACCTGGAGGGGGCGGATCTGGGCGATCTCGAGCGCGTGTCAGCGGAGAAGCTCCGGGACCACGTGCTGCGGAATCCGGTGGCGGCGTGGCTCAACCCCGGCAAGGGCGGGCGCACCGTGTTTTTCGAGCGATCGGGGGATGCCCTGGTCTACGTGGGGCCGCGGCCGCGAGATGGGGTGGCCTTCGAGGAAGCGGTGCTCGTGCGTGTCGCGTGGCGGCTCGCGGCCTACTTCGAGACCCGGTACGAGCGCGTGGACACGTTCAAGGTGATGCACTCGGGCGAGAAGGGGATCATCATGCTGGGGGACAACTCGCGCGGTGTCGTGCCCCGGGACCAGGGCTGGAAGCCGGTGCAGGTGGGGGGCCGCGAGATGTGGGCGAAGTTCGCGAAGGTCGCCATCAACGTGCTGAAGGAGTTCCCGAGGGACGACGCCCCCAACCGGATGACGGAGGTGCTCGAAGAGCTGTTCGGGCCGGGCGGGTTCCGGTCGGACCGGCGTAACCGCGTGCGCATCGTGCCGGGCGAGGGGGAGAGGTGGTGCATCTCACCCGTCGGTCCGGGGGCAGATGGGGGCAGGGGAATGAGCGGACCTGAGCGGAAGCTGGCCGCCGCCCGCGAGGGGCGGGAGCCTTTGCCGGACGGGGATGCGGGGCTCTGATTCCGTGGCGATGGGTATGATTGCGCTCTGATTACCGCCCGATTTTCCAGGAACTCCATACCGAAACGCTCGAGGGGGATGGCCTCGGGGCTCGATGCCCCGGGGCCTTTCCCGAGTGCTCAGGCCATGCGAATGTCGTGCCGCGGCGTCCCGTCATGCCGGGCAAGGCCCTATATTGGTCCTGGGCGGGTTCACAGCTTTCGCTCTGGAGGCAAATTCATGGCCATGGCGATTCCGACAGTTGAAGAAAATCTGGCCCGAGCCGAAGCATCGGTTGGGGTCGCGGGAATCGAGTCGGATGAACCCCTGGCCCGGTCGGTGCGGTTCGATGGCGCGAGCCGCAATGTCATCGTCATGCCCGGCGGTGATGGCCTGGGATGGCCCCGACTCGATGTCCATTTTCACGTCGGGTCGCTGGTCATCGGGACCTTCGGTGGCCAGCGGTGGATGAAGCACCTGCGGCGGACGTTGCTCCAGCAGGCCGCGACGGCGACGAGTGACGCCAAGGCCCGGGTTTCTCAGGCGAATGGCAAGAAGGGCGGCCGGCCGCGAAAGGGAGAGACCCCTGTTCCTCCTCGTCACGGCCGAATCTCTGACTTTTCGGAACCTGCCGGCGGGATCTGGCACTTTTTGCCACGCTGCCGTTTACTCAAGGGCTGATGCGATGATCCCGATGACATCGTCGATGCACCGTACAGTCGAGGCCTCTACTTCACAAGTTGCACCATGGAAATGATGAGGGAACGTGCGAATCGAGGGCCAGTGGGCTTCATTGTCCCAGCGGCCGATCCGTTCTCCCGTTTGACGCTGCCAGTGATAGGCATACTTGTGCGACCCATCCGCAAACAGATAATCGCGTATGTAGAGAATCGAAGCATCCTTGAGTGTCACAATGGCAACCAGGGCATAGGTCGTTGCCGTATGTTCGAAGCGGCGAACCTCGACGGATCTTGCCAGCCCTTGAAATCGTAAGAGTGCCCTATGCAGCATCGGAACGCAGGTCGTTCAACTGCTCTCGAAGTGCCGCGAGATATTCCCTGGCCCAGCGCCATGCGTTGAGGGTGTCATCCAGTTCGAAATCTTCAGCTTCTTGCTGACACGTCACGGCCAGCAATTCGTCATAAGAGCCGTGACGGCGCTGATAACCGGCAATCTCCTGCTCGAGCGCGGATATCTTGGCCAGGGTTTCGAGGGTGAGCATCTCGCGTCCTGCTTGCTCGATATCCTTCCCAGTCATTCGTATCCCCTGCTTTCCGGCTCCGCGGCCAAATGTTCTGGAACCTGATTTGAAAACGGCCGGATGAAACGGTTATATGAGTCGCGATACATGCAATATACCCTTGCCGGGATCCCGTCGATGCGGTCCGCTCAAACACGAAAGGCTGATCCGCGGAAGGCGCTACCCGGCAAGCCCGGAATGCTTGGTCACGTGATTCTCCGGCGCTGCAATGGGCGGGTTCGATGACCGGCCACGAGGGATTCCAGCTCAGGTTCACCCTCGGCGAGTCGGTGTAGCAGTTGCCTCAGCTCGTTGCAGGCGAAAAAACGCGGGTTCAGAGAAACCAACCGGGTTCTCCCTCGCACCCGTGCCGCAACGATCCCCTGGTCCTCGAGATCCGAGAGCACCCGCTGGATGGTGAACAGCGGGACAGCCAGCAACCGTGCCAGCTCACTTGGAAAGGATTCCTCGAGCAGCGCGAGGAGGATGAGGACTTCCGTTCGCCTCCGGCTGCCGAAAAGGCTGATTTTCGGGTCAAGTCCGCTCACTCGCATCACCACCTTTGTGAGGTTATATCACCACGAACATGCTGATTCAAGGATGCAACCGTCCACCCCCTCGCGTGAGGGGAGGAAACTCCCAATGCTTGCTGGCCAATCGTGGACGTTGAAGCGACTTGCGTTATTCTTGACAGGTCGGTTCAGGTTGCGTGCCTGTCGAGGTCGCTCGAGGTCTTCTCGGGGAGGCTTCCGTTGTCCGAACACTCTGAATGCTGGGGGACGATGCGCGCGTCGTCGTGCCCCGGGACCAGGGCTTGAAGCCGGTGCAGGTGGGGGGCCGCGAGATGTGGGCGAAGTTCGCGAAGGTCGCCATCAACGTGCTGAAGAAGTTCCCGAGGGACGACGCCCCCAACCGGATGACGGAGGTGCTCGAAGAGGTGTTCGGGCCGGGCGGGTTCCGGTCGGACCGGCGGAACCGGGTGCGCATCGTGCCGGGCGAGGGGGAGACGTGGTGCATCTCACCCGTCGGGCAGGGGGCAGATGGGGGACGGGTGAGCTGACCGGGAGTGAGGGCGATCGCCAGAGGTGTTCCTCCTGGGGGAGATCCTCTTGACCTCGGTCATGGATTGTTTCATTCTTGGCATGACCATCAAATGGTTGTCCGGTGTACTCATGTCTCATGGACCGGGTTCTCGTGACATTCCTGCTTGCGGTCTGGAGCTTGCCCGATGCGATACGCCCCGATCGATTTCTTCAGCACGCCGAGCTGTCCGGCCCCGCTCACGTCGAGTCGTCCCGTCGAAATCTGGCAATGGGGTGACTGGACCCTCGTGGTCCACCGGGACGCCGTGCCCATGGCGGCACTCGCGGCTCGGATGGGGGGCCCTTCCACGGGCATGATGGGCGGGATGTTCCGGTACCCCATGTCCGTGATGGTCTGCGATTTGCCTCCTGACCAGGGAAACCCGCTGGAACACACGGTCGCGATCGTCTCCTTCGAAAGTTGGGCCATTTCCCGGATCTTTCGTCTGGGGCGCGAGTGCCCGATGATGACCCTCGTCACGCGGGGAAGCCGTCAGAACTTCGGTGCCTACAGCGGCAAGGCGGTGCACGAGGCCGTCCGCGAGGCGTGTTTCGAGCTCGTCGGACGCAGTCTCACGCAGGGGGGATCACCGACCTTCGTGGGGCATCAGGAGCCGATGCACCGCACGGTCGCCGGAGGGTGGTTGCAGCCGGGCCCGGTTCGACGCTTGCTGCGCTTCTTCGTGCGCTGAGGGGGACGACGTGAGTCAGGAATCCGATGACCGGACGGATCGCCTTCTGGATGACCAGGGCTGCGACGAGGGCCCCGACGATGAGCCTTCTGAAGATCTGGACGAAGAGCCAGACGAGGAGCCAGACGAGGATCCAGATGACGAGGAAGGTGCCGAGGCACTCGTCGCACAGGAACGCTGGGAAGACGCAATCGTCGCCTTCGCCGGTGATTCGAACTGGGACCAGGTCCTGCGCTGCCTGGCGCGTCTCTGGCTCGAAACAGAACCGAACGAAAAGCGAGCGGACGCCATCGCGCTGCTCAGGATGAGCGGTGCCTGGCAGGACCTGGGCGATGTCCACAGGGAGGCCTGCGAATGGAACCAGGCGGGGCAGGCTTACGAGGCAGGTGATGCGTACGAGGAGGCGGCCAGCTGCTACGAGCAATCACACGACTATCTCGAAGCTGGCCGGTGTCTCGAGGTGGTTCTATTTGATCTGCTCGAGGATCGACAGATGACCCTATTTCCTGACCTCTTCCAGCAAATGCAGAACGACCTCTGGAAGCGAGCCGCCATCGATTACCTGCTGGCTCGTGCGTATGGCGATGCCCGGCGGTGCATGGAGCGTGTCGAGACGATCACAACAAAGTCAGACCCCACAGATCCCTGGGAAACCTGAGCCCCCAGGAGTTCAATCGAGAGACCAGGAGAACTGCGTGAGATCCGATTACTGAATGACCCTGAAAAGGGATTCAGGTCACAGGCATGGGCGTCTCCAGCCGCCACACGATACTCATCGGTCGGCTGCCCGCGTGCTGCACGTAGGCCACGGGCCCCAGGTAGGTGTAGGCATCGTCTTCCGACACGCGCACGAACAGCAACTCGGTCTTCTGAGCAGAAATCAGAAACCTGCTCAGCAGGCCTCGATCAGTGCTGATCGCATCAAAGCAGTGTCAAGGGGTCGATTTCTGAGCATGTCTTCGAGCAGATCCTTCAGGTCTCCGAGCTTACCTGCACTGTTCAGTTTGACGGGTATTTCCGCAAATGCTTGGACCAAGGATTCAAGGGCCGCCGTCTCACGCGATTCTGCTTTCGCAAGTTCCCGCCTGTACTCGGCACAGCTGAGCAAGAGGATGATGGACAGGAACAGAGATGACTTCGCATCGGATTGGCTGGTTTTGAAGCCCTTGCCAATCCGCGCGAGCCTGACAAGTAATTCAGGGATATCTACCGATCTGTTGAGCGCCTCGAGGTCCGCCAGCCAGAGTAGATTTCTGCTTAATGCCCAGATCAGCTGTTCCTGGTTGATCCGTGACCCTGTGGAAAAGATCTTGTCGATCAGGCTTTTGAGTTCTTCGGTGCTCGTGTTGCAGCGTCCGAACATTTGCAGGGCTGGCGCCAGGTTTTCAGAGCGCATCAGCCGTTCGATTTTCAGGTCAACTGCAGGGTCAAGTCCGGGCAAGGCCCCATATAGCCGGGAAGCCGTATAAAGGGCAAAGCTTTTGCTTTCTGGATCGGTGATCTTGTCCTGCAGCAGGTCCCGGATGATACGTATCAGCAGCGGTAGGCGAGTCAGAAAATCTGTCAGGTCACGATCTGCCAGGGTACTTCCTGGCGAATAGCCCAGCAATACGTCGTTAGACGTGCCCTGTCCCGCGCGAAGTGCTGCGGCCACATTTTTGATGATGTGCGCCGGAACAGGCCTGTTGCCTGACACCTTGGCCTTGCAGACCTTCTCGAGTTCCGCAAATTTTCCTTCCGCGAAGCGTGTCAGCGTGGCCTGTCTTCTGGCTTCTCGGATGGCCTGGAGAGCGTCGATCTCGATGCACGAGATATGCTTCGGATGCTCTGCGTAGTAACGTTCATCGCCTTCCACGAATCTGTACGGAATTCGCATGTCCGTGCCAGCGATGTGGAAGGCCAGGTCGGGCGGGTATCCCAACCGGACATCGAAGAAAATCTCGATCTCGATGGGGAAGGGGATGCTCTCATCCGGTTGAAACGAGGCCACGACCGCTGGCCCGCCCGGGCGCTTCCGATAAGGTTCACCGCGATACAGGATGGGCAGAACGGAACCTCTTTCCCTGAGTCGCCATCTGACACTGTTTCCGAGCTTGCCCTGGTACCGCTGGGACCTCTCACCCTCCTTCATGCGCTCCTGGCCCGTGAGCACGACGACGTCCAGTTCTTCTTTCGAATGAGAAGCCTTGAAGCCGAGCGGATCCAGATAGCGGTAATACAGAGGAAGGCCTTCCGCCCTGGCTGCCGCGATCGCCGCGATCAGGTTCCCCCGGCGCGGACGCTCAACGCGTATCGAGGCCCCCAGGGTTGCCGGTAGCCAGGGAGCCCATCGCGTGAACACCACACGCATCGTGTTCGAGAGGGGTAATGCCGATTCCAGGGCCTCGACCATCCGGTCCTGATGGGCTACGACCACCCGCCTCACGGTCTCGCCGTCGAGTTTCAGGCGCCGGATGCGCATCCCCGATGGGGTGGGTAAGGCACTGATCCAGGTCGCCTCACCGCGCTCCGTTTCCGCCAGATCCAGCTTGATGAGATCCCCGATAACCACCTCCACGGCTTCCGGTTCCGAGCAATCCAGAGCGGAGAGCACGGCCCGGGCCAGGTCTCTCCAGATGTCCTGGCCCAGTTCACCCATGGTCGAGGCAACCGGTGGCGCCGTCCTCGAGAAGGTCGGGATGGCACGCTCACGTTCAACCGAGATGTCGAAGGTCACGGTCGCGGGAAACACGGCATCGAGGTCGATCAGTTGCACCCGATCTACCCCTGAGTCACGCAGGGATGGTTCGAGCGAGCACCAGTAATGGGCGATGGACCCTGGAATGAACTCGGCGGTATCCGCAACGCGTGATTCACCCATCTGCAGCAGATCGAGCGTATCCGGGACCAGCAAGAAGCGCCCCTCCCCTTGCTGATCCTCCCCGAGCCACGCTCGACCGTCCGCCAGTTCCTGACACCGCACGAGGGCCTTCACCGATGTCCAGGGGCCATCCGGCAGGGCAGGGCCAGACCGGTAGCGTTTCAGCTTATCCATGGCCGCGACCAGGTGCTCGCTGGCGTCCACATCTTCGGTGATCCGGGCCGGGGTGCCCGCGATTCGCTGGCAGGCGACCGCCTGATCGAGCACGAGCAGTTCACCCACGACCCACCTCCTGTTCCACGATCTGGACGAGACGCTGCACGAGCTCGCGGTCCTCGATACGGTACATCAGGTCGAAAAAGTCATTCCCGGGTTCATTGATGCCTCCCAGGAACCCGACGTTCCCGTCGATGGCCACGATCTTGGCGTGCATGTTGTTCAATTTGCGAATCGAATCGTTTTTGACTGATGTGTCCACGTTGTTGGCGCCGATCAAGCGCCTGATCTTTTTCCCTCGCTCTTGTTCCGGTTTGCGTTCTCTCATGAACACATTATTCGATGAAAGCGAGTAGCTCAGGACATGGATGGATTTCCTGCATCCACGCAGTTCGTTCCGGACATGCTGTTCATAGGACTGCGGGTCGAGGAAGTACCCGACTGGCCCGGGCAGATTCTCTGAAGGCCTGTCACGATCACCCAGGTCGTGACGACTCAGGCCGGTCCCCGCGTCCGGCCGGACCAGTCTGGCAGCGGTGCGATGATGCCAGACCCAGGCGAGGCTCGCGAACAGGTCTCTCAGCCCCGCTTCATCCTGGAACGAGAGCATCGATTCCAGGTTCCTGTAGAGGCTTCCCGGCGTGAGGTTGGCCGAGCCGAAGAGCCCTTCATGTTCGTTCATGTAGGCCTTGAGATGACCCGACATGTGGCGAACCTGCGCAGGACTCTCCAGCAGAACCTGCAGGCATTCCCACTTGAGCCGGAACAGGGCGGGTATCTCCGGTGTGCTCCCTCGCCTCAGCCCCAGCAACGCTTCCAGATGGCTCTCGAACGTTTCCTTGAGGTCGCACATCACAAAAACGCATCCTGGCATTTCCCGTGCCTTCTGCGCGATCATCCGCGCCGTGTCGAGATCCTCGATCACGAAGCTCGCCACGATCAGGAATTGACGTGCCTCCCGGATGACCGAAGTGATCCTCCGGCCCGTTCCCCTCTCGACCACGAGTTCCGGACGTTCGATGGCCACGGTGGGACTCAGGGGAGGATTCGCGAATGTGGCAGCCCCCATCGCTTCGAGACATCTGATGCGCTCGAGGCCCCGCAACGTGGCCAGAAGCCAGTCTTGATGGCCGCGTCGCCATCCGGGATCGTGCCGGGCAGCCGCCAGATTTTCCGCCATGTGGTCCATCCGGTCGATTTCCAGGAGGGCAGCCAGGCGCCGCACCCATCCGGGAACCTCGGGATGTGTCCAGGGCACGGCCAACGCGACCCCCGGTTCGAGCGCGATCGTGGCATATGAATCCACGCGGTTCCAGCCGCCCAGGATATCGAGCCACGATCGCTCATCCAGCCGCGCCATGAACTGTTCGATCCGGGCACGGAGGCGATTCAATCCGTGGTCGGCCAGTTCCTGCTGACCGATGACCAGGGAACCGGGAAGGGTGTCTCCCCCTGACCATTCGATTGGAATCCGCGGATCGTCGCGGTCAAGGTTGAAAGAGCCGATGCCTGACCAGGTCGGGCGGAACGTGTGGTCGAACTGACGCACCGACGCCTCGAAGTAGCCCGGGAAATAGGGATTCAGCTGATGACTGGCCCCAGACAGCAGGGGGGGCACCTGGCCAGCGGTGGCAGGTCGGTATCTCAGCAGGTTCCGGAGCTGTCCGCGTTGCAGGAATGTCCAGCCATGTCGCACATGCATCCTGGCCAGGGTGCGATCGTGATTGTCGAGCGCCGCATGCGTGCTCTGGGCCAGCAGTTCCTGCAGAGAGACTTCCGGCAAGTCGGCGAGGATGACCTTCCGGGTGAAATGACCGGCTAGCAAGAGGCTCAGATCGTCCATCGTCAGCTCCCCACGGTGTGGCGCTGGATGTCCAGGTCCGGATCGGCAAAGAGTGGTGAGACGTGGTACCGGGGCTTCTGGAAGGTCTTGCGATCCCCTACGACGAACAGCAGATCCCGTGCACGGGTGAACGCGACGTTGAGGCGTTCCGGATTGTTGATGAAATTCAGGACACCTGTCCGGGGCTCCTTTCGGACCAGATCGACGATGACCACGTCGGCTTCCTTGCCCTGGAACCCGTCCACCGTTCCGGCCTCCATCGTGAGATCGGGGTAGCTAATACGAAATTGATCAAGCTCTCGACCGATCAGGCTGGCCTGTGCACCGTACATGGCGATTATCCCGACAGACAGTGGTCTACCGTTCCGTGCGGGGCTCTCCTGCAACGACTTCAGGATGCTGCGAATCGATCGGAGATGTTCGCGGTTTTGCCACGAGGTGCCCATTCGCTCGGGATGCCCGGTATCGTCATACCAGATGATCCGCCCGGTCCCACCGATGGGATTCACGGAATCGAACCTCCCGTTCCGGACACGTCCCCCGTAGAACGTCAGATTCGAGTATCGGGCGATTCCGGGGTGCATGCGGTACTGGATGTTCAGCCCCGTCCGGAAACTCGGCAAGGCATGCTGTTCGAGGAACGTGAAGATGGACCGATCGAGCAGTTCCGGTGGAATGCCTTGCTCGCGGAAAGTTTTCAGTTCTTGTTCGTTCTGGAAAGGCGGCAATTGCTGGCTATCGCCAACCAGCACGATCTTGCGAGCGCGAAGCGCACCTGGCAGGAAATGCGACAGCGTGAGCTTGCTCGCCTCATCGACGATCAGCACATCGAACGGAACTTCACCGTAGTCCGGCCGGACGAGGTCCCGCGCCTGCAAGAATCCAAGCGTGGTTCCGAAGATGGGAGCGGCTCCGGATGCCTCGAGCACGCTGGCGAGTTCCTTCACCCCTTCTGCATCGAGTCGCTGGAAGCGCTCGGCCTCTGCCTGCTTGGCGCGCAGGTACGGGATGGTATCGAGGACCTCGGCGGCCAGGAGGAGGCGACGTGTTTCCGACAGACGTCCCACGAGCGCTTCGAAGGTGCGAGCCATCGAGGCGGCCAAGGTTTCCAGATCTCCACCTGATGCGTCGGCCAGCGCCAGGAGGCGGGATAGCTGATCAACCGTTGAAAAGGCAGCGAGACGACCTGCTTGGCCTCTCTGGACGGGGTGGTGGGTGAGCGTGGCGCTGTTCAGACGTTTCTCGCGGACCTGTTCAAGTATCGTCTCGAATCGCAGTTCATGCGTGAATTGCACGGCTCCTACCTTGGACCCTGTTCCGATCCGGTAGGGAAAAAACGGAAGCGCCTCGCGTTCGAGTCGTTCGATGACGTTGTCGACTGCGAGGTGTGTCGGCGAGATGCAGAGCACCCGCCGGTCATGGAGGATGCACCACCGGATGATCTCGGTGATGACGGTGGTCTTTCCCGTTCCGGGAGGACCTTCGATGAGGGTCAGGGGCGCGTTCGAAAGCGCCCGCTCGATGGCGTCTCGCTGCGAGGGGTTCAGCCTGGATTTGGCCCGGGGTCTATAGCGGGGCAAGGCGAGGTCCACGCGCGGCACGTCTCCCGGGCGCCCCAGGAGCAAAGACGCTATCCGTGCCCAGTTCTGGTAACTGCCCAGAACCGGATGCAAGAGGGCCTCCTTGACCCGACGGTGTTCGATAACCGCCGGTCGAACCGTCACGGTTCCCGGGAATCGACCGAGGTGTTCGCTTCTGAAGACGAATGCGACCTCGGCCAGGCCGGGGTCCCGATCGCCATCGTTCTCGGTCGCGCAGAGGAGCTTGCCGAGGAGCTCATCCGTATCCGGATCGTGGACCTCGCAGTTCATCCAGCGCGGGTCCACTCCTGGACCTTTCAGAACCAGGACCTCTTCACGAGCGAGTTGCTGTCGTTCCTTGACCTCGACCCGGATTCCGGGTGGGTGGGCAATCAGTTCCTCGCACGCTTCGAGTAGCCGATGACGAAACGCATCAACCTGCAAAGGTGGCCTCCCCCAGGCACGTCGCCACGATCGCGAACAATTGTTCCTGAAAATCCTCCGCCCCGACCTCGTGCGGGCTGAAGCGATAGGGGATGACCGTCAGCGGGGAGCGCGACCCGTGCGAGGCATCGGGTGAACTGTCCATGATCACCGCGACCCCGATACGCCCTCTGTCTTCGAGCAGGCGTCTTCCCCGCTCAAGTGTGGGTTCTCCGGGATCGCCCCAGAACACCCAGAACGGAATGCTCTCGCGCCGGGGCATCTGGTCGAGGGGCCCCTCCAGGTCGTGTCTTTCAATATGAAGTGCCACGTCCGCCAGGTCGAAACCGGGCAAGCGCTCGATGGACAGGACCCAGGCGGTAGAGCCTATGGCGACCCGGGTCGAGAACGTGGTTCTTCCCAGCAAAGTGCCGTGCTTGCGGTCATGTTCACATGGGGGCGGAAGCGGATCCGGCCGACCGCCTTCCAGCCGCATGATCACGTCGCACAGGTGCCAGAAGAGATAGTCCCCGAGCCATTCCACCCGGAGCGGCCACATGTCCCGGATGAGGCGCTTCTCGCGCCGGTACTGCCGGAAACTGGTCACCATGTGCCGGTAGTCCGGACGCTTCTGCAGGACGTTGTTCAACGCGATCCGGCTCATGGCCATGTTCCGAACGCCGGACAGTTCTTCAGACCCGAGGACGGTATCGAGGAACCGGGAAAAATGGGCGACGTTTCGGCTGGATTCGCTCCCGGGGTCGATTTCCGGGTTGGTCCGGTAGATCTCGCACTCGTCTCGCAGCGTCGTCAACAGGGCCTTCAGGAATCGGTTCTCCCAGGAGTCATGGGAAACAACCCGCTCGAGCCCCATCAGTTCCTGTCTCGAGCCGGCCTTCTCGAGGATCGAGATTCCCGGTTGCCGCGTGACATGCCGGATGCAGTAGGCATCCACTTCCTGGATTCGCCTGATCGGAAGCATCCGGTGCTGGCGCGACAGGTTCCGGGTCAGTCGATGTTGCAGGGTATCGAGCTGTCGCTCGATGCGCTCTTTCATCCGTTCGGCCAGAGGTTTGCGCGCCTCCGACAGGATTCCATGGGTATCGAGCAGGTGCCGGACCAGAAAGAAGGGCCCCGGTTTGCCGCGGATGGCTGCAAAGGTTTCATGGAAGAACCGGATCGCCTCGGGCCAGTGGTTGTGGTGGATGTCCTGCAGCTGCTTCCTCGTGATGCGGGTGCCGCCGTGCTGCTCGAGATCAACCCACCGGTCACGGATGATGACGATCTCGTCGGGTGTCTGCCAGGTCGCAACGGGACCGGTCTCCAGAACCTGTCTGTCGATCCCCACGTGCGGTGGAAGCAGTTCATGGCACGGATCGGGTCCCGAGAATGGTCGACCCAGGAACCGCACGCTACCGGATGCATCCGGACGGACAGATCCCGTCCAGAACGGCCTGGCGATGGCATCCAGGACCTCGCCAGGGGGTACCGTCTGGGCCAGCAGGACCGCAAACAGATCCGGATGCAGCATGGTCACGCCTCGACCATTTCGATGGTCGGCTCGGGCTCGGCGGGACGGTCCGCCGGGGGCGGAGGTTCAGGCTGGTTCGCGACCTCGTACGGGAGGCCTCTCCAGGCGAAGGCGTAGGCGTTCTCATCACTGGGAAGCGCATCGCTGAAAGCCCGGGACAGGAGGGGATCATGCAGCGGCGACACGATCTGATCTTTGAACTCCTGGAGGGTTTCCCGGGCGCGATCGTCCAGCGGCAGCCCCCGGAGCTTGGAGATGATCTTGAGCGCGAACTGATCGGCAAGCGGCACCGTGTAGCGTTCGGGGTCCGTACCATACATGACGCTGGGATGACGCTGCACGTAATTCATCACGGCCTGCGAGACGCGATGTCCGAAAGGGCGATCGACCTTCGCGAGGATGTCGTTGGCAAGCGCCAGAATCTCGGCAACCTTCTGGCAGAGAGGATCATCCGGCTGTAGCTGGTTTCGGGACCACTGTTCGAAGGTTTGCCTGGACAGGTAACCGTCCAGTTCCTGCGCCTTGACCGATGAGATACCCCTGTCCATCTGTAGCTTCGTGGGGCGCGGGAACGTGATGACGCTCGCCCGGTCGAGCACCTTGTCCGAGAGGGTCTGCGTCGTCTCGTCCTCGTTCATGGTCCCCACGTACAGCACGTTCGGAAGGAGTTTCAGACGCTTCTTGCCGTCTGCGAGCGCCAGGTTTCCGAAATCGAGTTCGACGAAGGCTTCAACCTCGCTGTTTCTGCGGGCTTCGAGCTTGGAGAGGAAATCGCTGAAATAGTACTCCACGCGGGCGAGATTCATCTCATCGAGCAGGACCAGGACCAGGCGGTCCTGGTAGTAGGATTCTTCCTGGACCTGTCGCAGGGCCTGAGCGAGGCGCGTGGGTTTGTACTGCTTCTCCATGTAGTTGTAGAACCCCAGCAGATCCTGCGGAGAGTCCCAGCGCGGTTGCACGGGTAGCATGACGAAATCCAGGTGAGCGAAGTTCGCATAGAGGCGCGGGAGTTCGCTCTTGCCGGTTCCGCTGATGCCTGCGAGTACCAGCAGCGACGAGATGTCCTGGATCTTGAGGCTCGTGTGGAAGGCCTCGACGAGGCGTGCCGGAAAAATAAAGTCCTCGGCCTCGAGATATGCCTTGAACCGGTCAATAAATTGCTGTTCGTCGAGGGTTTGAGAAGCCTTGATGCCCGGTCGCTTGATCAGCACATCTTGCTGGAAGGCCTTCAGGGCATGTTCGAGGTCGCCGTGACCGCGGGCCAGGATGGCCTTGTATTCCTCGGCATCGCGCTTGAGGTTGTCGCAGTCACGCTCGAGCGTCTCATGCTCCGCCTGTAGTTTCCGGACGGCTTCTTCGGTTTTGCGCTTTTCCTCCTCGAGGCGAAGGAGCTCGCGGCGCTTTTCTTCCACCTCGGCATACTGTTCCTGGACCTTGCGGAGTGCCAGTTCGAGGTCGTGTTCTTCCTTGCGGAGAGCCTGGACAGCCCCCTCGAGCGAGCTCCGTTCATCGACGAGGCCGTCGTGCTCTTCCTGGAGCCGATCGAAAGCGCCCGTGAGGCGGTCGTGCTGGAGCTCCTTTTGCCGGATTTCCTTGAACCGTGCCTCGAGAGCGCTTTCCTGCTCGCGAAGCGTCTCGACCTGTCGCGTGACAAATTCGAGCTCGCGGGACTTGTCCTCGAAGCGATCCAGCGTGGCCTTCAGACTCTGGAGTTGCCCTTCGGATTCCTTGATCTGGCCTTCGAGCTCACCGAGCTTCACCTGCATCGGATACCGGCGCTGGTGCTCGCTCAGGGTTTTCTCGAGCTTTTGATGCAGCGAGGTGTAGCGTTCGAATAGCTGCTTGCACCGCCGCCACTCTTCGAGTCCGAACCAGACCGAAGCCCCACCCGCTACTGGAAGCACGGTATTCCCGGCGATCGCCATCGTCTCCAACCAATTGAATGCCATGGCTTACAAGCTTCCCTTCATGCGAATGCCACCTCGGCTGGAACGAAACGTACCGTGGCCCATCACCGGGACCACCATTTCCACCAGGATCCACCCCCTCGCTCCTGTCGGGGTGGTTCCTCCCCCTTCCTGTCCGCGGCGTCCTCCTTGATGGAGTATTCCGCCGGTTTCACCGTGCCTGCCGCCGTGTTTCGCGTAGGCGTCTGACCTCCCCGATTCGCGATCCCGGTGGCGAGAGGTGCTGCCAGACCCTGCATCGCTTTCAATTGCCCGCTGAGGGCCGTGATGTCATCCCGGAGGGCCTTTTGCTGCGAGGCGATCTGCGTCCACGAGTCACGAAGCGTAGAGGTTCCCTCTTGCAGCACCTTGATCTGGGCCTGGATGTTGGCCATCTCCCGGGTTCGAATAGCCTGGAGCTCCTGGCCCGTGGTCCGTACCTGCTCCAGTTCGGAACTCACGAGCTTCGCCTCTTCGGCCCGGAGGGTCGTAAGGCCATCCAGTGCCTTCTGGGCTGCGGCAAGCTGGGCCCTCAACGGGGCCACCTGTTGCTCCGTCCGGGCTTGCTCGGCCTTCAGGCTGGCGATTGTGGACTTCAACTGGCTGGCCTCGGCTCGTGCGCTGTCGAGTTCGGCAACCAACCGGGTCTTCTCGCTCTGCAAGGTGGTCGTCGTGGCCTGTAATGAGTTGATGTTTTGCTGGGCCGCGGTGCTTCGACTCTCGAGAGCCGAGAGGGTGGACTTCACGAATGCTTCTTTTTTCGTGAGTTCCGAAAGATTGCCGGCGACCTGATCGGATTGCCTCTTGTACGCGTTCACTTCTGCGATCAGGCGCTGGATCTCGTGGGGGGCGTGCGTCGCATCCAGGGCTGGACCGAGGTTCCAGCTCACGAAGCCGCCGAGCAAGGCCGTCACGCCCAGGATGGAGCCGAGAGCGATCCAGGAAACCGGTCTGAACGGGCGGGACAGCGCGAATCCTTCGGACTTCAGCGTGGAGTCATCCAGCATCGAGGCACGACCTTCATGGTTGATAAAACAATTGCATAGGAGACCACGGAATGGTCATTCCCGGATTTGTTTGAATCATCACGCATGAATTGCGAATCCAAAGATCGTGTTTTTTGATGGTCATGGAGTCGATCAACTCGACCGGCCACCGGAAGCGAGGCATCCGGTCTGACCGCACTGGAAAAAGCGATGACGACCTCTGCCCGGCCTACATCGACTCGAAGAAACGCAGCAGTTGCGCCCTGAACTCCCCCGGCGATGCCGTCAGGTCCACGGTGGCGAACCGGATCCGGTGCCCCTGGATGACCACCGACTCGTCGACCATCTCGCCGATCGCCGGATGCAACAGCAATCCGCTCGCGCGCTCTGCCAGGGCGTCCCCGCCCCCGACCTGTGAGCGCAGGTATGCATATATCTGGTACACGTAACTGCTGCTCAGGGTTTGCTCTCGGTACCAACCGCGCTTCACGATCGAGGTGAACTTGGTGTCGATGACAACCCGCTGACCGCTGGCCGGGTGGTCGAGCACGATATCCGTTCGCATCGTCGGCAGGATCCGGTCGATCCCGGCCGTCCTCTCCTCGATGGGCCAGCCCATCGTCCCGCCGCATCTCACCCGCCAGCCGTGCGGGCTCAACACGACCGTGTAGAAGCCGCCCACCGCTCGCTCGAACAGACGGCGTACCCAGTTCGATTCACGGTCTGGCAGCGCGAGCACGTGCGTCCCCGATGCCTCCGTGGGGAGCACCAGGTCGAACGCCAGCTGGGCGGCCGCCACCATGAACCGGTCATCTGCATCGTGGCGGCCAAAACGGTCGGTACTCATCCGGGCCCGGGTTGGAGCCTCGCTCGATACCCCCATGGCCCTCATGGCACTCGCCAGGGCGCGGCACCGATGGCCCAGGTCATTCCTGCGCACGATCCGGGAAATGGTCTCCAGCGCTGCCCGGACGAAGCGATTGCGCGGGGTGTCGAGGGTGAGTTCGTCGAACCGGCACGCCACCTGGCCTCTGTCCATCAGCTGATGCCGCTCGGTGGTCAGGACGTCGATCCGACCTCGAACGCGATGGATGACGCCCTCCCGGGTTCGATACCCGAGACTCAGGCGGCGACGCTGTCGCACCTCGACCGCGTGGGCCAGCATCTCGGCGACCAGATCCGGCAGATCGTCCGGGCGGTCCTCGAGACCGACCTTGCCGACGCCGCTCATGCGGAACAGGTCAGAGGCATAGAGCATCAGCAGCCAGAGGTTGCGTACCGGAATGTGTCCAACGAACCCCACGGCGCTCGTGGAATCACCATCCATCTGCTCTGCGACGGCGCTCATCACCAGCCCTGCAACAGCTTCGCCGTCGTCCTCCGAGCTTCGTCGGGCGCGTCGAACCAGTATTCTTCTAGCAACGGGCCGATCTCCGTCTCCACGACCTGCTGGAACCAGGTCTGCGTTTCGCCCGCTTCCAGGCGGTGGTCGGGTGTCACATAGCTGTGACCGATCCGGAAGGGCTTCCCGAGGCGCGGATCGGCCGCGATCTGATCGTTCAAGTGGGCGATCCGGCTTTCGATATCCCCGACCAGGTCGGGATCGACACCACACTTTCGGACCACCCAGTCGCGCCAGACAGGCCCCAGTCTCGGCTCCAGACAGACGAACGCGAAGCGGCGACGCAGGGCCAGATCGACCAGCGCAAGGGATCGGTCGGCGATGTTCATGGTGCCGACCACGAAGAGATTCCCGGGAACGTGAACGGGGCGTCGGATGCCGTCGGCATCCGGATAGCAGAGTGCCAGCGCTTCCCCGGGTGTCCGCTTGCTGGCCTCGAGCAGCGTCAGCAACTCGCCGAAAATCTGCGCCGGGTTTCCCCGGTTGATCTCCTCGATCACCACGACGAACGTCGATGAAGGGGCGCTGACTGCATCCTTGATGGCTTCCATGAAGACGCCATCCGCCAGCGACAGTCTGCCCTCACCGGTCGGGCGCCACCCACGAACGAAGTCCTCGTAGGCCATGTTGGGGTGGAACTGCACGGCCCGGACCTTGCCTTCGTCCTTCCGTCCCATGAGCGCGAACGCGAGCCGCCTGGCGAGCCAGGTCTTGCCCGTGCCCGGTGGACCCTGGAGGACGAGGTTCTTCCGGGTCCGGAGGCGATCGATCAAGCGATCAATTTCAGCACGTTCCAGGAAACAGCCGTCTTCGAGGATGTTCTCCACCGAATAGGGCGTGGGTCCCTTTTCAATAGCCGGCACGGGTTCGTCAGCCGGGTCCGTCTCCCTCCAGGCCGCAAGCGACAGTTCCGGGAAACTGTGGACCGGATAGTCGCCATCCCCGAAGCGGGCACGCAGATCGTCCATCAGTTCCAGATACTCGCGTCCAGCACATTGGCCCTGCTGAGCACTGATGGAGATATCCAGTCCGAGCCGTGTGTCGAGGTAATGACGCGACTGGCCATCCAGGGTCAGGAATTCCCAGGGATGCGCCCAGAAGAGGCCCGTCGAAAGGTTCCATCCGACACCCCGCACCCCGGTTGCCCCTTCATGGGCACGGATGAAGCCCTCGCGGGTATCCTGCTTGTCGTCAGCGACCATCTTGCTCGCGGAAACGAAGACCTTCCAAAGGGCATCGATGTCCCCCGCCCCACGCCTTTCGGCGGGGGAAAAAAACCAGGACCGCTGGTTGTTCAGAACGGGAATGCCTTCGAATGAAGACGGGACCGGCTCCGTCACCCCCAGCAACCTGGCCAGTTCAGCCGCGATGGTCTGGCGGTTGGCATCGGTCATGGACCGGTTGAAGGTGCCCATCGTGGTGAACGGGCAAATATCCCGCAGCGGACCTTCGGTTCCATCGGGAAACCGGTCCTGGAGATAGGTCAGCCCTGGCACGCGGGATGCGATCTTGTGGATGCCCTCGATGAGCGTCGTTCGATCGTCGGCGTGGGCGAGCAACTTTTCGGCGACGGCCTCGTAAAAGGCCGTCCACTGGTACCGCGGATTGCCTGGCGAAGCCGTGCCGTAGCGCTCCCGCCAGAAAGGCCTGTTTCGAAAGCGTTCTATATCCTGCGGCTTGCCGTCAAATGCGAATGCGATCAAGGCATCGTCGGCCCAGGTGGCAGGCTCTACCCGCCATATCGTGCTCCGGTGCGTATAGAAGCACCATTCCCGGGCCGGCTCGACCCGGGTCCAGTCCACCTTCACCCGCTTCCCGTCGTCCAGGTTCTCGGTGATCGTTCCGACTGCCTTGATGGCCATGACCGAAACCGCCTGGCCGCGGTTATCGAAGGGCAGACCGCGCTTGCGCGTGTAGGTCGACTTGATGGCGATGCGCTCGCCCGGGCGCATGGAACGAACCACGTCGAGATACTTGTCGTCCTGGCCGTTCTCCCGGATTCCTTCTGCAAGAAATCGCGACACCTGATCATCCCTACCGCCGCTGAAGCTGGCGCCGACGAACCAGGTTGCTTGCGCGCCCGTGCTGTCTGTTGTGCTAATCATGGCCGTCCTCGAAGGGTGGTATGCAGAGCCTGAACCCATATTCAGGGCATTCAGAAATTGGATCTCACGCAAGTTGAATGTTTGCTACTCTGCTTGGCGCTTCAAAATAAGTCGCCATCAGCCCAGGATCTTCGTCAACAGGTCCTGGTGAAGGTCCAGGTTCCCCACCGGGTGCAACACGTTTCGCGCCAGGTTGCGCTTGTCCTCGAGCAAGCCGTGCAGCACCTCGTCGAAGCTCACGAAACCGTTCGCGCGGGACATCGGGAGATGCACGTGCACGTCGCGAGTCTGGCCGATCCGGTACACGCGGTCCGTCGCCTGGTCTTCCTTTGCAGGATTCCACAGGCGGGTCACGTGGATGACGTGATTGGCCGCCGTCAGCGTGAGCCCGTATCCGACGGCCTCCGGCGAGAGGATGATCATCCCGAAACCCGCCGAGGCCTGGAATCGGTCGAGGATCTGCTTGCGCGTCCGGCCTGACATCATCCGGCGACCGGGAACATCGCGCGTCTGCTGCACGGCCGGCGTCTCGCCGTTGACGATCGCCACGGGTGTCCCGAACCGATCTTCAAGCAGCAGTTGGAGCAGGCGCTGAACCGACTTCTCGCGCGCGAAGAGAACCCCCTTTTCACCGCTGCGCTTCCAGCCCTCGACGATGTCCAGGACCCTGGCCAGCTTGGGTGACTCCTGGGAGATTCGCCCCACGTGCACCTGCACCTCACCACCTGACTCGAGCAGGCAAGGATGTACGGAGACCAGCCGGAGGTGGTGGAGTCCCTGAAGCACCACTTCTCGACGACCTCCGGAAGCCTTGATGTCACCCAGCACGCGCTGGTAGGCGCGTTGCTGGTGGTTGGACATCTCGACGGGTTCGACATGCTCGCGTCGCTCGGGCAAGTCTCTGAGAATGTCCGCCTTCATGCGCCGAAGCATGGTCGGTTTGATGCGTTTGACGAGCGCCTGGAGGCGCGCGGGCTCGATACCGCCCCCCGTCTCGGGAGCGAAATCCCGGCGAAAACTGGCGAGGCTGTTCAGGTGCCCGGGATGCGCGATGTCCACCAGACTCCAGAGGTCACCGAGGTCATTCTCGACCGGCGTGCCCGTGGCCACGATCCGGAAGCCGGCCTTGAGGGCCTTGATCGCCCGGGTCTGGAGGGCGAGCGGATTCTTGGCTTTCTGGGCCTCGTCGAGCACGACCAGGCCCCAGTCGACGGTGGCCATCGAGAACTGGTAGTTGCGGACGGTCTCGTAGTTCGTCAGGACCAGGGCTTCCCGCGACAGCTTCGATAGATCGAGCTTTCGCACGGGTTCTCCGGCACCCAGTTCGTGCCCGGCTGTTCCCGGATGACGCACCCGGTCGATGCCTGATCCGTGCAGGGCAAGGACTTCCAGAACCTCCACGGACAGGAACTTCCGGGCTTCAGCCTCCCAGTTCTCCAGCAGAGCGACCGGCGCGATGACCAGCATCGGCCCCGTCCCATGGCGATTAGCCAGGTACCATCTCCAGAACGCGAGCACCTGCAGCGTTTTTCCGAGGCCCATATCGTCCGCCAGCAAGACACCCGGTTTTCCCGCCCGGGTCGCTTCCTGCAACCACGCGATGCCGCGTTTCTGGTGAGGCAACAGCTCCACCCCCGGCAGCAGGCCGGGCACCGGCTCCATCTCGGAGGTCGACCGGTGGTCGAGTCCGCCCCCCTCGACGTACTCAACATCCTCGAGATTGTCCTTGACGATGAGCACCTTCGGGCCACCGGGTTCTTCCTCCGGCGCCTCTTCCTTCGGTCTTTCTGGCTCTTCTGCTTCCGCCTCTGGCATCCGATTGAGCTCTTCGACCGCCTGTCGAAGTGTCTGCAATTGTTCCGCCGTCCCCGCCGTCGCCGGTAGCCGGTGGCCCTCGTAGGTGAACGTCGGGACCCCCTGTGCGCGGGCTTCCTCGAGTGCCGATTCGAGGGGGTCGAGATCTTCGGGACGCTGGAGCGGCACGGTGAGACTCTCACCATCGAGCCTGCGGAGCACGAGGCTGACCTCGGAGGGCGTCCAGCTACGGGGCTCACGAGCCACCAGTGGATGCATCGTGCTGGGGGCACGACCTATCCCGAGCACGCGAGCCCCCAGGTCATCGAGGTTCACGAGATCGGGGTCGATGAACTGCTCGGGAGCCTGGAGGAATCGCTCCGCCTCGCGCGCGTCGAGACGGCGCCATTTCCGTACCTGGCGCGCGCCTGCGCGCAGGTTGTCCGAGAGCACCACCCGCCTGCGTTTCTGCCCCTGGGAGCCTGGTAGCGTCACCACCGCGGGGACATCGTGACGATGTCGATCCAGTCCCTCGACGAGTTCGTCCGATTCGACCCCCTCGATGTCCGGATCCAGCAGCAGGCCGCCGTCCTCGGTCGGCCGGAGTCGGATCGTGACCTGCGTCGCGACGACGGCCTCTTCGTCCTCGAGGTAGCCGTCGAGTATCGTGCCAGCCGAGACGGCGAGCTCCCGGATCCGGGCGATCGCCGCGAGCTGGGCATCGTGGCTGCGCTCGTCGGTGTGGCGCTCCTTGAACGTCTCCACGGCCCGGAACACGTCGTACGTGGTGGCATCGAGCACGAAGCGATCCACCCCGTCCGAGAGGAAGATCGATTCGCGGCGCCAGCCCGAGGCGGACAGGCCAGGAGGGGGGACGAGTTCCAGGGCAAGGCCGAAATCGGGGCTACTCAGCGTTCCCTTGGCCTTCAGCCGGGTCCGGAAGGGATGAGGTTTTCCGAGCCCCAGGACCGCCCGGTCATCCGGGTCGGCGGTGAACCAGCCGTGCGGTGTGAGCAGCAGAGTCTCACCGAGGTCGATGACGCGATCTTCCTCGAGCCACTGTTCGAGGACGGAGGCGCGAAGGGTGGCCGGGTCACGTGGCGACCGTCGTCCAGGGCGGGGACCCTCCCGGTCGAGGGCCGCCCGGGGGATCAGCAGATCCTCCCCCTCCAGTTGATAGGGAAGTCCGGCATCGGGCGTCGGTACGGACTGTCTCGAACGAAAAGGCCACATCTCAGTTCACCTTCACGTAATAGGCCGGCCGATGGTTTGTCGCGGTGCCACCGCCCGGCACCCAGCGAGGAACCAGGCCCTGAAGTTCCAGTCGGGAGAGGAAAAACTCTAGCTCGGGACCGGGAAGCATCCAGACGGCGCCGCCCACCTTCCGCATGTCGACGATTTCCAGGCCCTTCTCCTTCATGGCGTCGAGGACCAGATCGAGCGCGCGGTCCTTCGGGGCAGGGGGCGCGGATCCTGGCGATTGCTTTTCTGGTGATGGGCGGCTCGTCTGGGCTGGCGTGTGGCTTCCTGGCTGTTTCGGGGGAGTGGTTACGGGAGCGGCGACGGGAGGAACCGCGGTGGTTTTCCAGCGGCCGGTGCTCGGAACATTCACGGTGGAACCAGCCCCGGGCTGTCCGGGGCGAGTGGTCGAGGCTGAAGGCTTCGATACGGGTCGCCGGATGCCCAGTTCTGCCAGGTAACTGGCTACCTCACCCTGCCACGACCCGCCGTGGGTGAATCGATTTTCAGCCACGGCCCGGACATTGTAGCGCTTCCAGTTCGTGCCCACGAGGAAATCTTGCACCGAGATCTCACCTCCCGGTGACGGACCCACGTAACGCATGGGGACCTTGAGATCATTCACGCTGTATTGGCTTGCATGAAGGTCGATGGGCAGGGGATCCAGGTACCAGTAAGCAGCGTTTCCGGTTTGAGAGAACTCGACGAGCGTGAGCTTCCCGATTTTCACGATCAGGGCAGCCAGTTGCGGGTGGCTCTTCATCTGAGCATGCCGGCCCTCGCGCCGCTCTTTCTGAAACTCGGCTCGATAGGCGGGATCCACGTAGACGTCATCCCCGAGAACCAGACGCGTGTAGGTGATCTGATCGATGTAGCCCATCCAGAACGCGTGTCGCCGGGAGTCCATGCTGCGCGCCAGGGCCCGGAAGAAGAATTCCAGGTCACGTCTCGCCAGCCAGCCGACGACGAGTTGCGTGGCGCGAGCATCGATGTCCCCCCAGGACTGCCCGGTGGCCAGCCGCGGGTCATTGAAGAGCCGGATGACGAGCGAGAGCAGGCTGCGGATCGGCTGGACCTGACCGGCGTCAGCCAGGCGGACCAGCACGATCTCGAGTGCCCGCTTCAGCCAGACGTGGTCCTGACGTGCATCCTGGATCAGGCTCTCCAGCCATGTCACCAGGACTTCGATGGCTTGCAGGTCCGGTGCATTCGTGGCCACGGGGAGCCCCTGGCATGCCGCTTCCAGGCCTTCCTGGACCAGACGATGTCCGAGACGAGGGCTCCCCGCCGGATCGGGCCACAGCGAAGCCAGGCGGGAACGAGGATCGCGCGTCTCCCAGAGCCAGACAGACAGGCGTCCGGTTCGCCCCGGAGCGAAGACCAGCCCGGCACACCGTCGCCAGTGATCGAGCACTTCCGATTTGCCCGGTGCCAGCCCCTCGAGCCCGCGCGCGATGAGATGGGCCCACGCATCGAGGCGCTGCTCGTCCTGACACGATGTGCGCCAGTATCCCTCGATCAGACCCAGCAAGATGCGCGGACGCAAGGGCTCCTGGAACAGGCCGAGGGCGGTCGTGAAGCTGGGGCGAGCATGCAGCGGTTTCCCGTGACCGTGGTCGAAGGCCCAGGCCAGTCGCCCGAGTTCCCGGCGGGTCAAGGTGGTACCTCGACCCAGGTGGTGCTCCTCCACTCGCTGGATCACCGCGAGCAGCCGTGCCTCGTCGAGGTCCATGGGGCGAGCAGATTCCTGGGCATCGAGCTCGGCAAGGGCCCGGTCGAGAGCCGGTGTCCCGGAAAGGGTCAGCGCGGGCAGCGGTGGCTTGATGGGCCACTGCTTGAGCGATTCTTGGATGCTCGTCTCGATAGCCTGAGCGTTCACCGGGGGAGTCCTGTCGTGAGGTTCAGACCCGTATCGATGGCTTCACGCTGTTCTCGATCCACGGTGGCCCAGTCCTTGAACTGGAACCGGAACTCCACGCGACGACTTTCCTTGTCGGTGGAGCGAGGGTCCATGAACGAGCGCCCCACGGCACTGAGGACCTGACGGAGGTTCTCTCGTTCTGGAAAGGTCGGTACCCCCTGAAAGATGTACTGCGTGACCTTCACGGCCCGGTCCACCGAAAGTTGCATATTGTAGTCATATGAGGCCACCCGATCCGTGAAGCCCATGACCATGATCGAGCCGATCTGCTGCCTGTTCTGCGGGTTACCGAGCAGGATACGGGAGTACACGGGAATGAAGCGCTGAAGAAACGCGCGCCCGGCTGCACCGATGTCACTCCTGGCGACCTCGAACAGAACCGAATCCGCGATGGTGATGCTGCCGGTCCTGGCATCGACCTTCACGGGATACTTCGCCTTCTGGAGATCCTTCATGAGTTCGGCGATGATCTGGCGCTTGATCTGTTCCTGCTCGTCGATCGTCCGGTGCTTCGCCTGCTCCTGGAGCAAGAATGCACAGACCATCAGGATCAGCAGGATGACCAGCGAGGTCATCAGGTCGGAGTACGAGATCCAGAACGGAGATTCACCCTCGGAGCCCTCCGACTTCCTGCGGACGGCCACGCCACGTCTCATCAGCGTGAACCCTTCCGGCTACCGATGGCCAGCACCTCGTTGAGCGAGTCCAGGTTCTCGTCCAGATCACCGATGCTGCTACCGAGGCGCGAGACGGCCTGCCCCAGCTTGGTCTCGATCTCGGCGAGATACTTGCCGAGCTGGGCACCGGTCTTTTCGTTGTACTGTGCCAGGTAGCGGTCGAGCTGCGCCCCGAGATCGCCCACACCCTTGGCCGTGGTTCCAAACAGCTGCTCCACCTGCCTGTCGAGGTTTGCGAGGAAGGTGCCGTGTTCCCTGATCTGGTTGGACAGGCTCTGTGCCAGATCCCGGGTCGTGACCACGGTCTGGGCCAGCTGCGTCACCTGTGTCGCGATGTTCGACGAGACGGATTGCATGGAACTCGACACGCCCTGGAAGCCCGTGACGGTGTCAGAAAGACTCTGACTGCTCTGGCCGAAGCTTCGGGCCGACTCGGTGAGCGAATCCGCTACGCTGGCATGGTTTGCCACACGGGTATCGAAATTCTCGAGAAGCTTCCCGTGGTTCGTCAGGAGCTGCTGCTGGCCCTCGAGCAGGCCATTCTGCTGAAGGACCCAGGCCTGATGACCCTGAGCGATCGCGGTCGCGAACTTGTCGATTTCAGCTCGGATCCGGGCCTCCTGGCTGTCCACTTGCGTGATCAGGTCACGCGTGGCCTCGACCAGTTCAGAGGTCGAATTTTTGAGCGTAGTCGCGAGCTCCTCGAGCAAGGTCTTGGTACGCTCTTCTCGATTGCTGGACGCCTCTTCCAGAGCCGTGATGAGATTGGCCTGGTTGGTCTGAAGAGCCTGGACCAGTGAGGTGGAATCCTTGCTGGCCTGCTCGGAAGTTCTTTCAAGACTGGTCATGAGCTCAGTCAGGCTAGTTTTCTGCTGGTCACGAGCTTCCGACACGAGCGTGCGGAGCTCGGTGCCCAACGTCGCGATCTCCTTACCGAGACCCGAGGCGACCTGTCCAGCAGACGCGCTGGCAGCGTCATTGAGCCTGTTCGCGATTGCTTCCAGGTGAATCGAGAGGCTCTCTTCTCGCTTTTTGGCAGCCTCTCCATCCGCTTCCCGTGCAGCCTGGAGGTCCTTGATGAATTGGGTCTGCCGGTTCGAGAAGTCCTCCGGGAAACTTTTAAGAGCCCCGATGGCCAGCTTCATGTCGTTGCCTACTTCCTGGATCGTGCTGGCCGCCTGCTCGAGCTGCGTTCCCGTCTTCTGATCGAGCATTTCCCCGAAGGACTCGATGAGGCCCTTGAGGCTTGCCTCCTGGCTCGCGGTCTGGGCCTCGGCGATACGCACCATGGTGTTGCTCAGACTCTGCAGCGTGGGCTGGAGAGCCTCGGTGACGGTGGTCGAGAAGGTCGCGATCAGGTTCTGCTGCTGGGCCGTCAGAGCCGCCGTGAGCGATGCCATCTGCCGTTCCTGCTCGGTCGGGATGGACTGGACCGCATCGACCACGCCGCTGCGCAGATCGTCTAGAGTGTGCTTGAGGATCTCGGTCTGCTCGCGCATGGTCACGACCATCTGATCGAGCGTCCGCTCGGCCACGCTGCGATGAAACAGTCGGCTCAGCTCATCCTGGATGTCGGAGACCAGCCGGTTGAGCTTCGTGATGTTCCGACGCTCGACCCAGGTGACCGAGACGGCCAGCAACACCGCCAGGAACGAACACAGAAAGGCGCTGCTCACCTCGTCCAGAAGGGCGAGAATGGCCACCTGGAGCGGGCGGCCGTCGTTCATGGCAGAAAGACCGAAGATGAGGCCCGCGAAGGTACCGATGATCCCGCCGGCCGTGAGCATGCCCGGCACATGCTTCAGGAACTCGTGATCGAGAGGGTGCTCGACGAGTACCGACTCGTTGAAGAAGACCTGAGGTTCGAGGGTCGTGAACTGATCTTCGTCCCGTTCGCTGAGTGTCGCCGCGAAATGCTCGAATCGCTTCTTCAACTCGGCATCACCCGACAGGGCCTGCCGCACCGCAGCCAGCTTCGCCGAGGCGTCCGCATGAACCGGGATGGCCGAGAGCAGGCTCAGCGCTTTCTCATAGCGACCCCGTAGCGCGCTCGAATGGGCCTGGGTCTGGATGAGGGTCCAGATGCCGCTCACGACCACCACGAAGAGAATCAGGAGCAAGACCGGCTGATGCGCCAGCGGACTGAACAGGGAGATGATCGTGGCAATCAGAGATGGCAATCGGGCCTCCGGCAAGAATCTGGTGATTCAACGTCCGTCTCGAGCCTGATCACGGGTAGGTGCGCCCGTAAGGTCACGAGACATGATCATTTTGTCGTTGCTGAAACAGACAAACTTGCCAAAATTTAACCTCGGCTCGACGATAAAGTGATCCGAGACAATAGCATGCTGTGATTGGATAAAGTCTGAGTCGCTACTCTGCCCATCGGCAGTCAAGTGATGGAGCGGGAAGCCTTCACGTCTTGCGCTGGATCAGCGGCGCACCGGGCACGTCGGATAAATCCTCCGGCGTGAGGCGGGCTTCCACGACTGCACTTTTCCCGTCGTCGAAATGAACTCTGACGCGCATCGTCCCTTTCCCCTTGCCGGGATCCGGCGCCACCAGGGAGTCGACCTTGAGGACGGGCCTTGCGAAAAGCTGGGTCAACGCGACGGACAGCTCCACGTTGCGTGCTGCGAAGTGCATGCACAGAGCGGCCTGGAGTCGGTGCTTCATGGCGGGAGTCGCCAGGGCCATCCGCCGCTCGATGATCCGATTGCTGACGGTGGTGATCCGGCTGAAGTCGATGACGAAGGGCCCGCTACCCGAGGGAGCGCCCGGAAAAGACTCCATCGCCACGAGACCCAGCTTACCGACTTCACCTTGCTGGTGAGCGGGCAGGTCGCTCACGCATCGCAACTCGGCCACCTGGACGAAAAACTCGGCTTCGGCCTGAGCGCGATCGTAGGCCGCATCTTCATCGAGCCCTTCAGTCGCCATGAGGTGGGTGGCCACGCGGTGCATGTCCTTATCGATGGCACAGTCCGGCGAAATCACCACCCCAACGGTATTGAGCCCGTGAATCCAGACCTCTTCTTCGGCTCGTGTCACGGGCCAGAGCTGTGAGCGGGAGCCCGTGGTCATGCCGATGGCCGGCACGACTCCGGAAACGGATCCGGGCGGCAACTCGCCCCGGGTCAGCAACTTGCTCTGGGCAACCCACACGATGTCGGCCTGCCCCAGCGAGCTGTCACCATCATCCGGCAAGTACATGTCGGCCATCTAGGAGCGCCGCCCGGGTGCAGGAGAGCGTCGGCGCGCAACCGGTTGCTCGACCACGGGCTGCAAGGCCAGCATGGCCTCGGTGTCTTCCAGCGAAACCTGCGGTTCGGGTTCCCGTGGTCGAACAGGAAAGCCGTCTCGACGCGGAAGGCTGGCCACCAGGTTGGCCAGCCAGGGCATGCCCGTGGAACCCACCTTCGTCTCTGCGCGTTCAAGCTCGAAGACCTCGCCGAGCTTCGCCCAGATGCTGGTCCTGCGAAGCTCGCAGACGCGCATACGGCCCGAAACCGAGATCCCGAGCAGGTTGGCCTTGACCAGGGCCTGGAGCGCATTCTCTACGGCTCCGCGACTGAGGCCCGCATGCTGCTCGAGTTCCCGCTCCAGATCCGCCACGGGCATCCGCGTGATCCCCCGGGACGCGAAGTACATCAAGATGTTCGCGACCGTATCGGATCGGAAGATCTGACCGACTCCGCCTGGCGAGCCCGGGTCGGTTCTTCCGGGGACAACCTGCACTCTGCCAGCCATGGCGCCCTGCTTTCGTCTAAAAGATAGACAGTTGTGATCACACCTTAGCCCAGATCCGGATGTAGGGTCAATACGGCAGAACGACGAGGCGAGCGAAACAAGACCTACAGCGGCTCGAAGAACCGCAACAGCTGCGAACGGATCTCCGCCAGCGACGCCGTCAGGTCCACGGTGGCGAACCGGATCCGGTGTCCCTGGATGACCACCGATTCGTCGACCATCTGGCCGATCGCGGGATGCAACAGCAATCCGCTCGCGCGCTCGGCCAGGGCGTCCCCGCCTCCGACCTGCGAGCGCAGGTAGGCGTATATCTGGTACAGGTAGCCGCTGCGCAGGGTTTGCTCGCGGTACCAGCCGCGCGCCAGCAGCGAGGTGAACTTGGTATCGATGACCCACCGCTGGCCGGTTGCCGGGTGGTCGAGCACGACATCCGTTCGCATCGTGGGCAGGAACCGGTCGATCCCCGCCGTCTTCTCCTCGATGGGCCAGCCCATCGTCCCGCCACAATTCACTCGCCAGCCGTGCGGGCTCAAGGTGACCTCGTAGAGCCCGCCCACGGCACGCTCGAACAGACGGCGCACCCAGGTCGCTTCCCGGTCGGGCAAAGCGAGCACGTGCGCGCCCGACGCCTCCGTGGGGAGCACCAGGTCGAACGCCAGCTGAGCGGCCGCCACCATGAACCGGTCGTCCGCATCGTGGCGGCCAAAAAGCTCGGTGCTCATCCGGGCCCGGGTCGGGACGTCGCTCGAGACTCCCATGGCCTTCATGCCACTGGCCAGCGTGCGGCACCGATGGCCCAGGTCCTTCCTGCGCACGATCCTGGAGATGGACTCCAGCGCTGCCCGGACGAAGCGATTGCGCGGGGTGTCTATGGTGAGTTCGTCGAACCGGCACGCCACCTGGCCTCTGTCCATCAGCTGATGCCGCTCGGTGGTCAGGACGTCGATCCGACCCCGCACGCGATGGATGACGGCGTCCCGGGTTCGATACCCGAGACTCAGGCGGCGACGCTGTCGCACCTCGACCGCATGGGCCAGCATCTCGGCGACCAGATCCGGCAGGTCGTCCGGGCGGTCCTCGAGGCCCACCTTGCCGACGCCACTCGTGCGGAACAGGTCAGAGGCATAGAGCATCAGCAGCCAGAGGTTGCGCACCGGAATGCGACCGATGAATCCCTCGGCGCGTCTCGATGCGCTATTCACGGGCTCCGGGACGGCGGTCATCACCAGCCCTGCAGCAGCTTTGCCGTCGCCCTCCGGGCGTCATCGGGCGCGTCGACCCAGTATTCTTCCAGCAACGGCCCGATCTCCGTCTCCACGACCTGCTGGAACCAGTTCTTCGTGTCGCCTGCCTCCAGGGGGTGGGCGGGGGTGACGTAGCTGTGTCCGATCCGGAAGGGCTTCCCGAGGCGCGGATCGGCCGCGATCTGGTCGTTCAGATCGGTGATGCGGCCTTCGATATCCGCGACCAGGACGGGATCGACCCCGCGCTCCCGGACCACCCAATCGCGCCAGACAGGCCCCAGTCTCGGCTCCAGACCGACGAACGCAAAGCGGCGACGCAGGGCCAGATCGACCAGCGCGAGGGATCGGTCCGCGATGTTCATGGTGCCGACGACGAAGAGATTCTCGGGAACGTAAACGGGACGTCGGACTCCGTCGGCATCCGGATAGCAGAGTTTCATCGCGTCGCCGGGTGACCGCTTGCCGGCCTCCAGTAGCGTCAGCAACTCTCCGAAGATCTGCGCCGGGTTGCCACGGTTGATCTCCTCGATCACCACGACGAACGTCGACGATGGGTCGCTGGCTGCATCCTTGATGGCTTCCATGAAGACGCCGTCCGCCAGCGACAGCTTGCCGTCACCGGTCGGGCGCCACCCTCGAACGAAGTCCTCGTAGGACATGTTGGGGTGGAACTGCACGGCGCGGACCTTGCGGTCGTTCTTCTCGCCCATGAGCGCGTACGCGAGCCGCCGGGCCAGCCAGGTCTTGCCCGTGCCCGGTGGGCCCTGAAGGATCAGGTTCTTGCGGGTCCGCAGGCGATCGAGCAAGCGGTCGATCTCGGATCGGTCCAGGAAACAGCCGTCTTCGAGGATGTTCTCCACCGAATAGGGCGTGGGTCCTTTTTTACCAGCCGGCACCGGTACTTCAGCAGGCACCGGCTCGTCAGCCGGATCGGTGTCCATCGAGGCCGCTAGCGCCAGGTCCGGGAAACTGTGGATCGGATAGGCGCCATCCCCGAAGCGGGAGCGCAGATCGTCCATCAGTTCCAGATACTCGCGTCCAGACATGGGCCCTTGCTGACCACTGATTGCGATTTCCGGTCCGAGCCGTGTGTCGATGTAGTGACGCGACTTGCCATCGAGGGTCAAGAACTCCCAGGGATGTGCCCAGAAGAGGCCGATCGACAGGTTCCATCCGACTCCCCGCACCCGGGTCGCCGCTTCATGGGCCCGTATGAAGGCCTCGCGGGTGTCCTGGTGATCGTCGGCGACCAGCTCGTTCGCGGCCACGAAGACCTTCCATAGCGTATCGATGTCTCCTGCGCCGCGCGTGTCGGCATAGGAAAAAAACCAGGAGCGCTGGTTGTTCAGAACGGGAATGCCTTCGAATGAGGACGGTATCTGTATCGTGACACCCAGAAACCTGGCCAATTCGCTGGCTATGAGCATGCGATTGGCATCGGTCATCGAACGATTGAAAATGCCCATGGCGGTGAACGGGCAGATATCTTTCAGAGGCCCCGTACTACCGTCTGGAAATTTGTCCTGCAAGATCTGGAACCTGGGAACAAGCTTGCCGATTTCATGGATGGCGGCTACCAGCGCCGTCCTGTTCTCGGCGAAGGACAGCAACTTCTCCGCCACGGCTTCGTAAAAGGCAATCCACTGGAAGCGCGGATGGTCTGGTGAGGATGTACCGTAACGATCCCGCCAGAAGGGCCTGTTGCGAAATCGTTCTAAATCTTGCGGTTTGCCGTCAAACGCGAATGCGATCAAGGCATCGTCGGTCCAGGTGCCTGGCTCGACACGCCAGATCGTGCTCCGGTGCGTATAGAAGTACCATTCCCGGGCCGGCTCTAGCGGGGTCCAATCCACCTTCACCCGCTTCCCGTCGTCCAGGTTCTCGGTGATCGTCCCGATGGCCTTGATGGCCATGACCGATACCGACTGGCCCCGGTTATCGAAGGGCAGACCGTACTTGCGCGTGTAGGTCGACTTGATGGCGATGCGCTCACCCGGGCGCATGGAACGCACCTCGGCGAGGTACCTGTCGTCGTAGCCGTTCTCCCAGATGCCTTCTGCCAGGAATCGCGGCAGCTGATCATCCGTCCCGCCTCTGAAACTGGCTCCGACGAACCAGGTTGTTTGCGAGCCCGTACGGGGTGTCGTGGTGGTCATGTCCGTCCTTGATGGGGGGCTATATGACCTGAATGCTTGTTCAGGCGCTCAATCCAGCTCGGTAAAGACGTTGATGGTCCGGCCCAGGGCTTCCGAGATATCTTGCAGGAGCTGTACCTTCCGGTCTGTACTGGAGTTGGTCATGACATACCATCCATCAACATACTGATAAACCATTTTTTTGACGTCATAGAGGTGGTGGCGTTCGCGAGACACGAGGGGGATGCCACTCAACTCGATGCCCAGAGCCTCCACTTTTTCCCAGCCCAGCTCGCCCAGTACGATCGCGAAAGACTGGGCTGCTGACGCCTCTCTGACCACCCTGCCATCCCAGAGCGTCACGGTCATCGATTTGTTTGGTCCGCGCGTCCGGGTTCTGAGGTCCTGCCTTCCCCGAGATTCCGCGATGTTGGCGTCGTCCAGGTCGCTCTCATCATCGAAAGTCGAAAAGAACTGCTCGTTCAGACGGTCTGCCAGGGTGCGCAGGTGCAAAAACCTGCTGCGCCAAGGGGCAAGCCGAGCGACCTCGGCGAACTTACCTTCCTTCGCCAGGTTCGTACCCACCTCGATGAGTTGCGCCTCGGCAAGTTCCAGTGATTCCGCGAGACGTACGAAGGCATCAGAAGCTGTCTCCCGGGCGCGATCAAAGTTCAGGTCGTGTACTTGCATCTTTCGCTTTCCATCATTCATGTGCATTCAGCACGACCAGTATACC
>JAYKJE010000010.1:0-197205 GCA_035285805.1 bacterium | reverse complement strand
AGCAACGATTCCCCGTTGTCATAGGCCATCACGGAATAACCCGCCTCGGTGAGTGCGTTGACGACCATGCGCCGGATGGAGGCACTGTCCTCGGCGATGATGATCCGCTTGCCCTGGCGCTGCAGGCCCTCGGGCGGAGGGGCGATGACCGTCTTGGGAAGCAGCGACGGATTGATGTCCATCAGGATCGTCTCGAAGTCGAGCAGGAGCACGATCCGATCTTCCATCCGGACGACCGAGGTGACACACGATCCCGCGAACATCGTGAGCTGGGGCGGGGGGGCATCGACCTGACTCCACGAAATGCGATGGATGCGCTCGACCGCATCGACGATGAAGCCGGTGACGATACCGTTGATCTCCGTGACGATCACGCGAGACTTCTTGCTGCGCTCGCTGTCGATCCCGAGCCAGCGTGCCAGGTCGACCACCGAGATGACCTTGCCGCGCAGGTTGATGGCGCCGGCGAAGGCCGGGTGCGAGTTGGGATACTCGAGAATCTCCGGAACCGTCAGGATCTCCTTGACCTTGGCCACGTTGATGCCGTAGCGCCCGGAGACATCCTCGAGTTCGTTCTCCGGATGGTGGATGATGAACTCCACGATCTCGAGTTCGTTGGTGCCCGATTCGAGCAGGATCTCGCCCTGGTAACTCAAGCTGCTTCCCTCCCGCGAACGGACCCTTTCCGCCGCGCATTGACCATACCCACCTACCGGAACTTTATATCGTGATATCTGATCCAGCTCGCTCGACACCGGATGTCCCCGTTCCCCTGACCCTCGTCACGGGCTTCCTGGGCGCAGGCAAGACCACCCTCCTCGACACGTTGCTGGCCCGGCTGGCTCCGCGGCGCTGGGGCGTCATCGTCAACGAGGTCGCTCCCCTCGGGATCGACCAGGACCTGCTCACGGTCGACCCCGGTGCGCTGGTGACCCTGCCCAACGGATGCCTGTGCTGCACGTTCCAGGGCGACCTCGTACCGGCGGTCCGGCGCCTGCTGGAGGCCGACGGCGAACTGGCGGGCATCCTGGTGGAGACGTCCGGCCTGGCGGAACCCGACCCGATCGTCACGGCCTGCTTCATGGACCCCTACCTGGCCTCGCACGTGCAGCTCGATGCCGTGGTGACGGTGGTGGACGGGCTGCGGGGCCCCACCCTGCTGGCCGACCCGGAACTCTCGGAGTTGATGCACCATCAGGCGGCGATCGCCGACGTCCTGGTGGTCACGCGCCTGGACCAGGCCCCCGAGCCCCACATCGCCCGGATGGTGGCGTGGGGTGAACGACACGCCCCACTGGCCCGCATCCACGCGATCGCGAAGGGGGACCTGGCCCCGGAATGGCTCGTCGGGTTGCATGCCCATGACCTGCGCACCGGGTTGCCGACGGTCGGGCACCCTGTCGCTGCTCACGACCACGGACACACGATCGGACACGAGGTGCTGGAATTCGACCGGCCGCTCGACGCCCGACTCCTCGATCGCACGCTATGCGAGCTGCTGCGTGAGCACGGGGACGACCTGCTCCGGTGCAAGGGGATCGTGCATCTGGCCGACGAGCCCGAGCGATGGATCTTCCAGGGTGCAGGCCCCCTCTTCGCCACGAGCACCGGAGCGCCCTGGCAGCCGGATGAGCCGCGCCTGAGCAGGCTGGTCTTCATCGGGCGTCATCTTGAGACGATGAACCTGCGCGAGCGGGTGACGGCCACCCTGGTCTGAAGCGGATCAGGTCCTGTCCGGTACGCGGGCGGCCACGAGGGAGACCTCGAGCCCGCCGTGAGGCACCGCGATCTGGTGCACGATCTCGAGTCCGCCCCGGACGAGAGCCGCCGGATCGGGAGTGACCAGGCCGATCCGCCACCCGGCCCAGGCCTCGACGAGTCTGCGGGCGATCGTTTCCATCTCCGGACTCGCGCCCCCCGCGACCGCGAGGCGATGGCCATACGGGGGGTTGAAGACGACCCAGCCCGCCTCGGGGGCTGGCGGCAAGGCCTCGAGGAAATCGACCTGCTCGAACCGCACGGCCGGGGCGACGCGAGAGCGCCCGGCATTGGCCGTGGCCCCCTGCAGGGTCCTCCGGCTGACGTCCCGGGCCACCACCCGGACGGCCGGAGAAGCGGCAATCGCCTCCTCGGCCTTGCGCCGCAGATGCTGCCACGTCGCCTCGCGGTGACCGGGCCAGCACTCGAAAGCGAAGCCGCGATCGAGACCCGCGGGCACACCGCAGGCCAGCCGCGCGGCCTCGAGCGCGATGGTCCCGCTCCCGGCCATCGGATCGACCAGCATCCCCGCGCCCCGGTACTCGACCAGGTCCAGGAGGGCAGCGGCCATCGTCTCTCGTAGCGGAGCTCGCCCGGTCTCCAGACGGTAACCCCGCTTGTGGAGAGGTTCACCGCTGGCCTCGAGCGAGACCTGCCACTCCCCCTCCCGACAGCGCACCAGCACGACCTGGTCACTCCCGTCATCACGCCTGCCCGGGAAGGTGGCGGCGAAATCGTCTAGCACGCGACGCGCGGCGGCAGCGGCCCCCTCGCCACCCTCGATGCGTATCCCGATCTCCGGCCCCACCCACAGGTCCCAGGGCAGGGATTCGAGGCGATCGCGCAAGGCTGCCGGATTGGGAGCCCGGAACGTCGCGAGCCGGAGCCGCAGATGCCCGGGGAGCCGCGCCTGGAGGTGGGCGCGCATCATGTCCTCGAGCCGACCGGTGAACTCGACCCCCCCGGCCACGCTCGAGACTCCCTCGATCCCGAGCCTTTCCAGCTCGCCAGCGAGCAGCCGCTCCAGCCCCGGCAAGCAGGTCGCGAACCAGGCATGGGGGACGGCGTGGACGTGCTGCTTGAGACGCCGAGGCGACGCTTCTCTGGGCCAGATGGGCATGAACTGGATCCTACTCTCGCGGACACCCGCGCGGAAAGCCGGAAGGCTGCCTGTATGGTATCCTGATTCACGGCAGGCGGCCTGGTGGCCGCCAGGGACACACCTGGACGAGGGCGTCGGGAGAACCGACGCCCTCGTGTGCGTGATTCTCCGCCCTTGACCCAATAACGCATCCAACACAGCAAGGAGCAAGTCGAGCATGGTGGACAAGTCGACCGCCCTCGAGTGGTACCGGAAGATGGTGCTCATCCGGCGCTTCGAGGAAAAGTGCGCCGAGGGGTACGCGCTGGGCAAGATCGGGGGGTTCCTGCACCTCTATATCGGTCAGGAAGCCGTCGCGGTGGGGGTCATCTCGGCCCTGAACGACGACGATGATATCGTCACGCACTACCGGGACCACGGGCACGCGATCGCCCGGAACCTCGACACCAATGCCCTGATGGCGGAACTCTACGGCAAGGCCACGGGCTGCGCCGGCGGCCGCGGGGGTTCGATGCACCTCGCGGATGCCTCGAAGCATTTCTGGGGGGGCTACGCCCTGGTGGGCGCCCATCTCCCGATGGCGGTGGGCCTCGCGATGGCCTCGAAGTACCAGGGGCAGGACCGCTGTGCCCTGACCATCTTCGGCGACGGCGCCTCCAACAACGGCGGTTTCCATGAGTCGCTCAACTTCGCCTCGGTGTTCAAGCTGCCCGTCATCTTCCTGATCGAGAACAACCTGTACTCGATGGGTGTCGCGCTGAACCGCGACTCCTCGATTCCCGACCTGTACAAGCGTGCCGAGGGCTACGGCATCCCGGGCTGGTCGTTCGACGGCATGGATGTCGAGGCCTCCTTCGAGGCCGGACGGAAGGCCGTCGAGCACGTGCGGTCCGGCAAGGGCCCCGTGCTCCTCGAGGCCAAGACCTACCGCTTCCGGGGCCACTCGATGGCCGATCCCGAGATGTACCGCTCGAAGGAAGAAGTCGAGTTCTGGAAGAAGCGTGACCCCATCTCGACCTGGAAGTCGCACTGCGTCGAGCAGGGCATCGCGACGGCCGAGGAGTTCGACGCCGCCGAACGGAGTGCCAACGAGGAGGCCGACGCCTCCGTGCGCTTCGCGGACGAGAGCCCGGAACCCGCGCTCTCGACGCTCGCCGACCACCTCTACGCCACCCCGCTCGAGACCACGACCGCCACGCTCGCGGCCCTTCGCTAGGAGTATTGCCCCATGCCAGTCTTGACCGTACGTGAGGCCATCCAGGCCGCCCTGCGCGAGGAGATGCGCCGGGACGAGAAGGTCTTCCTGATGGGCGAAGACATCGCCTATTACGGGTCCGCCTACGGCGTGACCAAGGGCTTCGTCGACGAGTTCGGTGAGAAGCGCGTCATCGACACCCCCATCTCCGAGACCGCCATCATCGGAGCCGCCACGGGTGCCGCGATGGGCGGCCTCCGTCCCGTGCCCGAGATCATGAGCATCAACTTCGCCCTCCAGGCGATGGACCAGGTCGTCAACCACGCGGCCAAGCTCAGCTACATGTTCAACGGCCAGATCAAGGTGCCGATGGTCATGCGCACGCCGGCCGGCTGGACCCAGCTTTCGGCGACCCACTCGCAGACCCTCGAACTGCTGTTTGCCTACATTCCGGGCCTCAAGGTCGTCATGCCCTCGACGCCCTACGACCACAAGGGTCTGCTGAAGAGCGCCATCCGCGATGACGACCCCGTCATCTTCATCGAGCACGCCCTCATCTACAAAGAAAAGGGCGAGGTGCCGGACGGCGAGTATCTCGTGCCCATCGGCAAGTCCGTGCTGCGCCGCCCCGGCAAGCACGTCACGGTCGTCAGCTACTCCCGCATGGCCATCGAGTCGATGAAGGCCGCGGACCTGCTCGCGAAGGAAGGCATCGAGGTCGAGATCATCGATCTGCGGAGCCTGCGTCCGCTCGACCTCGAGCCGGTCCTCGAGTCGGTGAAGCGCACGAACCGGGTCGTCATCGCCGAGGAAGGCTGGCGAACCTACGGGATCGGCGCCGAGATCGCGGCGAGCATCCAGGAGCATGCCTTCGACCATCTCGATGCCCCCGTCAAGCGGGTGGCGGGCAAGGAGATCCCGGCCCCCTACAACCGGACGCTCGAGCTCGCCTGCTATCCCGACTTCAAGGACGTCGTCGCGGCCGTCCGCGACGTGCTCGCCTAGGCCCCGGAGGGTTCGAGAACCATGGCCAAGAACATCCCGATGCCCAAGATGGGCTACGACATGACCGAGGGCAAGATCCTCCGCTGGCTCAAAGCCGAGGGGGAGGCGGTCACCAAGGGTGAACCGCTCGCCGAGATCCAGACCGAGAAGGTCAACATCGAGGTCGAGGCCTTCGAGGGCGGCGTGCTGGCCCGCATCCTGCATCCAGCCGGCGCGGACGTGCCCGTCGGAGAGACGATCGGCATCATCGCGGCCCCCGGTGAACAGGTGGACGTCCCGGCCCCGGCGGCCGCGGCGCCCGCAGCCCCGGCACCGGTCGCCGAGGCTGCCCCGGTGGCGGTGGCCCCTCCTGCACCGGTTGCCCCCTCGGCGGTTACGGAGGCCACCCCTGCCCCGATCCGGGCGGCTGGCGAGCGCATCAAGGCAAGCCCTCTGGCCCGCCGGATCGCCCGCGAGAAGAACCTGTCGCTCGAGACGATCATCGGCTCGGGTCCCGGTGGACGGATCGTGCGCAAAGACGTCGAGCAGGCCCAGGCAGCTCCTGCGGCCGCGGCCCCCGTGGCGGCGGCCCCCGTGGCCGTGGCGCGGGGCGATCGTCGCATCTCGCTCACCCGCATGCGCCAGGCGATCGCCCGCCGCCTGAGCGAGAGCAAGGTCGGCGCCCCGCACTTCTACGTCACGATGGCCATCGACATGACCGAGGCCGTCGCGTTCCGCGCGCAGTTCAATGCCGCCGTGAGCGAGACCGAGAAGGCCACGTTCAACGACCTCGTCGTGAAGGCCGTGGCCCTGGCCGCGCGCCAGGTGCCGGGCATCAACGCCTCGTGGGCCGACACCGAGATCATCGAGCGGGGTGACGTCCACGTGGGCGTCGCCGTCGCGCTGCCCGAGGGCCTGGTGGTGCCCGTCCTGCGCCATGCGGACCAGCTCGACCTGGCCTCGCTGGCCAGCGGAAACAAGGACCTCATCAACCGTGCCAAGGCGAACAAGCTCAGGCCCGACGAGATGCAGGGGGGCACGATCACCGTCAGCAACCTCGGCTCCTTCGGCGTCGAGAGCTTCACGGCCATCATCAACCCGCCCGAGGCGGCCATCCTGGCCGTCGGCGGCATCTCGAAGGAGCCTGTCGTCGGCCCCGACGACCAGATCCGGGTGCGGTCCATCATGCGCGTGACGCTGTCGAGCGACCACCGCGTCATCGATGGCGCCCAGGCGGCCGCGTTCCTGAAGGCCTTCAAGGGCATCCTCGAGCAGCCCCTGAAGCTGCTCCTCCCGGCGAAGGCGCAGGCCTGAGATGGCGAACACCTATGACGTCGCGGTCATCGGTTCCGGACCGGGTGGCTACGTGGCCGCCATCCGGGCCTCGCAGCTCGGACTCAAGGTGGCGATCGTCGAGCGGGAATCGCTCGGCGGCGTGTGCCTGAACTGGGGCTGTATCCCGACCAAGGCCCTGCTCAAGAACGCCACGGTCCTGCAGACGATCCGCAAGGCGGACTTCTTCGGTATCGCCGTCGAGGGCGTGACGGCCGACTACGGCAAGGCGGTCGAGCGCTCCCAGGGCGTGGTCGCCAAGCAGACGGCCGGCATCGGCTACCTCATGAAGAAGAACAAGATCGACGTGCTGAAGGGTCAGGGCACCGTGCTCGGTCCCGGCGCCTTCGCCGTCGACGGCGTGCGCCACGAGGCGAAGCACGTCATCGTGGCCACGGGCGCCACGCCGCGCGTGCCCGAAGGGCTCGTTGCGGACGGCAAGACCGTGTTCACGGCGCGTGAGGGCGTGGCGATGTCCGACTTGCCCGAGCGGATGCTGATCCTGGGCGGCGGCGCCATCGGGTGCGAGTTCGCCTACGTGTTCGCGAGCTACGGCTGCAAGGTCACCCTCATCGAGGCAGCCGACCACCTGCTGCCCCGCGAGGAACCCGAGATCGCGGCCGTCCTCGAGAAGGCCTACGCCAAGCTCGGGATCGAGGTGCTCGCGAAGCATCGCGTCACGAAAGCCACCCAGTCGGCATCGGGCGTCGCGCTCGAGGTCGAGGCGCCGGATGGTTCCAAGCGAACCCTTGAGGCTCCGCGGCTGCTCGTCGGCATCGGAGCCAGCCCCAACGTGCAGGGACTCGGGCTCGAGCATGTGGGCGTCCGCCTCGAGCGCGGGGCCATCTCCACGGATGGCGTCGGTCGCACCAACGTGCCCGGCATCTGGGCGATCGGCGACGTCACGGGCAAGGCGATGCTGGCTCACGTGGCCTCGGCGATGGCCGTGGCCTGCGTCGAGACGATCGCCGACCATGAGACCGAGCCCGTCAACTTCGACCGGATCCCCTCTTGCACCTACTGCGAGCCCCAGGTGGCCTCGATCGGCCTCACCGAGGCCGAGGCCCGCAAACGGGGTCACGAGGTGAAAATCGGAACGTTCCCGTTCGCTCCCAACGGCAAAGCCCAGGCGATGGGCTCCACCGAGGGCCTCGTCAAGGTCGTCGTCGAGGCGAAGCACGGCGAGATCCTCGGTGCGCACATGGTCGGCCCCGAGGTCACGGAGCTCATCGCCGAGATCGGTCTCGGCATGAATCTCGAAACCACCGCCCTGGAAGTCGACCGGACCATCCATGCTCATCCGACGCTGTCGGAGGTGGTCAAGGAAGCAGCGCTCGCGGCGATCGGACATCCGATTCACCTCTGAGGCATTCCACCAGCTTCCTCGACGGTCCGATCGGTCCTGTGACCGGTCGGACCGTCCCCTTTAGCACCCGGCACGCGCGAATGGAGGTCACGACCGTGCGCCAAGCCATCATCCAGGGTCTGGTGGCCATCAGCTACGTCGTCGCGCCGCTCGGGGCGATCGCCGCGACCATCGTTCTGGTCAACTTGCTCCGGAGGCCGCCAGCGCCACCCCTCTCGGCGGAACCTGACGGGAGCATCGACGCTCCCGGAACATCGCCGACGAGCGCTTCCGGGCCCCTTTAAACTTCGATGAAGTCTCGCCGGAAAGCGCAAGTTCCACCCGCGCGCCGCGACAATGTCATCGAGGTGTTAAGGAGGCAATCATGGCGGGCGTCGGCGGAATCCGCGACAACTGGCAACTGGCGACGGGTGTCACGCGCCCTGGCGCAACCCCGAAGCCGACCGCCATCAAGCAGACCGTCCAGGAAACGGCCGGCCGCATCCTTGGCACGCAGGCCCGCGATTCGCTGCAGATCAAGACTCTTGCCAGCGATCTGACGGTCGGCGGGGTCGCCAACATCCCGTTCGAGGGCCTGTTCGCGAGCCAGCAGTACCGGACGGGCAAGCTCAAGGCCAACGAGTACGTCGCCCAGATTCTCGCCAACTCCATGACGTTCGGTGCCTGGACAGCCGGCGGGGCTGTTGCCACGGCCGCCCTGGCCCCCTTCGGTCTTCCTGCCCTTGCCGTCGGAGTCGTGGGTTTCGCGGTCGGGATGTCGGCCCAGGGTCTCGTCGAACGCCTGTTCGGTGACAAGTTACGCAAAGGTCTGGCCGACGCCATTCCCGAGTCGAGCGTGAAGGGCCTCGCCGATGGCTTCACGCGCTTCGTGGCAAATCCACTCCACGACTTCCTGTGGAAGCCTCTGAGCGGAACGGTGATGGACAACAAGGTCGTCGCCGCAGGTGTCGCAGGTGCCCTCGCCCTCAAGTTCCCGGCCGTCGCGGGAGCGATCGGCAAGGAAGCCGTGACGATGGCAGGCGGACTGGCGCTCGGCATGGGGATCGAAGCCAAGGTCCTCGATCCCATCGCGGGTCCCGCGCCCGATCCGTTCGGTCTCCAGGAGGAAGCAGCACCCACCCGCGAGGCCCACGCTGAACAGTCCATCGAGCCGGGCTGGGTCGTGGCCTTCCAGCGCGTGGAACGGGCGATGCTGGGCCGGGGATTTGCTCCCGAGCAGGCCAAGGTCCAGGCGCAGCAGGCCTTTGTCCAGGCCATGGTCGAGGACGGCGCCGACCGGCGCGAAGCCGAGGCCCTCGTCGCCACGATCGCGGCCACGCCCGACACTGCGGGCGCCCCCCACCGGATCGGCCAGCGCCTCCATCTCGTCGGCTGAGCGCGTCCGCGAGACGTGACCGCTGCACCTGACATAATCCCGCTCCCCTGCCACGATGCTCCCAGCGACGCGAGGTTGGAGGGGGTGCATCATGAACGGAACGAAGCGGGTATCCACGTGGACCGGTCTCTTGCTGGGCAGCCTGCTGCTGGGCTTACCGGTGGCGCTGGCCCCTCGCCTGCCTGACGCACCGGACCTCGGTCATGCAGCTGTCCCCCTGGCGCTCGGTCTCTCGCTATTCGGTCCCAGGCGTCGGCGCCCGCAGGGAGATGCCTCCCCCCAGGATGGATGGTCACCCACCGACAGTCCTGATTTCGATGCGATGGTCCAGCGGAGCGGGGCGCGCGGCACGCGCCGGACACCGACGGGTAGCCTCCAGCATCGTCTCGATTCGACCGGTCTCGACCTGACCCGGACCGAGGGCCCCCTCCTTGACAGGCTGGAGGCAGCGCCGCTGGCCGGCGGCCTCAGCGCCATCCGCGAACAGCTCGACCAGGTGACCGACCTGGGCTCGTCACCGTCCGAGCGCCTCGAGACTCGCGTGAACCGGATGCAGGAAACCCTCGATTCCACCGAGATGATGCTCCAGGTCCTCTCGAAACGCACGCTCGAGCGCCGGGATCAGGCTCAGGAATCCTTCATCCGGCTCAAGGACCTCGAAAACCAGCTCGAGATCCTCTCCCGCCGGTTCGAGGCGCAATCCGACCAGCTCGCGGGAGGGCGCGGCAGGATCGAGACGATCGAGGGCAAGACGTCGATCATGGCGAGCGTGACCGGCACGCTCGCCGAGACACTCGAAACACTGCAGCGCACCCTCGACCTCCAGGCACGAGACCAGGCCACCCAGCTCGACGGGATCACGACCCGCGTCGGCGGCCTGCAAGAGAGCCAGCAGGCCCAGCAGGCATGCCTCGACCAGATCCAGGAGCGCCTGGACCTGCTGGTGGAAAACGGGATCGACCGGGCTCGTCTCGAGCACGTCGAACGGGAACTGCTGGCGCTCGTCTCGGAAACCCGTACCAGCATCCTCTCGCGGCAGGCCTCGCTCGAAGCCACCTCGCAAGACCTGGACGTGCGTGCGCGAGAGCTCGAAGTCGAGGCCTCGACGACACGGCAGCACCTCGAAGACGTGCGTCGCGAGCTCGCCCAGCTGCTCGAGCATCGCACCCTGACAGCTCCGATCGAGGCCAGACTGGCCTGGCTGGAAAGCACGCTCCTCGATGACGTGGTCCACCAGCTCTCCCGGCTCCCCATCCTCAGGGAAGAACTCGAGGCGACCCGGACGCGCCTGGACCGGATCGAGAACGAACGCCTGAGCGAGCTCGGACGGGACGTCCGTCAGCTGCTCGGTCGCATGGCGCAGCAGGACGAACATCAGGCCCGCACGACCAGGGAACTGGAACGCCTCGACCAGCATGAAACGCGCCTCGCGTCGCTGGATGGAAGGCAGAAGGCATCGGAGGCAAAGGGCCAGCGTCTTGAAGAGCAGATCCGGGAACATCGGACCGACGTGGATTCCCGGCTGGAACGCCTGGGACTCCAGCAGTCTCGCATCGAGGGAGGCTTCAGGCAGGATCTGGCTGCCCTGAGCGGGCGTCTGGAGACGCACGAAACGAACGTCCACGACCGCCTCGAAGCTCTCCAGGCCGTGCCTGCCCGGCTCGATGATCTGGCCGGTCTCCCGGCGCGCATCGAGGCACTCGAAGCCCGGACGGACCGACTCTCGACCGTCGAAGACCTTCCGGCGCGTATCGAGGCACTCGAAGCTCGAACGGACCGGCTCTCGACCGTCGAAGACCTTCCATCCCGCCTCGAGACGCTCGAGACGGATCTCGAGGGTGCCCTCGAGACCTGGCCCGAACGCCTGAACGACCTCGACGAGGAGCTGAGAGAGCTCACCACGGAAGTTGCCCGTGGAACGGAACGTCTCGACGAGGTGACCGGGACCCTCGACCGGCAGACCCGGACGCATCAGCAGGCGGTGCAGGACCTGCGTGGACACGTCACCGAGCAGGTCGAGGGTATCCAGTCCCGCCTCCGGGACCTGGAAACGGCGCAGGGCGAGCGCATCCAGCGCCTGGATGCATTCTCGACGACGAGTCGCGATCGGCTGGAAACGCTGGAAGGACGCGACGAAGCCACCCGGACCCAGCTCGGCGAGCTCGAAGGTGGCCTCACCGATACCCGGCAGCGCCTCGGCTCCTTCGAAGAGCAGGTCGCATCCGGACGCACGCGGCTCGAGGCGATCGCGCAGCAACAGCAGAGCATGGAAGCCCGCTCAGGCCTCCTCGCGGCCCGGATGCAGGGACTCGAATCGGTCGACGCCGACCTCCGGCAGGCCCTGGAGCGAACCGGGACGGAAGCCCTGACCCGAGCCGAACGGCTCGAAGCGGCGCAGAGCGAGCTGACGGCCTCGCTGGCAGCCCACGTGGAGCGCCTCGAGACCAGCCTCGAAGCGCTGCGGAAATCGACCGGTGAAGCCGTCGAGGGTCGATTCCTCGAGGCTCTCGAGGCTCTGAAGACCCAGGTGGCCCGCCACGTCGAATGGGTCGTACAGCCGCTGGAGGCGACCCTCGAGGAGGTGCGTCGGACCGCGGAAGCCGATCGGGCCGAGAGCCCCGTCACCGCTCTCCAGGCCGAACAGCATGAACTCCGTCTGCGCATCGAGCACCTGACGGTGGCCGTCGAAGCTCTGGCGACCGTCCCCGTTGCATCAAACACGCGGGATCTCGTCCCGGTGTCGGAAGCGCGCGGAACGGCGGGGCGCGTGGAGGACGTCGAGGCGCTGCTATTCGAGCTGGGAAAGCAGGTCGACGCTGCCAACAGTGACCTCCATCGAGAGCTGTCCCGGATCGTGCAGCATCTCAACCAGGATGGCCGTGCTTCGCAGGAGTTGAATGTTCGCTTCGAGCACATGCTGGAGCGCCTCGAGCGCCTCGAGCGGGAGCGAGGAGGCCGAAGTGCCCCGGTCGAAAACGCCGTGGTGGCGCTCGAGGCACGCGTCGACGATCTGGAATCCCTGGACGGGCGGACGCGGGCGATGCACGCGGACCAGGTCCGCCTCGAGACCCGGGTCACGGGACTCGAAGCCAGACAGGACGAGCGTCATCACTTTCTCGGTGAGCAGCAGGAATCCCTGGCGGCAAGGCTGGTGGGCCTCGGAGACCAGGTTCTCCGTCTCGAGAACCGTTCGGAACGTCTCCCGCAGCTGAGTGAGCGCCTCGAGGCCCATGAGGCTCAGCTCGAACAGTTCACCGGAATCCCAGGTCGCCTCGACGAGCATCAGAACCAGCTGACCGGACTGGTCAAGCTTCCCGCGCGGCTCGAGGCCCAACAAGCCCGGCTGGAGCAGCTCTCGGAAAGCCAGCACGGACAGAACGAGCGGATCACCGAGGCGCTGGACCGTACCCGGGCGACGGAAGGACGGCTGAACGAGCTGGTCCGGACCTCCCGCGAGGACAAGCTCGACCTGTGGGAACGCCTGGCCGCGATCGAGACGGATCTCGGGGCCCGGGTCGGGCAGGTCGAACAGCGCCTGAACGTTGAACATCCGACGGCCAATCAAGCCGATCGGGCTCGCCTGAGCGAGCTGGAAAAGCGCTCGGAGGTCTGGGAAGCTCGCCTTGCTGATCTGTGTGCCACGCACGAGACCTGGAAGGAACTCTCGACGGATGGTCGGGGACGTCCGGGCGATCGGCTCGAAGCACTCGAGCAGGCGCGAGCAAGCGAAGTCGCCCGGATGACAGGGGTCGAAACAGCGGTCACGGGGCTCGATGGACGCGTCGCTCGGACCGAAGCTGACCTCGAGATGCTCTCGAACCAGATGACCCGGACCCGTGAGCAGATCTCGCACCTGGATTCGGACCTCGGGGGGCTGCGTGAGCACGTCAGCCGGCTGGACGCGACCGTGGCTCGCGATCAGCGCACCCGTGACGACGTCGAGACGCTCCGGATGGAGGTCGAACGCCTCGCGGAGCGCGAGACGAAGCGGCATCAGGCCGGGAACCAGTTGCACCGCCAGCACAGGGACGAACTGGCCCGCGCGGAGCGGCGGCTGTCCGAGGCGCTCACGCACGAACGCGACAGGCTTCACGCGCGAGTCGAGGCCGGGGTCCAGTCTCTCGCGTCGGAGGTGGAAAAGAGACTCGGTTCCGCCTTCTGGCAGCAGCACCGCCTGCTCGGAGAAACGGTCGCTGCCTTGCGCGAGCAGGAAGGCACGACACGCACGCACGGCGACGTGCTGTCCCGCCTGGAAGCGGCGCTTGCCGACATGGGTGAGCGGGTATCCCGGATGGAATCGGCTCAGCAGGTCCAGGTGGGACGTCAGGGAAAGCTCGAACAGCGCATGCATCAGGTCGTGGAGGTCCTGGCCAGCGCGCTGGATCCTCGGAAGCGCCATCGCCGCTGACTCTGGCGCATCGGGCGATGCTAGAATGAGCGTTCCATGCAGGATAGAGAGCCTCCCCCGATGACGAGTCGTGCCGACAACCCCCTCGTGGTCCAGAGTGACCGTTCCCTGTTGCTCGAGGTGCATCACCCCCGCCATGCGGAGGTCCGGAACCAGGTCACGCGGTTCGCCGAGCTGGTCTCCAGCCCCGAACACCTGCATACGTACATGGTGTCTCCGCTGTCCCTGTGGAACGCGGCATCTTCCGGCCTCACGGCAGAAGACGTGATGTCCGTGCTCGTCCGGAACAGCCGGTATCCGGTTCCCGGATCACTCGAACGTGAGGTGCGGGACCTGATGGGGCGCTACGGCCGGATCAAGCTGGTGCGCGTGAAGGACGAGTTACGCCTCGTCAGCGACGATCCGCGCATCCTGGACGATCTGGACCGGGTCAGGGACCTCCAGCCGCTGATCGCCGACAGGCGACCGGACGGCTTCGTGCTGATGCCGCGTCAGCGAGGCAACGTGAAGCAGATCTTGCTGCGTCTCGGCCTGCCCGTCGAGGATCTCGCGGGATACCGTCAGGGTGCCCCCCTGAGCGTGAAGCTGAGCACGACGACGCGGGGAGGCAAGGCATGGTCTCCCCGGGAATACCAGCTCCAGGCCATCGAGGCCTTCTGGGCAGACGGGGCGGAACGCGGGGGCTCGGGAGTCATCTGCCTGCCGTGCGGTGCGGGCAAGACCGTGGTCGGAATCGGCGTGATGAGCCGCTTCCAGACCCAGACCCTGATCGTGGTGCCCAACCTTCTGGCCGTGCGCCAGTGGATCGAGGAAATCCTCGAGCGGACCGACCTCACTCCGGACCAGGTCGGGGAGTATTCGGGAGAGGCCAAGCAGGTCTGTCCCGTCACCGTGACGACCTATCAGGTGCTCACGCAGCGGACCCAGGACCACCTGGCCCTCTTCGAGGGACGCGACTGGGGCCTCATCATCTATGACGAGGTCCACCTCCTTCCCGCTCCCATCTTCCGGGTCACGGCCGATCTCCAGGCGACCCGCCGCCTGGGGCTGACCGCCACCCTGGTCCGCGAGGATGGTCACCAGGAGGACGTCTTCACCCTGATCGGTCCCAAGCGATTCGACGTGCCCTGGAAGGACCTCGAATCTCGAGGGTACATCGCCGAAGCCATCTGCCACGAGCTCCGAGTGCCGATGGGGGACGACCTGCGTCGCCAGTACTGGCTGGCGGACAAGCGCAGCCGCTACCGGCTGGCCGCCACCAACCCGGTCAAGCTCGCGCTCTGCCAGCAACTCGTCACGGAACATGCGCGGGAACGGATCCTGGTGATCGGCCAGTATCTCGAACAGCTCGAGGACGTCGCCCGGCTGCTGGGGGCCCCGCTCCTGACGGGCAAGACACCCCAGGGAAGGCGAGAATCGCTGTACCGCGGCTTCCGTTCGGGTGAAATTCCCGTGCTCGTGGTCTCCAAGGTGGCGAACTTCGCCGTCGATCTTCCGGACGCCTCGGTGGCCATCCAGCTCTCGGGCACGTTCGGATCGCGGCAGGAAGAGGCGCAGCGGCTCGGACGCCTGTTGCGACCGAAATCGGATGGCCGGGGCGCGCTGTTCTATGCCCTCGTTTCGCAGGACAGCGTAGACGAGGAATTCGCTCGCCACCGCCAGCGGTTCCTGGCCGAACAGGGATACCGGTACACGATCGGACATCGCTCCCCCGGGGAGCGGACGACATCACCCGCGCGGGTGTCCTGACGGCGCTCAGGCCTCGCGCATCCGGCCGGTCAGGACCTGGTTCGTGACCGAGAAGACGAGCGTCATCGCAAACAAGATCATGCCCTCGGCGCTGGCGGGACCGAAATCGAGCTGGGTGAAGCGCTGGTAGAGGTCGAAGACGACGGTCGTGCTCGAATCGAGAGGTCCCCCGCGGGTCAACACCCAGATCTCGGCAAAGACCTTCAGCGCACTGATGCAGGACATCAGGCCCACGAGACCCATCGTCGGAGCCATCAGCGGGATCGTGATCGAGAGATGCCGCCTGAACAGACCCGCGCCATCGAGGTCGGCCGACTCGTAGAGGTCGGCGGGAATGGCCTGCAGCCCGGCCAGATAAACCATCATGTAGTAGCCGAGCCCCTTCCAGACGGTCACGAACATCACGGCCAGGAGGGCCGTCTCGGGAAGCCCCAGCCACGGCAAGGGACGGGCAAGGATGCCGGGCAAGGCACCCTGGATGAGCGCATTGACGAGGCCCTGCTCCGCATAGAGCCACTTCCAGGTCAGGCCGACCACCACCATCGGGACGATGACGGGTAGATACAGGGCCCCCCGGAACGGCAAGATCCACGGACGTGTGGGCCGGACCAGGATGGCCAGCACCAGCGGCAGGAGCACGAGCGGGGGCACGACGCCGACGAGATAAAGCCACGAGTTGACGACGGCTTTCTGGAAGACGGGATCCCCGAGCAGAGAGCGATAATGCTCCCAGCCGACCCAGGTCACCTGGATACCCGACGAGAGATCCAGGTTCGTCCAGGACGATGCAACGGCCATCAGCGCGGGGACCACCCAGAACACTCCGAGCATGACGAGCGCAGGAAGCAGGAACAGGTAAGGGGTCCAGGACGAGATCCCGGGAGAACGGCGCATCGGAGTCCCTTTCTGGGTGCCGCGCATCAGGGGGTGGCCAGGATGCGATTCCATTCGGCCGCCGCGGAAGCCAGGGCCGCATCCGGCTCCTGCTTGCCCAGCACGGCCTGCTGGAAGGCATCTCCGAGGGACTTCTTGAGCCGATCCAGGTGAGGCAGGGGTGGCACGAGACAGCGTGCGCGCTCGAGCTGGCGTGCACTGATCTGGCGCGCCCGGTCATCCAGCGAAGAGGAGGCAGCGAGGGTCGTGAAATACGGATCCCGAGCCGCGGAGCGGATGGAGGGCATGATGGTCGCGAGCTTGCAGAAGGCGAGCTGCCGCTCGGCACTGGTGATGTAGCGCGCAAGGGCCAGGGCCTGCTCGGGATGACGGGCCTTCCCGGGAATCGTGAGCTCCATGAGCGCCATCCCGACGCGCCCGGAACGCCCCTCCACCTGAGGGGCGACCTCGAGCCGCTCGTACAGGGCAGGCGCATTGGTCTGGACCATCTTGAGGAACTGCGGGCCCGTCGGCAGCACGGCTGACTGACCGGCCTGGAAGCGATCGATCACCTCGCGGTGGTCGAGGCTCAGGGCCTCGAGCGGCAGCTTGCGATCTCGGAACGCCTTCACCCAGAACCCGAAGGTCTTCCGACCGTCCGGAGTGTCGAAGGCAGCTTTCTTGCCCGCGCCGTCGAGCAGCGGGATGCCGTCGAGCGCCATCAGCTCGAGCAGATGCAAGCTGTCCCCGAAATGGGGCAAGAAGGCGTGGACGCTCGGGCTCGAGAGCTTCGAGAATGCCTCGAGGAGGGCCGGGTACGTGCGCGGGAGCGTGCGTTCGCCGGTACGTTCGAGCAAGGTCCGATCGTAGACACACACCTGGGTGGACAGGTACCAGGGCAGCGCGATGACGTGGCCCCGGACGGTGACGGCCTCGATCGCCGAGGGGAAGAAGGCCGAACGCTCCTGCGGAGTCCAGCGGTCATCCAGGGTGAGCAGGGCCCCTCGTGCCGCGAGGCGCTCCGAGAAGTCCGGATTGAGGTTCACGAGATCGGGCGGCTTGCCGCTGCTGACGGCGGCGAGGGTCTTCTCGGCGATCGCCGAACCCGGGACGTCGATCCAGTCCACCTTGACTTCAGGATGCGCCTTCTCGAAGCCCGCCAGCGTCTCCTCGACGTAGGCGGTGAAGGTGGGCTTCAGGGAGAGGGTCCAGAACTCGACGTGGGTCTTGCCATCCGAGGGCTTGCCGCACGCTGCGACCAACGAGACGGCTAGCGTCGCCCGGCCGAGGGTCGCGATCCGCTTCCACGTCATCAGCACCTGTCCTCCTCTGCGCGCCGCCAGGCCGCATCACGCCGTTGCACCAGTTCCTGGACCAGCTCGCGATCGATCCGCCCCTCGCGCTTGACGTGGGAGGCCACGATCGCCCCGGACGCGAGGCGCAGCCCCATGTCGAGCTGTCCGGGTCCGAAGCCCGAACCGAAGAGCACCGGGGTCGCCCCCGCTCCCCGCCGGATGGCGGCCAGGTCTGCCTCATCGACGGGCTTGCCCGTCGCGACTCCCGAAACGATCACGGCATCCGCGAGTGCACGCCCGACGGTATCCGCCGCCGTGACTTCCAGGTCGAGCGCCCCCAGGGGAGAGGCGTGCTTGACCCCGACGTCTGCCCAGATCTGGACGCCCGGTGCAGTGGCTGCCCGGAGGCGCAACAGTTCGTGGGCACGCCCCTGGATGATCCCCTGGTCGGTGACCATCGCCCCGACCAGGACGTTGACCCGGACGAACCGAGCTCCGGTGGCCGCAGCGATGGCGAGAGCCGCATCGCCGTCGTTCCGGAGCACGTTGATCCCGAAAGGACGAGGAAACCGGGTCGCCACCTCGAGCGCGACCCGGGTCAGGGAAGCCACGGTCACGGGGGGGACGCGGTCAGGATGAAACGGAGCATCCCCGAAGTTCTCGACCATCAGGGCATCGAACCCACCATCCCGGAAGGCCTCGACATCCTCGCGCACGCGCGCGAGCAGATCGTCCCAGTTCCCGGCGTGGCGTGGACTTCCGGGTAGCGGGGGCACGTGAATGACACCGATCAGGGGCCACGGATGCGAGAGAGGAAGAGGCACGTCAGCTTCTCCGGGCGAGGCGGACACCGAGCGAGGACCACCAGATACGAGGATTGCCGCCTCCGAGCAGGGCCCGTCGCGTCTCTTCGAGGGCCTCGACGAGCGCCAGCCATTCCTCGGGGCTCCGGGACGGGGCCCAGCGCTCGGCCAGGTCGGGCCTGGCGAGCCATTCACGGCGCCCCGTGCGCAACCAGACGATCATATCACGCACGTGCACGAGCCACGTCTCGAGCAACACCGTCTGCTCCTCGAGGGGCCATTCGGCTCGCTCCTCGGCGGCCAGCATCGCCTCGAGCGGATGGCGGAGCGCCCATGGGTCGAGTTCGTCGCGAGGCGGTTCCTGGGCAGCGCGGATGGCCCAACCGAGGCGCCCGTCGGCAATGCGTGCCAGTTCCCGCGCTCGCTCGGGCGCCACGGCCAGGCTCCTCTCCAGGACCGTTTCGATCCGGCCGCCACGCACCTGGACGAACGGGACGACCTGGCACCTGGAGACGAGCGTGGGCAACACCGACTCGACGGCCGAGGCCACGAGCACGAACACGGTGCCCTCGACCGGTTCCTCGATGGACTTGAGCAGCGCGTTGGCCCCGACGTCCGACAGGCGATCGCGATCGACGGGCAGCACGAAGACCTTGTTGCGAGCGGAATGAGCCTTCAGGCCGGCCTGCTGGATGATCTCCTGGATGTCGTCCAGGTGCACGACCAGCGGATTGCGATCGTCCCGTCGACCGTCCCGATCCCGCCGCCGCCGGGAAGCGGACACGACACGCTTCTTGCGACCGCTGCGGGACCCGCCGGATGCGGACTGAGGGGCCCGCACGGGTGTACCGGAACCGGGCATCTCCCAGGTGCATCGGGGATACAGACGGACGTCGGGATGATTGTCGTGCGAGATCCGGAGACAGGACGAGCAAGCGCCACAGGCATCCCCCTCGCGCGGCTCCTCACAGTTGAGGGCACGCGCGAAAGACATCGCGGCCAGCTTCTTGCCAACCTGGGGAGGCCCCACGAACAGGTACGCATGAAAAGGATGGCGGACCGCCTCGAGCAAGAGGCGGACCGCCCGATCCTGACCGACGAGGTCGTCTAGGCTTCCGCGGGTTCCCGGAAGAATTGGAGACCTCCTCCTGGAGTGGCGAAGCAGATCACGCGGCGACCGCCATCCTTGCGAGCCAGATCGAGCCGGCGCTGGGCCAGCTGGATCAGGGCACGAGGGCTGGTGGTCTCGGCGGTGGAAGAAATGCCGGCGAGCGGTTCGAGGATGGGAGAGTAGGTGAGGATCTTGCGGCAGAAGCGCTTCATGACCTCGACCGCCGCATCCGCCCCGGTACTGGGGAAGTAGAACAGCAGGTCGAAGCCATCCCAGCGCACGCCCCAGTCCGTCTGACGGATGACCTGGCGAACGGCACTGCCCACGTTGGCGAACATCTGCTGCTGTTCTTCAGGCGCCATGGTCTTGGCCAGGGCCTCGAACTGGTCGAGGCTGATGAGCGCGACTGAACCGGTTTCCTTGGAGCGCACGAGACGCTCGCACTCCTCCCGGAAGCGCTCGTTGAAGTACTGACGGTTCCAGAGCCCCGTCAGCTTGTCCGTACTGGTCCGCTTGGCCACTTCCTCGGAGAGTTGCAGAGCCAGCAACAGGGCGCCCAGAACCGGAGCCAGGGACGCCGCGAGCGCCCGGTAGTACGGTTCACGCGAACGGTCGGTTCCGACGAGCAACTGCCCGAGCACCTGGCGGTTGGCCGTCAACGGAAAACGATAGCCATTGGCGACCGGCGTCCAGTCGCCCCCCTCCTGGATGACCGCTTCGAGCGACCGGGACGACACGAGACCCGAAAACGCCGCATCGGCTCCCTCGGTGACGGGCACGAACCCCAGAGGCTGGGGCAACCAGAGCCCCACGGCCGCATCGATCTCGTGCGCCACGAAAGCCTCTTTCAACGTGGACACCACGTAGTCCAGGTTCGTCGAGGCGGGAACGGCGGACGAGAGAGCAAGCAAAGCCTGGGATTCTTGAGACGAGAGTGACAACAAAGCTTCCATCGGGTGTCCATTCCTCCACGGGTCACGGCACAACGTTTGTACCCCGTCGATGTGACAGGTAAAGCACGCCCCTTCGATCTTACAACCCCGGAGCGGATTGTTGGAGAAGTGGCGAGGCGATCCCCGTGGATGCTAGCATGAAGGCCACGCGCGGATGAAAGGTGTCGGTGAAGTTGAAGCAGGGCAGGCCCGTCGGGCTCTACGATTCGGGCCTCGGAGGCCTCAGCGTCCTGAGGGAGGTCAAGGCCCGCTTCCCCGACCTGCCATGGGTCTACGTGGGAGACACGGCACGCGTGCCCTACGGTGGGCGCCCGGAGGCTGAACTCATCGCTTTCAACCGCGAGATCCTCGGTCATCTGGCCGACCTGGACGTGCAAGCCGTCGTGATGGCCTGCAACACCTCCTCAGCGGTGGCTCTCGATGTGGTCGCCTCTCAGGTGGAGTTCCCCGTGCTCGGGATGATCGAGGCCGGCGTGCGGGCCGCGCTGACGCGCGGGACCCGCATCGGAGTCCTGGCGACAGAGGCCACCATCCGCAGTCAGGCGCACGCACGCTCGATCGCCCGAAAGGCCCCGGATGCCGTGGTTCACGGCCTGGCTTGCCCCGCCTGGGTCCCACTCGTCGAGTCGGGACGGTGGGAAGGGGCCCATGCCCGTTCGGTGGTGGAAGCGAGCCTGGCACCCTGGATGGGAAAGCGCCTGGATGCCGTGATCCTGGGGTGCACCCATTACCCGTTCCTGGCCCCTCTCGTCCGGGAGGTGCTCGGTTCCGGGACCGTGCTGGTGGATCCGGCCCAGGAGGTGGTCCGTGAACTCGCGCCCCACCTGGAAGCACCGGTCGAAACCGCAGGCACGGTCGATCGACTTCTGGTCACGGGCGATCCGGAAAGATTCCAGGAGCTGGCGTTCCGCCTCGTGGGTCCCCTGGAGGCGAAAGCGGAGCACCTGAGCGTACAGCCAGGCACTCCGCCGGGGGTCCAGACTCTCGGGGTCTAGACGCTGACCTTCAGTTGCTCGCGCAGGATCGTGGACGCCTCGCCGAGCGCTGAAGGTAGCGCATCGACGTCGCCACCTCCACCCTGCGCGAGTTGAGGCTTGCCGCCCCCCTTGCCACCGATCTTGCCGAGGACCTGGGACACGAGCTTGCCGGCGTGGGCCCCCTCGGACACCAGCGAGGGTGAGACGGCTGCGACCAGCGCCACCCGTCCTCCGGTGGCAGAAGCGAGCACGACGAGCCCCCGGTCGAATCGCGCGAGCAGGTTCTCGGCTGCCACCCGGAGGGCCTCGGGTTCGAGATCCTGGACCTGCTGCACGAGGAGCTGACAGGTCCCGAGCGACTCGACCCGGTCCGCAAGCGCCGAGGTCCTGGCGATCGCCAGCTGAGTCCTGAGCTCCCGGACCAGGTGGTCCGATTCCTTGACCCTGTCCTGGAGGCGCTCCAGGCGATCAGAGAGGTCGTCGGGCGAGGCTTTGAGGGTCTCACAGGCCCGTTCCAGGACCCGGAACCGATCTCGGACCAGGTCGATGGCCGCAGCGCCAGCAACGGCCTGGATCCGGCGAACCCCGGAAGCGATTCCTTCTTCGCGGACGATCTTGAAGGCCCCGATGGACCCGGTGGAGGTCACGTGCGTCCCGCCGCACAGCTCCTTGCTGAAGCCAGGCACGTCGATCACGCGGACCACCTCTCCGTACTTCTCACCGAAGAGGGCCATGGCCCCCTCTTCCCTGGCCCGGGCGATGGACATCTCGAGGTGGGCAACCCCGCGGTTCGCGAGGATCTGGGCATTCACGAGGTTCTCCACGCGCTCCAGTTCCTCGGGGGTCATGGCGCGCACGAAGCTGAAGTCGAACCGGAGTTCACCAGGCCCCACGAGCGAACCGGCCTGGTGGACCTGGTCCCCGAGAACCTGCTTGAGGGCCGCGTGCAGGAGATGGGTGGCCGTGTGATGGCGCATCGTCGCCTCGCGACGGGCCACGTCGACGCGGGCCTCGAGGGTCGAGCCGATCTCGGGGGCACGAGCCCCTTCCGCCAGCAGATGGACGATCACGTCCCCCTGCTTCTGGACGTCGACCACGGCTGCCTCACCCAGCCACCCCTGATCACCCACCTGTCCCCCCGACTCGGCGTAGAACGGGGTCGAACCGAGCACCACCCCCGTGCGTCCCTGGGGATCCACCAGGACCTCGCGAACCGTGGCCGGGCAGCTGAGGTTCTGGTAACCCACGAAATCGGTCCGCTCCTGGTGGCGCAACTCCATGGCCTGGAAGGTGACTCCTGCCTCTTCGCGTGCCTGCCTCGCCCGCTCGCGCTGCTCTTCCATGCACGTGTGGAACCCGGCCTCATCGACGGTGAAACCGAGTTCACGGGCGAGCTCCATGGTCAGCTCGAGCGGAAACCCGTAGGTGTCGTAGAGTTCGAAGGCCGTCGTCCCGGTGAGCACGGTGCTCTTGCCCTGGAGGGCGTCGAAGGCGGCCTGGAGGAGCTGGGTGCCGCGATCGATGGTCTGACCGAATCGCGCCTCCTCGGCCGCCAGGACCTCGAGGATGTGGGCCCGCTGGGCGGCGAGTTCCGGATAGTACCCGTAACGCTCGATGATGGCCTCGGCCACCTCGCGAACGAACGGTCGCCGGATACCGAGCAATCGGGCGTGACGGATGGCCCGGCGGATGATACGCCGGAGCACGTACCCCCGTCCCTCGTTGGTCGGCACCACCCCATCCCCCACGAGGAAGGTGGCGCCGCGGAGGTGGTCTGCCATCAGCCGCAGAGAGACCCGGGGCTCACCCGTCACGATCCCCGGTAACCCGGCGATCGCCTGGATCTGGTCCACGATGGGTTTGACGAGGTCCGTGTCGAAGTTCGAGGACACGCCCTGCATCACCGAGGCGATCCGCTCGAGACCCATGCCGGTATCGATATTCTTGGCAGGCAGGGGAGACAGGTTGCCGGCCTCGTCCCGGTTGAACTCCATGAACACGAGGTTCCAGATCTCGAGGTAGCGGTCGTCATCCTCCCCCAGGATGGCCTCTGGATTGCCGTTGCCCGCCTCCGGGCCAAGATCGAAGTAGATTTCGCTGCACGGACCGCAGGGCCCCGTGGGGCCAGCCGCCCAGAAGTTGCTGTCGGCGCCCATCCGCACGATACGGTCCGCGGGCACGCCGATCTGGTCACGCCAGATCGCGATCGCCTCGTCATCCGACTCGTAGACCGAGATCCAGAGTTTCGATTGATCGATCTGCAACCATCCGGTCAGGAACTCCCAGGCATGGGCGATGGCCTCCGCCTTGAAGTAGTCCCCGAAGCTGAAGTTCCCGAGCATCTGGAAAAAGGTGTGATGACGCGCCGTTCTCCCGACCAGGTCGAGGTCGGTGGTGCGGAAACATTTCTGGATGGTCACGGCGCGGGGAGGTTCGGGCGCGGGCTCGACCCCCATGAAGACCGGCTTGAATGGCAACATGCCTGCCGTGGTGAGCAGGACGGTCGGATCCTGGCGGGGAACCAGCGACGCGCTGGGATGCCACTTGTGTCCCTTGCTCTCGAAAAATTCGATGAAGCGATCGCGAATGAGATTGCCGGGCCAGTTCAAGACGGGACCTCCGCTGCGGATACGGTCAAACGAGGCCCCATTTTACCATGAGGACGGGCCTCCCCCTTCCGGCGAGGGAGGCCCGGGTGACGCCGATGGATGCGTGAAAGGTCTAGACCTGACCGTCGCCAGCCTCGGCCTTTTCGGCATATTCGGCGCGCTTGACGTCCATTTCCTTCTGCATCAGCTCGACCGATTCACTGAGGTGCTCGATGCTTTCCTCGATATGGGTCCGGGCCGAGGCAATGAGGCTCTCGGTGTTACCCCGGACGTTCTCGGCGAGTTCAGCTGCCCGCACCCCGAGTTCCTGGAGATTCTCGGCCAGACGTTCGCGCGACCGGTTCCCGGGCTGAGGCGCGAGCAGGATGCCGGCGATGAATCCCCCGAGCGCTCCGACGGCCAGACCGAGGATCACCTCCGTGGCCGAGGCCGAACGACGTTCCATGGCGTTGCCCTCCTTCGAGGTCGTGATGCCGGCGCCGCTGAGCGTCCGGGCGAGGCTGAGGGCAGTATAGAGGGGGAGGGCCCCCCTGTAAACGGTGAGGCGCCGACGTGAGATCAGGTGCCGCGCGACCGGCGCGCGGGGCGGGAAAACCGGCAGGGCTCCACGTGGGAGAGGGCCCACCCCATGGCCGTCAGCAGAACCAGACAGAAGGCGAGTTTCACGACGGACCCTTCCCGGAGCAAACAAGGGGGAGCCAAGCTCCCCCTGTCAGTCGGGACGACAGGATTTGAACCTGCGACCCCCTCGTCCCGAACGAGGTGCGCTACCAAGCTGCGCTACGTCCCGATGACGTCACCATACCACGCGCCCCGAAACGGTCGCAAGCCGCTCAGGGGTCCAGACCCCGCAGTTGCATCGCCGTGGAAAGTTCGCGGAACCCCTCGATCATCTGACCGCGGCGCAGGTGCAGCTGGCCGATCAGGAAGTGCGGCACGGCGTGATCCTGGAGGGCGAGGGCCTTGCGCCAGAGGGTGAGCGCAGCCTCTGGGTCCCCGGCTTCCAGGCGAAGGTACCCCAGATACAGCAACGGCCAGAGATCGAGGGGGTCCTGATCGGCCATGCGTTCGAAGTACCGGGTGGCCTCACGCGTGAGGAACGTCGCCGAATCGCGTTTCCGGGACGACTCTTCGGCCTGCTCGGGAGGCAAGGCTTCGGCCGACCGCCGGGCCTCCAGGGCCTTGAAGTAGCTGGCGAAAGCCAGCCGGAAAAGCGCATCCTGGGAATCGGGGTCGCGGTCTGCCGCCGGCTTGAGACGTGCGAACAGGCGATCCGCATAATCGGGGGCCAGTTCCTGGACCCGGGTCAGCTCCCTGTAACCCGCCTCCAGCTTGACGGTGCGGGCCAGGGCCATCGCCAGCTCGAAGTGGGCGTCCGGATCGGCCGGGGCCTCGCGCACGCGCGCCTCCAGGGCCTGTACGAGTTCCCGCGGAGTATCGGCGGCCAGCGCGAGGCTTTCTCCAGCCCCCGTCCCCAGGACGAACCCGATCAGGCCCACCAGAACAACCCATCCTCGCTTGCTCGACGACATCCGACTTCCTCCCGGAGCTTCCGATACGTTCATGCCCCGTCCGGCGTCGCCTCAGTCGGCTCGAGCGAGGGTATCACGAGCCTTCTTCCCGTGTCGGGGTCGCGCCACAGCCGGAAGTTCGCCCCGTAGGCCGTGACGAGGAAGTCCGAGGTGAGGACCTCATCAGGCGTGCCCTGGCGCTCGATGCCGGAGGCCCCGAGCCACACGAGGCGATCGCCCACCAGGCTGGCCAGATTCAGATCGTGAAGCACGACGATCAGGGTCTGGCCATGGGCCATGGACCACCTGCGAAGGACCCGGACCAGTTCGACCTGGGCACCGGGATCGAGCCAGGTCGTCGGTTCGTCCAGGACCAGCACGGCGGTCCGCTGCACGAGTGCCTGGGCCAGGCGGGCACGCTGCCGCTCGCCGCCGGAGAGCCTGTCGAGACGCCGGGAGGCCACGGCTTCGAGCCCCAGATCGGCGAGGACCTCGTCGACACGTGTGGCATCCTCAGGTCCCGGAAGTCCCGGCCAGACTGCGTGAGGGTGGCGCCCCAGCATGACGAACTCGCGAACCCGGAACCCCGGATCGGCTGGTGGGACCTGGGGAACGAAGGCCACCTTCCGGGCCCGCTCCCGCGGAGACCAGGACGACATCGGGCGCCCTTCAAGAACCAGTTCACCGCCCCTCGGGGGCAAGATTCCGGCAATCGTGGAGGCCAGGGTGGACTTGCCCACCCCGTTCGGTCCGAGCAGGACGGTGCAGCGTCCCGCCTCGAAGCCGAGATCGAGTCCCGGCCAGAGAGAACGCGTACGCCCGACGAGCAGACCTCGGGCCTCCAGGACGGGGGTCATGCACGGTGTCCCCGGACGAACCATGCCAGCAGCACGGGACCGCCGAGCAGGGCCGTCACGATGCCGGCGGGGATCTCACCGCCGGGCCACACGATGCGCCCGGCGAGATCGGCCAGCACCACGAGGCATCCTCCGAGCAAGGCAGCGACCGGCAGGGCACGGCGCAGGTCAGCGCCTGCGAGCAGCCTGGCCGCGTGCGGGACCATCAACCCGACGAAGCCGATGGCACCGCAGTGCGCCACGGTGGAGGCCGTGAGCACGGTCGTGGCGAGAACCAGGACCAACCGGGTCAGCCCGGTGGCCACTCCCAGGCTGCGGGCACGTTCATCCCCCAGTTGCAGCAAGTTGAGGGCTGGCAGGAGGAAAACCACCCCGACCAGACCGACCACCGTCCAGGGGACGAGGGCGGCGACATCGGACCATGACCGCGTCGAGAATCCCCCCATCATCCAGAAGAGCAGCGGGGCCACCCGGTCGGGCCAGACGGCCGTGACGAGTGCGAGCCCGGCGGAGGTGAAGGCACTGACGGACAGCCCGATGAGGACCAGGCGCTCGAGGCCCCCGTCCCGGCTCGCGAGCAGCAGGACGGCGAGCACGGTCGCCAGACCTCCGGCACAGGCGGCAGCGGATACGGCGGCCGGCGCGCCGAGAGCCAGGGCGAGAGCAGCGCCCAGGGATGCTCCCGAGGTGATCCCGAGCAGGTAGGGGTCCGCGAGCGGGTTGCAGAGCATGCCCTGCCACACCGCGCCGCTCACGGCCAGTGAGAAGCCCGACAGGATGGCGAGGGCAACCCGCGGGGCGCGCACGTCGCCCACGATCTGCCAGATCGTGATATTATCAGACATTCCAGCCATGAACAGGATAATGTCATGAATCCCCACCCAGGTCGCCCCCCCCATCAAGGCCACGAGCATGGCGATCCCCAGGGCGCACGCGCTGAAAAGCAGCAGCCAGGGCAAGGGGAGGTTCGACACGGTTCGCATCCGGGCGAGGGCCTCGCATCTCCGGGAAAGAGGGGGGAAGACCGGGCCGCCATGTGGCTGGAAGGCCGGGGGCAGCCGATCATAGCACGCAACTTCCGGACCCGGGCCGGCGAGATCGACCTCGTGACGCAGGATGGCCCGACGATCGTCTTCGTCGAGGTCAAAGCACGCTCATCCTGCCGGTTCGGCCCCGGGCGGGAAGCGGTGGACCATCGGAAACGGGCCCGGCTGGTCGCCGTGGCCCGGGCATTTCTGACGATCCGTGGCTGGCACGAGCGTCCGGTGCGGTTCGACGTGATCGAGGTGCATGGCCCCCGTGTGCACCACTGGATGGACGCCTTCCGGGGCGATGGTTGAAGTCTCCACGTCCCGGGGTAAATGGCAGGAGCCCGGCCGTGACGGACAGGAGCTTCCTCTTGCTCACCCCTACGAAACCTCCCTTGCCTGCCCGGATCTTCGGCTGGCTGATGCTGGCCAGTCTGGCGGTGACGGTGGCAGTTGCTCCGTCCGAAGGAGCTCCCGTAAGACTTCGCGTGGGGTTCACTCCCTGGGAAAACCCGCAGGACATGACCAGGATGGCGATGCCCATGGTCGAACTGCTGGGTAAGGCCACGGGCACCCGGGTCGAGCCCTTCCTGGCCTCGGACTATGCCGGGGTGATCCAGGCCTTGCAGGCGAAGCAGGTCGACATCGCTTTTCTGCCGCCTGCAGCTTTCGTGCTCGCTGAAAAGCGCGCCGGGGCCCGGGTGATCCTCAAATCGCTGTTCAAGGGACAGTCGAGGTACTACTCGGCCATCTTCACCCGGAATGACGGCGCGGCCCGGACCCTGGCGGACCTTCGTGGCAAGAGGATGGCCTTCGTGGACCCGACCAGTACCTCGGGTTCCCTGTTTCCTCGGCTGCTGCTCAAGCAAGCGGGAGTCGATCCGGAACGCGGACTCGGACGGGTGATGTATGCCGGCAGCCATGACGCGGTCGTGATGGCGGTCCTCCACGGCAAGGTGGATGCAGGCGCTGCGTATTCCAACGACGAGAAGGGCGAGAGGGCCGCCTGGACCCAGGTGCTGAAAACTCCCGAAGAAAGACGTCGCATCCGGGTCCTCGCCGTATCACGCCCGATCCCGGCGGACACCATCTCGGTGCGTCCCGACCTCGACCCCCGGGTGGTCGACCAGGTGAAGCGTGCCCTGATCGATCTTTCGGCGACTCCGGAAGGCAGGGCCAGGATCCACGAGATTTACCGGGTCGACGGCTTCACGACCGCCTCTAGTCAGGAGTACGAACCCGTCCGCGAGGTCTTCCGCGAGGTGGGTCTCCGGATCAAGTAGTCAAACCTTAGCATCCAATTCACCTGGTCTTTACCTCTGGAAGGTCAGAGACCGTGGAGCCTCTGCGATAGGAATCGAGACAGCAGAGGAGGCGTCCATGGTCGGTCACTTCGCCCTCCGGGCAGGATGGTTCGTCGCCACGGCAGCGGTGGTCACGCTGGCGGCCGGTTGCGGTGGCTCGGGAGTTCTCGTCTCGGCGAGTACCGCTCCTGCCCTGCGCAGCACTCCGGTGGCCACGCCGATGCCACGCACGGTCATGCCTTCCCCGGCCCCCACGCCGGCGACTTCCCTGCCCCGGGCCGTCGCGAAGCTGAGTGCCTCCCTGGTTTCGCTCCAGAAGGCCACCCTCGGGATGGGCAAGGCCACGGCACAGGTCGAGGTGACCAACCCGGCCCCGATCGCCCTGCAAGGCACGGTGAAGGTCACGTTCTCGGCCACCGGCCGGGACCCCAAGATCCAGACCCGTGCGGTCACGATCCCGGCCAGTGGCCGGGAAACGCTCTCTTTCGTGGAGACGGCCTGGTTCGTGAAGGACGCGACGGTCGAGATCGAGACGTCAAACGGAGGCCTGGACCCCCACGCCCCTGGAACCTACTGATAGACGCGGCGCCCGGGAACGGGCATCCGTCCTCTTGCCTGACTGGAGGTCCGTTCGGACATGAAATTTTTCCTCGACACCGCCAACATCGACGAGATCCGTGAAGCTTCCGCCTGGGGGCAGGTCGATGGCGTGACCACGAACCCGACCCTCATCGCGAAAGAGGGTCGCGATTTTCGTCAGGTGATCCTCGAGATCGCGCAGATCGTGGACGGACCGATCAGCGCAGAAGCCCTGTCCCTCGACGCGGAAAAGATGATCGCCGAGGGGCGTGAACTGGCCTCCTGGCATGAGCAGGTGGTCGTCAAGCTCCCGCTGACGATCGCGGGCCTCCAGGCCGTCAAGGCGCTTGCCCGGGAAGGCATCCGGACCAACGTGACGCTCGCCTTTTCCGCCAACCAGGCCCTGCTTGCCGCCCGGGCCGGCGCCACCTACATCTCGCCATTCGTGGGTCGTCTGGACGACGAGGGGCACGACGGGATGGCCCTCATCCAGGACATCCGCACGATCTATGACAACTACGGCTTCGAGACCGACATTCTGGCCGCATCCATCCGCCATCCGCTGCACGTGACCCAGGCCGCGCTGGCCGGTGCGGACGTCGCGACGATGCCCATCAAGGTCCTCAAGATGATGTACCACCATCCGCTCACGGACACGGGCATCGCCCGCTTCCTGGCGGACTGGGAGCAGGCCCGGTCTCAGTCCTGATCGACGCGCAGGCGGGCCAGCACCGAGTAATCCTCGAGAGTCGAAGTGTCACCGGCTGCCTCCCGCCCGGCTGCGATATCCCGCAGCAGGCGTCGCATGATCTTGCCGGATCGCGTCTTGGGCAGCGATTCGGTGAACCGGATGTCCTCGGGGCGCGCCAGCGCCCCGATTTCCTTGACCACGTGGGCGCGAAGTTCCGTCCGGAGCATATCGTCGACCGCCACACCGGCCTGCACCGTGACGAACGCGCAAACGGCCGTCCCCTTGAGTTCGTCAGGGCGACCGACGACGGCCGCCTCGGCGACGGCCGGATGACTCACGAGCGCGCTCTCGATCTCCATGGTGCCCAGCCGGTGCCCCGAGACGTTGATGACGTCGTCGACCCGTCCCATGATCCAGAAATAACCGTCTTCATCCCGTCGCGCCCCGTCCCCGGTGAAGTAGACGCCCGGGATCTCGCTCCAGTAGGTCTTGGTGTAGCGCTCGGGGTCGCCCCAGATGCCCCGGAGCATGGACGGCCAGGGCTTCCGGATCACCAGCAGGCCCCCCTGCCCCGCCTCGACGGGGCGCCCGTCCCGGTCGACGACCTCGACGTCGATGCCAGGCAACGGGAGCGTGGCGGTGCCAGGCTTGGTCGTGGTCAGGCCCGGTAGCGGCGCGACCATGATGGATCCGGTCTCCGTCTGCCACCACGTGTCCACGATGGGGCAGCGGTCCCGCCCGATGACCGAGCGATACCACATCCAGGCCTCGGGATTGATGGGCTCACCGACCGTGCCGAGGACGCGCAGCCGGGACATCGGATGCCGGAGTGGCCATGCGTCGCCCGAGCGGATGAAAGAACGGATGGCGGTCGGGGCCGTGTACAGGATCGAGATGCCGTGGCGATCGATCATGTCCCAGAACCGGTCCGGCGCGGGGGTCGCAGGTGCCCCCTCGTACATGAAGATGGTTGCCCCGTTGCTGAGCGGACCGTAGACGACGTACGAGTGGCCCGTGATCCAGCCGATGTCGGCCGTGCACCAGTACAGGTCGGTGTCGTGCAGGTCGAACACCCAGCGCGACGTGAGCGTGGCGCCGAGGAGGTAACCGGCCGATGTGTGCACGATGCCCTTGGGCTTGCCCGTCGTGCCGGAGGTGTACAGGATGAACAGCGGATGCTCGCTGTCCACGGCCACGGGCTGGACGTCCTCGCGCGAGGCCGCCGTCAGGTCGTGATACCAGTGGTCCCGGCCAGGCGTCATCTCGACGTCATGGCCGCCTCGACGGACGACCACCACGTTTTCCACGCACGGGGCCGACGCCACCGCCTGATCGACCTGCGGCTTGAGGGGGAACACGCTTCCCCGCCGGTACCCCCCGTCGGCCGTGACCACGACCTTGGCCCCCGCGTCGAGGAGGCGATCTTTCAGTGACTCGGACGAGAAGCCACCGAACACGACCGAATGGATGGCCCCGATGCGCGCGCAGGCCAGCATCGCCACGACGGCCTCCGGGATCATGGGCATGTAAATGGCCACCCGATCGCCAAGCTGGACGCCGAGACCGAGCAGGGCACCGGCAAACCGGCAGACTTCCCGATGCAGTTGCTGGTAAGTCAGGGTGCGCTGGTCCCCGGGTTCACCTTCCCAGACGAGCGCAGCCTTGTGACGCCTGGGGCCCTCGAGATGCCGATCGAGACAGTTGGAACTGACGTTCAGTCTCCCCCCGACGAACCACCGCGCATGGGGGGCCTGCCAGTCGAGCACCTGCTCCCAGGGCTGCATCCACTGGATTTCGCGGGCCGCATGATCGGCCCAGTACGCCTCGGGATTCTCGCGAGCGCGCTCGACCATCTCGCGGTAGGCCGCGAGGTCCGAGAGGTGGGCCGAGGCCCGGAACAGCGGGTCGGGCTCGAACCGACGCGATTCCTGCAGCAAGCTCGTGATATCGGTGACGCTGGACATGGCTGGCCCTCCCGTGACGTGCAGACGTTATACCACCGGTAGCCTCACCTGACAGCTTGTCAACCGTGGCCATCGGTCTCCAGGACGAGCGCCTGGGGAGGTGTCGCATCCGCAGGCATGACCATCCGTACCCGGACACTGGCCGTGGAGCCGGGCGCCACGGGAACCTCCAGGAAGGGGGGCACGTGCTCTCCGCCCCGGAGCTGGAGATGCACCAGGCCGGACCTGGGCCCCGAGGCATCCGACACCTCCCAGGCCACCGTGCCCCGGAAGAACACCATGCGGTGCGGGGGATCCTGGAAGACCAGCCCCCCGTTGCGGAACTCGAGGGGTCGAAGCAAGCTGACACGGTAGGTACGGGGCGCACGTGCAGGGTTCGAGACCGGGATCCGGAGGTCATACTCGACCTGGTAATTGCCGTGGGACCGGTAGGCCGAGCCCGGAAGCCGGGCCACGAGTTCGGCACTCTGGACCTCGGAGGTGCCGAAGCGCTGGCGCCAGACCGAGGCGATCGGAAAAGCCAGACGCTCTTGCCCCTCGTAAACGGGGAGGTTGGCCTGCCAGGTCTGTCCGCGTGCGACTCCTCCCACGCGTCCGTAACGGAAGCCGACGCCTGGAAGTCCCTCTTCGGGGGTCGCGGGTACCTCCCGGGGCAGGGCCACGGGACCTTCCAAGGCCAGCTTCCTCCAGGTGGCGACGTCCGGACACGGAGCGCTCGCATCCCCTACCCACGCCACCTCGGCCAGATTCACGGGGCCGTCGGACCGGAGGTCGAGCGAGGTCGTCCGCCCGTTGCGTGCCGGCAAGATGGGGACGTCGGTGGGCACGGAGCGCGTGGCGAGGAGCATCAACGCTCCGCCGGGATCCAGCACCCAGGATGCCGGAGCGAGGTTCCCGTGGCCGAGGAGCAGGTCGCGCGCCACGCGATCGCCCGGTCCCGAGTGAACCTGCGCCGCCCCTTCGGTGACGAGCGCGGGGAGGCTCACGAAGGGCGCCTCCGGCTGGCTGAGATACGAGGCCCCGGACGTCAGCTGGAGCCGGACGGACGAGGAGCTTGCCGCACGCGCGACCCAGGCCAGTTCCAGGCGACGTGCCCCCGGGCGATGGGTCTCGTCCGAGAACACGTGGTGGCTGAAGAAGCGGATGGAGCCCGTGAGGGGATGCTCGAGACACGCGAGAGCCGTCTCGCCCCGGCCCTTCCAGGTCGCGAGTACGAGACCGGAGGCCTCGATCATCTCGGGGGTGTTGGACTGCAACATCCACCGGTCGTCGAGGCCTCCCGGAAGCGGCAGGACGCGCGCCGGCACGACGGACGCGACGGGAGTCGGAGGCTCCTGCCGGACGGCTGCTCGGCCGGAACATGAGGCCAGCAGCAGGCAGGCTACCGACAGGAGACGGAAGGGCGACACGGGTCGAGCCATGGATTCGGATTCCTGTCCGGAGACCGGTAAAGGCAACGAGGGGGCATCTCAGGGTAGCGGGCCGCACGCACGGGGGCAAATCCGGTCCCAGCGAACGGGCGAGGGGTTATCATGTCCGATCGTATGGATGCGATCGCCGTCGTTTTCGGATACCTCGCCTGCACGATCCCCTGCGTGGGACTGCTGATCTGGATCCTGCGCCTGCGCAGCGACCAGGTGGGCCTTTTCGCGGTGGCTCTCTGGCTGCAACTGGTGCCCGTCGGGTTGCTGTACTGGCCACTCGGGCTTCCGGGGGTCGTCTTGCTGGCAGCCGCCCTGTGGCGCTGCGTGCGACGCAACCATCGGTTCCGGTCCTCGGGCCTCGGCAACCCCGAGGTGGAGCGGCTCTGGAGCCGCGAGACCGTCGGTGCGTGGCTGGCGCTGGGGCTCGCCTGCGAGCAGAAGGGCCTGGCCTGGCTGTTCCTCGAGGTGACGGGCCACCGCGGCTGGGACCTCCTCTGGCATGTGCTCCTTCCCGTGAGCCTGATCGGGTGGCTGGCGATCGCCCTGGGCATCCATCTGGAACGGCGCACCTTCGGCAGCCGCCATCCCGCCACGATCTCGGGAGGTGGGTGATGGGCCCGTCCCGCGTGGTCGCCACGACGGCCGAGACACGGGCAGCCGAGGCTGCCTGGTTCGAAGCGGGCTTGCCCCCGGAACTGCTGATGGAGCGCGTTGCCGTGACGGCTGCCCGCTGGCTGCGCGGGCTCCGGGTCAGGAAGGTCCGGATCGTGGCGGGTCGCGGCCACAACGGCGCCGATGCGCTGGCGATCGCCCGACTCGTGGCGGTCTCCGGAATCGATACCGAGATCGCGGCTCTGGAGCCTGCCCCGGCCTCCCTGGCGGCGCGCCAGCTCCGCTGGGCCCTCACGGCGGGTGCTCGACGGGTGGCCTCGCCCGCGGCCTGGGTGCCGGAACCGGGCGCCGCCCTCGTCGATGGTCTGCTGGGAACCGGCTTCCACGGGGAACTCCGACCGGAGACCGTCGCGTGGATCGAGGCCCTGCAGGCTGCAGCGAGCGGACCGGTCCTGAGCCTCGATGCGCCCTCGGGGCTGGATCTCGACACGGGCGTCCCGTCACCGACCACCGTCCGGGCCACGCACACGCTCGCGACCGGGGTGTACAAGCGAGGGCACGTCTCGGATCTCGCCCTGCCCTACCTCGGCCGGGTGGGGCGCATCGACCTGGGGCTGGAACGCCTTGCGCCCGGCATCCTCCAGCCTCGCTTGATCCGACCGGCCTCCCCCCTGGCGAGGCCCTCCTGGCTGCACAAGGGGACTGCGGGAACCGTCCTGGTCGTCGGAGGTTCGCCTGCGATGGCGGGGGCGCCGGCTCTCGCGGGCCTCGCTGCCCTGCGGGCCGGAGCGGGACTGGTGGCGATCGCCGTGCCCCGGGCGATCCGGGACTGCGTGGCCGGGATGGTCCCGGAGGCGATCGTGCTGCCGCTGGACTCTCTGCAGGCGAACCCCGGTTCCGATCTGGCAGATTGGTGGTCGCGAGCGGATGCCCTGGTTCTCGGCCCCGGTACCGTCGCCGGTTCGGGTCGGGAGGCTTCGTGGCAATCGCTCATCGCACGTCCCGGAGCACCCCGGGTGGTGGACGGGGGGGCCATCGCGTCGATCGAGGCGGTCGAAGCAGCAACCGTGTGGACCCCTCATCCGGGCGAGGCCGCCCGGGTACTCGATACGACGACCGCGGAGATCCAGCAGGATCGCTTCGTAGCTCTCGAGAAATTGAAATCGCGCCTGGGCGGCACCATCGTGCTCAAGGGGACGCACACGCTGATCGGCACGGAGGGCTTGGCGACCGGCGTGAACGTGGTAGGGGCTCCGTCTCTCGCCACGGCCGGGTCCGGGGACGTGCTGGCCGGGATCGTGGCAGCCGGTCTGGCCGCGGGACAAACGTGCCACGAGGCGGCGGAGCAGGGAGTTGCCCTGCACGGGCTGGTGGGCTGGCTCGCCTCCGATCGCGGACTCCTGGCCCGGGAGATCGCCAACGGCATCCCCGCGGCCCTTGCCCGCACGCGCACCGCCCCACCGGACGAGATGGGGTGCGACCTGGAGACGCTCCTCTCGTGGGCGATTCCTTGGCAGGAGGAATCTCGCTTGCTATGATCGGCCGGATGACGCGGCGTGCCTGGCAGTGGTCCCTCCAGCAGATCGATGCTCCCAGGGCCTGGCGCCATACGGAGGGCGATCCCGACGTCGTCGTGGCCGTGCTCGACACGGGTGTGGATGCCCGGCACCCCGATCTCGCCGGCAAGGTCCTTCAGGGAGTCAACCTGCGGGAACCCCACCGGGACTCCATTGATGACGATGGACACGGCACGAGCGTCGCCGGCATCATCGCCGGGCACGAGGGATCGCGACCGCGGTTCCGCGGAGTCGCTCCCCAGTGCCGGATTCTCCCGATCAAGGTCAACGAACCGCATACCGGAAATGTGGTCGCGGCCAGCATAGCCAGGGGTATCCGGGAAGCCCTGGCCCGCGGGGCGCATGTCCTGAACCTCAGCGTCGGCTGCGAGGTGGGCGAACCGGGCTTCACGCACGACACGATGGCCGCCCTGGCCAATGCCATCTACGAGGCCCTGCGGATGGGGGTCCCGGTCGTCTGCGCCGCGGGACCACGCCACGCCAAGACGTACCCCGCCGCGTGGGAAACCTTGCCCGAATTCGGGGGATTGATCGCCGTCGGGGCGAGTTCCCGCGACGGTGGACCTGCCTCCTGGTCGCCGAACTGGGAGTACGTGTCCCTGCTCGCGCCGGCGGGTGCCGTCACGACCTGGAGGTCGCACGGACGCTTGTTGCATGGGCCTTTCGGGGGAACGTCCGCTGCATCCCCGCACGTCGCCGGCACGCTGGCACTCATGCGCACGCTGCGGCCCGACCTCAGTCCCAGGGATCTGAAGCGGATCTTGCTCGCGACGTCACGCCCCGTCCACGGGGGCAGGTGGCTCCGACTCGATACGGGCGCCGCGGTGGCGGCACTCGCCAGGCCCCGCACGGGTAGAGGATTCGCGCCTCTGCCGCCTGGCGAAATTGGCCACCCGCGTTTACAATTCTTGCAACGCCCTCGATAGGGGCGATCGTTTTCTCGTCGTCCGTCTACCCCGACCAGAACAGGAAACGCCCTTGATCGAATCGGCCATCTCCCGTTACCACACCCTGCTGTCGGAGACGGGCTGGGATGAAGCCCGGCACCAGGAATTCCTCGACCGCCTCCGGGAAGCGCGGGTCATGTATGGTGACCGGGTCAGCGTCGAATATCTGCGCGCCCAGTTCCTGTCCCGGGAGCAACACGAACTCGTCCGGACGGCCTGCAAGCAGATCTGGGCCGCCCTGGATGCCCTGGCCGAGCACATCCCGCACGAACCTCGCCTGGTCGACGACCTTGGGCTCACCCCTCGGGAACGTGAACTGGTAGCCATCGACCCCGGTTATCCCGGATTCAGCACGATGGCGCGCTTCGACTCCTTCCTGTCGGGAGATCTCCTCCAGTTCGTCGAACTCAACGCCGAATGTCCGGCCGGTCCGGCCTACACCGAGGTGATGGCCGAAACATTCCGGTCGTTGCCCGTCATGAAGGCCTTCGAGGAGGAGTTCGAGGTCCAGGGTTTCCGGACACGCGATCGCCTGGTCGCCACCCTCCTGGATGTTTATTCGCGCTGGGGTGGCGAGGGGACGCCCCAGGTGGCCATCGTGGACTGGGCTGGCCTCAGCACGCGCCACGAATTCGAACTGTGCAAGGAATTCTTCGAGGCGCGGGGCATCCCGACCCTGATCGAGGATCCGCGTCGGTTGCGCTTCGAGGGTGGCAAGTTGCTCTCGGGCGACGGCACGCCCATTGACCTCGTGTATCGCCGGGTTCTGACGGCCGAATTCATCGGCAAGTGGGACGAGGTCCAGGCCCTGGTGGAAGCCTATCGGGCGCGTGCGGTCTGCGTCGTCAACTCGTTCCGTTCCAAGTACCTGCACAAGAAGATGATCTTCGGCCTGCTCACGGACGGCAAGAATCAGGCATGGTTCAGCCCCGAATCCCGCGAGGCGATCGCGCGCCACATTCCCTGGACCCGGCGGGTCCAGGCCGGCCAGACCGATCACCACGGGCGCGACATCGACCTGATTCCCTTCCTGCTCGAAAACCAGCAGACCCTGGTGCTGAAGCCCAACGACGATTACGGCGGCAAGGGCATCTTCATCGGCTGGACGCTCTCGAGCGACGAGTGGAAGGCTGCCGTGGAAAAGGCCCAGCAGGACGATTACGTCGTCCAGGAAAAAGTGCTGGTGGCCTCGTCCGAGTTCCCCACCCTCCGCGAGGGTATCGTGTACGATCCGCTCAACGTCGATCTGGATCCGTTCATCTGGCAAGGCGAGGTCGAGGGCTTCCTCACGCGCCTGTCCGGGACCGCACTCTGTAACGTCACGTCCGGCGGGGGAATCGTCCCGACGTTCGTGATCCAGTCCAAGGAGTAATTCGTGTTCGAGACCTTCACGATCGGGATCGAGGAAGAGTACCAGATCATCGACCCCGAGACCCGGGAACTGCGCAGCCACATCCAGGTGATGCTGGAAGAAGGTGGCATGATCCTGGGTGAACGGGTAAAGCCGGAGATGCACCAGTCCATCGTCGAGGTGGGGACGGACGTCTGCCGTACCGTCGATGAAGCCGCCCGTGACGTGAGACAGCTGCGCGCGGCGATCGCGCGCCTCGCTCAGCGTCACGGCCTCCGCATCATGGCCAGTGGCACCCACCCCTTCTCGGACTGGCGCACGCAGGACATCACCGACAAGGACCGGTACAAGGTCCTGGTGGACGATCTTCAAGACGTGGCCCGGGGCAACCTGATCTTCGGCATGCACGTCCACGTCGGGGTCAAGGATCGTAACCTGGCGATCGACCTGGTCAACCAGGCCCGCTATTTCCTGCCCCACCTGCTCGCGCTGTCCGTCTCCTCGCCATTCTGGCTCGGGCGTGCCACGGGGCTCAAGTCGACGCGTTCCAGCATCTTCAAGAACTTTCCGCGTACGGGCATCCCCGGCATCTTCAACTCGTATGCCGAATTCGAAGCCTACGTGCAGATGCTGGTCCAGACCAACTGCATCGACAACGGCAAGAAGATCTGGTGGGATCTGCGCCCGCACGCGGTGTACGACACCATCGAATTCCGCTGTTGCGACCTGCCCACGGACTACCGCACGTCCATCGCCCTCGCCGCGCTGATCCAGGCCATCGTCGCCAAGCTGGCCGTGTTGCGGACCCAGAACATGAGCTGGCGTGTCTATCCGACGGCCCTCATCGAGGAAAACAAGTGGCGCGCCTATCGCTACGGCCTCGACGGGAAGATGCTCGACCTGGGCAAGGGTACCGAGGTGCATACGCGTGAACTGATCCTGGAACTCCTCGACTTCGTCGATGACGTCGTCGACGAACTGGGCTCCCGATCCTGGCTCAAGCACATCGAGACGCTCCTGGACCGGGGGACGGATGCGGACCGCCAGCTGCGAGTCTTCGCCGAGACGGGCGACCTGAAGGCCGTCGTGGACGATACCTGCGATCTGACGCTCGATGGCATCGATCTGGGCCTCGCGGACGACATCATGGCCAAGGCACCTGGCCTGGCCGAACGCCTCAAGAAGACGGCCGACGCGATGGCGAAAGGGCAGGTCAGTGGCTAGACTGCGTACGGACCTGTCCCGGATCCCGTTCCGGCCCGAGTTCCGTCCAGGTGCCCACAACGCCATCCATCGCTGCCTCCGGGTCATGCCGGGTGAGCGGGTGGTCGTCATCGCCGACCATGCCTCGGCCGAGATCGCCGCATCTCTCCTGGAGGCGATCGAGGAAGCGGACGGTCTGGGTGAAGCCTTCATCATGGAAGACTTCGGCCCGAGACCGATCCAGGACATGCCCTACGAGATCCTCAAGGCCGTCGCCGATTCGGCAGCTGCCCTGTATACCGTCACTCCGCAACCCGGTGAGGTGCCCTCTCGGGCCCAGGTGATCAACCTGGCCACGATGCGCAAGGTCCGCTACGGCCACATGGTCGGGATCACTCCCGAGATCATGACGTCAGGGATGCAGGCGGACTTCGATGCGATCAACCGGATGAGCCTCGGTCTCCGCCGCATCCTGCAAGGGGCGAGACGCATCCACGTCTCGACTCCGGCCGGGACGGACATCGAGATCGAGCACGATCCCGAGCGGTTCCGCTGGATCAAGACCTCGGGCCTGATCTCGCGTGACGCGTGGGGAAACCTGCCCGGTGGCGAGATCTTCACGACCCCGCACCGCATCCGCGGTATCTGGGTGGCGGACGGCCCCGTGGGTGACTACTTCTCCCAGAAGTACGGGGATCTGGTGGCAACGCCGCTCACGGTGGAAATCGAAGATAACCTCCTGCGTGGCGTGAGCAGTCCCCACGAGGAACTCGCTCGTGAATTCTGGAACTACTGCCACGCGACGGAAAATGCGAACCGGGTCGGGGAGATCGCCGTCGGAACCAATCTCGGAGTGACCAAGTTCACCGGGAATCTGCTCCAGGACGAGAAGATCCCCGGCTTCCACATCGCCTTCGGCGAGCCGTGTGGCTGCCTGACGGGAGCCGACTGGACCTGCCGGAATCACATCGACTTGCTGGCACGCAACTGCTCCATCTGGGCGGACGGCCAGCCCATCATGCTCGAGGGACGCTTCGTCGACCTGCGGGCGGGGACCTGACCATGAAACACTACTATCATCACTGGCACAGTCCGATTCTCGGTCGCGAGATGGGCTTCGACCAGTGGGGCCACGCAGGAGCCCCGATCCTGGTATTTCCCACGTCGGGCGGTTCCAACCGCGAAGCCTACGACTTCGGGATCGTCCACGCGCTGCGCCCCTGGATCGAGCGCGGCGCCGTCCAGCTGTTCTGTCTCGACTCCATCGATCGGCAGTCGTGGTACGCCTATCATCTCCATCCGGGGCGCCGGGCGCACCACCACGGTCTGTACGACCGATACGTCCGCGATGAAGTGGTCCCCCTCGTACACCACCTCAACCCGAACCACTTCCTGTCGACCTTCGGATGTTCTTTCGGCGCTTACCACGCCATGAACTTCGGCCTTCGCCATCCCGGAACCATCTCGCGGATCTTCGCGTTCAGCGGGCTGTATCGCATCGATGGATTCGTGGATGGATACTGGGACGATAATTGCTATTTCCACAGCCCCATGGCCTACATGGCCAACATGGGCGAAAACGATCTCCTGAGGGCCATCCGCCAGCAGCGGATCATCCTGACCACCACCAAGCACAATGAAGTGCCGGGCCTGGGCCACGGTACCTTCGAGATGGCTCGCGCCCTGCGAGCCAAAGGCGTGCCCGTGCTCTACTCGGTCTGGGAGCACGGACATCACCGTCACGACTGGCCCACGTGGCAAGAGATGGCCCAGACCTACGTCTAGTCCCTTCGACTGAGGAACCATGACCACGATCAAGAAGAAACCGGGTGAACCCAAGCGCGTCGGCATCCTGGTGGGCTGGGAAGACACCTTCCCCAAGGCCTTCATCCAGGCCGTCAACGAGAAAGGCAATGGCGAGGTCGTTGCCGAGTTCGCGAAGGTCCATGCTCCCACGTCGAACGAACCCAAGCGTTACGACGTCATCGTCGATCGCATCTCGCACGAGATCGAGATCTACAAGCCTTTCCTGAAGAATGCCGTCCTCCAGGGCACCTACGTCATCAATGACCCGTTCTGGTGGCTGGCAGACGACAAGTTCTTCGACAACTCGCTGATCGAGAACCTCGGCGTCGCCGCGCCGCGCACCGCCATCCTGCCGCCGGTCGAACGGAACCCGACCACGCGTCCCGAGTCGCATCGCAACCTGATGCTGACGGACTGGGAAGCCATCTTCGACTACGTCAAGTTCCCGGCCTTCCTCAAGCCCTATGACGGTGGAGGCTGGAAGCACGTCTACAAGGTCAACAACCGCGAGGAGTTCTTCCACTACTATCACCAGACCGGTCGTCTGGTGATGGTCCTGCAGGAGTTCATCGACTTCGATCACTATGTCCGCTGCCTGTGCATCGGCAAGGACAACATCATGCCGATCAAGTACGATCCGAAGAACCGCTGCTACGTGGAAGACCACAACCACCTGTCGCCCGAACTGGGCGCCAAGATCGTCCGGGATGCCACGGTGATCAACCAGGCCCTCGGCTACGACATGAACTCGGTCGAGTTCGCGATCCGCGATGGCGTTCCCTATGCCATCGACTTCATGAACCCGGCCCCGGACATGGACTACTACTCGATCCTCCCTCACTACTTCGACTGGGTCGTGGGAGCCATGTCGGACTTCGTCATCAAGGTGGCCCGCGAGGAACGCCAGATGGCAGAGCACTATCCGTGGGCCAGGCTCGTCCGCGGGCTGACGACGCCGATCGAACAGGGAAAGCCGGCCGCCGATAGAGCGGCCGCCGAAGCCGCTGCGGCGGTGGCGACCGAGACCAAGACCGAGAAGGTTGCGGTCGTGGCCGGTGAAACCCGCAAGGGCAAGGGCAAGAAGTAGGCCCTGACCGGGGCGGATTTCCGGATCCGCCCCGGTCGCTCCCCGGCCCGCCACGGGCATCCCCCATCCCACAGACGCGACGAGCGTCCAGAAGTGGAACCGCGGCATGCGCATCCTGGTATCCAATGACGACGGCATCCTCGCCCCGGGCATCCAGGCCCTGGCGAGAACCCTGGCCACCCGCCACGAGGTCCACGTGGTGGCGCCCGACCGCGAGCGCTCTGCCACGGGTCACGCGCTGACCCTTCACAAGCCGCTGCGCGTCGAAAAGGTCGACCTGGGGGACCTTGTCGCCTCGGCCCACGCGGTCAACGGGACGCCTTCGGACTGCGTCAAGATAGCCGTGGGCGCCCTGTTACCGGACATGCCCGACCTGGTCCTCTCGGGCATCAACCGGGGCCCGAATCTGGGAACCGACGTGATCTACTCCGGGACGGTCTCGGCCGCTCTCGAGGCCACCATCCTCGGGATTCCGGCTGCAGCCCTGAGCCTGGCGACGTTCTCGGACATCGGCTACGAGGTCGCTGCGGAATTTGCGCTCGATCTGGCGGACATGCTGGGCGATCATCGCCTGCCTCCCAAGGTCCTGCTGAACGTGAACGTGCCGAGGAGGGAAACCGGGCCAGTACCGGACGTCCGGATCACGCGTCTGGGCGATCGCCGTTATCACGACTCGTTCGAACCGCGTCTCGACCCTCGAGGACGGACCTACTACTGGCTCGCGGGGGAGGTCGTCGAAAACGAGGAATCCCCGGAGACCGACGTGGTCGCCATCCGGGAAGGTTTCATCTCGATCACCCCCATCCATCACGACATGACGCATCACGCATCCATCGCCATGGTTCGATCCTGGCGCGATCGGGCCGGCATGCCCGGCGAACTGAGCCCGACCGAGCGCAACTGAGTTTCCATGGCGCGTCCTCTGATCGGCATCAGCATCCAGCAGCATCCCGGAACTCCGGCCGTGAAACGCGGACGGCCGATCCTCCTGCTCGACCGCATGTACGCGGAACGGATCCGGCGGGCTGGCGGTATCCCCGTCCTGCTGGCACCCGGAGGAGGAGACGAGGGGGAAATTCTCGCCCGTCTCGATGGGATGCTCTTTTCGGGCGGAGAGGACGTCGACCCCGTCCATTTCGACCAACCCCGTCATCCCACGGTCACGGACATCGATGCGGCACGAGACGCCCAGGAGATCCCCCTGGCCGTGACGGTGCGCGATCAGGGCATTCCGGTGCTCGGTATCTGCCGTGGCATGCAACTGCTGAACGTCGCATGGGGAGGCGATCTGATCCAGGATCTGCCATCGCACCTGCCCGAAGGCCTCAAACACCAGCAACAGTCACCCGTCCACGTGGCCACCCACAGCGTCACGCTCGAACGAGACTCGACCCTGGCCAGCCTGGCCAGGGCCGGTGACCTGCTCGCCAACTCGTTCCACCATCAGGCCGTTGATCGGCTCGCGGGAGGCCTCCGGGCCGTCGGATGGACGATGGACGGCACCATCGAGGCCTTCGAGGCGTCGGACTGGCCGTGTCTCGGAGTTCAGTGGCACCCTGAACTGCTGGAAGACGTGACCTCGGACGCGCTTTTCGACTGGCTCGTGACGCAAGCGAGGCGGCGGGCCCGCCAGCCGAGGGGATGACCGGGTAGCCCCCGTCCCGTGCTATAATTCATCGATGCATCGAAGCACTCCCGTCAGGGGAGCCCTATGGAGGCCCACGTGAAAGTCAACCTGGAGAAGAAGGACAAGAACCTCGTCGAGCTGGTCGTGGAGGTCGACGCGGATCGCGTCAATCGTGCGTACGAGCATGCTGCGCGCGACCTCGCCAAGCAGGTCCGCATCGACGGATTCCGTCCTGGCAAGGCCCCGCTGAAGCTCGTGGAGCGCCACGTGGGTTCCGAGGCCATTCTCGCTCAGGCCATCGAGAAGCAGCTGGTCGGGGAGGCCTACACCCAGGCCATCACGGAGCATCAGGTCGAGACGATCGCCGACCCGAACTTCGAACTCGTCTCCTTCGGAAAAGGCGAGGCCCTTGTCTTCAAGGCGACTGTCGAGGTCCGCCCCGAGGTCAAGCTGGGAACGTACACGGACATCGAAGTCACGGCCGTCGAAGTCAGCGTCACGGATGAAGACGTTCAGAATCAGCTGAACAGTCTTGCCAGCTCGCGCGGATCACTCGAAACGGCAGACCGAGCCGCTGCGATGGGTGACGTCGTGATCGCAGATTTCGAGGGCAAGATCGGGGGCGAGGCCTTCGCAGGCGGTACGGCCACCGGTTACTCCATCGAGATGGCCACGGGGCGGTTCATCGAGGGATTCGTGGAAGGGCTCGTCGGAACCACCGCCGGTCAGGAGCCTTCGCTTGACCTCAAGTTCCCCGAGGACTATCCCAATCAGGAACTCGCAGGCAAGGACGTGACCTTCACGTTCAAGGTGCACGAGGTCAAGGAACGGAAGGCGCCGACGCTCGACGATGCCTTCGCCACGTCGCTCGGTTCGGATTCGCTCGAAGCCCTGACCGCCCGTATCCGGGAAGATCTCACGGCCCAGCGCAGCGAGGCCCGCGAAGTCGAACTTCGCAAGCAGATGCTCGAGAAGATCCTCGGCGAAGCCGAGATGGAGATCCCCGAGACGATGATCCGTCGGGAAATCGACCTGCTCATCACCCAGCAGGCCCGGATGCTCCAGCAGCAGGGTATCGACCCCAACCAGATCTTCACTCGCGAAAACATCGATTCGTGGCGGACGCGCGTCCAGCCGGAAGCCGAGAAGCGGATCCGGACCTCGCTGACGCTGGGTGCGATCGCCCGGGCGGAGAACATCCAGCCCACGGTCGACGAGATCGAAGAAGCGATCGTCGAGTTCGCAGCCGAATCCGGCACCAACCCCAAATCGTTCCGGAACCAGGTGATCCGCAATGGCGCCTGGAACCAGATCGCGGACGAGGTGCTCTCGAGCAAGATCGTCGAGTGGCTGTTCGAGAAGGCGAAGATTGTCGAGAAGTCGGCCGAACTGGTCGAGGCGTAGTCGGTTCGTGGCTGGAGGTAAGCCCATGTTCGTGCACAGTGGCCTGGTTCCGATGGTGGTCGAGCAGACCAGTCGTGGCGAGCGCGCCTTCGACATCTTCTCGCGCCTGCTCAAGGAGCGGATCATCTTCCTGAACACCCCCATCGACGACGGGGTGGCAAGTCTCGTGATCGCCCAGCTGCTGTTCCTCGAAGCCGAGGACCCAGCCAAGGACATCTACATGTATATCAACTCGCCAGGCGGCGTCGTCACGGCGGGTCTGGCCATCTATGACACGATGCAGTACATCAAGCCCGATGTCTCGACGATCTGCATCGGCCAGGCCGCCTCGATGGGCGCGTTCCTTCTGAATGCGGGAGCTCCGGGCAAGCGTATCGCCCTTCCGAACGCGCGCATCATGATCCACCAGCCGCTGGGCGGGGCCCAGGGTCAGGCCACGGACATCGAGATCCAGGCCGCCGAGATCCTCCGCCTCAAGCGCCGCCTCAACGAGCTGATGGCGCTGCACAGCAAGCAGAGCCTGAAGAAGATCGAGAAGGACACCGATCGTGACTTCTTCATGAGCCCTGACGAGGCCAAGGAATACGGGCTCATCGACGAGGTCCTGGTACCGCGCATCGGTGCGGACAAGGTCCCGATGCCCCCTGCCCAGGGTGGCGGAGGAGTGAAAAGCGATGCCTAAATACGAGGACACCAAGGGCCAGCCCAAGTGCTCGTTCTGCGGCAAGACCCAGGACCAGGTACGCAAGCTGATCGCAGCCCCGGGTGTCTACATCTGCGACGAGTGTGTCGATCTCTGCAACGAGATTCTCGACGAAGAGCTCTATGACCATCAGCGGCAAGCGGAACAGCCCCCCGTCGAGATGGGGGAGATTCCGAAGCCGAAGGCGATCAAGAAGATTCTCGATTCCCATGTCGTCGGTCAAGAGCGCGCCAAGAAGGTCCTTTCGGTGGCGGTCTACAACCACTACAAGCGACTGACCACCCGGGATGGTAACGACCCGGAAGGCGTTGAAATCGCCAAGTCCAACATTCTCTTGATCGGGCCCACGGGCTCGGGCAAGACCCTGCTTGCGCAGACACTGGCCCGGCTCCTCAACGTACCGTTCGCGATCGCGGATGCCACGACGCTCACCGAGGCCGGGTATGTCGGCGAGGATGTGGAGAACATCCTGCTCCGGCTCTTGCAGTCGGCAGACTACGACGTGAAGCGGGCCGAACGTGGGATCGTCTACATTGACGAGATCGACAAGATCGCCAAGAAGAGCGAGAACCCATCGATCACCCGTGACGTTTCCGGCGAAGGGGTCCAGCAGGCCCTGCTGAAAATGCTCGAGGGCACGGTCGCGAACGTGCCGCCGCAGGGTGGGCGCAAGCATCCGTACCAGGAGTTCATCCAGCTCGACACGACCAACATCCTCTTCATCGTGGGTGGGGCGTTCATCGGGCTCGACAAGGTCATCGAAACCCGCGTCGGCAAGAAGAGCATGGGCTTCGGTGCCGACGTGAAGGACCCCCAGGAGAAAGACCTCGGAAATCTGTTCCGTCAGCTCCAGCCGGAAGACCTGCTCAAGTACGGGCTCATCCCCGAGTTCATCGGGCGTATCCCGATGGTGGCCACGCTCGATCCACTCGATCAGGATGCGCTGGTGTCGATCCTGACCGAGCCGAAGAACGCGATCACCAAGCAGTACAAGCGGCTGCTCGGGATGGACGGGGTGGACGTCGACTTCACGCCCGACGGGCTCACGGCGATCGCCGCGGAAGCCCTCAAGCGCAAGACGGGAGCCCGGGCGCTCCGCAGCATCGTCGAAGAGATGATGCTGGACGTCATGTACGAAGCCCCTTCGCGGCCGGACCTGCGCAAGCTGGTGATCACGAGCGAGATGGTCGAGAACCGGATGGCCGTGACCAAGCTGCTCAAGATGCCCGAGAACGGTCAGCAGAAGCAGGCTTCCTGATTCCGTGCTCTGGAACGCGGCGGACGACCCGGGTCGTCCGCCGCGTCGTCCTATCTCGAAAGGATTTCCGATGAGCCAGGCGGAAAGCCCGGAGGAGCTCCTCCCCGTCATCCCTCTCCGGGATATGGTCGTGCTGCCGCACATGGTCGTCTCGCTCCAGATCGGTCGAGCACGCAGCGTGGCCGCCCTGGAGGCCGCCCTGGCTTCCGACCGGCGCCTCGTGCTCATCTCGCAGCGTCAGGCGCACAGGGAGGAACCCGAACCCCGGGACCTTCACGACACTGGTGTTCGGGCGGACGTCATCCAGATCCTCCGGCAACCGGACGCCACGATGCGGGTCTTGCTCGAGGCCAAGGAACGCCTGCGACTCGTCGAGATGGTCGAAACCGAACCCGCCCTGCAAGGTCGGTTCGTGCCCCTGACGGGGGCAGACGAGACGACCGACGAGCACGAACCCCTGCGTCGCCTGGTGACCGACCAGATCGAGGAAATTCTGACGCTGGACCCGAAACTCCTCGGGGACAAGTCCCTTCCCGTGGAAACGGGCGGCAATCCGGGTCGCCTGGCCGACCTGGCGATCGCCTACCTCGTCCCCGACCTTGCCATCCGCCAGGAGATGCTCGAAACACCATCGGTCGGTCGCCGCCTGGAACGACTGGCCGAGGTCCTGGGGAAGCTCGTCGAGGAGCTGCGCGTGGACCACGAGATCCATCAGCGGGTGCGCTCGCGGATCGAGGGAGTCCAGCGCGAGGTCTACCTCCGCGAGAAGTTGCGGCAGGTCCAGGCCGAGCTGTCCGACCAGGGAGCCGGTCTCGACGAGGAGACCCGCTTCCGACAGGCCGTCGAGCGCGCCGGACTACCGACCGAAGCAAGAGAGGTCGCCCTGCGAGAGGTCGAGCGCCTGTCCCAGGCGGGGCGCTATTCCCCCGAGGGAGGCGTCATCCGGGGGTACCTCGAGACCCTGATCGAGCTGCCCTGGAAGAAACGAACCCGCGACCGCCTCGATCTCGCGGCAGCACGCCACCTGCTGGACGGCGCCCATCACGGACTCGACCGGGTCAAGGAACGCCTGATCGAGTTTCTCGCGGTGCGCGAACTGACCCGCAAGCCCCCGACCACCATCCTCTGCCTCGTGGGGCCCCCGGGCGTGGGCAAGACCTCGCTGGCCCGTAGCATCGCACGGGCCCTCGGCCGCAAGTTCATCAGCGTGAGCCTGGGCGGAATCCAGGACGAGGCCGAGATCCGCGGACACCGGCGCACCTACGTCGGGGCCCTGCCGGGTCGGCTGATCCAGTCGCTGCGCCAGAGTGGATCTCGCAATCCGGTGATCCTGCTGGACGAGATCGACAAGATCGGCCGCCAGGCCCGAGGCAATCCCGCATCCGCGCTCCTGGAGGTGCTCGATCCCGAGCAGCACCGGACATTCCGGGACCACTACCTCGAGGTGCCGTTCGACCTGTCGGAAGTGCTCTTTCTCGCCACGGCCAACCACCTCCAAGGCATCCCGCCGGCCCTCCTCGATCGCCTGGAAATCGTCCGCATCCCGGGCTACACGGAGCCGGAGAAGCTGGCGATCGCCCGGGAACATCTCGTCCCTCGCACGCGATCCTCACACGGCCTGGATGACGACGCCCTGAATCTGGACGAGCCTCTGCTCCGCGAGATCGTGCGCGGGTGGACGCGCGAGGCAGGGGTGAGGCAACTGGAACGACGGATCTCGACCCTGGCGCGCAAGGTCGCCCGGGCCCTCGTCGAGCGCCAGGCTCCCCCTCGTTTCGAGGCCGCCGACCTGACGACGTGGCTGGGTCCCCGGAGCGTACGCACGCCCGAGCATCACCGGGAGCCGGAGATCGGCACCGTACACGGGCTGGCCTGGACCGAGCACGGCGGGAGTCTCATGACGCTGGAAGTGGCCTGCCTCAAGGGACGTGGCCATCTCGCCCTGACGGGACAGCTCGGGGACGTCATGAAGGAATCCGCCCAGGCTGCTTATACGGCCGTGAAGGCGCATGCGGGGAAACTGGGGCTGGACGAGCACGCCTGGCGCGGGCACGATGTGCACCTGCATGTGCCCCAGGGGGCCATCCCCAAGGATGGTCCGAGCGCAGGCCTGGCGATCGCCGCTGCGATCGCCTCGGTCCTGACCGGTCGCGCCGTCCGGGCGGACGTGGCCGTCACGGGAGAAATCACCATCCGGGGCCGTGTGCTGGCCGTCGGGGGCATCAAGGAGAAGGTCCTGGCCGCCCACCAGCGGAACCTGGCCACCGTGCTCCTGCCGGCGGACAATTCCGGTGATCTCGAGGAACTGCCGCAGGGGGTGCGGGAATCGCTCGCCATCCATGCGGTCACCGATCTGGCCACGGCCCTCGAGCACCTGCTGATGCCATTACCCGAGTCACCTGCAGGCGAGCCGCCCGTCGTACCGCAGGATGGTCCTCCGTGAGCACCTGATGGAGGGGAACGTGACGCTGAGCGCGTGCCTCATCGTGAAGGACGAGGCCGAGGTTCTGCCCCGATGCCTCGAGAGCCTGAAGCCTGCCGTCGACGAGATCGTGGTGGTCGACACGGGTTCCCGGGACGATTCGCGGGAAATCGCGCGTGCTGCGGGTGCCAGGGTTCTCGAGACCCCGTGGACGGGGGATTTTTCTCGAGCCCGCAACGTGGCCCTGGACGCGGCCCGCTCGGACTGGATCCTGGTGATCGACGCCGACGAATGGTTCGAGCATCGTGAGGATGCCCAGGCCCTGCGCCACTCCCTCCCCCCCCATCCGGCCGGAGGTCGTATCCGGCTGATCAACCATCTTGACGGGAACCGTCGCCAGAGCGTGGGCCTGCTCCGCGTCCTGCCGAGACATCCGGCCATCCGTTTCGAGGGGCGGGTCCACGAGCAGGTGACGGCCCCACTGGAACGCGCCGGATGGCCCACGGTCGAGGTCGGGGGCGTGTTGCAACATGACGGCTACCTGACACGCGCGGTTCAGCGGCACGACAAGCTGTCCCGCAACCTGCAACTCCTCGAAGTGACGCTCCGCGAACGGCCGGATGATCTCGAGGCCCGGTATCATCTCGGCAAGACCCTGAACCTGCTGGGGCGCCAGGAGGAGGCCGAGAAGGCTTTCGAACGGGTCGTCCTGTCGCCTCACCCGGATGAGCGCAGGCATCTCGTCAACCGTGCCTGGGTCTTCCGGGCCGAACTCGCCTGCCAGTTGCGGGGGCTCGAAGCCGGTCGCACCGTGCTTGCCGGATGGGGTCCGTCGACGGCCTTGCCGGTGCGTGTTGCCCTGCTCGCGGCCCGCTGGGATCTGGAATCGCGTGCCTTCGCGACGGCCGTTGAACGCGTCGCGCCCGTCGTGACCGGGGGCGACGTCCAGTTCGACGACCCCTGGGATGCCCCCACCCTGCGGCACGAGGCCGCCATGATCCTGGCCAGAGGGCTCGACGGCCTCGGCCGAGCGGAAGAGGCCTGGGAAGCGCTCGCAACGCTCGCAGGCACCGCGCGCCCCGACGATGGACCGTACTGGCTGCTCCTGGCCACGCTGTCCCTCCGGACGGGGCGGCGGGAACACGCGCTCGACACGTACGAGCGGGTCCTGACGGTGATCCCGGATCACCTGCCGAGCTGGCTCGCCCTGGGCACGTTGCTCATCGAGCTGGGACGCGCCCCCGAGGCGACCGAACGCCTCGCCCGGGCCCGCGGGAGGTGGACCGAGGCTCCGGAGCTGGATCTGCTCCTCGGGCTTGCCCGTCGCCTGTCGTGAAATTTTTGTCCACCACGCTAAAGGTTGCCTCGGGAGACCCGATGTTACCCTTGGCAAGATGAAAGGGACTCACGGACGGGTCCTGGCCTCGAAAAACAGGCAACACACGGAGGTGTTCCATGGCTCTCAGGATCAACACGAACCTGGCCGCGCTCAATTCGCATCGCCAGCTGTCCTCGAACGACTCGATGCTCAACAAGAGCCTCGAGAAGCTGTCGTCCGGTCTGCGCATCAACACGGCTGCCGATGACGCCGCCGGCCTCGCCATCAGCCAGAAGATGCTGGGTCAGGTCCAGGGTCTGGACCAGGCCCAGCGCAATGCCCAGGACGCCATCTCGATGATGCAGACGGCCGAGGGCGGATTGAACGAGACCCAGAACATCCTCCAGCGGATGCGAGAGCTGGCCGTCCAGGGAGCCAACGACACCCTCACGACCGCCGACCGCGACAGCATCCAGAGCGAACTCGACCAACTCTCCAGCGAGATCGACCGCATTGCCGCAGGTACCGAGTTCAACACCATCAAGCTGCTCAGCGGCGGGACGATCAGTTCTTCGGGGCTCACCTTCCAGGTAGGCGCCAACGCCGGTCAGGTCGTCAATCTGTCGCTTTCGACCGCCGATGCCACGACCCTCACGGTCGGAGCGGGCGCCCTCTCGGTCGATACGGCTGCCAATGCCTCGATCACCATCTCGAACATCGACACCGCGCTTGCCGCCATCAGCACCTCGCGAGGCAAGGTCGGTGCTTACATCAACCGGCTCCAGCACACCATCGCGAACCTCGGCGTCCAGTCCGAGAACATCAGCGCCGCCAAGAGCCGGATCATGGACCTCGACATGGCCAAGGAAGTGGTCCACATGTCCAAGGCCCAGATCCTCAGCCAGTCTGCCACCTCGATGCTGGCCCAGGCCAATCAGAGCTCGCAGGGCGTCCTCAGCCTCCTGCGCGGCGGATAAGCGCCACGCCTGAAGCCTCACCCGCTCCCCGAGCGCTGACGCTCGCCCGTCCATAACGTCATCACCTGCGCGGAGCGCGAGCGGACCGTCCGCTCGTCCCGTTCCCTGCAACCTCGTGCCCGCCGGGCGCGAGCCCCCCCGTACTGGCCGATCGAACCGGGTCCACATGTAAAGGACCTGGTGACGGTCGCCTCGAAGGCACGGATGCCTTCGAGTTCAATCACAAGGAGGTTGAACCATGGCCCTTCGCATCAATACCAACATCGCCGCGATGAACTCGCACCGCGTCCTGACCAGCAACGACACGATGCTCAACAAGAGCCTCGAAAAGCTGTCGTCCGGGCTCCGGATCAACACGGCCTCGGACGACGCCGCGGGTCTCGCCATCAGCCAGAAGATGCTGGGACAGGTGCGCGGCCTCGATCAAGCCCAGCGCAATGCCCAGGACGGCATCTCGATGCTGCAGACCGCGGAAGGTGGGCTGAGCGAGACGCAGAACATCCTGCAGCGGATGCGCGAACTGGCCGTGCAGGGCGCCAACGACACCCTGACCACGGCCGACCGACAGAACATCAAGGATGAGCTCGACCAGCTCTCGGGGGAGATCGACCGCATCAGCGGGGGGACGGAATTCAACACGATCAGCCTTCTCGGGGGCGGCAACATCGCCACCACTGGCATCACGTTCCAGATCGGTGCGAATGCGGGCAACATCGTCAACATCAGCATCTCGACGGCCAACACGAGCACGCTGACGGTCGGCACCGGTGCCCTCTCGGTCGACACGGCGGCCAACGCGTCCACCACCATCTCCAACATCGATAGCGCGCTCGCAGCCATCAGCACCTCGCGCGGCAAGATCGGTGCCTACATCAACCGGTTGCAGCACACCATCAACAACCTGAGCATCCAGGGCGAGAACATCAGCGCCGCCAAGAGCCGGATCATGGACCTCGACATGGCCAAGGAAGTGGTCCACATGTCCAAGGCTCAGATCCTCAGCCAGTCCGCGACCTCGATGCTGGCGCAGGCCAACCAGAGCTCGCAGGGCGTCCTCAGCCTCCTGCGCGGCTAGAGCCCCGATTCAACGGGCTGACGACACTCGAAAGGTGTCTCTGAACGCGAGATCCTGACCCCATCCGCCACGAAACCCCGTCGAACCACGGAAGGTCCATCATGCGCGACCACGAGGTCCCATCGAAACCATGCGGGCACACGGTGCCCTCGCAGCAAGCCACAAGCGATTCGTCACGCCTGACGACGAAACACCCGGATGGCCTGGACGGCCAGCTCGTCGCAGCGCTCGTTGAAGCGGTTGCCGGCATGCCCCTTGACCCAGGTCCAGCGGACCCGGTGGCGTGCGGCCAGGCGATCGAGCTCTTGCCAGAGATCGGCATTCGCGACCGGCTCCTTCTGGGAGTTGCGCCAGCCGTTTCTCTTCCATCCCGTGATCCAGCTGCTCATGCCCTGGATCACGTACCGGGAATCGCTGACGAGTTCGAGATCGACCCCCTCCCGCTCGAGGGCGGAGAGGGCGAGGATGGCGCCCTGGAGTTCCTGCCGCTGGTTGGTCGTCATCGGTTCGACCGGACTCACGAGTTCCAGGGTTTTGAGGATCGTCTCGCCCTCGCTGGCCACCAGTACGGCAGCCGCCGCGCCTGGCCCGGGATTCCCCGAGCACGCCCCATCCGTATAGGCCGTGAACTTCACGTCGCCTCACCTCCCTCTCGATCGGTTCCGTCAGCCGTCGCGACCACCGGAACCGGGGCATCCCGGCACCGAGGTTGCATGCTAGCACGTCCCGTTCTGCGGCCTCGTTCACCCTGAACGAGATCGTCACCCACGATTCACCTCAAGGCGTCGTCCGTGACGTCAGCAACAGCCAGGGGGCATGGAAGCCCCCGATCCGGACACAAGGAGGTCCTTCATGGCACTGCGTATCAACACCAACATCGCGGCCCTCAACTCGCATCGCGTGCTGACGGCCAATGATGCGATGCTCAACAAGAGTCTCGAGAAACTGTCGTCGGGCCTGCGCATCAACACGGCATCGGACGATGCCGCCGGTCTGGCCATCAGCCAGAAGATGTTTGCCCAGGTCCGCGGTCTCGACCAGGCCCAGCGCAACTCGCAAGACGGCATCTCGATGCTGCAGACGGCGGAAGGCGGGTTGACCGAGACCCAGAACATCCTGCAGCGCATGAGGGAGCTGGCCGTCCAGGGGGCGAACGATACCCTGACCACGGCCGACCGGACGAACATCGCGGACGAACTGGCACAGCTGTCCAGCGAGATCGATCGCATCGCCAACAACACCGACTTCAATACCCTGAAGCTTCTGAATGGATCCCTCGCCTCGAGTGGGGTGACCTTCCAGGTGGGTGCCAATGCAGGCCAGACCATCAACGTGACGCTCACGACGGCCACGGCCACCGCGCTCACGGTAGGCGGGACGCAGATCTCGGTCGATACGGCCGCGAATGCCTCGACGACCATCAGCAACATCGACGGAGCCCTGGCCCAGGTCAGCAAGTCTCGCAGTTCACTGGGTGCGTACATCAATCGCCTCCAGCACACCATCACCAACCTCGGCGTCCAGTCCGAGAGCATCAATGCCGCCAAGAGCCGGATCATGGACCTCGACATGGCCAAGGAAGTCGTCCACATGTCCAAGGCCCAGATCCTCAGCCAGTCCGCGACGGCGATGCTGTCGCAGGCCAACCAGTCCTCCCAGGGCGTCCTGAGCCTGCTGCGGTAAGGCCAGGAATCTTCGTGATGATCGTGCTCGTAACCCGAGTCGTGCCTCGCCGCCTCGCCACCCGCTTCGCTCGCTGTCATCCCCGCGCCGGACCTCCCGTGCCGTCTGGCCCATACCCAGCCACGCCACCACCCGCAAGGAGGTCCTGACATGAGTTTTCAACCCCGCACCCCTGTCCGTGGAAGCACGGAAGCTTCTGACACCCCTTCAAGGAGGTAACGCATGGCACTCCGGATCAACACCAACATCGCGGCCCTGAACGCCCACCGCGTACTCACGGCCAATGACGGCATGCTCAACAAGAGCCTCGAGAAGCTGTCGTCCGGTATGCGCATCAACAATGCCGCGGACGATGCCGCCGGACTGGCCATCAGCCAGAAGATGCTGGGCCAGGTCAACGGGCTCGATCAGGCCCAGCGCAACGCCCAGGACGGCATCTCGATGCTGCAAACCGCGGAAGGCGGCCTCAACGAGACGCAGAACATCCTGCAGCGGATGCGGGAGCTGGCCGTCCAGGGGGCGAACGACACCCTGACGACTGCCGACCGCAACAACATCCAGGACGAGTTGAACCAGCTGTCGAGCGAGATCGACCGGATCTCGAATAACACCGACTTCAACACGACCAAGCTGCTCAATGGAGGCATCGCCACGGGGGGCGTCACGTTCCAGATCGGAGCCAATGCCGGGCAGACGATCAACGTGACGGTGGGAACGTCCAGCGCCTCGGCCCTGACGGTCGGATCGGGCTCGATCACGGTCGACTCGGCTGCGAATGCCTCGACGACGATCTCGAACCTCGACACTGCGATCGCCAAGGTCAGCAACGAGCGAAGCAAGCTCGGTGCGTACATCAACCGTCTCCAGCACACCATCACCAACCTGGGTGTCCAGTCCGAGAACATCAATGCCGCCAAGAGCCGGATCCAGGACCTCGACATGGCCAAGGAAGTCGTCAACATGTCCAAGTCCCAGATCCTCAGCCAGTCGGCGACCTCGATGCTCTCGCAGGCCAACCAGAGCTCGCAGGGCGTTCTCAGCTTGCTGAGGTAAGCCCGGCTTCTCACCCGCAATAGGGCCCCCCGGCATCAGCCGGGGGGCCCTCCCGCGCGAACGACCCGGGGGGACCCCGCAGCACCCGTGGTAAAATGGGTCCCGACTGGCCCTGCCTTTCCGGGAGTTCTCGATGGACACGACGACCGCCACGCCGCCCACCTCCATGCCCCCCGCGTACGTGCCTGCCGACGTCGAGGCCCGGTGGATCGACCGGTGGGAGACGCTCGATGCCTTCCGGGCCGAACTCGACCCGTCCCGGCCCCCGTTCGCGGTCGTCCTGCCCCCCCCGAACGTGACGGGATCCCTGCACCTCGGGCATGCCACCAATGGCACCATCCAGGACGTCCTTTGCCGGACTCGCCGCATGCAGGGCTACGCCGTGCTGTGGCAGGGCGGAACCGACCACGCCGGTATCGCCACCCAGAATGTCGTCGAGCGCAAGCTCCGGCAAGAAAAGGGCCTTACCCGCCACGACCTGGGTCGCGAAGCCTTCCTCCAGGAAGTCTGGGCCTGGAAGGAGCACTACGGCAACACCATCCTGGCCCAGTTCCGCCGCCTCGGTGCCTCGCTGGATGTCTCGCGCTGGCGCTTCACGATGGATGAGGGCTACAGCCGCGCGGTCCGCAAGGCCTTCGTCGCCCTTCATGAACGGGGGCACATCTATCGCGGCAAGCGCATCATCAACTGGTGTCCGCGCTGCCTGACGAGCCTCTCGGACCTCGAGGTCAACCACGTCGAGACCGAGGGAACCCTCTATCACGTGCGTTACCCCCTGGCGGACGGCACGGGGGATCTGATGGTCGCCACGGTGCGACCCGAGACCATCCTGGGTGACGTCGCCATCGCGGTGAACCCCGCAGATGAACGCTTCGAGGGCATGGTCGGCAAGCACGTCCGGGTGCCCATGACGGACCGAACCGTGCCGGTGATCGCCGACGAGGCCGTCGAGGTTGGCTTCGGAACGGGGGCCCTCAAGGTCACACCGGCGCACGACGCGACGGACGCCGAGATCGGCCAGCGCCACGGTCTCGAGGCCATCGAGGTCATCGCGGCGGACGGTCTCATGAACGAGGCTGCGGGTCCGGGCTGGACCGGGCTCGAACGCTTCGAGGCCCGCAAGCGCGCCCGCCAGGAACTCGAGAGGCTGAACCTGCTCATCACGTGTGAGCCCTACCGCCACAACGTGTCCCAGTGCGATCGCTGCCAGACCGTCGTGGAGCCGCGACTCTCGGAACAGTGGTTCGTCTCGATGAAGCAACTGGCCGCCAGGGCCATCCACGCCACCGAGGAAAAGCGCGTGCGCTTTCACCCGGAGCGCTGGGAATCCGTGTACCTCGACTGGCTGCACAACCTGCGGGACTGGTGCGTGAGCCGCCAGCTCTGGTGGGGACACCGGATCCCGGTCTGGACCTGCGAGGACGGGCACGTCCACGCCTCGGAGACCGACCTCGACACCTGCCCGACGTGCGGCAAGGCCACGATCCAGGATCCCGACGTGCTCGACACCTGGTTCTCGAGTGCCATGTGGCCCTTCGCCACGCTCGGCTGGCCCGACCGCACCCCGGAGCTCGAGCGGTTCTACCCGACGGCCGTGCTCTCGACGGCCCGGGACATCCTGTACCTGTGGGTCGCCCGCATGGTGTTCATGGGCGAGAACTTCGTGGGTCAGGAACCCTTCCGGGACGTCGTCATCCACGCGACGATCCTCGATGCGAAGGGGCAGCGCATGAGCAAGTCGAAGGGGACGGGCGTCGACCCCCTCGACATCATGGAAAAGTATGGCACGGACGCCTGCAGGTTCTGGTTCGCCGGCGCGGGCACGAGCGGCCAGGACGTCCGCTACGTCGAGGACAAGCTCGAGGCCGGCCGGAACTTCGCCAACAAGCTCTGGAACGCCTCTCGCTTCGTGCTCTTGAACCTGCCCTCGGACCCGGGTGAGCTTCCGGACGATCTCGAGACCATCGATCGCTGGATCCTCTCGCGCCTCGAGGCGACGCGCGAGACCGTCACCCAGGCGATCGACGGTTACCACCTCGCCGAGGCAACCCAGGCGCTGTACCACTTCACCTGGAACGAGTTCTGCGACTGGTACATCGAGATGGCCAAGCCGCGCATGCAGGCTGGCGATCCGTCCGTCCGGGCCGTACTTCGGGAGGTGCTATACGGCGTACTGCGTCTCCTGCACCCCTTCATGCCGTTCCTCACCGAAGAGATCCACGCCCAGCTTGTCCAGCAGGGGCTCGTACCCGTCCGCGAAACCCTGCTCCATGCGGGGTGGCCCCTGGCCCATCCGGAACGGGCGGATGCCCGGGCCACGGCCGAGGTGGAGCTGCTCATGGACGTCGTACGGACGGTCCGCAACATGCGCGCCGAGCTCGGGGTGCCGGCCGGAAAGAAAGCCGAGCGGCTGGTCATCCAGGCCGCTGGCGCTGCTGCAGGTCTGCTGGAAGGCGTCAAAGCGCTGGTGGCGACGCTCACGAGGAGCGAGCAGGTCGACGTCGTCACGGGCCCGGTGGACCTCGCGCTGGCAGCCTCGGGGGTCGTCGGCGACTGCCAGCTCTGGCTCCCTCTGGCGGGTCTGCTCGACCGCGAAAAGGAGCTGAAGCGGTTGCAGAAAGAGCTGGAGGGCCTCGACAAGGAGGCGGTCCGGCTCGTCGGTCAGCTCTCGAACGAGGCGTTCCTCGCCAAGGCACCGGATGCCGTGGTGGCCAAGCTGAGGTCCCGACAGGACGAACTCGGCCACCAGCGTGCGGTGCTCGAGGGACAGGTCAAACGCTGGTCCTGATCTTCGTGGACACACGTGGCAGCTATCATCCCCGTTCCGAGCGGGTATGATGCGCTCGGGAAGTCCCCCTCTCGGCTCGATGGAGAGATCCGTGGTCAAGGTCAGAGAGCTGCTCAAGGAGCTCCAGGCCCTGTGCGAGCGTCATGACACCCCGGACGGGGGCCCGGCCGTCTCGCGCGTGCTGCCGACCGAGAGTCAGGCCTACGTGCTGTGGGCGCGCGACCAGTCGACCGGCCTCGCGACACGCTCCCGCCGCAAGGAAATTCTCCAGACCCTCATTCAAGAGGGGGCTGTCGTGGCGCCCAACCTGGTGCATGCCATGAGCAGTTCCCCGATGCACCGGGTCCGGGCCGAACTGGCCCACGCCCTGGGTCAGATCCGTTCGCGCGAGGCTCTGGTGGGCCTCATCCAGCACAGCAAGCTCGAGACCAGCTACATGGTGCTGCGGGAAGTAATGGCTAGCCTGACCCACATCCAGTGCCTCGAGAGCAGGTCGGCATTGCGTGAGCTCGAAGGCCGGTATCCGGATTCGGTCGTGGCCAGGCTTGTCCGCGAAGAACTGTCCCGGTGGACCTTCCGGTGAACCGTCCCGGGTGTCAGCGGCGCTGGCGCAGCATTTCGTAGAGACAGATCGTCGTCGCCATCGCGGCATTGAGCGATTCCGGGCCGGGCCGCATCGGGATGTGAACCCGGCGCGTGGCGCGAACGATGGTCGCATCCGACAGTCCTGCCCCCTCGTTGCCCACGAGCCACACGACCGGTCCGCGGAGATCCACCTCGGGCAGAGCTTCCGAGCCATCGAGGGTCGTCGCCACCCGATCGGCCGAGCGCCCCAGTTCGTCCAGGTCGGCGAGCCAGTCCCCCGCGACCCGGACGGGCACGCGGAAGCAGGCCCCCATGGTGGCCCGGACGACCTTGGGACTCCAGGGATCGACCGTACCGGGTCCGAGCAACAGGCCATCGACACCGGCCGCGTCTGCAGACCGCCAGATCGTCCCGAGATTCCCGGGATCCTGGATACCCTCGAGGGCCACCCAGGCCCGGGAAGGTCCCATCCGCAGGGCGGGCGGTGCAGCCGGGATGCGGGCGATCGCCAGGAGACCCTCGGGAGTCTCGACCGTGGACATCGCCGCCAGGACACGCTCGTGAACGGGAGTCACCGCCACCGTCCGGGGGAACTCGTGGCGCTCGTGAAAGGCAGCAGTCGCGAAGACCCGCTCGAGCGGCCAGTCGGCCGCGCACGCATCTTCGAACAGCCTCCGGGTCTCGATCAGGAAAGCTCCCGCCTCGAGGCGTCCCTTGCGGCGGTGCAAGTTCCGGACCTGCCGGACGACCGGGTTCTGTGTGCTCTCGATGACCGTCATGTCATGCCCTCCCGGAGCTGAGACCGGGCCTCGTCCACGGTGGCCCCGACCGGAAAAAGAGGCCTGAAGCCGAGCAGATCGAAAACCCTCACGACCCCGGGTGGCATCGCAGCGAGTCCGAGGCCCCCGCCTGCTTCCAGAAAGGCACCGAGGGCACCGAGGAAGACCCCGAAGCCTGCCGAGGTGACCATCCCGACCCGTGCAAGGTCCAGCACCACGTGTTGCTGCCCCCGGGCCCGGAGCCCGTCAAGGAGCGCCTCGAGTTCGGGCGAGGTCTGCGCGTCGAGTGCCCCCGAAAGCCGGACGACGGCGATATCTTCCTGCTGCTCGATCGAGGGTGGCTGCCAGTCGCTCACACGTGTTCCTTTCGCGATCGCCTACCCATGGTACGGGATGGGGGCCCGATCCGGCATCCCTCGTCCGTCCCGGGAACCAGGGCCCGCCACACGACGGCCAGGGTCAGGTCACGCGCCGCGTGACAGGCCGGACCGTCCGTCACCCAGGCGGGCTCAGACACGAGCCCCTTCCGGAGCGAATCGAGCAGGGCCCGTCGCCCGGCGGCCTCGAGGGCGAGCACCGCCCGGGTCGCAGGTGCCCGGGACAGGCATCCGAGGACCCAGGCCGTCTCGTGGACGCTGGGACGGTCGCATGGCCATCCGCCCGGCTCACCATGCCGGGCGAGCACCCCGGGTGCCGGCCCGGCCAGCCAGAGCCCCCCCCTCCGGGGGAGGCGCGCGATGGCGCGAACGGCCCCGAGGGCGACATGCCGGTGTCTGGCAGTCCAGACCCTGTCGCCCCGTGCAAGGCGGCTCGTGAGCTCCAGGAGGCGCCACGTGCCGTATCCCCAGCCAGGGTACCAGGCCGAAGCCAGCAGCCCGTCCTGGAGCCTGGTGATCAGGTGCTCGGCTCCTGCTTCGACCTCGCGCCGCGCCTGGACCGGGGCGAAGCACAGCATGGCCTCGAGCAGGTTCGCGACGACCTCGTCATGGTCGGGGCGATCCCCCGAGTATCTGCGCCGGTCCGTCGCCCCCATCTCCTCGCGCGAGGGGACGAGCCAGGTCCGGTACCTACCGGGCTCCAGCCGGTTGAGCGTCAGCAACGCCCGGAGGCGGTCCTCTTCCCCGGGGATGGCCCGCAAGGCCCGTCTGCCGAGCAGGCGCAGGACCATGGCGAGATCGTCCGCATCTTCCCCCAGGTCGGAGTCGAGCGGGTCATAGGTCCAGCCTGCAGCCCGTCCCCAGGCCATCCAGACCTGGCGGGCTCGCTTGCCGAGCCGGACCTCCAGGCGAGTACGCGGGGGATCCAGCGCCTCCAGCACCCAGCCGATCGCGAAGGGTGCGCCGAGACGTGGCGCGGACGGCTGGCCGAGATCCCAGGCCGCAGGAAGCCCCCTGGCCAGTTCGGACCGGAGCCGCCGGCCGAGGGACAGGACCGCATTCCGTTCATGTATTCGAGCCATGAGCAACCCGTACCCTGCGGGCGTGACGGCACCCTGAAACCGGGATGTCGACGGGATGAACGTCCCGTGACGGGACGTTTCGCCGACACGTGCCGGCAAGACGGGCTTCACGTTCCCGAAAAGCACGGGGAGCACCATCAGACACCATGTCAAGACGTGTCTCCTCACCGGACGATCGATGGCTCTGTGTCCTGGCAGGCGCATGGGGAACGGGGCTCGCCATCGTGACCCTCTTCCTCGCGCTGGGCTGGTACGGACGGACGTTTCCCGGCTTCGTCGTCCTCGCCAATGCCCACGTCGATTCGCTGGCCTCGTATCGCTGGAGCGGGTTCCAGGGGCAGGACCGGCTGCGACAGCTCGACCGGGTCATCGCCCTCGATGGGCACCCCGTGCACGATGCCCGCGAGATCACCGAACGCGTGAGGTCCGTGCAGCCCGGGATCCCCCTCCGGGTGACGGTCCAACGGACGGGGAAGGCACCAGGGCCCCCGATCACGGTCCGATCCCAGCGATTCGGCACCCTGGACTGGTGCGCGTATTTCCTGGCGTTCTGGTGCGTGGGCGTCGGACACCTGCTGCTGGGGATCCTCGTCTCGTGGAAGCGACCGGGGGATGCGACGGCGCGGGCCCATCTGGTCTTCTGCACGACGTACGGCACCTTCTTCCTGACCAACTTCGACAGCATCTCGACCTGCGTCTTCAGCCGGTTCCCGCATAACCTGGCCTTCTCCCTGCTGGCGGCGAGCGCCTGGGCACTGGCCGCCCGCGTGCCACGTCGGTGGAACTGGATGCAAGGAGGCCTCGAACGAGCCGTCTGGGGGGGCGCCTTCGCGCTCGCGGTATTCGTGGCCTGGTCGTTCGAGCATCCGGCAGCCTGGCCAGCGGGATTCACCTGGCTCACGCTGACCTCCGAGGTGGCCACGCTGCTCATCCCTCTGACGGCGACCTGCGCGATGGTGAGCCGGACGAGTGCTCCGGGCGAGCGTGCCCAGGGGAAATGGATCGGTATCGGAGCCCTGGCGGCTTACGTCCCCCCGATCGCCGTCAACTCGCTCGCCCTGGCGGGCACCACGGTCCCTTACGGGGAGCTGACCTATCTCGCGTTCGTCGTGTTCCCCGCGACCGTGGCAGCCACCATCGTGCGGCATCAGCTGTTCGGGATCCGGAGACTGCTGCGGCGCACGCTCGGTTATGCGCTCGTCACGGCGGCCCTGGCCGCCATCCACGCGATCGTCACGTCGTGGGCGGGGGCACGGTTCGGAACTGCTCGCTCCGGCCTCGTCGCGACGGTCATCCTGGTCGGCATGTTCGAACCCCTGCGCCGCCGCGTGCAGGCCGTGATCGAGCGCTGGTTCGACCGCAGTCCCTATGACCCGGACGCCGTGGTTGCCCGGTTCGAGGAGGACACCCGGAGGCTGTGGCAACCCGGGTCCCTGCACGAGGCCCTGCTCCGGAGGCTCGAGGACGTTCTGGCACCGCGGTGGTGCGTGCTATCGGATGCGACCGATCAGGTCCTGGCCCGGAGGGGAGAGTTCCCTTGCCCCCCCCGGGACGGAGTCGGTGCTCGGCTCAAGCCCGGACAGGACGAGGAAACGCTGGAAGTCCGGCTGGCTGCCGGATCCCCGGTCGAGGGAACGGTCCTGCTCGGACCTCGTCGCAGCGATCTTCCCTACGAACCGAGAGAGCAGAGCCTCATCCGGCAGCTGGGATCCCTGTGGAGTTTGCGGGTCCAGAATGCTCGACTCGTGGGCGAACTGGCCGATCAGGCTCGCCTGAGACAGGAACTGGCGATCGCCCGGGACGTGCAGGCGGGGCTCCTACCCCGGGCCCTGCCGGACGTGCCAGGCCTGGAACTGGCAGCCATCACCCGCAGCGCTCTGGAGGTGGGCGGCGATTTTCACGATGCGATCGTCCGGGAAGATGGGACGACGATGGTGATCGTGGGTGACGTGGCAGGGAAGGGCGTCCCCGCCGCCCTGGTCATGGCGATCGCCGTGGTGCTGTTCCGCCGCCTGGCCCGGTCGGGCCACGGGGCTGCCGGAGTGCTCGATGCCATGAACGAGGATCTGTGTCGGCACCGGCCCTCGGCTCGCCTGTTCGTGACGGCGGTGGTGGCTCGCCTGGATCCCGACACGGGTGGCGCGGAAGTGGCCTCGGCAGGACACCCCGCACCGCGCACCCCGGCAGGGCCCATCCCGGCGCGCGGTCCTGCCCTGGGGGTCTTCCCCGGGGCCCGCTATTCGGCGACCCGGGCAAACCTGGCTCCCGGGGAGCCCTTGCTGCTGTTCAGCGATGGGCTGGAGGATGCCCGGGATGGCGAGGATCGCCCCTTCGGAGAAGGGGCGATCGCGGCCATGATGGCCGAACTCCCCCCGGCGCCGGCCTCGCTCCTGCTGATGCAGATCCTGAAACGCATCGAGGACTTCCAGGGCTCACGCGAGGCGCCGGACGATCTCACGCTGCTGGTCGTCCGACGCCCCCCCTGAGGCCCGCGAAACGACCTCCCACGAGACAGGTTCAGCGCATCGTGCTTCCAGGCCCATCCAGGCCAGCCCCAGAGGAGCGGCCAGCACGGTCAGCCGGGGGTCCAGGCCCGGGACCATCCCGCCTCCGAGGCCCCCGATCGTCCCGAGTCCGAACCACACCTTCTCGCCCGGCTCCCGGAACCACGGGACCGAGGCGATCCGGGCGCGCGCGGCGTCGAGGGTGGCTCGGGCGATCATCTCGAGACCGTCCTCACCCAGGACCTCCGGATCGAGCCCCACGGCCTGCGCCAGCTCGTGGGCAGCCGTCCGGCGCTCCAGAGGTGCTCGCCCCGTCGCCGCCTCGACGAGGCCCGGGTCGAGGCCGTCGAGCCAGGTCATGGCGGATTCGGTCGTGGCCATCCTCGGAAACACGGGCAAGTTCCGGCCCCGGATCGTCACGTACCGCAGCAGGGTGTCGACGGGGGTGGCGAGCGCTCCCACCCAGACGAGCCGCTCGCCGACGAGGCGCTCCCACGCGAAGGCCTCGGCATCCGAGATCGCCGCGGCTTCGATGACACCCCCGGCGATCCGCGTGGCCTCCGTGGAGGTCGACCCGCAATCGACGACCCACCCCGATGGCTCTGGACCCCGGCGGGCCTCGAGCCAGCGCAACCCGACATGAGCACTGGCCCGGGGAGAGGTCGCCACGCATCTCCACCAGGCTCCGGGGCGATCGAGCACCGGATCGTCCGGTCGCAGCAGCGATCCATCGATACCGAGCAACCGCCCTCCGTCACCGCCGCATGCAGCTGCGAGTTGCCTGGCCTGCGCGATGCTCGCGGACAGGGTCGGGTAGGCCATCGAGGCGGTGCTCGCGAGCACGGTCAAGTCAGGACGCCCCCAGCCGAGCTCCCCGAGGAAGCCGCCCACCGAGAGGGCCGCTCCCCGGGCGAGGCGTTCGCCCTGATCGCCCCCGTCGACGCACGGGACGGCCCGCACGCTCGCAGCCCACCGCAGGCCCGCCCGGCCGAGTTCGAGCGCCACGAGTTTCAGGCGAGCGAGCCCGATCTCCAGGCCGAGGGTTCTCAGCATCCCTCGCGGGGGCCCCGCGAAGCCGAGGTCCAGGCTTGCCGTTCCACGTCGTCGTCGCTGGCAGGCAGGGCGACCAGTTGCCGGAGGGCCAGGATCTCGGCCGGATCGAGCTGGATCCCGCGCTGCAGCAGGGTGGCTTCGAGTTCAGCCTGCAGACCAGGGTCTCGCACGAGTTCCCGGGCAATCGCCACCAGGACGGATGGCTCGGACATGGTTCACCTCCTGCATCGGGCCGCGCCTCGCTCCGCCCACCGGAACCGATCACGCCCAGCAGCATCCTGCGCAGATTTCCCGGGCGATGACCACCCGCGAGGTCGAAGCTTCACGGCACCGAAACAGGTCCGGCACCTGCCCGCAAACCTTCTGGAAGACGCTCGAAAGGTGCCTCGGGAGGTGGTGGACATGCGCAGACTCTGGCCAGGAATCCTCGTCCTCGCGGGATGCGTCCCGGGAAACACGATGGCTCCATCTCCCGGGCATCAGGTCGTGGTGGCTCCGCCCGGCGACCTCCGTTCACTCGTCGGCTCCATCCGGGCCCGGGGGGGGCGTCACGTCCAGGTCCTTCCCGAGATCGGCGCCGTGACCTACACGGGGACGCCGGTGGCCACCGACGATCTGCCCGAGGGGACGCTGACCTGGGTCGACCGCCGCCGGCCGATGTTGCCGCGCATGCGAGCAGCCGGCCCCCTGGACCTCTCGGCACCCCGGTCCCCCTTGCCCGGACCGGAGGGGGAGTCCCTCGGCGGGTATCAGTGGAACCTCACCACCGGGAGGATCCGCGAGGCGTGGACGCGGGTGCCCGGCCGGGGCGCAGGAGTCACGGTGGCCGTCCTCGATACGGGGATCGACCCGGACAACCCCGACCTCGTCGGGCAAATCGATCTCGCCGGGGCCCGATCGTTCGCGGGGGACCCGGGAGACTGGCTCGACCGGAACGGTCACGGCACGCACGTCAGCGGGATCGTGGGGGCCCGACTCGATGGCCGGGGCGTGGCCGGAGTGGCCCCGGGATGCAAGATCATGCCCGTGAAAGTCCTCGGCGACGATGGATGGGGAACGGATGCGGCCGTGCTCGAAGGGCTCGAATGGGCGGCCCGATCCGGTGCAACGATCGTCAACCTCAGCCTCTCGGGGCTGCACGACCAGGATGGGCAGGCGTTCACGCTCCGGGCCGCCTATGCCCGGGCTATCGCCCGCCTGCACGACCGGGGGATCGTCGTGGTCATGGCCTCCGGAAACGAGGGCATGACCATGACCTCCGACGGGCCGATGGTCTTGCCGGCCCGGGCGGGCGAGGGTCTGGTCGTCGGGGCGACCGGTCCGGTCGAGGGTCACCATCCGGAACGATTCGCGCCCTACACGAACCACGGGAGGGATCTGCTGGACCTCGCGGCCCCCGGCGGGGGAATCCGTATCGCGGCCGACGGGACCTGGCAGGTGAGACCGGCCGATCTGGTCCTGAGCACCTGGAGCACCCACGCCCTGTCCCGCACGGAACGGGGTGTGGCCTTCGAGCCGGCAGAACACCGCTACCTGGCAGGAACGAGCATGGCATGCGCCCACGTGTCGGGGGTAGCGGCCCTCCTGCGCGCCGCCCGTCCCGACCTGGAGGCGCGATGGCTGGAACGCGCCATCATGGCGGGCGCCCGTCCTCGAGGACCACGAGATCGTTACGGGAACGGGATCCTGGATGCCGTCCGGTCCCTCGCTTGCACGAGCGGTGAGGTTCCCGGGCGGGGGCGGTGATCCACGTCCTAGCGCAACCCGCTGACGGCACGACATACTCTTCAAGAGTCTTCAGCTTCGCGAGGTGATGCCGTGAAACGGGCAATCTGGACCGGTTTGTGGGCGATGCTCGTGGCGTCCACGGCACCGGCACTGGCTTCCGGGGACCCCTATGCCCCGATCGATGAGCTGGTGGCACGGGAAGCTTATTCCCTGGCCCGGTTCGCCCTGCTGGATCACGAACTGCCCCGGCGCGGGGAAGAGGCGCACCGGCACCATTACCTCACGGGACTCGTGCTTCGCCGGCTGGGGGAGATCGGCTCGGCCAGTCTCGAACTCCGGGCCATCCCGCCTTCCAGCCTGTGGTATCCGCGCGGGCGGCGCATCCTGGCCGGGTTGTACCGTGCCCAGGGTCAGCATCTGGAAGCCGATGCCTGCATGCGGGAATGGATCGCGCAGACCGAGCCTCCCGAGCGCGATCACGTGCGGATGGAACTGGCCGACCAGCTTTACTCCCGCGGGGAATTTGAACAGGCGCGCAAGCTCTACCAGGAACAGGTAGACCGGGGTATCGACCGCGTGCTGGGCGAACGCGCAGCCTTCAACGTGGGCTGGTGCTACGAGCGCCTCGGCTTGCCGGCCCGGGCGGTCTTCTCGTGGAAGGCGGCGATCGAACGCCATCCGCAGAGCAAGCAGGCCGGGGCGACGTGGGTCACGGTGGCGAACCGCCAGTTGCGGATCGACCGTCCCCTGCTGGCGAGCGATGCCCTGAGCCGTGCGGCTCGCCTCCGGGGGGGAGATCCGGAACTCGAGGCCCGGGCGAGCTTCCTGGCCGCCGAAGGCTATGCGAGCAAGGGAAACTGGGATCAGGCAGCCACCCTGTACCGCGGGATCACCCACCCATCCTGGACGGAACCGGCCCGGTACGGTCTGGCCTATGCCCAGTGGCAACTCGGTCAGGTCCGGGAAGCCCGGACGGGCCTCGAGCACTGGCTGGACGAGTATCCCCGGAGCCGGGCCCGTCCGGCGGCCAGTCTGGCACTCGGAAGGATCTTGCTGGACCTCGACCTGCCGGGTCCGGCGCGCGCCCGGATCGAGGAAGCCCGTGCCTACGGGTCGACCGGCATCCGGGAACAGGCCCTGTTCTTGCTGGCCCAGCTCGATTATCAGGACGGCAAGGCCGACCGTTGCCTCGAACGGGCACGCGAGTTGCTTTCGACCTACCCGAAGAGCAAGCAGCGCGGACGTTACAGGTGGCTGCTCGCGGAATCTCTGCTCGCTCTGCACCGTCCCGACGAGGCCGTCCGGGAGTACCAGGCGCTGGAGCGCGAGAACGACGACCTGAGCTTCCTGGACGGGAAAGGCGATGCCGTCGCCTTTCGCATCGGGCTCGCCCAGTTCCGCAACGGCGATCACGCCGCGGCTGCCCTCACGCTCCGGGATATCGCGCGCCGCAGTGCGTACGAGGCCGAGGCGAGCTACTGGCTGGCAGAGGCCTGTTACCGTTCCGGGGATCTGCTGGGCGCCGCGAACGCCTACGAGAGCCACCTGAACCGGTTCCCGAGCGGTGACAAGGCCGGGGAGGCCGCCTACGGGGCGGGCTACGCCCACCTCGGCCTCAAGCAGCCGGATCTGGCAGCGCGTTCCTTCAAGCGCGCCATCCCCCTGCTCAGGAACGCGTCGTTCCGGCAGGATGCCCAGGTCCAGCTGGCGCGGATCCAGCTCTTCACCCGGGACTGGTCGGGTGCATCGGCCACGTTCGGGAACCTGTTCACGAGCCAGCTGGAAGCCTCCATGCTCGCGGACGTCCTGTACGGACTCGCCTATGCGGGTTTCCGGGCGGGCGGATCCGCAGAGACCGAATCCCACGCCCGGGATTTCCTCCGGCGCTTTCCGGGGGATGCAAGACGCAACCGGATCCGGGACGTGGCCGCCCAGCTGGCCTTCCGGGCAGGGCGCTACGAGGACGCGATCGACTCGCTCCGGCAGATCATCGCGGATGACGGAGCCACCCCCGACGAGCGGCGTGAGGCGCGATACCGCATCGCGGCTGCCCATTTCAACGCGGGTCATCTCGATGAAGCCAGGACAGGTTACCAGGCTTTGCATGACGAAGCGGCGAGCGGCTCGGTCGAACAGCAGGAATACGCGCAGTGGCTGACCCAGGCCCTGATCGGTCAGGACCGTCTGGACGAGGCGAGGGCCCTGGCAACGCGCCATGGAGAGGCCAGCTGGAGCACGGCGGTGCTCGAGCGGATCGGTCGGACCCAGCTCAGCCGGGGACAGGGATCCGAGGCCCGCAAGACGCTGATGCTGATCGCGAGTCCCGGCCTGGCCCAGCGATTTCTTCTGGCAGAGGCCGAGTGGAAGGGCGGGGAACCCGAGGCGGCGCTCAGTCAGCTCGACGCCCTCTCGCGTGAGCCTTCCCCGGACCAGGCAGCCTGGACCAGGCTCTATGCGGAGCGGGCGATCGCCCGTAACCTGCCGGGCGCCGCGATGGAAGCCTGGTGGCGCCTGACGCGGTTGAACGTGTCCGAAACGGAACTCTCGCGCCTGGCCTTCGCGGCCGGCCGTGCCGCGATGCAGGGCGGGCAGGAGGAGCTTGCCCTGCGCACGTTCCGGACCCTGGCAGCCAGGCCGGGCGCGTCCCCGGCCACCGTCATCGCCTGCCAGTCGGCCATCGGAAAGCTGGCCATGCGCCGCGGGGACTGGAACGAGGCGATCGCCGCCCATCGAGTCTGCCTCAAGCTCGGAAAGCCCACCGATCCGAAGACCGTGGAGGCCCGGTACTGGCTCGGGGCCGCCCTGGTCGCCGCGCAACGACAGAAAGAGGCGATTCCGGAACTCGAGAAGGTCGCGAGGACACCCCGAGTGGCCGTGGAGTTGCTCGGTCTGACGTGGTTGAAGCTCGGAGAGGCCTACGAACTCGAGCGTCGGTGGGACGAGGCGAGCAAACTGTACCGGACCATGGCAGCCAGGCCCGACCTCGGGAAAGAGGATCGCGAGACGGCGAACAGCCGCCTGAAATGGATCGACGACCACGTGACGCGGAGGATGCCCCGATGATGCGAAACCGGTTCCGCTGGAGCCTGATCGCTCTCCTCGTGCTGCTCGGACGGCCTGTCGAAGCGAGCCCGGCCTCTGACCGCAACGAGGCGCCCTCTCCCGACAAGTTGCCCGTCAACCTGCCGCCCGTGATCGTGAAGGGTGAAGAGTCCTACGCGGGGCCCCTGCTTCCCGGAACCAAGCTCTCACCCGAGGACGGCGCCGGCAACCTGCCCTTTCCCCGCCCGCCCAGACCGGGTCTCGTGCTCGACGCCTACCTGGCGCCGGCACCGGAAACGGCCTCCCCGTCCCTCGACCTGGCGATCGAACGGCCCGCGATGCCCCGACAGGATATCGGGGAACTCTCGGCCGGTACCAGCGGCCCCCACCGGTACGCCCTCGATCTCCTGGTTGGCAGGACCGTGTCCGGTGAGCAGTCGGGCCTGAAGCAGGACGGTCTGGTCCTCGGGACGCTCCGGGGGAGGATCGGCGGTAGCTACATCCAGGGTGCCGGCGACTGGTCTCGCTGGAATCTCGACGTCCGGGCGGGAGCCGTGCCGGGCAGCAGTGGCTCCCTGACCCCCTACCGCCTGGGGCTGCTGGCGCGCGCGCAGGACACGATCATCCGGGAGGACGGGGCCTCGTCACCGGCCTTCTCGACCCGGCTCGGTCTCCAGGACGAGGCCCTGGCAGGCCTGGCCCGCCTCGATCTGGAAACGGGTCAAGCCCGGGACGTGCTCACGAGCGACGGGTTCGCCAGATGGTGGGAAGGCCGAGTGAGCTGGAACCCCGAGGACGTCTGGCAGGTAGGAGACCATACGTTCACCCTCCAGGGCGAGACCGGAGGCCGCGGCAGCACCGGACAGGGGTGGGGATTCGTGCGCGCCCAGGCAGAGGATCGCTGGCCCGCAGCCCCTGGCTGGACCGTGATCGGGGGGCTCGCCCTCGGCCGGGTGACGGATGAATGGATCGCCGATCCGCGCCTGACCCTCGAGTACGAACCGCGCCCCGACACGCAACTCGCCATCCGGGCGGGGGCCTGGCGCGAGTTCCCCTGGTGGGGGGACCTGGTGGCCTCCCGCCGGTGGTCTGGACTCGAAACCTCGCTGCGCGACGTGCGGATCCGGGCAGGTAGCGAGGTGGAGGGCCGCCAGCGCCTGGACGAGCGGTGGAGCCTCGACGGGAAGCTCTCGTACGCCTGGGCGGACGGCTGGATGGCCTGGCGACGCGACGCGGGCACGGGGCTCTGGAGCCCGTTCCAGGTCGGAACGGCCGGAGCCGGCCAGGGCATCCTGCGGGGAGAGGCGCGTGCCACCTACCTCGCATGGGAAGGGGCCCCTCACGTCTTCAGCTATCGTTTCCGCTCGGTCCAGCCGCTCGGAGAACTGTGGCAAGAACTGTCGCTCGGACACGAAAGTCACTGGTGGGATGATAGATTGGATCTGACTCTTGCCGGTCGGGCGGAGCTGGTGGAACTGGGCGCCCTCCAGATCGGTGCCCCCCAGGCGGGCTCACAGGTCAGTCTGGACGCGAGGCTGTCCTGGCATCTCAGGCCGGGCTGGACGGCGTGGTTCGATCTCGCGGCGTGGCCCGTGCAGCAGCGACAGCTCGCGAGCTCCTACTTCGCGCCCGACACCCTGACCACCCTCGGCCTCGGGCTGGCGTTCTGAGCGGCGTGATGCCAGCAGTCCGAGCTCGGCCGATCCCCTCCAGCCAGCGTCCCCCCCGGGCGCGAAAGGCCGCTCCAGCCGTCGGGAGGAGACGCATGGTTCCCACGTCCCCGCGACCGTCCTGGCAACCGTGGATGACCTCCCTGGCCATCCATGTTGGTTTGCTGCTGTTGCTGCTCGGATGGACCTCGCGTTCCGACCGCACCGTGGCACCGACCCCGGACACGCTCCTCATCGACCTGGCGATGTCGGGCCTTCCCGGGGATACCCGGGCCATGCGGAGCGATGCGCCTCGACCGGACGTGGCCCGGGACACGGCCCCCCAGCGCGCCCCGCAGATCCGACCGGTCGAGCCGGTCGACACGAGGACCGAGGCCTTGACCGAACCGGGAGAAGCCCGTTCCGAGATACGTCCCGATACCGGGACGCTCCCGACGGCTCCCCGGAATCGGGAACGTCAGGAAGGCCGGGAGGCAGAGGGCGATCGCCAGACCGATCTGGCTCGCGCCTTGCGGGAACGGCAAAGCCTCGAGCGACGGACCGATCGCGAACTCGACCGCTTGCCAGGCGACATGCTGCCCGAGGGACCGTCCGGAGACTCCCCGGATTCGAGTGGTCGAGAGGTAGGCGGCCTGGGCGGAAACGGCGCCGGGATGACGGGAGAACTCTCCGGTCGCGCCCTCCTCGCCCAGCCCGAGCCTGTCTATCCCCCCAGCTACGGCGCAGAGGGGCTCGAAGGCACCGTCGTGCTCCGTATACGGGTAGCTCCGGATGGACACGTCGAGAGCGCCGACGTCGTGCGCTCGTCCACGCGCCGGCAGTTCGACCAGAGTGCCCGGAATGCGGCATTGAACTATCGCTTCGCCCCCCTGCCGCTTCACGTCGTCCAGGTGACGCAGACTGGGGAACTCACGGTCACATTTAAAATACCGTAGCGTTCATCCGACTGCTGAATGCTCCCCGTGCGGGTAGGATAGGTGTGCGAACGTCGAGCGGGGGATGACTTGAACGAGCAGCAGCACGCGTCCCATCTGTATTTCCCGAGCTCCCTCACGGAGCACCTCGATGCGACGCGGTTCCCCTTGCCTGGCGTCGAATGGGCCATCATCCGCTCGCTTGAAGACCTCATGGCCGCTCCGTCCGGCTGCGCCAAGGTTGCCATCCTCGACGAGACCGTTTTCACGATCGACGACCAGGCCCGTCTCCGCGCCGTGATCGAGTGGTGGGCGAGCGAGGGCCTGATCATCTGGTCCTATCCGGAAGGGAAGTCTCCCCCCGACTGGTTGCCCTCGGAATGCTTCTGGGCTTACCTGCGCACGCCTCCTGCTCTGGCGGGAGTCCAGAAACTGCTCGGAAATGCCTTCCAGTTCGTGCGCGGCAGCATGGAAACGGAGACCTCGCGTCAGAGCCTCCAGATGCAGGCCCGGCAGCTGAAACAGCTCAACTCCATCGGCATGGCGCTCAGCTCCGAGCGTGATCCGGATAACCTCCTGGCCATGATCCTCGAAAAGGGACGTGAACTCGTCCAGGCCGACGCCGGGAGCCTGTACCTGGTCGAGAAGGATGAGGTTGGCGGCGTCCGGCTGCGCTTCAAGCTCTCCCAGAACGATTCGGTGAGCTTCCTGTCCCGGGAATTCACGGTCCCGGTCAGCCACGCCAGCATCGCGGGCCACGTGGCCCTGACCGGACGCTGCGTCAACCTTCCGGATGTCTATGACCTTCCGGAAGGGGTAGAGTATGCCTTCGATCCCACCTTCGACCAGATGACGGGGTACCGGACCCGCTCGATGCTGGTGGTCCCGATGCGAAACCGGGACGGGGAACTCCTGGGGATCCTCCAGTTCATCAACCGGAAACGATCGGCTCATCTCAAACTGGTCGGCCACGAGGCGGTGGCCTCATCCGTGATCCCGTTCGACGAGGCCTGCGAGGAGCTCTTGCTCAGCCTGGCCAGCCAGGCGGCCGTGGCCGTCGAGAACAACTTGCTGTACAAGAGCATCGAGGGGCTGTTCGAAGGTTTCGTGAATGCCTCGGTCCAGGCGATCGAAAGCCGTGACCCCACGACTTCCGGGCACTCGGTCCGGGTGGCCGAGCTGACCGTGGGCCTCGCGACGCTGGTCGACGGCCTCGACACGGGTCCATTCGCGGATGTCCGTTTCACGACGGAACAGCTGCGCGAGATCCGCTATGCGTCCCTGCTTCATGACTTCGGGAAGGTGGGCGTACGGGAAGAGGTCCTCGTCAAGGCGAAGAAACTCTACCCGCAGGCGCTCGACCTGCTCCGGTCCCGTTTCTCGATCATCCGGCTCGGCATCGAAAATCGCCACCTGCGCCTGCAGCTCGAGCACTGCCTCACGCACGGCGTGGAGCACTTCCACGGGTGCCGCCACGACCTCGAGGCCGCCTGCACGCGTGAAAAGGACGAACTGGCCCTGGCCCTGGCGACCATCCTGCAGGCCAACGAACCGACGGTCCTCGAGGAAGGCCGCTTCCACCACCTGCTGGAAATCGCGACGCGGACCTACCTCGACGAGGACGGACTCGAACAACCCTGGTTGACACCCCGGGAGGTCAACCAGCTTTCGATCCGGCGAGGCACGCTCGACGGGGACGAACGGCGGGAGATCGAGAGCCACGTGGTCCATACCTTCCGCTTCCTGCGACAGATCCCGTGGACCCGTGACCTGTCGGGAGTCCCGCAGATCGCGGAGTCGCACCACGAGAAACTCAATGGCAAGGGCTATCCCCACGGGCTGATGGGCGACGCCATTCCCGTCCAGAGCAGGATGATGACGATCGCCGACATCTTCGATGCGCTCACGGCGAGCGATCGTCCCTACAAGAAGGCCGTCCCCCTGGAACGCGCCCTCGACATCCTCGGTCACGAGGCCCGCGACGGTCACGTCGATCGACGGCTACTCGACCTGTTCATCGAGGGCCGCGTGTACGAGCGGGTCGTGCGCCCGCGAGCCCTGCAGCCATGACGTCCCCCCGGGTCGATCCGGCCATCTACCAGGCCTGCGAGGCCGTGGGACAGATCGTCGAACTCTGGGGCTTCAAGCGGGTCCTGGGCATGGTCTGGACCTACCTGTACGTCAGTCCCCGCCCGCTGTCGGCCCATGACCTGCGTGAGGGGCTGGGGATCAGTTCAGGCCTGGTCAGCATGGTCCTGCAGGAGCTCGTCCGCTGGGGCGTCGTCCACCGCATCTCGACCCCCGGGGAGCGCCGCGAGTTCTACCAGGCCGAGCGTAACATCTGGAGACCCATCTCCAAGGTGCTCCGAGAGCGCGAGCTGTACCAGATGGGAGCCACCCTGGAGCGCCTGAGGCAGGTCGAGGGTGAGCTCGAATCCGGCCCCGTGAGTCCCGATGGAGAACAGGAACTCCGCCATGTCGCGGCGGACCGTCTCGCGGAGCTCATCCAGCTCGGGGAACTGGCCTACAACATGCTCGACCAGTTCGTCTCCCTGGGTGTCCTGGACATCCGTGACCTGCGCAGCGTGGCTCTGGGTGTCGGCCTGACCCGCACCATGATCCAGATGAAGCGGCTTGCGGCCGACCATGCCTCGAAGCCGGATCAGGCGCCACCGCTGGATGGAACCTGACGCACCAGGTGTTCCACCGTCGCGAGTTCGTGGTCCTGCCATGCCCCGGGCGAGATGCTGACGCCCCAGAGTTCCCTGGCGGCAATCACCAGTGCCTCCCCCACGGCCGTGAGGCGCTCGTGTCCGGGTCCAGGCAAGCCAGGCGGCAGGCGACTGCCGGAGAGCAGGCTCTCGAGCATGACGGGATCGCTATCGAGCCAGACGGCACCGTGCTGGAGCGTGCCGCCAGGACGTCGCAACTGGGCACTGGCGACTCGCTTCATCCCGCGCACGACCAGGTCGGCTTCCGTGGCCACGGCCAGGCAGTCGAAGTGGGGCCCGGGAGCCGTGGAGCCCTGCTGGAGGGAGCCCTCCAGGCCAACCCGGGCCAGGGCCCGCGACAGCCAGCGGGCGATCGAGCAGTACATGCCTCGGACATCGGCGGGGAATCCCGCATCGTCGGGAATCGCGACGGCATAGGTGAGATCCCCGGCTCCGTGAAGGAGAGCACGTCCCCCCGTCGGGCGCACGACGACGGGCCACGCCTCCGGCAGAGCAGGGAGATGGCGCCGTCCGGCGCGCTCCACGGCCTGGGTCCTTCCCAGACTCACGGTGGGCCTGTCCCAGCAGTAAAGCCTGAGGGTGGGGGGAGCCAGACCGGCGCGTACCGATTCGAGAAGCGCCTCGTCAGCCGCCATGTGCCGGACGCCGGAAGCCGGAGGGTCGAGAAGGAATCGCCAGTCACGCATGGTGTCACCGTATCGCCGACGTCCCCGGAACGCAAGGATGGTGGCTCCCGACCACCGGGTCGCATAGAATGGCAGGTGAGATGCCCCCCGTCCCGGAGCCAAACCCTCGCATGGAAGCAGCCCCCCCATCATCCCGACGCCGGTCTCCCCGGACGGACCTCGACATGACCCGATGGAAGGACTACCTCGGCGAGGTCGAGACCGATAGCCTGTGGCTGTTCTCGCGTCGCGACCGGGGAGCCTCCCATGCCGGTGACTACCACGGCAACTTCATCCCCCAGATCCCCCAGCAGCTTTTCCACCGTTTCACGCGCCAGGGAGATGTCGTGGTCGATCTCTTCCTGGGCATGGGGACGACCCTGATCGAATGCCGCCGGATGGGACGTCACGGGATCGGCGTCGAGTTGCTGGGCGAGGTGGCCGAACGTGCCCGGGAGCGCATCGAGCAGACCGAGAACGGCCATGGAGTCACGACCCGGGTGCTGGTCGGGAGTTCGGCCCTCCCCGAGACTCGCGACCGCGTGCTCGACGCCCTGCGCGAACTCGGCAAGGAACAGGCCGAGCTGGTGATCCTGCACCCCCCCTACAGCGACATCATCCAGTTCTCGGGAGGCCAGGACGCGCAGGACCTGTCCCACGTCCAGTCCGATGAGGAGTTTCTCGAGCGTTTCGCCTCGGTGATCGACCGGGCCCACGAACTCACCGCCCCCGGTGGCACGATGGCGATCGTCATCGGGGACAAGTATGCCCGGGGACAGTGGGTCCCGCTGGGCTTTCACACCATGCAGCTCGCGATGGAGCGGGGATTCACCCTGAAGAGCATCGTCGTGAAAGACATCCAGGGCAACGAGAAGGGCAAGGGCAAGTCCGGCAATCTCTGGAAGTACCGCTCGCTGGCGCAGGGATACTACCTCTTCCGGCATGAATACGTGTTCGTCTTCCAGAAGCCGCGGCGCGCGCGCAAGCGCCCGGCGGGGGGCGCCTGATGGCCTACACGATGAAGGACGCAGCGGAGGTCCTGGGCATCTCCGTGCCGCTGATCCGCCGCTACGAGCAGGAGTTCGAGCTGTCCTTCCAGCGCAACGAGCAGGGTCGGTGCATCCTGACCGAGACCGACGTCGAGAACCTGCGCCTCATCCTCGCGAAACGTGCCGACGAGTTGCCCGTCGACGAGATCCGCTCGATGCTCGTGCAGCGATCGGAACCCGAGGTGGAGACTACCACGCTGGTGCCAGCCGATGCCGAGGTCCAGCCGCCGGGGGTCCGCGAGGTCATGCAGGCCATGCTCGACCGACTCGATCAGCTCGAACAGCTGGTGATCGCGCAGGGCTCGGCCATCCAGCGACTCGGCGAGGAAAACCTGAGGCTCCTGGAATCGGGCATCCCGTCTTCATCACCGTCGGGCGCCGTGGACGATCGCATCAAGCAACTCGAGCGTGACGTGGCAGAAGCGCGGCGCGCCCAGGACGAATCGATCCGGGGCAAGGAAGACCTGCGCAAGCTCCAGCGGCGCCTGCTCGAACTCGAGGCCACGGTGGCCACTCAGACGGCCTCGGACGAGGACCAGGATGAGCGACTCCTCGACGAGATCGCTCGCGCGCTGCAGGCCCAGTCCCGCCCCCCGCGACCCTGGTGGAAATTCTGGTGATGGCGCACTTGATGATCTGGACTCCCCCCGTGAAGGGGTAGATGATGCTTGTAGACGGCAGGTTCCAGGACAGGAGAAACCGCCCATGACCGACTCCTTGCACCTCGATGCCCACAACCCGCTGGACGAACCCAGCGAGCCGCGTGATGTCACGGCAGCGCTCCAGCTCATGAAGGCGCGGCTGGCAGCCAATCGCCAGAGCCGCGAGGATGAACTCCCCCCCGATCCGGACGATCCCGTCGATCCCCTGACGGGTAAAGCGCCTCCGAGGACCCGGCCGACCAGCAAACCACCCGAGATCTGGAACGTGAAATCTGGCAAGTCGATCTTCCGCGAGGGAGAGATGACCTACGAGCTGTTCCTCCTGATGGAAGGCGCCGTCGACGTGTACATCGGCACGAACCGCGTCGCACACATCGATGCGAAGGAAGGCTCGGGCACCTATCTCGGCGAGATGGGGGCCCTGCTCAAGACTCCCCGCACCGCGACCGTCCGCGCGACCAGGTCGTGCAAGCTGCTGGTGTTCCCCGACGTCTCGCGGCTCTTCGAGGAGGATCCCACCTTCGGCCTCAAGCTGTCGATGATCCTGGCCGAGCGCCTCGCCAATTCGAACCGCAACCAGGGTCTCGTGATGGATGCGCTGTCCAAAGCTCGGGTCAAGGACGAGGTCCTCGATGCCGTCAAGGGAGCTTTTTCGGGCAAGGAGTCGGACTACGTGGGCAAGCGTGGATGGACGATGTTCGGGGGATGAGGGCCACCGTTGACCATCCCTGACGCACAGCCCGTCGCCGCCCCCCTTCCTCCCGTCACCCGACTCGAATCGCTGGGTCGGACCTGGACCATTACCCGGGCCATCGGGGGCTTCACGCTCCGGGAAATCTGGTCGCACGTTCGGAGCCGCCGAGGGTGGCTCCAGGATCGCTCCGAGCGCGATCGCCGGGCTGCGCACCGTTTTCGCCACATGCTCGTGAACCTGGGCCCTTCATTCATCAAGCTGGGCCAGATGATGTCCACCCGTCCCGACCTGGTCCCCCGCGCGTACATCGAGGAACTGGCGGGATTACAGGACCGAGTGCCGGCCATGTCATGGGACACGGTACGGTCGATCCTCGAAAGCGAACTCGGTGGACCGCTGGCTTCGCGCTTCCGTTCCGTCGAACGGGCTCCGATCTCGGCCGCATCCATCGGGCAGGTCCACCGGGCGGAACTGCACACGGGTGAGCAGGTCGCGATCAAGATCCAGCGTCCGGGCCTTGCGAGGCTCATGGCCCGTGACGTGTCCGTCCTGGACCGCATCGCGTCCTGGTTCGAGGGACGGGACTTCACCCGCTGGGGAATCCCCATCTCACCGGCGATGCCCTACAGGGCCATCCTGCGTCGGTTTGCAGACAGCCTGCGCGACCAGATCGACTTCGAACTTGAACGTCACCACATGGACCGCTTCAGGCGGAACTTCGAACATTTCGACGGGATCACGGCGCCTCGCAGTTTTCCAGAGCATTCCACCACGCGCGTCCTGACCATGGAGTACATCGAGGGCGTCAAGTTCGATGACGATGCGGGTCTGGCCGCCCATGGCGTCGACTTCCTGGAAGTCGCGAACCGGGGGGTCCGGGCATTCATCAAGCAGGTCCTCGAGGACGGCTTCTTTCACGGGGACACCCACCCGGGCAACGTGCTGGTCCGCCCCGATGGCGAGGTCGTGTACCTGGATTTCGGCATGGTGGATACCATGCCTCCGGATACCCAGGAGATCCTGGTGGACGCCTTCGTGCATCTGGTTCACGAGGACCTGGGCGGCTTTCTCGAGGACATGATCCGGCTTGGCTTCCTGCCTCCCGAGGTCGATCGGGCTCGCCTGATCCCGCTGGTGGAAGAGGTCTACCGGTCGCAGCTCGGCCTCGGCCAGGATCCACTCTCGATGCAGGAGATCTTCCAGAAACTGGGCGACCAGTTGCTGGACCTGCCCTTCTGCATGCCGGACCGCTTCACCTTCCTGATGCGATCGGTCGGCTGCATGGAGATGGTCGTCCGACAAAGGGTCCCCGTGTACCGCTTCCTCGAGGTGGGCATTCCCTACGCGGCCAAGCTGATGCTCGCCCCCGAGCGCGCCGCGATGCGGGAACAGTTGCGCACCCGCCTCGAGGTCGGCAGCCTGGACGACGTGGCCCGCTGGAAGACCCTGCTCACCCAGGCCAGCCTGGAACCCTCGTTCGATCCGTCCGAACTGCGCGCGTACCTCACCTCCGACGAAGGCATCCGCTGGATCGTCGAGACGCTGGTTTCCCTGCCCCTGGAGGCGCTGTCGAGCGAGCAACTCGCAGAAGGTCAGGCCTGGATGGCTCGCGCCTTGCCTGGCGAGGAAAGCTGGAATCTCGACTGGGTGATCCGCATCCTCGAGACGCTCGTCGCGATGCACCCCACCCGGGTGTCGGCGCTGGTCGCCTGGGGCACGCGCTGGCTCGAGACGCCGGCCATCCGGGAGCGGATCGACATCTGGGTGACCTCCCCGGAGGCCACCGATCCGGAATTCCTGGCTCGCTCGTGGCGGGTGGGCAAGATGATCCTGAGCGATCCCCGCATCGACCTCGAACCGTTCGTACGTGCCCTGGTCCGGGCCCTGTCTTCAACGGAACTTGCGATCGTCCGCTGGCTTTCACGCCCGGGATGGCCGATGGCCCTGCTGAGCGGTCCGGGAAAAATCGGACATCCTCAGATCGCCGAGGTGGCTCGCTTCCTGTGGTCACGCGACGGTCGCCTGGCCCGCCGTCGCCTCACGCAGGCCGCCCTGGGCAGCTGGCGGCACTGGCTGACGGCCTGGCCCTGAGTCCAGGCACTTGCGGGAATCATGGCCCAGAAAACACCATCAGGGGGACCTCCGTGGAGGTCCCCCTGATGGTAACTCAGAACCGATTACTTGGTCTCGCGGAACTCGACGTGACGCTTGACCATCGGGTCGTACTTGCGAAGAACCATGCGGTCCGGATTGTTCCGCTTGTTCTTCATGGTCACGTAGGTGAAACCACTCTCGGTACTCTTGAGCTTGATGATGATACGCGAGCCTTGCGCTGCCACGTGGGCCTCCCGGTGTTCGTAGACGATGAGGATCCGATTCAGACTCGATGGTAATGCGCCTGCGAAGGTTTGTCAAAGGCTTGACCAAGAGCTTTGACAACCCCCCGCACGTCGCGTATGCTGTTTCAGACCCTCTGGTCGCCGGTCTTCCCCGGAAGTCGGCGCCCGTTTTGTTTGCCAAGGAGCACCTCATGGCACAGAAGTGCATGATTTCCGGGAAGCGCCCCGAGCGTTCCAACCTGGTCAGCCACTCGAACCACCGCACCGTCAGCCGCCAGGAGCCGAACCTCCAGTGGAAGCGTTTCTTCCTGGCCGATGAGAACCGCTGGGTGCGCCTCCGGGTGTCGACCAAGGTCATGAAGACCATCAGCCGCTACGGCCTCAAGGACACCATCAAGCGCTACGGCGCTTCGGAAGCGATCCTTCACTAGGCCGCCGTTCCGGTTGCACGAGGCCCTTCCCCTGGTGGGGAGGGCCTCGTCTGCTGGGGAGGCCCTCCCCGGGATCACGATCCGAAGGATTCCGTGGCGGCTGGCGACGGTCCTTCCGGTCCGGTCACGGGGACGCCCGGACTGAACGACGAGGACGCAACCGTCTCGGGAAGGACGGAAGGACCGGATGCCGGCACGGGCTCCGTGCCCGTATCCGGGTCGGAACTCCGTGAGTTCTGCTCGACAGGGCTCCCCTCCGGAACGCGCCCGGATCCGGTCACAGCCACCTGTTCAGAAGCCTGCACGCTTGCCCAGGCCACGGTTTCGGCCGACCCCGCCCCGTCCAGGACCCGGAGGTCGCCTGAGGCGACCCAGATCAGGGGGCCGAACCGGGGCCTGACGAGTTCCGGGCCAGCCAGGAAGGGCGACAGGCCCGCATCGATGGACCACGTCGCGACCTCGGTCGAGCGCAGCGGCTCCGAACCGCCAGCCCCCCCCCCGACGATCAACCGACCGTCGTGCGCGACGACCCCGGCCCTCTGCCGGGCCACGTTGAGCCTGACCCCGGGCACGGGCTCGAAGGGCCCGAGTTGCCCGCTGTCATCGATGAGTGCCTGTTCCCATGAATCGAGAACCTGACCCGGACCGGTGAGACCGCCCCCGACCAGCAGGCGCGAGCCGAGGCGAACGGTCACGGCACCGGCCCTGGGAACCACGAGTGACGAACTGGCCACATCCTCGAATCGACCGAGACTGCCCTCCGGAGTGATGGGCGCGCGCTCGATCGAGCGCAGCACCCCCTCCGGGCCCGCACCCCCCAGCACGTAGACCCAGGATCCGATGGCGATCGCCATGTGGTCCGAGCGGGGCACGTTGAGCCCCGTGCCCGGCTCGATCTGCGAGGGGCCCTCGAGGCGCCCGCGCTCGTCTGCCTGAACCCATTCCACGGAAGCGAGAGGCTGACCATCGGCCGTACGCCCCCCCACGATGAAGACTCCGCCGGACGTGACGACGGAGGCGGCAGCCGTTCGAGGCAGGCTGAGTTCCAGATCGATCGCGCGGGTGGCGACCTCGGCCGGGAAGACCAGGCGTTCCACGGTGCTCACGGGACGTCCATCGATCTCCCCCCCGACCAGGAACGCCTCCTCGCCGAACAGGAAGAGACAGGCTCCGCGCCGGAACGCGGGATCCTCGGGGGACGGTTTTTCGACGGCGAAGGCAGGGACGCCGCTCAGTACGGCGATCGCCAGGCCACGCGCCAACAGCGCCCTGATCATGCTGCGCGACACGCGACCGGACCTTCCCAGACCTGCAACGAACGCTTCCGGATCCAGCGTATCCGCTCGCGGGGCGACCCGGCCAGGATGACAGTCACAACCCGCTTTGTAGCCATTTTTAAACGGAGCATGGAATGGTCTTTACCGGGTCCGCCGGGAACGAGACGATAACGCCCTCGGGGAATCGCAGACGGGGGGAGAACCGCGATGCGGCAGATGAGCAGATGGGCCGTGGGAGCCACGATTGTCATGAATCTTGCGGCTTGCGGGGCGCGCAGCGTCGCGTCTGCGCCAGATATGGCGCTCCAGAACCGGCCACCCGCCTCGGCGCCTGGCTCGCCCTCGATGGCCGCTGGCACGCAGCAAGCGGGGCGCGGCATCCTGAACCATCCCTTCGTGACCTGGGTGAAGCAGCAGCATCCGGGTGCCGCCGTCGCGATCATCAATGATTACCTGGGAATCGAGAGCACTCCCGGTGCAGATACCGTCGTCGAGAATGAACGTTCGGAACTGCGTACGCAGGTCATCCAGACCGTGCAGGCAGAGTTCACCCGGTCGCTCGACCGTCGGCTGCCCGACGATCTGCGCGCGGCCAGCGTGGAGGACCGGATCCGGATCTCGGGGCGCGTGAAGTACCAGATCCACGACATCCAGCTCACCTTCGACATGACGGTTCGCCTGGATGGAGAAGGCAAGATCTGGGTAGCCCTGGACGAACGGAGCGTCGAGGCGAACGCGATGAACCCGCTGGTGGGCCTGTTCGGGGGCAATCTCGATGCCCGGGCCATCAAGGCAGTCAAGGAGGCCTTCGACAAGGAAGGCCCTGCCCAGGTTGGCAAGGTGGCCGGGCTGCATTACGTCCCGGGGGCCACCTTCTACATCGATTGTGGAGAAGCCTTCGTTCACACGAAGAGCCTGCCAAGCGAATCGTCCGAATCCTGAAACGTCAGGTGGCCGCTTCACCCCGCGAGCTTGCCTGACCAGCGCTCCTGGTCCTGCCGGATCTCCCGCTCCTGGGTTTCGAGGCGCGCAACCGCCTGCTCGAGATCGAGCGCGACCCGTTCCTGCTCCTGGATGTGAGCCCGGTATTGCTCGATCACCCGGAGCATGCCGTCCATTTCATGGCGGATCGTCTTGAGGCGCGAGGTGAGCCGAGCCTGCTCCTCGTGCAGAGACTTGAGCAGCACCTCATCGAGCTCGGCCTGGCGCTGCGCGTGAATGCGTCGAAAATCCATGGGGACGCCCTCCCCCCTGCGCGGTGAATCGACACGTTATGTATACCCGCATGGCCGGGCCATGAAGCGGGATTCCGGAAAATCAGCATGCCGGGGCCCGGGCGGGGCGACAAGGACGGCCCGCCCGCCTCAGGCAGCCGGGCGTGCAGGCGTCAGCATCGCGACGACGAGATCCTGTCCCACCTGGAGGCTCCGACCGGCGACGTCCCGGAGGGGATCGATCTCGACGAGATCGAGGGCCACCAGATGTCCAGTGCGCGCGATCGCCTCGACGGCGAGTCGCATGTCGGAAACCGTCATGCCCCGGGGAACCGGGGTGCCGACAGCAGGGACCTCGTCCGGGTCGATCGCATCGACATCCAGGCTGACATGCAGTCCCGAGGTGCGGGCGACGAGAGCCGGAAGGACCTCGTCGAGCACGGCCTGCAGACCGCGGGAACGCACCTCGTCCGTGGTGATAACGCGGATCCCCGTGTCCCGGATGAGGGAGGCCTCGTCCTCGTCGAGGTCGCGGGCCCCGATGAGGATCGCGTGTTCGGGGCGCACCTTCGGGCAGATTCCTCCGAGTTCCGTCAGGGACGGCTCCCCGAGACCGAGGGCGATCGCGAAGGGCATGCCATGGATGTTGCCACTCAGGGTGGTGCTGGCCGTGTTGAAGTCGCCATGGGCATCGATCCAGACCAACCCCAGTTCGCCGCCGTTCGCATGACACCAGGCGGCACTCGCGGCGACGCTTCCGATGGCGATGCTGTGATCCCCACCGACGGTGACGAGCGGTCCGTCGGCAAAATTGGCCACCCGAGCACGTTCGAAGGCAGCCACGGACATGGCCGTCACGGCCTCGAGGTTGCGGAGGGACGGGTGACCGGGCGACGGGTGATCGGGAACGGGGACGTCACCGAGGTCAGTGAAGCGAATTCCGAGGGCCTGCAAGCGGTCGGCGAGACCGGCAAGTCGGATGGCGCGCGGTGCGAGGGAGGATCCCCGGGCTGGTCCCCCCAGATCGAAGGGGACCCCCATCAAGGAGCAAGCGGGGGAAGCGGCCTCGCCCCCCTCGGCAGCGCGTCGGTGAGACTGCGTGGGACACATAACCTCTCCTTTGAGGATACGTCGGGCTTTTCCCATGATACCCGAGAATTCCCGCCTGTCGAACGCCGGAGGGCGCAAAAGCGGCCCATGACGCCGTGCGGGGGGAGCAGCGGTGCGATACAATACGCCGGTGGAGGTGCGAGAGATGTCCCCGACGATGGCTGCCCGGATCGACCCCCGCCTGGATCTGTTCCAGGCCATCGAAGAGCTCAAGGCCTCGCGCCGGGCCGTGATCCTCGCCCACTATTACCAGGATCCCGACATCCAGGACGTCGCGGACTTCCTGGGGGACAGCCTCGCGCTCGCCCAGGCGGCAGCCACGACGGATGCCGAGGTGATCGTCTTCGCGGGGGTCCATTTCATGGCGGAGACGGCCAAGATCCTGAACCCGACCCGCACCGTCGTGTTACCAGATCTCGCAGCCGGATGCAGCCTTGCAGACAGTTGCCCCCCCGATCGCCTCGCAGCCCTCAAGGACCGTCACCCGGACCACTGGATCGTCTCGTACATCAACTGCTCGGCAGCCGTGAAAGCCATGAGCGACGTCATCGTGACGAGCAGCAACGCGGAACGGATCATCCGGCAGGTTCCGGCCGATCGAGGCATCATCTTCGCACCGGATCGGAACCTCGGCCGATGGCTCACGCGCCGGACGGGTCGGGACATGGTCCTCTATGACGGCAGTTGCATGGTCCACGAGACCTTCTCGGCGCGTCGCCTGCAAGCCCTCAAGCATGCCAATCCCGGTGCCGTCGTGCTGGCGCATCCCGAATGCGAAGATCCGGTGCTGGCCCTGGCCGATCACATCGGCAGCACCTCGGCCCTGCTCGAGCACGTGAAGCGTCACCCCGACGGCTCGTTCATCGTGGCCACCGAACCGGGGATCATGCACGAGATGCGCAAGCACGCCCCGGGCGCCACCTTGCTGGCCGCCCCGGGAGAGGATGAGACCTGTGCCTGCAACGCGTGTCCCCACATGCGCCTCAACACGCTCGAGAAGCTTTACCTGGCCCTCCGGGACCTCCAGCCGACCATCGAGATGGACGAGGACCTGCGCGTCCGCGCGCTCGCGCCCATCCGGCGGATGCTCGACTGGAGCGCGCCGGCTCAGTCCATCACGTGATCGAGGAAGGCCGCACAGGCCTCATCCAGCAGGTCGTAGACCGCATCGAACCCATCAGCTCCCCCGAAATACGGGTCAGGCACGTCTTTCGAGGCATGCGACACGATGTCCAGCAACCGGATCACGCGGGCCGGACAGCCGCCCGCCCCCGGCAGGGCGAGGATGTCGCGATGGTTGGTGGTATCCATGGCCACGACCCAGTCGAACGTCTTCAGGTCGTCCGGGACGATCTGGCGCGCCCGCTGGCTCGAGATGTCGAGGCCCCGATCCCGGGCCACGCGCCGGGACTCGATGTGCGGCGGCGAGCCGACGTGCCAGTCCCCCGTCCCGGCCGAATCGATGACGAAGCGATCGGCGAGACCGCGCCTTTCCACGTGATGACGGAAGATACCTTCCGCGAGCGGGGAACGACAGATGTTGCCGAGACAGACGAACAGGACGCTGGGCATGGCACCTCCGGGATCTCGGTATTCCCCGGTCGGTGGGAAAGGAAAACGCGATGAGGGAACCGGACGTCCTGGTGGTCGGCGCAGGGGCGGCAGGCATGATGGCCGCGGCGGCCGCCGCGCGAGCAGGGGCATCCGTCCTGCTGCTCGAGAAGACGGCCCGACCGGGTTTCAAGATCGGCATCTCGGGAGGAGGCCGCTGCAACGTCACGACGGCCCTTGACGACCCGGCCGAGATTCTCGGGATGATCCCGGGCAATGGCAGGTTTTTCCGGGATGCCCTCAGGGCTCATCCCCCCGACGAGATCCTGGCCCTGCTCGCGAGGCACGGAGTGAAGACCCGCGTCGAAGTCGAGAGCCGGAAGCGCTTTCCCGTCAGTGACCGCAGCCAGGACGTCATCTCGGCCCTGCTCGCCGAGTTGCGCGAAGCCGGAGTGGTTCTCCGGCTGTCCACTCCCGTATCGGCCTTGCACGTCCGGGCGGGCGCCTGTCGGGGTGTCGTCCTGGCAGATGGCGAGATCATCGAGGCCGGTACCGTGATCCTGTGCGTGGGGGGAAAGTCCCTCCCTCGCTCGGGCTCCACCGGTGACGGGTATGAGATGGTCGAGCGGGTGGGACACACCGTCTCGCCCCTCTTTCCCTCTCTGGTCCCCCTCCGCACGGCTGGAACCCGGGAGCTGGCCGGAGTCGCCCTGCGAGACGTCGAGGGGCGCGCCCGGGTCGCGGGTCAGCCGGCTGGCCGGTCCTTCCGAGGCGACATGCTGTTCACCCACACGGGCCTGTCGGGCCCCATCGTCCTCCAGCTCAGCCGGGCGATCGCCGCCGGCGTCTCAGCCGGGCAGTCCGCGGCGCTGGTGGTGGACCTCATGCCCGACATCGCGCGCGATCACCTGCTCTCGGAACTGACGGCTCGCGTCGCAGAGGCCGGCAAGTCCCAGGCCGCCTCGTTGCTGAGGAACGAGGTCCCGAAGGCCGTGGGCCCCGTGATCCTCGCTGCAGCCGACATCGACCCGGGTCGCAAAGCCGCCGAGCTCGGCAAGAAAGCCCTGGGGAAGCTCGTGGAGGTCCTCAAGGGCTGGACGTTCCCCGTGACGGGATGGCACTCCTTCGAGGTCGCCGAGGTCACGGCCGGTGGCGTGTCCCTCGGGGAGGTCGATCCCCGCACCTTCGCTTCACGCGTGATCCCGGGCCTGTATTTCGCCGGTGAGATCCTCGACCTCGATGGCTTCGTGGGCGGATTCAACTTCCAGATCGCCTGGTCCAGCGGCGCGATGGCCGGTGAAGCGGCTGCGGCCTATGTCAGGGACGCGACCAGCCCGTAGATTTCCTGGCCGCGAGCGAGGAACTTGCTCTCGAACTCGGAGACGACCCGGTCCAGAGGCACGGTTTGCTCCACGCGGAAGCCTGCCTCCTCGAAACGTCTGACCGAGTAGATGAACAGGGCCTCGTGATCCGTCCTGAAATGGACGCTGCCGCCAGGGGCCAGCCAGCGACGGTAACGCTCGACGAGGGTCGGGTTGGTCAGCCTGAAGCGATCGCCCCTCGCCCGGGGCCATGGATCCGGAAACAGGATCGTGAGCCTGGCGAGGGTGCCGTCTTCCACGGGATCGGGCATCTCGAAGAGGTCCCCGACGAGGAAGCGGACGCCTTCGACGCCGTAACGCTCGGCCCGCCTCACGGCTTGCTCGACCCGGTAATGCTTGGCATCCAGACCGACGTGACACCATCCCGGTTCCCGGAGTGCGGTATCGATCAGGTGGCGACCGTTCCCCATCCCGAGTTCCAGGTGCAGCGGACCCGGTGCGTCGAAGACCTCTCGCCAGTCCGGACGCCGCCAGTCTTCATCGACGATGGCGACCCACGAGTGGGCCAGATTCTTACCTTCGGCCAGATGCTTGGTTCTCACGATTCGAGCAGGTCTCTGGCCCGGTTGAGGGCCTTGATGTGGGTATCTTCCAGATCCGGATGGTGATCGGGATGGAAGATCCGGGTGAGGCGCCTGTGGCGCTGGCGCACGGCCTCAGCGGTTGCGCCCTCCTGAAGGTGGAGGACTCCGAGGGCCCAGACCCGTTCCCGGGCACTGCCGCGCCATGCACGCAGACCCTCATGATACCCTTCGCGCCGGGCCTCCTGCAGGCGGATGTCCTGACGAGCCTCGACCTCGAGACGTCCGCGCTGCAAGCCCTGGTCATATCCGTTCTGGAAGGCCTGCCGGCGGATGGATTCCAGCCGCTCGGCCTCGAATCCCGGCGCGCCGGATGGTGATACCTCTCGCGTGCCCGGGGAAGTCTCCACGGGGACGGTGCCCGACCGGCCGGTCAGTTTCTGGGCGCCATCCCGGCGCCCGCGCTCGTAGGCGTCCTCGAGGGCCTTCAGGCGCTGTTCGGCCTGGGTAGCGGATTCGGCCAGGATCTCCCGGCGAAGCCGCTCCTCGATCTGGCGCTCGCGATCGGCGACGAGCCTGTCGAACGACCTCGCACGCTCGGCGAGCTCGCGCGCCTCACGCTCGGCCCACTCCCGCTTCCGCGCGTCTTCTTGCTGGAGCACATGCTGTTCGAGACGGGCCCGTTCGTGTTGCAGCCGCTCGGCCAGGCGGACCTCGAGCCCGGTCTCGACCTCGGCCAGCCGCTCCTCGAGTGCCCGCTGGTGACGATTCTCGAGATCGGAAGCGGCCACGGCGTACCCTTTCTGGTACCCATCCTGGAGGGCAGCTGCCCGGGCTTCCTCGAGGCGCGCGTGAATCGCCTCCGGCAAGCGTCCGAGCGGGACATCGTGCAACCAGTCCAGCCCTGCTTCTGTGGCGTGGAATGCCTTGATCCGGATGGTGGAAGTCATGGCGATCGCTCCTCTTGAGGTCTCTCCAGCGTAAAACCGCTTGCCTGCGCCGGAAAAGCGCGTGGATCACAGGTGACAAGTTATGTACATCACGCAAGTCGCAGGATAGGGACGCTATAATGAGGGTGGAAGCCAGTCGGACGTCGAAGCGTCAGACCCGGAGCCATCCCGGAATTGCGAACGGCGCACCGGGAGATCTGTCCATTCTGGCCTGATGGCCGGGCCTGACTTTCGCCCAGGATGGGTGTCGGTCCCCCGCTGGCAGAATCGAAACCTGGCGCAAGCGGCCAATCCGTCCGGACCGTCCAGCGCCCCATCATGAGGAGGCCCCTTGAATTCCAAGAGTCACGTTTTGAAGCCCGGCATGCTCGTCCAGGAGCTCGATCCCGCCGGCCAGGCCCGGATCTTCGTCGTCACGAAGCTCCTGGACGACAACCGCTACTGCGGTCATGACGTGTTCTCGTGGGACGATTCGCTGGCCGAGGCCTGGAGCCAGGAACTGGCAGCGCAGGGCCAGAGCGGCACCTACAAGGTCGCTGACAACAAGCTCTGGTTCGTCGATGGTGAGCAGAAGACGCTCGTCATGACGCTGTTCGAGCTGAACGGTGAGCGTTACTGCGTGGGAACCACGGCCGAGACGAAGGAAGTCTCGACCGCCGAACCTTTCGTCCCCTACGAAGAACTGGGCAGCAAGATCCGTCGGTCGATGGTGTTCTTCGACTACAACAAGTCGACCTGGGTCCTGCTCCCCTCGGAGTGATCCGCACCGGGTAACACCACCCGATCCAGCCATTCGAGCACGCCCTCGGCCGAGTCACCCAGTGACCGGTCGGGGGCGACGCCGATCTTGAGCATCGGTAAACCTGATTCGATGATCGCGTCCTCTTTCATCTGACGGTTCTCTTCCTCGAGGTAATGCCCCCTGGCCATGCCCTCGAGCACCATCAGGGCCACGGGCTCGAACGTGCGAGCCCGGACGAGGACGAAGTCGACCGGATTGTTGCGCATCCGGTGCCACCCCGTCGGGGTGATGCGGCCCGCATCGAAGATCGTCGAGATGAGCACGCGCGGGAACAGCAGCAAGCCTCGGCGCGCGATGCGCTCGGCGACGAGTTCGTAGACCTCGGCCTGGCGCACGTCCAGAAATGAGGGCCGGACCCGGATCAGCGTCGGAAGGTCACGTGGACCGAACCCGGCCTCGGGATCCTGGGCCGCGGCGACCCCGATCCACACCAGGAACCCGATGAGCCCTGCCCCCAGCAGCCATAGCACCAATCCCCACCTCCCGCCGGAATGCCGTAGACTCGAATATTCTAGCGGCTATCGGTGCAATCTTCGAAAGGACGCCCTGCATGCTCGGCGGCGCAAGCAGCCTGTACGGTGCCTGGAACATCGGCGCGAGCGCCGAGAAGGCCCCGATCAACCGTGCCCACGTGATCCGGATCGCACGGACCTTCCGCCCCCATGCCCGCTGGGCCCTGGGAAGCCTGACCGTCATCGCGACCTCCGCGAGCCTGGGGCTCGTGCCCCCGCTCCTGCTCAGGTCCTTGCTGGACCATGCGCTGCCCGAAAAAAACCTGGGGCTGCTGGGCTGGCTGTGTGCGGGGATGGTGGTTGTCCCGGTCGTCGTGGGTCTGCTGGGGGTGCTCGAGACCTACCTGGACGAGCGGATCAGCCAGGCCATCATGCTGGACCTCCGCCTCGACCTGTTTCGACACCTGCAGGGCCAGACGCTCGGCTACTTCACGGGCGCGCGTCCGGGCGAACTCACCAGCAGGCTCCATAACGACGTCAACGAACTCCAGGATGTCTTCTCGGACACCGTGCTCGCGATCGCCAGCAACATCCTGACGATCCTGACGACCCTCCTGGTCCTCATCCCGCTCTCGTGGCCCCTCGCCGTGTTCGCCCTGGCGATCCTGCCCCTGTTCGTCCTGCCTGCCCGCCACGTGGGCCGCAAGCGGCAGGAGATCGTGTCACGCTCCCAGGAACGCAAGGGCGAACTGACGGCCTACCTGCAGGACGCGATGAGTATCCCGGGCTTCCTGATGCGCCGGCTCTTCGGACAGTCGGAGCGTGAATCCCGCCGGTACGAGCAGATCTGCCGGGAACTCAGCGCCCTCCAGATCCGCCGCTCGCTCCTGTGGCGCTGGCTCGTGGTGGCGCTCACCCTCTTCTCGTCGCTGGGGCCCGCCCTGGTGTACGGAGCCGGCGGCTGGCTGGCCATCCGCGAGGGGCTGTCGGTCGGTACCCTCGTGGCCTTCGTGGCCTACCTGGGACGCCTCTACGGGCCCGTATCGGCCCTCGCCAACGTCCACGTGAACGTGATGGGGGCGCTCGCCGTCTTCGATCGCCTGTTTCAGCTTCTTGACCAGCAACCGGAAATCTTGGATGCCGCGCACGCCCGGGAGCTCGAGTCGCCGGAGGGTCACATCCACTTCGAGAACGTGACGTTCCGGTATCGCCCCGACAAGCCCCTCCTCGAAAACGTGAGCTTCGAGGCCCGCCCCGGCGAGTTCGTGGCGATCGTCGGCCCGAGCGGTGCCGGCAAGAGCACGCTGGCGTACCTGCTGGCCCGGTTCTTCGATCCCGCATCCGGGTCGGTCCGGATCGACGGCCATGATCTTCGCGAGCTGACGCAGGCCAGCCTGCACGGGGCGATCGGGTACGTGACGCAGGACCCCTTCCTGTTTCACACGACGATCCGGGAAAACCTGCGCTATGCCCGGCCCGAGGCCACGGACGAGGAACTCGTCGAGGCCTGCCGGAAGGCGGCCCTGCACGAGGCCATCGTCGCCCTGCCCGAAGGCTACGACACGGTCGTGGGGGAACGTGGCTACCGGATGAGCGGGGGCGAGAAGCAGCGCCTGGCCCTGGCACGCGTCATCCTGAAGGCGCCCCGGATTCTCGTGCTGGACGAGGCCACGAGTTCGCTGGATTCTCGGTCCGAAGCGATCGTGCAGGAGGCGCTGGCCGGCGTCATGGCCGGGCGGACAACCCTGGCGATCGCCCATCGCCTGTCGACCATCGTGGAAGCGGACCGCATCCTCGTGATCGAGCAGGGACGTCTGGTCGAACAGGGAACCCACGCCGAACTCGTGAACGGCCAGGGAATCTACTCGCGCCTGTTCGCGCAGCAACTCAGGGACGGGGCTGCCGCGGTCTGACGACCGCAGGTGCGTTCAGTCGAACCGGCACGTGGCCTGCAGAGTTGCCACACGGAGGTCGGATAGCGTGGGAATCCCTGCCCTTGTGGCTCTTTCAAGCATCTCCGGATCGCCCAGGACAAGGTCTGCCACTTCGAGATAGGGAGGCCATTCCGGGTCCGTGACGGGCCCGGGCACGATCCGGATCTCTGGCGCACTGGCAAGGTCCAGACCCGCTTCTTCCAGGTGGGAGGGGAGAAGTCCTGCTACACGATCGAGGTCCGAGTGCGCAAGCACGGTCAGCACGACGGGATCCCGCTCCGTGAAGGCCTCGACGAAGGTTGTCGCGCCGACGACCATTCCCACGGCGTCCTGGCTCGACAGGACCACGTGAAACCGGTCTCGAAAATAAAAGTCCGAGCCACTTCGCCAGCGATACCGGGCGAACTCCCGGCATCCAGACCTGACAAGTGCGAGATTGCCGGCCACCTCCCCGTAGTCATCGAAGGGCATGGCCTTCAGCAGGAGGGCCTCGGCCAGGTGGGGCTTCCCCGAGACCGCCTGGATCACCCCGAGGTTGTTCAGCGCCACGGGATCCATCGCATCATGCTCGAGGGCACGGTCGAAACATCGAGCAGCGAAAACGAGATGTCGAGCCGGCTTGCCATCCACCGTGCCGCTGGCCACGCCGTATGCCCCGAGCAGGGCGCAGGCCCGGGCCTGTTCCCGGGAGTTCAGGGGGGGGGCGGACCATCCGAGGAGGCGCCATAGCCGCTCTGGCGCGAGATGATGGTCTCGCAGGTCCTGGCCTTCCGAAACGGCTTCCTGACTCGCACGCTCGACGCTGGAGGGGCTTTCAAGGTAGAGCCCGATGACGTGCGGAAGATGCCGCGCCCGCAGTCCCGCCAGCGCGAACCTCAACATCCATTCCCGATCACCATAGACCTTGTATCGCGGATCGAAAAGCCCGATCCGATCGAAACAGGAGCGACGAACCAGCGCTGCGTGGGACGTGATCTGGAAAAAGAGGAGCAGTGGGGGCTCGAAGTCTGGATACCCGACAAGGGTCTTGGGAGTCGCGGAATCGAAGGTGTCGTTCTCGACCCGGGTGATGAGCCAGTCGCCATACACGGCATCCAGGGTGGAATCCTCATCGAGCGCATCGGCAAGGCGCTCCAGTGCATCCAGAGCAAAGCGATCGTCGGAATTCGCGTTGATCAGGTATCTGCCAGAGGCGAGGGCGATCGCCCTGTTCCAGGCGGCATAGACGGTCTCACGCACATCGGTTCGACGGTACACGATAGCGGGATGTGCGACCTGGAACGACTCCACGATGGAGCGTTCATCTTCGGGGGAATGCGAGTCGATCACGACGATCTCGAGTTCCCCCCGGGCGTACAGAGTCTGGTGGAGCAGATTCTCGAGACGCGCCTGCAAGAACCGGGCGCTGCGATACGCCGAGACATAAGCCGTCACGCGTGGGCCGGGAATTCGCATCTCCAGGACCTCTCACCGCTCACGGGTCTGCGAAGGAGCTGAGAGATCTTGAATGCCTCGCCGCCGTACCACGTACCAGACCCGCGCGGCCACCTCGTCAGGCGAACCCGAGGCATCCACACGCACCAGGCAAGCGTCTTGCATGCGGGCATAGTGACCCGCCACGCGGCGCAGGAAGTCCTCGGTCTCGTAGCCGACGTTGGCCCCGTCCGGTCGTCCTGCGCGGATCCGCTCCAGCGCGACCTCGACCGGGGCCTCGAACAGCAAGGTCAGATCAGGAACCGGAAACCGCGGAAAGTTCAGGGCCCGGACGCGATCGGGATCCAGTCCAAGCGCCCCCTGATAGGCGATGCTGGAGTGCACGTAGCGGTCCACGAGCACGATCCGACCGGCCGCAAGAGCAGGGCCGACGAGCATTTCGAGATGCTCCGCCCGGTCGCGCAGATACAGGTCCAGCTCCTCCTCGTGCGTCAGGCCTGACCGTCCCTCCCGCGCCACGCGACGGGCTTCTCTACCCCACGGGCCATCAGTGGGTTCCCGGGAGCAGACGGGATCGAGCCCGAGTTCCCCGAGATGGTGCGCGAGACGCTGGAGCTGGGTGGACTTGCCCAGGCCGTCAAGCCCCTCGAAGGTGACGAAAAATCCACGAGCAGTCTTTTCCATGCGATCAGTCTAGCGCGGAAGGACGGGAGCGGCGACTCCTCCGGGACGCTACAATGGAAGACACCCCCGGAGGGAGAGACCCCCATGCGTATACCCGTCCACATCGCCACGGCCTTCGGTCTCGAGGGACTCGTCGCAGACGAACTCCGTGAGCTGGCCCTCGAGCCGTTCACCGTGTCGAACGGTCGCATCGACCTCGTGACGGACTGGACCGGGCTGGCTCGCCTGCACGTGCACCTCCGGATGGCCGAGCGAATCTGGATCCCCCTGGCGTCCTTCAAGGCCAAGGACTTCGATACCCTCTTCGACGGAACCCGGGCCATTCCCTGGGAAAACTGGCTCTCGCGAGATGCCCGGATGCATGTCGAGGGCAAGAGCCTGCGCTCGAAGCTCTCGAGTGTCCCCGCGTGCCAGGCGATCGTGAAAAAGGCCCTCATCGAGGCCATGCGACGGAGCCACCGCCTCGAACGGTTCCCGGAAAACGGTGCGCGCCATCGCATCCTCGTGAGCCTGGTGGACGACACCGCGACGATCAGCCTCGATGCCACGGGGGACGGCCTCCACAAGCGCGGGTATCGGCCGCTGACGGGTCCGGCCCCCCTCCGCGAAACCCTTGCGGCCGCCATGGTGACGCTCAGTCGCTGGGAGCCTGACCGGATCCTCCTGGATCCGTGCTGCGGCTCCGGGACCCTCCTCGTAGAGGCCGCCTGGATGGCCCAGAACCGTGCTCCCGGCCTCTCACGCTCGTTCGATGCCGAGGCGTGGCCCATGGGCGATCGCCAGGCCTGGGATCAGGTGCGCCAGGCTGCCCGGGCTGCGATCCGGCACGATGTCGAGTTCCGGGGCATGTACGGACAGGACAGGGACGGCGCGATCCTGGTCCAGGCACGCGAGCACCTGCGACTGGCGGGACTCGAGGGAGTCGTGCACGTGCAGCGTCTGCCCTTCGAGGAATGGCGCACGAAGCGTCTCTACGGGGTGATCCTGGCGAATCCGCCCTACGGCGAACGGATCGGGGATGAGGCCGAGATCGAGAGCCTGTATCGCCGATTCGGTCAGGTGCTCGTCGAGAATCCGTCGTGGTCGGCCTTCATCCTGACGTCGAATCCCCGACTCGAGGAATGGATGGGACGGCGGTCCGATCGGAAACGCAAGCTGTTCAATGCAAACCTGCGCACCGACCTCCACCAGTTCTTCGGCCCCCTCCCCCCCTCCAGGCGGGACTCAGCGCCGGATGACGAGTTCGACCATCTCCCCGCGCGAATCCCGCAGGAGGAGACGTAACTGGTCGACGCCGGGGGGGACGGGCGTCTCGAGGACCAGTTCTCCACGAGCGTCTTCTCCTGGCGCGACCGGATTCGCGAGGGAGGCCCCCAGTTCGGTCGTCTGCCCCTCGGCGAGGCGGTTACCCTGACCATCGAGCAGGGCCCAGCCTGCAGCCGGATCGAGGGACACCGCCTCCTCGGCGGCATTCTCGATCGACAGCACGGCGCGCAGAGTCCCGGAACCGGCTGAGCGCTCGGGTGAGACGGTCCACGTGACCCCTGCCTGTGTCAGGGAGGCCTCGCGCCAGCGTCCGGGCCTGGCTGCCGTCCCCGGTGTGGCCGAGGGAGGCGAGGCAGGCGAAAGCTCGAGCGGGGGAGAGGTCGGTAGCGCTTCGGTCGGCGTGGCCTCGGCGACGGCGAACGGGTCCGCGAGGCCTTCCGAGGCCACGGCGAGCGCCGGCACGGTCGACGGCTCGAGCGAGGAACTGGCGACGACAGCCGCCGGATCGGGGCTTCCGGTGACGGGTGCCGGCAGCAAGCCGGTGACCCACCGGACCGGCAGGACCCCGGCCAGCAGGAGCGCCACGATGACCCCGCCCCCGACGAAGAATCCCACGGCGGCGAAACCGGCGACCCTCAGACTGAAGACCCAGGGAGCCTCGGGAAGCAGGCCATCCCCCATCGCCGACGACAGGGCATCGAGAAAGGGAAGCATGGCGGGGTAACGCTCTTCGGGTTCGTGCGCCAGCATCCGGAGCAAGACCCGGTCGAGGCTGGTCGGCACGGCGAGGTTGAGGTGACTTGGCGGCGCCGGAGGGACAGCGCCTTCCTGCGGGGAGGCCAGCAAGGGCACATGCCCGGTCAGGAGCTCGTAGGTCATCACGGCCAGACTGTAGCCATCGGAACGCGCGTCACATGCCCCCCCATGGAGGACCTCCGGCGCGACGTAGCGAGGCGTCCCGCTGCCCGGTGGGCGGATGGCATCCTCGATCACGGACGCGAGACCGAAGTCGATGAGAACGGCCCGACCTGAGGAGAGCAGCACGTTCTCGGGCTTGACGTCCCCGTGGAGGATGCCCAGCTCGTGCGCATGCGCGAGCGCCTCCCCGATCTGGTGCGTCACCTCGAGGGCTTCCGGCACCGAAAGGGGAGGGCGAGTCCCGTCCAGGTGCTCGCGGAGTTCATGGCCGTCCAGCCACTCCATCACCAGGTAGGCATCGTCATCCTCGAGGAACGCTCCCTCGACGGTGACGATCCTCGGGTGAACCAGGCGCCGGACGAGCGCGACCTCCCGCTCGAGCCGCTGCCACGCACGCTGGCGGGCTTCCGGGTCCACCCGTTCCGTCGAGAGGAGGCGCTTGAGGGCGACCTCCCGCCCGGTTTCGGCGTCGATGGCGCGATACAGGAGACTGTTCCGGGTCCGCTTCACGAGCCGACGCTCCTCGAGCGGATAGCGTCGCCAGCTCTCCGGCTCGGGTTCTCCGCCCTGGATGCGAGCCAGGGAACGGGCCAGCGCCTGAACGGTGGGGGTGCGCTGTTGCGGGTCGAAGCGAAGGGCCCGGTGCAGGACCTCGTCGAGTTCGCGCGATACCTCCGGATGGGTTGCCGACGGCGGCTGCCAGTACTTCTCGTCGAGATGCGCGGGCGGTTTGCCCGTCAAGGCGTGGTAGGCGATCGCCGCCAGCGCGAACACGTCGGCACGGCCGTCGACCCGATGCGGGCCCTGACTGCCCAGGCGGAACTCGGGTGCGGCGTAGGGGTTCTCGTGAACGGCCCGGCGCAGATCGAGGCTGGATCGGGTCGAGCCATCCGCGGCCTTGGCCAGACGAAAATCCGTGACCCGGACGGCTCCAGGTGAGACCTCGATGGATGATGGACGGAGGTTACGATGCACGACGCCCTGCCGGTGAGCATGGGCGATCGCCTCGGCGGTCCCGGCGATGATGTTCAGCACTTCAGAAACCGACAGGGACCGCTCGTCGAGCCATTCGCTGAGGGGACGGGCCTGCGGATCGAACGGGGCCACCAGGTGGATCCGTCCCTCGTGCGGGACGACCTGCTCGACCCGGGAGATTCCGGGATGCTGGAGCGCCATGGCGAGTTTCAGCTCTCGCATCCACTCGGTGCGTTGCCGCTCGCGCTCGGCCTCGGGAGCGAGCGGGTCTTCCAGGATCTCGTGCAGGAGCACATGGCGATCGCGGAGGGTGTCGTGCGCAAGCATGGTGGCACGCTCGGCCGTGCGCTCCAGCACGACGACCGGTCGATAGGCGCCGATGCGGGGGGCGGGCTGCACGAGACGCAGGGCATCCGCCATCCGGGCCGCCTGGCGCGGCTCGTTGCCGCCCAGTTCACGCAGCAGGAACGACACGAGGTCCCCCAGCGGGACGACGGGACAGATGCCGGGATCCTGGACCTGGCTGCGAGCGGGATGCGCCAGGATCATGACCTGGTGAGGCACCTCCAGGCCAGCCCGCACGATCGTCTGGACGACCGTCTCGAGTCGTCCGGCGACATGCTGGAGTGGAGAGGGGCGCATGCGCAGAGAACCACCGGTCGAACGGATGGACCAGGGCAGTTCGACACCGGCCGCGGAGACCGAGCCGTGCCAGGCCCGGTACTCGATCCAGGCGAGCCCACCGGGACCGATGACAACCCAGTCGATCTCATCCGGCTGCCTGAGGGCGGAAGTGCCCTGAGGACGCACGCGGGGCAGCAGATGAAACCCATCCGGAAGACGCCACAGTTCACGGAACAGCGGCAACTCTTCCGGTGACAGGGCATCCTGGACACATCGTAACTCAGCCATGTGCGCCCTCCACGCGACGCCTGGTGGCCTGCTGGTCTCGCAGGACCTTGATCCGATCTCGCAACAGAGCAGCCGTCTCGAAGTCGAGCACGGCGGCAGCGGCCTTCATCTGGGCCTCCAGATCTTTCAGGAGACCGGCAAGCTTGAGCGGGTCTTGCTCCAGCACGACCTCGACGGGGGCCTTGACCGCATCCGAGGTGGACGAGGCACCCAGACTTTCCAGGATGCGATTCCGCGTGCTCTTGCGGATGGCCCGCGGCTGGATGCCGTGTTCCTGGTTGTGGGCATCCTGGAGCTGGCGTCTGCGCTCGGTCTCGCCGAGGGCGCGACGCATCGAGTCCGTGATCCGGTCGGCATACATCAGGACCGTACCATCCGGATGGCGGGCGGCGCGTCCGATCATCTGGACCAGCGAGCGCTCGGCCCGGAGGAAGCCTTCCTTGTCAGCATCCAGGATGGCGACCAGAGAGACCTCGGGCAGGTCGAGCCCTTCACGTAGCAGGTTGACGCCGATCAGGACGTCGAAGCCCCCCTCGCGTAAGTCGCGCAGGATCTCGATGCGCTCGAGGCTCTGGATGTCGGAATGGAGGTACCGGACCCGGACCCCGACCTCCTGGAAATATTCCGTGAGATCTTCCGCCATCCGCTTGGTGAGGGTCGTGACGAGAACCCGCTCCTGACGCTCGGACCGCTGACGGATCTCGTGGAGCAGATCGTCGACCTGGCCATGGATGGGGCGAACCTCGCAGCGCGGATCCAGCAGGCCCGTCGGACGGATGATCTGCTCCACGATACGCCCGGAGACCTGAAGCTCGTGATCCCCCGGGGTCGCGGACACGAAGAGGACCTGACCCACGTTCTTCCAGAACTCTTCGATCCGCATGGGCCGGTTGTCGCGCGCGGAAGGCAGGCGAAACCCGTGCTCGACGAGCGTGTCCTTGCGACTGCGATCGCCGTGATACATCCCCTGCAACTGCGGAATGGTCACGTGACTCTCGTCGATGACGACGAGGAAGTCCTCGGGAAAGTAATCGAGCAGCGTGGGGGGCGGATCGCCGGGAGCGCGCCCCGTCAGATGCCGGGAGTAGTTCTCGACACCACTGCAATAGCCGACCTCGCGTAGCATCTCGAGGTCGTAGCGCGTGCGCTGCTCGAGACGTTGCGCCTCGAGCAACTTACCCACCGCCCGCAGGTCATCGAGTCGCTGGTCGAGTTCGCTCTCGATGGCCGTGATGGCGGATTCGAGGGCATCGGGAGAGGTGACGAAGTGCTTGGCCGGGTAGATCACGAGCTCGTCGCGAAGCGCCAGGATCTCGCCGGTGACGGGATCGATCACGGTGATCCGGTCCACCTCGTCTCCGAAAAACTCGATACGGAAGACATGCTCTTCCCAGGACGGGATGATCTCGAGGGTGTCGCCACGTACACGGAAGCGACCGCGGGCCAGATCCACGTCATTCCGTTCGTACTGAACCTCGATGAGCCTCCTCAGCAGGGCATCCCGCGGAACCGACGACCCCACCTCGAGACCCGTGGCGCCCTTGAGGTACTCGGAAGGCAATCCCAGACCGTAGATGCACGACACCGAAGCCACGACGATGGTATCGGCCGCTTCCAGGAGCGACCGCGTGGCGGAGTGCCTCAGCTTGTCGATCTCATCGTTGATGCTGGCCGTCTTCTCGATGTACGTGTCGGTCGACGGAATGTACGCCTCGGGCTGGTAATAGTCGTAGTAGCTGATGAAGAACTCGACGCGATTCTCGGGAAAGAACTCGCGGAGCTCGTTGCACAGCTGGGCCGCGAGCGTCTTGTTGTGCGCGATCACGAGCGTGGGACGCTGGACCTCCTGGATGACCTGAGCGACGGTATAGGTCTTGCCCGTACCGGTAGCACCGAGCAAGGTCAGACGCCGATCGCCTGCACGCAAGCCCTCGACAAGGGCCTCGATCGCACGAGGCTGGTCACCGGCTGGCGAATAGGGCGCTTCGAGCCGGAAGGGATGCTTCACCCGGTATCCCTCAGGCCCCGTTCCGGGGTTCCCCGTCTCTCGCAGGGGGATCGACCGGGGCGGCACCCTGGCGGAAGGCTTCGCGGGCTTCATCAGCCCCCGCCTTGAACTCGCTGACGCTGCGACCCAGGGAGCGAGCCACTTCAGGAAGGCGCTTCGGCCCGAAGATCAGGAGAGCGGCTCCTCCGAGGAGAAGAGCGGTCATCGGTGAGATCATGTCCAGGCTCCTTGCAGCACGGCGCAACGGTCATGATACCAGGTTCGGGGCCACGATGTCCTGGCCAGCCGGGTCACGGCTCAGATGACCATGGCCTCGTCGGGCAAGGCCCCCGACCGGAACCGAGCCAGGGAGAGCGAGGAGACGTCGATGGCCGGGGTTTCCCCGAGCACGAGTTGCGCCATGACCTCACCACAGGCCGGTGCATGCATGAAGCCGTGTCCACTGAATCCGGCTGCGAGCCATACGTCCGGATGACCGGGCAAACGATCCAGGATGGGATGGTGATCCGGAGTCACCTCGTAAAGTCCGGCCCAGGAGGATGCGATGCTGGCCTCGTCGAGCCTCGGCATGCGCGTCATGCCCGCCATGATGATCTCGGTGGTGAACGCGTCGTCGACCTGGGTCACGAAGCCGGGCGGTTCTTGCCAGTTGGCCATTCCGAGCAGCATGCCACCAGATTCGGGATGCATGTAGAGCCCTGAATCGAGATCGACCATCATGGGCCAGTCCATCGAAATCCAGGGCAATGGAGCGGTCGTGGCGATCTGGCGACGCACCGGTTCGATGGGAACCTCGACGCCGAGGGTGGCAGCCAGACGCCCCGACCAGGCCCCCGCTGCGATGACGACGCGCTCGGCGTGACGGTCCCCGCGAGATGTCCGGACCCCGACAACCTGCCCTTCCTCGAGGAGGAACCCGAGGACGGGGGTCTCGGTCTCGATGACGACACCCCGGTCGCGTGCAGCACGGATGTACCCGTTCAACGTGCCGTGAGGATCACCGATGCCGTCCAGACGACAGAAATTGCCACCGACAACATCGGTCAGGTCCAGTTCAGGGCAAAGCGCGCGAATGGCATTTGCATCGAGCCATTCGACCGGAACACCTCGTTCGCGCTGGAAAGCGGCTCGCTCGTGGCAGGCGGATTCCTGGTCGGCCGTCCGGGCCATGAAGAGATAGCCAACCTGGCGGAAGTCCGCCGGATAACCGACCTCCGCTTCGAAACGGGAAAAACACGCGATGGACCGCAAACTGAGGGCAATATTGACCGGGGTCGTGAACTGGGCCCGGATCCCGCCGGCACACTTGGCAGTCGACTCGGCTCCGAAAAACTCCTCACGTTCGAGCAGGTGGACCTGCTCACCGGATCCGGCCAGATGATAAGCGATGGACGCTCCGATGATGCCACCGCCGATCACGATCGTGCGAGTCACTGGAGCGTCCTTTCAGAGGTTTCCGGAACGAGCTAGTGGTCCGCGAGGAACCAGGCGGCCAGACGCGAACGGGTGTAGAAGAACCCGACGACCAGCGTGAGGACGACGATCGTCATGCCGAAAGTCAGCGCGCCCGCGATGCTTTCCGCCAGGAACGGCGTGATGAGGATGCCGGCGATCGTCTGGTTGGTGAGCTGATTGGTTGCGAAACCATAGATCTGGATGGGCACGAGGAAGCCGAAGAGAATGGTGACCATCCACGCGAGGACCGCCTTGAGCGCCCCGATCATCCAGGACTTCATGGTGCGCTGGGGAAAGGCCCGACCGAACCACCAGGAACCCCAGAACGTGAAGAAGATGGTGAATCCGAACAGCAGGGTGATCTGACCGAGTTCTCCGGGATACCAGGTCCCCTCGACGAGATGACCGAATCCGGCAGACGCGGTGGCAAGCGGCAGCAACGACACGATGTGACGACTCCTTCGACAGGGCGAGCCCTCGCGGGAACACTGGCCCGATCTTACCATACCGCACCACGTTCGACAGGCGAACCGACCTTGTACCCGGACACGGGGATCGCTAGGGTAGCATCCGGCCCGATGCGGCCCGGGAGGTGAACATGAGTTTCGACGCCGGGATCGCCCTCTGTGCGGGGCTCTGGGCGACCGTGGTGATGACGGCGATCCTCTCGGTATCCCTGGGCCTGGGCTGGACCCATCTCGAATTCGGTCGGCTGCTCGGGGGCATGCTGGATGGGATCGATCGCCGCGGAACCATGCTCGGGATGCACCTGCACGGCCTCATCGGCCTCGCGTTCGGACTGGCCTATGGCTGGCTCTTCGAAGCCATGGGCGTGCCGGATGGCACCGGGGAGGCCATGGCGATCGGCGCTTGCATCGGGATCTACCACTGGCTGCTATCCATGCCCCTGATCGGGATGGCGGCCGCCCTGAATGCCCATGTCCGCGCCGGACGCCTGATGAACCCTGGCCTGTGGGGCATCCACCTGGGCCCCCAGGAGGGCCTGATGCGCCTGGTGGCTCACATCGCCTTCGGCACGACGATGGGAGGGATCTCGGCCTGGCTCCAGCCGCAAGGACAGCAGGCGACGATGGGCTGGCTCACGGTCACGGGAATCCTGGGCTGGGTGGGTATCGTGGGCTACCACGTGGCGTGCCTGGCACCGAGTCTGCTGCCAAGAGTCACGTTCGAACCTGCCGAGTCTTCAGCGAGCGAAGACCGTGAACGCGCCCGAAAGGAACTGCTCGCGCGTTACCGACGGGGCGACCTGACCTGGGACGAGTACCAGCACGAGCGACGCGCGCTGGCGAGTGAACCGTGAGGATCGAACCTCGCATCACGTGGAGGCAAGAAATGCCCGAAGAACTTCACGTCGTGACGGCGGATCTGACCAGGGCAACCCTGGTCCTGTGTGTCTGGCTAGGGGGCATGTTGCTGCTGACGGGTGGAGGGCTCGCCTGGGCTTTGCGGACGGTCCTGACGGAGCGGCGCAGCCTGGGAGAACACGAGCAAACGGAAGTTCCTCCGATCGCGCTGAAGGTCTCCTGGTCACCTGAAACAGAGACACCTGGAGAAGCCTTGCAGACGGAGATCAGCCAGTCTGCCTCGAGAATTCACGGGGAACCGGAACGCTGAAACGGATCAGATGACACGCCTGGGACGGGGCGTCGGCATGGCCCCCGGCACCGGAAAAACGTGCCACGCATGCACGTGGTTCTCGACCATCACGGGACCGACCAGAGCCCCGTAGGCGATCTCGACCTCGAGCACGGACGGCGTGGCCTCACGCGAAGGCCGAACGAGACAGGCACGTGCCAGCCGGGTATACGACCGCTGGAGTTGCAAGGTCCGGTCTGTCCGTCCGTTGACGGGTTGAATGCCCTCGAAAATGGCGACAACGGCATCGGCAGACGCGACCAGCGAGGCCGGCGGAACCTCGGAATTCCGGTTCCGGGCTACCCATGACCGGAAGTCGGCATGAAAATCTTCGAGGCTGACCAGAGCCGTCTCGTGCACCTCGTAGAAAGACCGCGTGAGATCCCACTGTCTGGCCGCTACCGAACGCATCCAGACGCCACCGATGACGACCCCCGCCATCAAGATGGCCATGACCCACTTGCCGTTGTTCATCGCACGGGCTCCAGCACACATTCGACGTAAATTTCCGGCGTACGCGCATCGAGATCGGTCCGCACACGAAACGGTACGTTCAACGTGCGGGATTCATGGGGTCTGAGGCGGGTGACGGGAAACGCACCGACAGGCTCGAAAGCCTTGCGAGCCACGGCAGGACGAGTCGTGAAACGCGCCCGCACGGCCAAGGTGGATCCCGTCATGTTCGACAACCGGAAGATCCCGGTGGCGCGCTCACCGAGCGGAGTCCGGACGGCCAGGACCTGGGGGCCGAAATCGACCGGAAGCGTGGCCATCCCGCGAAAATGAACATTGATCTCTCGACGCGGTTCCGCCCACGCGGGACACGGAGCGGAGACGACGGTCCAACTGCTCAGGACCGCCAGGACGGTCGCCCGGGACCGCATCACGAACACGTCATGCCACGAGCGCAAGGCGGAGCACCTCATCGAGAAAGATGGCCACGAACAACCCGAGCAGATAGAAAATCGAAAAAACGAACAGCTTTTTGGAGCCGACCTCGGAGGGGGTTGCCAGCAGCGCGTGAGCACGCCAGATGAAAACGGCTCCCAGGCCTGCGGCCACCAACAGATACAGCCATCCACTGGAACCCACGAACCAGAGGCCCAGCGAACATGCCACCGTGAGCCAGGTGTAAACCACCATCTGAAGGATGGTCGCGCGTTCGCCGGCCACCACGGGCATCATCGGAACACCGGCACGCGCATAATCCTCCTTGCGATACAGGGCAAGGGCCCAGAAGTGAGGGGGAGTCCACAGGAAGATGACAGCGAACATCAACCAGGCTTCCAGGGAGAGATGGCCCGTCACGGCGGCCCATCCGATGAGCGGTGCCGTCGCACCGGCAGCCCCACCGATGACGATGTTCTGGGGAGTCGAACGCTTCAACCACATGGTGTAGATCACCACGTAAAATAAAATGCTGAAAAGACCGAGAGCCGCGGCCAGCCAGGTCGTGTACAGCGCAAGCAAGGCAACCGACAGGGCCCCGACCGAGAGGCCGAAGCTCAGGGCCTGTGAGGGACCGACGTGGCCGCCCGGTATGGGACGCTTGCTGGTCCGCTCCATGACCGCATCGATGTCCCGATCCCAGTAGTGGTTGAGTGCACTCGCCGCCCCTGCTGCCAAGGCCGTACCGACGAGGGCCATGACCAGAACCAGAGGCTCTACGTGCCCACGACCGGCCATCAGAATGGCCGGCAAGCCGGTCACCAGCATGAGCATCACGATGGTGGGCTTCGTGAGCTGAAAATACTCCCGTGCGAGACCCGTCGGAGTGGGGCGAGACGAGACATTGACGGCACTCATGGCATCACCCCGGCAGGAATTGGCCCATCAAGCTGGGCCCGGGAGCTCACCACGGCAGCAGGCCGCGCGGCCAGGCCATACGCCAGAGCGATCGCCACGGCCAGCAAGACCTCGGCAAGACCGTTGTGCGCGGCCGAGACCGGCACCGGAATATGCAAGAGCACGTTTGCGATTCCCAGCACCACCTGGGCCAGGACGACAGCGATGGCCACCCGGCCGGCGAGCCGGACGTGGACGTCCGCGTGCCTCCAGACCGCGGTACCCAGGCCCAAGACGAGCAAGGCCACCAGGTACGCACCGTACCGATGCGTCATGTGAATACCCACGAAGCCCACCATGGGCGGGAACCACATCCCCTGGCAGGTCGGCCAGTCCGGACAGGCCCAGGAGGCATACTTGGTCGCCACCAGGCCCCCGAGCAAGATCTGGAGATAGACCGCGACTGCCGTGACGATTCCGAACACGCGCAGGCGCCCCGAGGTGGGCGCAGGGGACCAACCACCGGCTTCCCGCAGAGACACGAGCATCATCACGATGAACATCGCATACAAGGCAGTTCCCGTGGCGAGGTGCATCGTGACGATCTGGAACTGGAGCATCTTGAGGACGGTCAGCGCACCGAGCACGATCTGGCCGGCGAGCGCCACGACGGCGAACAAGGCAGGCCACAGGAGGCGGGACCGCAGGACGGGATGCCAGAGAATGAAGCCCAGCTGGACGAGAAAGACCGTCGACACGCTTCCGGCCACCATGCGATGGAACCACTCGTAAAAGACCACCCCCTCGAACTCGGGAATGACCTTGCCGTTGCAGAGTGGCCAGTCGGGACACGAGATACCCGCGCCCATGAGGCGCGTGGTGGCCCCGAGGACGATGAGACCGAGGGTCAAGACGACCAGCGTCACGGGCAAGGGAGCGAAACGACGGAAAACGCGTCTGGCCGCGAGATCCTGGCCATCGACCTCACGCCCGGGGGAACGATCGGAAGCAGTCATGGCACGTCCTACTGAAAAACGGTGTGGAACAGGATCCGGTGCGCCACGAAAGCGATACCGAAGCTCACGCTGATGATCAGGGCGAGCACGAATCCAAGTCGGTTGTTGCTGTGACGCGTCGTATCGGGGACGCGGGGAGCATCGGTGGGAACCATGGGATCAACTCCTCTCCGGGGGAACCGTCGATTCCCCGGGCTGGGTGGCATAGAGGGTATATTGCAACGTGATCTCACGGGTCTCGCTGTCGAGCGTGGGATCGACCCAGAACTGGATCGGCTCGATTCGGGTCTCGTGAGGCTTCAGGGTCAATTTCTCGAAACAGAAGCACTGGATCTTGTGAAACTTCTTGTCTGCCCGGGCAGGCACGACGCTGTGAACGGCAACGAAATCGCGGGAACGGTCGGTCTCGTTGACGAAGCGGTACGAGACGACGCGGGTTTCGCCCAGACGCACCGTCGCCTTTTCCTCGACCGGTTCGATGGAAGCCGGGGTGCCGCTCGCGGTGATGCCGATGAACCGGACGTCCACGTTCCGGTCACCGACGGCGGTCGGCAACACGACTGCCGACGGGCGCTGGGGAATCGCACCGATCCCGTAGCGCTCGCAGATCAGCCGGTAAAGCGGAACCAGGGCCCATGCGAACACGCCCATGAACGCGAGAAGGAGCAGCAACAGGCCAGCCAGGCGGGCGTTCTTGCGACGGGTCTCGTGATCAAGGGCGTGTTCGAGGGCCATGGTTCGGACGTTTCTAGCGAAGCGAGGGAATCTCGTCGAAATTATGCGCCGGAGGCGGCGACGAGATCGTCCACTCGAGGGTCTTTCCACCCCAGGGATCATCGGGGGCCTTCACGCCCTTGCGCCAGGAATAGATGACGTTGGCGATGAAGATGAACTGAGCAACCCCGAGCACGAACGAGGACACCGACTCGATGAAGTTCAGATCGGCGAACTGCGGCAGGTACTGGTAGTAACGTCGCGGCATCCCCATGATACCAAGGACGTGCATCGGGAAGAACGTCAGATTCATCGAGGTGATGGTGATCCAGAAATGGACCTTGCCCCACGTCTCGTCGAGCATCCGGCCCGTCATCTTGGGGAACCAGTAGTACAGCCCCGCGAAGATACCCAGCATCGAACCGGCGAACAGCACGTAATGGATGTGTGCCACGACGAAGTAGGTGTGCGTCAGCTGGAGGTCAACGGGAATCGAGGCCAGGAATAGCCCGCTCAAGCCACCGATGAGGAAGAACGCCACGAAGGCGATCGCATACAGCGACGCCACCGTGAAGCGGATGTTCCCGCCCCAGAGCGTCCCGACCCAGCTGAAGACCTTCACGCCCGTCGGCACCGCGATCAGCATCGTCAGGAACATGAACACGGTCCGGATGGACGCGGGCAGGCCGGTCGCGAACATGTGGTGAGCCCACACGACGAAGCCGAGGACCCCGATCGCCACCGACGAATAGGCGATCGCCAGGTATCCGAAGATGGGCTTGCCGGAAAAGACCGGCAGGATCTCGGAAATGATGCCGAAGGCCGGCAGGATCATGATGTAAACGGCAGGATGCGAGTAGAACCAGAACAGATGCTGCCAGAGCAGCGGATCTCCCCCCTGCTCGGGCCGGAAGAACGAGGTTCCGAAATTCCGGTCGAACAGGAGCATGGTGAGGACGCCTGCCAGCACCGGCGTCGCGATGACCTGCAGCCACGACTGAACGAGCACAGTCCAGCAGAGCAACGGCATCTTGTGAAGGGTCATGCCGGGCGCCCGCATGTTCAGGATGGTCACGATGAAGTTGAGACCGCCCATGATGGACGAAACCCCGAGGACATGGAGGCCCAGGATCCAGAAGTCAACCCCGGCTCCGGAATAGCCGGGACCCGAGAGCGGCGGATACTGTGTCCAGCCACCGCCAGCCGCACCACCGGGAACGAAGAACGAGGCGAACATCAGCACTGCGCCGAGAGGCAGGAGCCAGAAGGCGATCGCGTTGATGCGGGGAAAGGCGACGTCACGCGCCCCGATGAGGAGCGGAACGGCAAAGTTCGAGAAGCCGACGAGCAACGGAATGATGGCCATGAAGATCATCACCGTTGCATGCATCGTCACCATCTGGTTGTACTGATTGCCAGACAGGAAGTTGCTCTGCGGAACGATCAGCTGAGCGCGGACGAGCAGGGCGAAGAGCCCCCCGACCATGAACAGCACGAAGGCCGTCACCAGGTACATGATGCCGATTTTCTTGTGGTCCGTGGTGGTGAGCCACTTCACCCACTCCGGCTTGTCGGCTGCCGGCGGATGCGCATGAGCGCTGGAGACCGTGGTGGTGCTCATGGATTACCTCAGCTTCTTGACCATGTCGGGCTTCACGACGGAGCCCTGGTTGCCCCACGAGCGACGCTCGTAGGTGACCACTGATGCGATGTCCTCGTCGGAAAGCTGCGGGAAGGCCGGCATGACACCGTTGTAGTCCTTGCCTGCAACCTTGATGGGACCCTGGAGGCCCTTCAGGACGATCTTGACGTGCTCGGAACCGTCACCCTGAGTCGTGTACTCGGACCCCTTGAGCGGCGGGAAAGCGCCGGCGATACCTTCACCGGTGGCCTGGTGGCACGAGGCACAGTTGGCCTGATACACCTCGGCACCATGCTTGACGAGATCGGCTTCGGAGGTCAGGGAGGGCTTGGCAGCCACCTGGGCGGGCACCTCGGCAGCAGCCTCGACCGCGGCAGCAGGGGCAGCCTCTTCGGCACGGGCAGCGGAACCCTCGGGAGCAAGCTTGCCGCCCTTGGACTTGATGAACTCCTCGAATTCCGCGTCGCTGACGGCACGGACCTCGGTGAGCATCTTCGCGTGACTCATGCCGCAGAGCTGCATGCAATAGCCCTGGTACGAGCCCTCTTCCTTGGCAAAGAACCATCCCTGATTGACGTGACCGGGAATGGCATCGAGCTTGAAACCGAATTCGGGAACGGCCCAGTCGTGGACGACATCCTTCGAGGAAATGAGGACCTTGACCACCTTGCGGGCCGGCACGACGAGCACATCACCCTTGTTGACCTGACCACCAGCCTCGATCCACGGAGCCCCGTAAAGCGAAACTCCCAGGTCGGAGTACTTGTAATCCCAGGCGAACTGGTGACCGACGACCTCGACCGTCAGGTCAGGCTTCGGCACGTTCTCGAGGTAGCGGATCGACTTGTAGGTCGGGATCGCCACCACGATGAGAGCGATGGTCGGAATGATGGTCCAGATCACCTCGAGCGCGGTGCTGCCGTGGAACTGGGCAGCCTGGCGATCGGGCCGATAACGATACCGGATGAGCACGTAGGCCATCGCTCCCCAGACACCGACGAAGATGACCAGGGTGATCCAGTAGATGATGTTGTAAATCCCATCGACGTTGTCCGCGATGGGGGTGGCATTGTTCAGGCCACCCACCGCCCAGGCCGGATGGGCAAGTGCCAGGACGAGCAGGGCGGACAGAAGTCCCACCGCTCGCGCCGGCCATTTAGCAGGGAAGAACACGAATTGCCTCCAAGTCTGGGCGACGCCTAGAAGACGTAGAGCGAGAAAAAGAGCAGGATCCAGACGACGTCGACGAAGTGCCAGTACCAGCCGGCACCCTGCAACGCGAAATGATCTGCCTTCGAGAAATGACCACGCGTCGCTCGAACCAGGTTCACGAGAATGAAAATGGCGCCGACGATGACGTGCATTCCGTGGAAGCCCGTGAGCATGTAAAAAGCATTGCCCAGGAGACCGCTGGTGAAAGCCAGGTGCGAATGGCTCCACTCGTAAGCTTGGCCCCCGATGAACACCACGCCCAGCAAGACCGTCAGGAGCAAACCGGTGACGAGCCCCCGGCGATCGTCCTTCATCAGCGATGCCTCGGCATACGTGTAGGTCATACCGGAGGTCAGCAGGATGAGCGTGAGGGCGATCGGCAGCATCAGGTTCTCGGCAATGGGCTCCGAACCCGCCGGCGGCCAGAGGGTCGAGCCAGACCGCGTATAGAAATAGAAGCCGAAGAAGGCGGCGAAGAACATGACCTCGGAAGCGATGAACAGGATCATCCCGAGCTTGAGGTCGGTCAAAGGCTTGTGGGCATCGGACGCGGCGTGCGCGGTCATCAGGGTGCCCGTGCGGGCCTCATGGATGAGGTCTCGCCACCATCCAACCGTTCCGACGATGGTGAGGATGGCTCCAAGGATCAGGACCAGCCGGCCCTGGGCAGCGTAGGTAAAGCTGAAAGCAAGGCCTAGCGCCATCATCACGATGCCGAGCGCCCCGACCGGCGGCCAGGGGTTGGTATCGACATGGGGATGATCGGCGTGACCGTGCTCGTGGGCGAGTTCGTTCACAGATGGATCTCCTTGCAGGGTCCGTGACCCGTCCAGGGCATCGACGAGTTCGGGGCGGCGAGCTGGCGCAGCAGCCCCGGGCAAGGCATACAAGCCTGGTCACCGCACATGCTATCACGAGTGCCGTGGGAGGGGGCGAACGCTGCTTTTGAAAGGCCGCCCCGTGATACGATTCCGGTTCACGTCCCCGGATCCAGGAGTTGGTTCGATGCCCAATCGTTCTCCGCTGCCCATCCTGTTTGCCACGCTGTTCGCCGCCATGACGGGCTTCGGGATCGTCATTCCGACCCTGCCCTTCCTGGCCACTCGTTTCCATCTCGGCCCGGGGGACCTGGGCATGCTGCTGGCGAGTTACTCGGCCATGAACGTGGTGTTTTCACCCGTATGGGGGCGTCTCTCCGACCGAATCGGTCGGCGTCCCGTGATGATCGTCGGCGCACTGGGCCTCGGACTCTCCTTCGTGGGATATGCGCTGGCGCAAGCTCCCTGGATGCTCTTCGCTGCCCGCCTGATCGGAGGAGTCCTGGGGGCTGCGCTGCTTCCGACGGCGAAAGCCTACGCCGCAGACCTTGCCACGGACGAGACCCGCCCGCGGCTCCTGGGCATCCTCGGGGCCGGGCTCGGGCTGGGGATGGTCGTCGGGCCTGCCCTGGGCGGGGTGGCCTCGAGGTGGTTTCCCGAGGCCCCGTTCTGGCTGGCAGCCACGATGACCCTCGTGACGGCCGCTCTCGTGATGGGTGCGCTGCCAGATGCGCCCGTGAGCGTACGGGCAAACCAGGGGATCCTGGGGACCTTGCGTCGAGCAGGACGCGATCTGGCACCACTGGCGACGCTCTCGTTCACGCAGATGCTGGCGTTCACGGCCATGGAGGCGACCTTCGTCCTGTTCGGCCACGATCGTTTCCAGCTGGATGCGATGGATATCGGCCTCATGTTCCTGGCCATGGGCCTGGTATCCGCCGGATTCCAGGGCAAGGGCGTGGGTCGGACGATCGAACGGCTCGGTGAGATGGGCGCCGCTCGGATCGGTTGTCTCGCCCTGATCGCCGGCTTCATAGGTGTCCCGCTCGCCCCGAGTGTGCCCACGCTGACGATGGCGTTCTGTGCCTTCGGGATCGGCTCAGCGCTGCTCCGAACCAGCATCGCGGCCAGCGCAGCCCGACGGGGTACCCAGGGACACGGTGTTTCGATGGGCATCGTCGATGCCTCCGACTCGCTTGCCCGGGTCCTGGGCCCGGTCCTGGGGGGCACCCTCTATGCCCGCACGGTAACCTTGCCCTATCACGCCGGAGCTGCAGTGCTCTGCATCGCGCTGGCTGTCACGTGGATCGTCGAACGTGGCCCGGTCGCCGCGGGACGCATGGATTGAGCGGGAGGCAAGAGCGAGAGGCGAGGGAGCCTTGCACCCTTGCGGTATCCCACCGGCGGTCCCGCCGCAGCTGGTCGGTAGACGCATGAAATGAGGGGGGCAGCGTTGCTGCCCCCCTCACGTTCAGGTACCTGGCGTCGCTCAGCGAAGCGCCTTCACCTGGTCGGCCGTGACCTTGGAACCCGTGTTGCCCCACGAGGTGCGCTCGTGATTCACGACTGCCGCAATTTCCTCATCGGAGAGCTGCGGGAAGGCCGGCATCTGACCGTTGTAGGTCTGCCCGAGAACCTTGATCGGCCCCTGAAGTCCCTTCAGGACGATCTTGATGTGCTCCGAACCATCGCCCTGGGTGGTGTACTCCGAACCCTTGAGGGGCGGGAACATGCCAGGCATGCCTTCACCCGTGCCCTGGTGGCAGGACGCGCAGTTCGCCTTGTAGACCTCTTCACCATTCACGGGACCCTTGTGAACAGGGGCCGCGGCTGCGGGCTCGGCAGGCTTGACGTAGGCCACTTCCTTGATCTTGGCATCGTTGGAGACGAGGCCAGGGGGAACGGTCTGCTTCTTGAGGCTGAGGACGTAGGTGATGAGCGCGTCCAGATCCTGCTCGCTGAACCCGAACGCCGGCATGATGGAGCCCGAAGAAACCGCCTGCGGGTTCGAGAAGTGGAGACGATGCCAGGTCACCACATCGTGATGCAAGTGACCACGCTTGGCTTCTTCCTGGATCTCCGGCCCGAAGACACCTTCGAGCGCACTCTTCTTGAGGTGCTCGAAGTTGAACTGCTCAGGAACCTTGTCCCCCTCGTAGGTCAACTCCGGACCGATGTTGCCACCCTCGTCACCGAACTTGTGGCAGCTCGCGCAGTTCTTTTCCTGCACGATCTGACGACCGCGGAAGAGCTTGGGTGCGCCCAGGGCAACCCACTTGGTGGGGTCCTGGTGGCACTGAGCACAGGATGCCTGAACGTAGCGAGTCAGGTTCTCACGATCACCCAGCATGGGGTAATCCCATTTGTGAACGAAACCGTGGGCAGCCTCGGTCGTGGTGGCAAGACCCTGACCCTGGTGACAGCTGGTGCAACCCACCTTGTCGACGGGGTGCTTGACCGTGTACAGCTCGGCATCCGGGTGAGCCGTGAAGGGAGCCGGCGCATCGGCGTACTTGGGGTCGTCAATGCCCACATGGCAGGTGATGCAGCGATCCGTGCGATTCAGATCGGTGAGCATCAGCTGCTTGATGGCGACAGCGTCCATCAAGGGCTGAGCAGGGGCAGGCTTGCCCTCGGCTTCAGCCACGAGGCGCTGCTTTTCGTAGAGACCTTCGAGGTACTCGATGTGAGCACGCTGGGTCTGCATCCACTCGCGATTACCGTCCTGCCATGTGGCCACCGCAAACAAGGTGACCAGCACGACCGCGAGCACCGCGAACCATGCCAGAACGTCTAGGTCCAGCTTCTTGTTGTTCATGTGCGACTGCGATCCTTACTAATGGGAGGTCCTGGCCGTCTAGAAGACGGTGAAGATCCCGTCCTTCCAGGGCCAGGCCCATTCCCATCCGGGCCCGCGGAAGAAGACCCCGATGTAGGTGAGCACGGCGACCAGCGAGACAAAGAAATTGAAGAGACCGACCGAGAAAGGCCGATCGAGGATGTTCATCGACGGATTGCGATCGATGTAGGGAATCGCCATCAGGCCGACGATAATGAGACCAGGGATGAACACCCCGGCCCAGTTGGGCGGGAAGTAGTGCAGCATCTCCTGGAGGTTCAGGAAGTACCAGGGAGCCTTCGCAGGGTTCGGCGTGAGCCCCGGGTTAGCCAGCTGCTCGAGGGGAGCATTGAAGACGAGCCCCATGACGGTGATGACAGCCGTGACCAGCAGGATAACGACCAGTTCACGCATGAACACGTGCGGCCAGGTGAAGACCAGCATCTGGCCTTCCTTCTCCTTGCGATAACCCTTCACGCCACGGACGACGGAATACAGGCCACTCTGCTCCCCGGTCTGACCGGGATTCTGGGTCGTGTTTGCCATGTGGAGAATGCCTCAGGAATCGAAACGGAGGTTGGACGACACGGGTTCGTTGGGATCACCGATCCCACCGTCCTTGCGGATCCGCCAGAAGTGAATGGCGAGCAGGACGAGCACCGAAAGCGGAAGCACGATGGTGTGCAGGACATAGAAGCGCAGGAGGGCGTTCTGGCCGACCAGGTTGCCTCCCAGCAGGGCGAACTTGATCTGGGGGCCGACGAACGGCGCATACTTGGCCATGTTGGAACCGACCGTGATCGCCCAGATGGCCAGCTGGTCCCAGGGAAGCAGATAGCCGGTGAACGACAGCAGCAGCGTGAGCACCAGCAGGATGACCCCGATGACCCAGTTGAACTCGCGAGGAGCCTTGTAGGATCCCGCGTAGAAGACCCGGCACATGTGCAGGAAAGTGAACAGCACCATCAGGTGGGCGGACCAGCGGTGCATGTTGCGGATGATCATCCCGAAGCTGACCGCGAACTCCAGGTCCTTCATGTTGTCGTAGGCCTGGGCCGTGGACGGGATGTAATAGAACATCAGCGCGATGCCCGTGATCGTGAGCAACGCGAAGAGTACCGTCGTGGTGGTACCCAGCCAGAAGGTCGTCGTCATGCGCATGCTGCGCACCTTCGACTTGACCGCGTGCAGGTGGAGGAAGACGTTCGTGAACGTCACCATCTGCTGATTCTTGGGCGTGCTGGGCCAACCGTGGCGGAAGACCGACTTCCAGAGTCGGCTCCCGAAAACGATGTTGGTAAGGTCGTTGATCACGGAGAATCCTCGATTTCAGCGGTGAGCAGCGAAGTTCAGGCCTTGTGGAAGTCGGCCGCAGTGGTGACCTGTCCGAGGTCGACCAGCAGCTGTCCATCCTTCGCATCCTGGATGACGAAGTGGTCGAGGCCACGCGGAGCGGGACCGGCTACCCGTTCACCGTCCGGGGAGTAGATGGAGCCGTGGCACGGGCAGATGAACTGGCTTCCGGACCAGTTGACCGTGCAACCCAGGTGCGCGCAGACGGCGGAGATGGCCTGGAATCCCTCCGGCACGCGACGAATGAAGACCTTCTTGTCCGCGATGAAGGTGACGGAGTTCTGCCCGAACTTGGTCGCTTCACCGATCTTCAGGCGGTTGGAAGGCTCATACAGCACGTTCGGAAAGAGATAGCGGATGCCCCCGATGGCTGTACCACCAAGAGCAGCGGCGATGGCGCCGAAGCCGACGGTCGCGAGAAAGGCGCGACGGGTCATGTCTGCCTGTTCAGCCGCCTGGGCATCGGAAGGCCCGTGGGTGTTCGTGCCGGGTGGGGTCGCCATGGGTTTTCGAACCTCCTGCTAGATGACCTGGATGCCTTCACGCACCATGACGCTGGCTGGTGAGGGACTCGCGCATCCATTTAACCACATCGAGACAGATCCTTTCAGCGCGACGGATCCGGAGTTGCTTTGACTCTCGGGCGTCTGGGACGCGGCGAAAGGAGGTACTGGACCAAGATCCGGGCTTCCTCCTCCGTCACCCCCAGTTCGGGCATCGGATCCAGGGGGTTCTCGGCCCGGGGATGCACGAGATAAGCCGACAGGGAGGCGGCATCCACGGGAGGTTTGCGCTTGTAGAGCTTCGAGAGTTCCGGCCCCAGCTGTCCCTTCGCCGAAGGATTCCCTTTCAAGACATGGCAGGCCACGCAACCCTTGCGGGCGAAGACGGCCTCTGCCCGGTCGAGCTGTTCGAGCGTGAGTTCGGGGGGCATGGGAACGACAGCCAGCAGAAGCATGATCCAGGGACGCTTCAAGGACGATTTCCTCTCGCTCGCAGGGATCTAGCCCCCGACGTATAGCCTCGGAAGCCTCCGACCGAGCCCGCAGATGATCTCGTACGGAATGGTCTCGAGCTTCTCGGCCCAGGATGTCACGGCAATCTCGCGATCGCCGTCGCGACCGAGGACCGTGACCGGCTGGCCGGGCAGGACCTCCAGTCCGGTCACATCGACGGTGCACTGGTCCATCGAGACCCTCCCTACCAGCGGGCAAGGCACCCCCCCGACCAGCACATGCTCGCGGTTTCCGAGGGCTCGCGGCACGCCATCACCATACCCGACGGGCAGCAGCGCAATCTTGCTGGGGCGGGCGGTCACGAAGGTACCCCCGTAGCCGATCGCCACTCCCGCGGGGACATCCCGGACCTGCGTCACGCGCGCGAAGATGCGCATCGCCGGAGTGATCACGAAGGGCATGCGGTCGCCCTCGACGGGGGAGAGCCCGTACACGGCCAGGCCCGGACGGACCATGTCGAGGTGGGCCTCGGGCAAGTTGACGGTGGTCGCGCTGTTCGCCACATGGCGCAAGACCTCGGGCGGCAGGGCCAGGGAGCGATCCAGGTCGCGAAACCTTTCCAGCTGACGGCTGGTCGCGAAACCGCCGGGGATCTCTCCGGACGCCATGTGGGTCTCGAGACCGGCCAGAACGAGCCACTCCGAGGACCGGATCCGCTCGACCAGCGCGGAGGCGTCTCCCAGGGAAACCCCCACGCGGGTCATGCCGGTATCGACCTTGAGATGGACGTGAGCCGGTCGTCCGACGGATCGTGCCGCAGCCTCGCAGGCCTCGAGGTGCCACGGGTCGCTGACGGTGAGATGCAGATCGACCTGGAGTGCCTGCTGGCAGGCCTCGGGAACGACGAGCCCGAGCAACAGGATCGGCTGGTGAACCCCGAGTTCTCGCAGCCGCAAGGCCTCGGACACGGTCGCGACCCCGAGCCAGTCCGCCCCGGAGGCGAGCGCCAGACGTGCCGCCCTGGAGGCCCCGTGTCCGTACCCGTCAGCCTTCACGACGGCCATGACGCGCGAACGGCGATTCACGAACCGACGAAGGGCCCGGACATTGGAGGCGATCGCCCCGAGGTCGACCTCCATCCAGGCGCCCCGCATGGCGGCGACCCGGCTGTCGCCATCACCGGGACGACGTTGACGCAGGGACACCTCCCCGGGTGGCCAGGAATCGGAAATCTCGTCCATCACACGACCTGCTCGGAACCACTGACACCTTGAGTATAAACCTCATCGAACCTTTAAGGCGCCTTAAGAAAGAAGCTCCTGGAGACATCCGAAAGGAGGGTGGAAGCATCTCGACGCGTGGAAGGGGCCGATCATGAGTACCTGCTACAACCACCCCCGGATCGAAGCCGTCATCCACTGCAAGAGTTGCAAACTTCCCTCGTGCTCGCACTGTGCAGATTCGGAATACTGCTCTGCCTGTGCCCGGCTGCGTCGCTATATCGAGCTCGGGTACTCGGGTGAACGGCGCGCCGAACTGGTGCCCCCTCCCCTTGCTCGCTCGCGGACCAAGGAACTCATGCTGGCCCGGCTGCAGCGCCAGGCTCTCGACGCAGATGCCCCTTCTCTCCGGCAACGGTCGGGGGGACGAGCCAGCGGCAAGGCCCGGAAAACCGTTCAGGTAAGTCAGCCTCTCGCCCACCCGGGCCTGCTCCCCCAGCTGGCGCGACAGGTCAGGACGAAATCCGCGCCGGCCATCGGTCTGGCAGCTGTTCTGGCCATCGGCCTGGGAATCGGTCTGCTGCTCGGCCACTCTCGCCCCGGCCTTGCCGTCGCGACGAACCCGGAAGCGGAACGGCTCACCACGACTCATTCAGTCCCACCTGTACCTGCTGCCGTGACCGGGGTGGGCGATGACCTGCACGATGCCTCGGGCGCCAGGGTGGTGCGGGAATATCACCCGATCTTCATCACCGTCTCCCTTGACAGGGGGAAAGGAAGGCAGAGGATCGCCTCCCCCCTGAAGCGCATCTTCTATGCACCTGCCATCGCATTCGTTGCGGGCGAACCTGCCACGACGAGCCAGGCGACCGGAGATGTGGGCACCGTGGTCGAGGCACCCGTCGTGGCCACTCCGGAAGTCCGGAAGGGGGATGAGTCCCGCGTGGCCGATCAGCCCGACCCGACGACCCTTGCCCTGGCAAAACGCATGAGCCTCGAAGAGGCCGTCCGATGGAGTGAGCCCGAGGACGCGTCAGCCCACCGCCACGTCGATGGCCTCGTCGAGGTCGCCGGATCGCCTGACGAGCCAGCGGTTCGGGAAGCGGTGACCGCCGGGGCTCCCCTCACCCTGACCACTGCCACCGTGCTGCCCGCGCGGTGAGGCCATTTCGATCCGGAGTCCCTGGGCCTTGAAACCGTGAGCGACGAGGATGGCCCGGATCTCCTCGGCTCGCCCCTCCAGGGCGTCGACGGCAGATTGACTCTGAGCCTGAAGCTGGACAGAGACGCCCTGGCCCTGGAGTTCGACCGTCATATTGACGCTTCCGAGGTGCTCGGGCGCGATCTGGACGCTCAGGCGACTCAGCGGTTCACCGCGTTGCACGGTCTGTTGCGCCTGGACGAGGACGGCAAGGGGGAAATGGGCTTCGGGGATGGGCGCCCCCTTGCGAAGGCTGTCGACGACCTCGTCGGCGTGAATCCGGGTCTCGGGGATCTGGACCGGTACCACGCGCAGGGAAAGCGCGGACGAAGCACCAGACTCGACGGGTGCCTCGACCGCCGGAAGCATCCAGACGGGAACCGTGACGTCCAGGTCGGGGGTTGCACGGCCTGCAAGCACCCCCTCCTGCCATTCCTCCTCGGTCAGCGCCCCCCACCCGGGTGGCAAGACACGTCCAAGGTGCGCATCGAACGGCTCGGGACGCGTCAGACGCCGACGATCGTCGATCTCTCGCTCGCGCTCGCGGTCTTCGCGTTCGATGGCCTCGTTTCGAGGAGGCTGAGCAATCCGGTCGGGTCGAAGCATCGACGTCAGATCCATGGAACCTCCCGTTCAGGACGCGTTCTGGCGACCGATGCGCTCGGCCTCGGCCGCCGCGGTGGACAGGAATCCCTGCATCCAGGAAGACTCGGCCAGCATGGCCTCGGCATCCTGCTGGGCCTGCAAGGCCTTTTCCCGGGCTTCTTCGTAGGCGGCCGTCTCCTCGTCATCGGCAAGCTGGCGACGGAGCTTGGCCTGGAACATGTTGCTCGCCATCTCGTCGGAGCGGATGCCTTCGAGGCGCTTTTCCTCTTCCTGCCAGCGCTCGCGGCTCTTTTCCTTGTGTTTCTTGACGATCTCGAGGTCACGCTGGGCCTTGCGATACCGCTCGTCGGCCGCGCTCATCGCGTCCCGGTGGCCCTTCCAAAACTTTTCCTGGACAGCGACCTTGTCCTTGAGGGCATTCAGATAGTCGTTGGAAGCCTGAACCTGGGCGCCTGACCCCGCCTGGAGATTGGACCCGAGGTTACGCATGCCGAGCGTTTGCTGGGCGAGGAGCTCATCGAGCTGTTCCCTGGCTCGTTTCTCGATGCGCTGGGCATCGGAAAGCTCCTGCTTGAGGGTCTCTTCGCGCTTCTGGCGCATCGCGAGGACCTTTTCGAGCCGGTACTTGAACTTACCTGCCATGGCGAGCCCCCCGCGAGCTATTCATACCCGCAAGCCTGTCTCATGAAACGGTGAAGAACCGGGATCGGTCCGGATCACCCCTTGCGGCCGAACAGGCCCGAAAGCAGGTTCTGGAAAAAGGAACCCTGGCGTTTCTTCTTGAAGCGGGTGCCCTGAGAGACGGCTCGCGGACGTGCCGGCTCAGCCTTGGCTTCGGTGACCTCGGCCTTCTTGCCCCCCTTGGTCTTCTTGCGCTTCTTCTTGCCGGATGCGGCCTCCTCGGCCTCCTCGGCCGCCAGCATCTGCGCCTGCTCCTGCTGGGTGATCTCCGCCAGCATCCTGGTGGACAGGACGTGTTTCGGATCCAGCTTGAGCGCCGCCTGGAGTTCCCCCTTGGCCAGAGAGAGCCAGCCGAGTTTCTGATAGGCCAGCCCGAGCATCACGTGAGGGTCCACCGCCTCGGGATTCAACTTGATGGATTGCTTGAAAGGCTCGATGGCGGCCTTGAAATCCTTCTCTGAAAATCGGGTGTACCCGATCCGGTACTGCCGCTCGGCAGATTCCTTGCGGGCAGCGAGTTCTTCCCGGGACGGCCCGACCATGGCCTCGACGGCATCGGTGAGATCGATGCCCTTCACCATGCGACGCTGGAAGTCGTAATCCTTCCGTAACGCAGGATCCTTGAGGACATTGTAAGCGGCCGAGACCTGGCTGAATCGCTGCTGGGCGGCCTCGCGCTCGCCTGCCGGCTTGTCGACGAACCTGTCCGGGTGCAGGGCGATCGCCAGTTGCTTGTAGGCCTGACGGAGCGCCTTGTCATCGACCTCGATGTCGACGCCAAGGATCTCGTAATAGTCCACATCCAGAGGGAAATCCAAGGACGACCTCGTTCAAGTAAAATCCAGCACAGACCTTGTACCCGGAACCAGGGTCGGGCTCGCGCAACGGAGCGTCCCTGGTCGAGTCCTTCGCCCGGGGGGCTCGACTCGTGAGGCCTGGACCTCTAGCATGCCACCGTTCAGCAGGAGATCAACCGTGAGTCGGATCCAGCGTCTTCCACTCGCCATAGCCAACCAGATCGCCGCAGGAGAGGTCATCGAACGTCCGGCCTCGGTCGTGAAGGAACTGGTCGAGAACGCCCTGGATGCCGGGGCAAGTCGGGTGCGGATCCGAGCCCGCGAAGGGGGGCGATGGCTCGAGGTGACGGACGACGGGTCCGGCATGGATCCTGAAGATGCCGTCCTGGCTTTCGAACGATTTGCCACCAGCAAGTTGCGCACCTCGGAAGACCTCTGGACCCTCCGGACCATGGGGTTCCGCGGCGAGGCCCTGCCTTCGATCGCCTCCGTGTCGCGGCTGACCTGTACGACGCGGGCCCTGGGGAGCCAGGACGGGATCGAGGTCCGTATCGAGGGGGGGCACGAACCGGTTGTGCACCCTGCCGGATGCCCCGAGGGAACCCGGATCGAGGTGGCTGACCTCTTCTTCAACACCCCGGCACGCCGAAAGTTCCTGCGGGCCGATTCCACTGAACTCTCCCAGATCGGTGAGGTGGTCACGGGACTGGCTCTCGCCCACCCCGGGGTCCGGTTCTCCCTGACGCTCGAACAGCGCGAAGTCTTCGACACTGCCGGATGCCGGAACCTGCGAGACGTGATCCGGGTCCTCTGGGGCACGGAATGGGCAGACCGGATGCTCGAGGTCGATACCGAAACCTCGACGGGTCGGGTTCACGGGTTGCTGGCACCGCCCGAGTGGTTGCGTCGCGATCGCCATCGACAGTTCTGGGTCCTGAACGGACGCAACATCAGGCACCCCTCGCTCGCCCGGGGGCTCGAAGAAGCTCTGGCGGTTCACGTGCCCCAGGGAAGGCACTCCCAGTTCGTTCTTCACCTCGAGGTCGACCCGGAGCGCGTGGACGTCAACGTTCACCCGACGAAGCGAGAGGTCCGGCTGGCAGATGGTCAGTCCGTGTACTGGCTCGTGAAGGAAGCGATCACCCGGTCACTCCTGCTCGACCGCGGGGTCGAGCCAACGCCCGGGATGGGGGCGACAACGGGGACTCACGAGCGATCGCAGGGTGGCCAGGCCCCGTGGCCGGCCTCCGGGACGGCAGGACGGGGGATGCCGCGCCAGGACATCGATCCTGAGCGCTCGGCAGCGGCGCTGGATCTCTTCCGCCCGGCACCGGCAGGCGAGCGCGTCGATGCCGCCAGGCCATACCAGCCGATGCTCGGGGGCAGCCCGGAGCTCGCGCGTGCCGTCCACCGGCCGGACGATTTCCCGTGGGACGGCCTGCGGATCGTGGGGCAACTCGACCGGACCTTCATCCTGCTCGAACATCCGGATGGGCTCTACATGCTCGACCAGCACAATGCGCACGAGCGCTACCTGTACGAGCAGATGAAACCTGCCGAGGTGAAGTCCCAGGAACTGCTGATGCCACGGGTCATGCAGCTTCGGCCCGAGACGAGTGAGGCCCTCCGGGACCACGCGACGCGGCTCAATGATCTGGGCTACCGGATCGAGCCCATGGATGAAACGACGTGGGCGATCCGGGCCGTTCCGGCCATCCTTTCCCTGGAGCAGGCCGAGGCCACGGTCCACGAACTCCTCGGAGACGCGGCCGAGGCCCGGTTCGTCTCGCCGGCCAACCGGGAAGACCGCTGGAGGATCACGATCGCCTGCCATGCGGCCACGCGCGCCGGAGACGTGCTGGATCCCGAACAGATGAAGAAGGTCGTGGGCTACTGGCGGGCCTGCCAGCAGCCCTTCACCTGTCCTCACGGGCGTCCGACCGGTTTCCTCATCCCGCGAAACGAGCTGAAACGCAGGGTGCTGCGCTGAGGTCAGCGCGGAGCCCCGTGGCGGGGTGATGCGAAGCTCAGTTCCCCGTTCGCGACCGCGACGGCGATGGCATCCCCGTCGCGGTACGTCCCCCCGAGCAGCAACTTGCTCAGCGGATTGAGCAGCAGGGTCTGGACGGCCCGCTTCAGGGGACGAGCCCCGTAAACAGGATCATAGCCCGCCCTCGCCAGCCTCTCGCGGGCCTCGGGCGTGAGTTCCAGGCTGATCTTGCGCGCGGAGAGACGCGCCCTTACCCGCTCGAGCTGCAGATCGACGATGCGATCGATCTCGGCCAGTCCGAGGGGCCTGAAAAAGATCGTGTCATCGATGCGATTCAGGAACTCGGGACGGAAGTGCCCCCGCAATTCTTCCTGGACGCGGGTCATCATGCGGTCGGGATCGGAAAGCGCCCACTCCTGGATGTGATGGGCCCCGAGGTTGCTCGTCATGATGAGCACGGTGTTCTTGAAGTCCACCGTCCGGCCCTGGGAATCGGTCAGGCGACCATCGTCGAGGAGCTGGAGCAGGACGTTGAACACGTCGGGATGTGCCTTCTCGATCTCGTCGAAGAGCACGATCGCATACGGACGGCGTCGCACGGCCTCGGTGAGCTGACCCCCTTCCTCGTGGCCCACGTAACCGGGAGGGGCGCCGACCAGCCGGCTGACGGTGTGACGCTCCATGTACTCGCTCATGTCCAGCCGGACGATCGCCTGGTCGTCGTCGAACAGAAATTCGGCAAGGGCACGGGCCAGCTCGGTCTTGCCCACCCCCGTTGGCCCCAGGAACAGAAAAGAACCGATGGGTCTGTCCGGATCCTGGATCCCGGCGCGGGCCCGACGGATGGCATCCGAGACGACCTGCACGGCCTCGGCCTGGCCGACGACGCGCCGGGTGAGCCGGTCCTCCATGTGCAGCAACTTGTCGATCTCGGTCTCGACCAGGCGCGAGACTGGCACGCCGGTCCACCGGGCCACGACCTCGGCGATCTCCTCCTCGGTGACGACCTCCTTGAGCAAGGGATCTCCCCCCTGCAACTCGGCGAGCTTGCGGGTAGCCGCCTCCAGATCGAGCCCCAGCACGTGCATGACGCCGTATCGCAGTTCGGCCGCCCGCGAAAGATCCCCCTCCCGCTCGGCCCTTGCCTGGTCCGTGCGGGCCTGCTCGATCTTTTCCTTGATGGACGAAATCTCCTGGATGACCTGCTTCTCGGCAAGCCAGCGCGAGCGAAGGGCCGAACGCCGGGTTTCGAGGCCCTCGAGCTCCTGCTCGAGGACCGTCAGGCGATCCTGGCTGGTCGCATCCGTCTCGCGACGGAGCGCCTGCCGCTCGATCTCGAGCTGGACGTGCCGACGCTCCAGTTCATCGAGCTCGGTCGGCAGGGAATCGATCTCGATGCGCAGGCGACTCGAGGCCTCGTCGATGCAGTCTATCGCCTTGTCAGGCAGGAACCGGTCATGGATGTACCGATGCGAGAGCACGGCGGCAGCCACGAGGGCCGAGTCCGCGATCTTGATGCCATGGTGGACCTCGTACCGCTCCTTGAGCCCTCGAAGGATGGAAATCGTGTCGGCCACGGAAGGCTCATCGACGAGCACCGGCTGGAAGCGTCGCTCCAGGGCCGCGTCTTTCTCGATGTGCTTGCGATACTCGTCCAGGGTGGTGGCCCCGATGCAGCGCAGCTCCCCCCTGGCCAGAGCCGGCTTGAGCAGGTTGCCCGCGTCCATCGCCCCCTCGGCGGAGCCCGCGCCGACGATGGTGTGGAGCTCGTCGATGAACAGGACCACCCCGCCCTCGGAGGCGGCCACCTCCTTGAGGACGGCCTTGAGACGCTCCTCGAACTCTCCACGGAACTTGGCACCGGCGATGAGCGCTCCCATGTCGAGGGAGAGCACCCGCTTGTCCCGGAGGCCCTCGGGCACGTCCCCCGTCACGACACGCTGGGCCAGTCCCTCGGCGATGGCCGTCTTGCCCACCCCCGGTTCTCCGATCAGGACCGGATTGTTCTTGGTCCGACGCGAGAGGACCTGGATGACCCTGCGAATCTCGTCATCTCGACCGACGACCGGATCGAGCTTGCCCTGGCGGGCCACGCGGGTCAGATCGCGGGTGTACTTCTCCAGCGACTGGTACCGCTCCTCGGCATGGGCATCCGTCGCCCGCTGGCTGCCGCGGACCTGGGCCAGCGCGGTCATGAGGCGCTCGTGGGTGGCACCCGGTGCCTCGAGCACCTGGCGAGCGCGTCCTCGATCGTCACCGGACACGAGTGCGAGCAGGAGATGCTCGCTGGCCGTGAATTCGTCACGGAGGCGTGCCGCCTCCTGATGGGCCGCCTCCAGGACCCGCCGGGCCTCCGCGCCGAGAAAAACCTGGCTGTTCCCCGACACCTTCGGCAGTCGCTCGAGTTCAGCCTGGACGTTTCTGCTCAGCACGGCCGGATCCACACCGACGTTCCTGAGGACCACCCCGGCGATGCCGTCCCGCACCTCCAGCAACGCCGACAGCAGATGCAGCGGCTCCAGTTGCGCCTGCTGTGAGCCCTCTGCCAGCGCATGGGCCGCTTGCAAGACCTCCTGGGCCTTGATGGTGAACCGATCGAGACGCATCGACGACCTCTCATCCGCATTCGAAGGGAACAAGAGAATCATATGAATTGAGTCGCATCGTGTCAATCAAGAACCGTCACGAGGCATGTCGACGTCTGGACATCTTGACCATGGAATTTGGCTTGTTTGTAAACTTTTATAACTTTGTTACAATCGTTTACAATTCTCGACGTGACAACGCAATCTAGTCACGGTGTTGACCTTCATACATGACCGATCACCGACAGCCCGTCGGACGGAGGAAACCTTGATGCCGATCAGCTTCTACCTTGCCGAGGGAGATTCTCCGCACCACACCCTCTCGCCCGAGATCCAGCCCTTTGCCCTCGACCTGACCCGCCTCGCGCTGGAAGGAGCAGCTCTCCAGGACCTCCTGGTGTCGGTCTGCACGGCCCTGGAGGCACCCGTGAGCCTGGAAGACCGGGAATTCAACCTGCTGGCCCATGCCAGCCCGGCCGGAAAGACCGCCAGGGGCCTCGAGGCGATGGTGCGGGCGGAAGGCACGCCCCCTGCCCGCCTGCGGGAACTCGAGGATTCCGGACTGTTGCGCCAGCTGAGGCACCAGGAGCAGGGCCTGACGACCCTTCCCGCAGGGTGCGAGCAGCCCGAGTCCCGCCATGTGCTTCCGGTCGTGGTGGGTGGCACGCTTCACGGTTTCCTGTCCTGCTTCGACCTCGACGGTCAGGCCGGCCCACGGACCCCCCTCATCATGCAGGCGGCGCAGGCCGGGATCGCGGTGGGTCTGCTCCGGGACAACGGGCTCACGGATGGCGAACACCGGATGCGGCAGCAATTCCAGCAGGAGTTGCTGGGCGAGCACGGTCCCGTGCAACTCGAACGGCTCCAGCGCAAGGCCAGCTACCTCGGCATCCAGCTCGCGCCGACATACTGGCCGGTCATGCTCGAATTCGACGTCGCGCCTCCCGAGGAACAGCTGGCCGAGGAAGTCCGCAAGCTCTGCAACACCCTGGGCGGACTGCTCTCGTTCCGTCAGGCCGTGATCACGCATCGCCCCCGCGGCGCGACGATCCTGTACCCGGTCAAGGACGGGCACCCGAGCCTGGACAAGATCAAGGAAATGGCGGAATCGCTCCGGCAGAAAGCCATGCAGTCTCTGCCCGCCTGGGGGGCCTCCGTCGGCGTCGGGGAACTGCCTCAGGACTGTACTGGCATCCACCGAGGCCTGCAGGAAGCCCGACATGCGCTCCGGATCGGCCGGACGACTCAGGGCAACGGCCGCGTGACGAGCTTCAGCGAACTCGGCATCTTCCGCATGCTGCTGCAGTTCGCCCATTCTCAGGACCCCGGCGAATTCGCCTGCGATGCCCTTCAGCGTCTGCTGGACTATGACCAGCAAGCCGACAAGGAACTGGTGAAGACCCTGCATGCCTTCCTCAGTTGCAACGGCAACCTGACGGAAACGTCCGATCGCCTGTACATTCACCGAAACACGCTCAAGTACCGACTCGAACGGATACGGGACATCACCCAGGTCGACCTGGACGAGTCCGAGCAGCGCCTGATGCTACATCTGGGCCTGAAAATGCACCAGATCAGCCAGACGCTGCGGGAACGGGGCTGAACGACGGTTCAGCGTATCGCCGCCCCACCACCCCGGTTGCTGCTGGACGGGTTGGAGACGCGCCCGGAGGTGGCCCCCAGGGCCGACCGGGCTTTCGTCCCGTCGACCTGGACAGGATTGGTGCTGGCAGCCCGGGCAGAACCGTAAACGGAAGCCCCCCCTGCGGTGGCGGCTGCGGAACCGGCTGACGGCACGGGCATCTCGATCCATGCCTCGGGCACGGTCGAATAGCGGACATCGACCCGGGTGGACGGAACCAGTTCCGTATAGGTCACGGTCACGGTATCCGCGATGGCCGTATCGGGAACCGTCACGACGGACGTGGTGGTCCCCTGATCGACCCAGGCTGCCCGGGCCTCCGGAGCAACACCCAGGGCACCCATCACCGATACCAGCGCGAGAATCGCCAACTTGCCTGACTGCATCGATCCCCCTCGTCCCTGCGCGACCCCCCCGGATCACGACTCTTGAGCGGACACTCCCTTTATCCCCTGCTGCCGCGAGATTCTTTCGAATCTCGCGGCACCTTTTTCCGGAAGCGGGATGATGACCCTGTCATGATCGGACGGCATCCAGGATTCGGGAAAAACCTCCTGGGCCTCCGCCAGGATACGCTTGCCGGGATAGCGGAAACTGGAATGGGTGAGCACGAGACGGGAAACGCCTGCCTCGAGAGCCACGGTCGCGGCTTCCCGGGCCGTCGAATGATGGGTCTCCCGGGCGCGCTCCCGTTCATCCTCGACGAACGTGGCATCGTGAACGAGCACATCGGCGCCGCGGGCTGCCTCGACGACACGTTGACACGGCCTCGTGTCGCCCGTGAGCACGACGGTCCGCCCACGACGCGTTTCGCCCATCACCTCGTCCGGTGCAACCTCCCGACCATCGCGCGCCAGCACGCGCTCCCCGCGTTGCAAGCGTCCGAAGTCGGGTCCAGGCTCGACGCCCAGTTCGCGGGCTCGGTCCGGATCGAACCTGCCCGGCCGGGGATCCTCCACGAGGCGATAACCGACGCTCGAGATGCGATGGTCGGTCGAGATCGCCTCCCATCGGTAGTCCTCGAACACGATGGCCTCCCCGGGACGGATCTCGTGCCAGGTGAGGGGGTAATGGACCTTGCCGATGATCCGCTTCAGCACGTCCAGAAAGTCGAACAGACCCCGGGGACCGTACACGGCGACGGGGAGTGTACGTCCCCAGAGGTCCCAGGTCTTGAGCAAGCCCGGCAAACCCAGGTAGTGGTCGGCGTGCATGTGAGTCAGCAAGACGTGCGAGATGTCGTGGATCCCCGACCCCTCGCGGATGAGCTGGCGCTGGGTTCCTTCTCCGCAATCCACGAGAACCTGATCGGGACCGCGCTGGAGGAGAGTTGCCGAGAGGTTGCGAGACGGAGTGGGCACGGCTCCTGCCGTCCCGAGAAAGCAGATCTGGAGGTCCATCGAGTAGGCTCAGGCCTCCACGGGCGCACGACCCGCCGCATAGAGTTGCTCGATCGCCTCGGCGTTGTGACGCAGGATGTTACGGCGCTTCAGCTTCAGCGAAGGCGTGATCTCATCCTCCTCCAGACTGAACTCGCGATCGAGGACGACGAAATCCTTGACCTGCTCGAAACGGGCGAAGTCCCTGAGCCGGGATTGGATCTCGGCAGCGAGGGCCTCGCGAACGGCCGGATATGACGTCACCCTGTCGCGCGAGTAGTCCTTCCAGCCGCGCTCGCGTGCCAGTCGCTCGAGCGCATCGAAGCTCGGGACCACCAGGGCCGAGATGAAGTTGCGGTTGTCCCCGACGACCATGGCCTGTTCGATGAGCGGGCTGACGACCAGGGCATTCTCGATGGGTGCCGGCGCGACGTTCTTGCCATTCGACATGACCAGGATCTCCTTCTTGCGGTCCGTGATGCGCAAGAAGCCGTCCGCGTCGAACGCCCCGATATCCCCGGTATGGAACCACCCCTCGGGATCGATGGCCTGCCGGGTGGCTTCCTCGTTGCCGAAGTAGCCCTTCATGATGTTCGGGCCACGCGCGAGAATCTCGCCATCGTCGGCGATCCGGACCTCGACGCCGTCGATGGGCTTTCCGACGGTCCCGAGACGGATCATCCCGGGTCGGTTGCAGGCGATGACGGGGGAGGTCTCGGTCAATCCGTACCCTTCGAGCACGTCGATCCCCAGGATCAGGAAGAACTTGCCGACCTCGGCGGAGAGGGGGGCCCCACCGGCGATCGCGAACCGGAGCCTTCCTCCCACGCGCTCCCGGACCTTCGAGAACACGAGTTGCTCGGCGATCTGGTATTCCGTGGCGAGCAACGGGCCGATGGACTGACCGGCCATCCGGCGATCGACCACCTCGCCTCCGACCCGCATCGCCCACTCGAACAGGGCTCGACGCAGGAACGGGGCCTCGCCGACGGCCGTCAAGATCCGCGTGCGCAGTTTCTCGAAGACACGAGGCACGGAGGCGATGAAGATGGGGCGCACCTCGAGGAGGTTGGCGGGAACGGCCTCGATCGACTCGGCGTAGTGAATGGTGGCACCGGCCGAAAGGAACACGTAGTGAGCCGTGCGCTCGAACACGTGACTCAGTGGCAGGAAACTGAGGCACGAGTGCTCGTGGGTGATGCCGATGAGCTCCCGAGCAGCCGTGACGTTCGACGCGAAATTGGCGTGCGTGAGCATCGCTCCCTTCGGCTTGCCCGTCGTGCCCGAGGTGTAAATGATGGACGCGACGTCATCGGGCACCACCGCCGCCATGCGACGCTCGAGGGTCTGCCGATGACCCTCGAGGGCAGCACGGCCGCGCTCGACGAGCTGCCCGTGCTGCGCCACGCGAGCCGGCAGGTCCCCGGAAACCAGGGGATCGAGCATCAGCACCTGCTGAACGAATTCGAGTCCTTCGATCGCCTCGAGCATCCGCCGGAGGAAACCTTCACCGGACACGACGATGAGCCTGGGCTGGCAATCGAGGAGGATCTCGCGGATCTGGGGCGCCGTGAGAGTCTGGTAGATCGGCACGTGGATGGCGCCGACGCGATGGATGGCCAGATCGGTCTGGATCCATTCCGGTCGGTTCTCGCTCATCTGTGCGATGCGATCGCCCTTCTCGATGCCGAGCTCGAGAAAGCCAGCAGCCAGGGCCACCACGCGCTCGTGCATCTCGTCGTAGCGAATGGCGCGCCATTCTCCGCTGGCCTTGTGGCGGAAGCCGACAGCCGAGGGGTGCCGGGAGACGACCTGCTCGAAGACGTGATTCAGGGTGAACGACATGAACGGTCCTTCCTGCGCGAGGGCTTCGCCCCTGATCGTACCCGGAGGCAGGGAGGTCGAAAATCCCGAAGGGGAAAAAGCACCGGGGGGCCGGAAAGTCACCTTTCCGGCCCCCCGCGGGAACTCAGTCTTCGAGCAGTTCGAGGCTGACGTGGAGGCCAGTCCGGGACGCAGCCGACCTCACCACCGTCCTCACCGCCTGGATGGTTCGGCCTTGACGGCCGATCACCTTGCCGATGTCGTCAGGGGATACCGAGACGGAGACACGTAACCCCTGCGGGTCCTCGTCAGCCGTCACCACGATCTCGTCGGGAAACTCGACCAGTTCGTCCAGCAATCGCGTCACGAGCGTCACGGCATCCATGGCGCACTCTCCTAGGCCGAGGGCTGGGACAGCTTCTCGAACGCCCCGATCTTCTTGAGAAGTTCACGGGCGGTATCGGTCGGCTGAGCGCCGTTCCGCAGCCACTTGAGAGCCGCGGCCTCGTCGATACGGACGATGGCGGGCTCCTGCTGAGGATCGTAGAAGCCGATCTCCTGGATCACGCGACCATCACGACGCGAGCGACCATCGGCGACGACCATGCGGTACTTGGGATGCTTGGTGGCACCCACCCGCTTCAGGCGAATCTTGACCATGTTGTTTCACCTCCTTTGCTTCAACCTTGATGACCCGAGGGAGGAAACGGGAAAGGGAATCCCTGGCCCGATTTCTTCGCCATGCGGGCAAAACGCTTGCCCATCTGTTTCTCGAAGGCGCCGAACTGCTTCATGACGCCGCGCATCGCCTCGACCTGCTTGAGCAGCGTGTTGATGTCCTGGACCGACGTACCCGACCCGCGGGCGATCCGCCGCTTCCTCGAAGCATCGATCTTACCAGGATTCTGCCGCTCGTAGACAGTCATGGACGAGACGATGACCTCGAACTTGCGGAGCTGGGCCTCGCCCTGGGCGATGTGATCCGACGTGAGGTCGACGCCCAGCATCTTGCCGATGGGCAACATCTCGAGTATCTGCCCCATGCTGCCGAGTTTCCGGACCTGCCGGAGCTGGGCCATGAAGTCCTCGAGATCGAACTCGGCCTTCCTGAACCTCTGTTCGAGGCGCTTGGCCTCATCGACGTCGATCGCCTCCTGGGCGCGCTCGATGAGCGTGAGAACGTCCCCCATCCCGAGAATTCGCGTCGCGATGCGCTCCGGATGGAAGGGTTCGAGAGCGTCGGGCTTCTCGCCGACACCTGCGAACTTGATGGACTGCCCCGTGACATGCTTGACCGAGAGCGCCGCGCCACCCCGGGTATCCCCGTCGAGTTTCGTGACGACGAGTCCGGTGACCTGGACGGCCTCGTGGAAGGCCGCGGCGATCCGCACGGCATCCTGGCCGGTCATGGCATCGACGACGAGCAGCACTTCGGCCGGGTCGATGGCGGCCCGCAGGCGGCGGATCTCGTCCATCATCGTGTCGTCCACGTGGAGACGACCCGCCGTGTCGACGAGCACGAAGTCACGACCGTTGGCCCGTGCGTGGGCGATCCCGTCCCGGGCGATCGACACGACGTCGGTCTGCCCTTCCTGGCTGAAGACGGGGATGTTGAGCTGCTTACCGAGGACCTCGAGCTGGCGGATGGCCGCTGGACGATACACGTCACAGGCCACCAGGAGCGGATTTCGGCCCTTCTTGCGCAGGTACAGGCCGAGCTTGGCGGTCGTGGTGGTCTTGCCCGAGCCCTGCAAGCCCACCATGAGAATGACGGTGGGGCCGGGATGCCGTTCTGCCAGCGGCGGACGCTCGCCGCCGAGGATGCTCACGAGCTCGTCGTGGACGGCCTTGATGAACTGCTGGCCGGGGTTGATGCCCCGCATGACGTCCTGGCCGAGAGCCTGTTCCTTGACCCGCTGGATGAAGGGCTTGACGACCTCGAGACTCACATCGGCCTCGAGCAGGGCCCGACGGACCTCGCGGAGAGCCTCCGAGATGTTCTCTTCGGTGAGCGTCCCTTGCCCCCGGAGGCGCTTGAAGACGTCCTGCAACTTGTCGGTCAGCGATTCGAACACGGTGCCTCACGGGAACGCACGAACCCTCACGCTACCCGATCGAGGATGGAGCGTCAATCAATGCGCTATTCCTCCACGGGGGCGGGCACGACGGCAACTTCTTTGCGGGCCTTCTCGAGCAGGCCCCGGACGATCTTCGCCGTCACGTGGAGTTGCAACGTGGTCCGCTCCTCCAGCGTGACCCAGGAGGGCGGGAGTTCGGGGGGGTCGAGATCACGGGGACGCACGGCCTGGATCCGTTTCTGGCTGCGCGCCCGGCGAGGCCAGAAACGGTTACACGCCTCGAGTATCGGCACGGCGTGGTCGGCCGTGAAGTCCGCCAGCGCCCGCGACGCCTCGCCCGGCCCCATGACGGTCGCGGCCGTGGCGTCGCGGATGGCGTCGACCCAGGGCCCCCTTCCCGCATCTTCCTGCTTGTGCAGGTGATGGGCGACCAGGGCCTCGTAATGGATGCGCAGGTTGGTGGACATCGTGCCCAGTCGGGCACCGTTGGCCTGGGTGAGCATGACGTCCACCGGCAGGAAGGGACGGACCTCGTAAGGTTCACCCAGATCCTGGAGATAATGCAGGGCACGGGCCAGGTACCGGAACCCCCAGTACGGATCGCGGTTCTCGAAGGCCTTCGCCGCCATCTCGTATGAGGCCTTGCACCGTTCTGGCGCGCGCCCGAACCGCAGGGCCCCCTGGACGAAATAGGAAGACCGGTGCCGGTATGACTGGCTCCCTCCGAAAAGGCCCTGGAAGGGAGAGACTTGCAGGCCATCGTCCATGCCCCAGTCCGGTTCTTCCACGTACCTCAGCAACACCTCGCGTGCCGAGGTTCGCTCGCCGATCAACCGATCGACGTACACCGGCGAGTAGAGGGGGGCATAGGGCCCCGTGTCGGTCTTTTCATAGGTCCAGGGCGAGACCTCGAGATCGCGCCACTGATCGAGCCAGGCGGCCGACCGCAGGATGAGACGTGTCAGAACGGCGTGATCGGACCAGGCCAGGGCGTGGGACGGTGTCCCCAGCCAGAGAGCGAGGCCCAGGACGAGCCCCGAGGCCCCCCTTGCCCTTCTCCGTCGTGTCCACCCTGCGTGCACGCGTCGCCCCTTCCGTGCCGGCCCACCCATCCTCTGGAGCTTGCGCCGTCCGAGGCGTATCATGCCGCATCGTGTCGTGTCTGTGAAAGGATCACCCGTGCGTACGTCCATGCTCTCGGCCACCGTGGGTCTGGTCGCCGGCATCGCCGGCGGGACTCTCGCCACCTGGACACTCACCAGGACCCCGGCAGGCCAGCCGTTACTGCCTGCCTCGATGCCCGCCGAGGCCCCCACCGACATCCCGGTATCCGCCGCACCTCGCGGCCAGGAACCGATCGCCGACCTGGTCGATCGCGTGGGTCCAGCCGTCGTGAACATCGACACCGTCAGCCAGCGCTCCGTTCCGGTGCAGCCGATGATGCCCTTCGGCTTCGAGGACTTCTTCGGGATGCCCTTCACCCAGCGCCGGCAGATCATCCAGCAGAAGGGTGTCGGAAGTGGCTTCGTCATCGACCCATCGGGCGTGGTCGTCACCAACAACCACGTCATCGCCGGGGCCAACGATCTGACGGTCACCTTCCCGGACGGCAAGAAATTCAAGGGCAAGGTGATGGGAGCCGACCCCGGTAGCGACCTGGCCGTGGTGAAGATCGACGGGCAGAACCTGCCCGCCCTGAAGCTCGCGGATGCCGGCAGTCTGCGCGTCGGGCAATGGACCGTCGCCATCGGCAGTCCGCTGGGCCTCACCCACTCCGTCACGGCCGGCATCCTCAGCGCGATGGACCGCGAGGTCGCCCTCAACAACCGGGTCGGATTCCTGCAGACCAGCACCCCCATCAATCCCGGCAACTCGGGCGGGCCCCTGCTCAACATGGCGGGTCAGGTCATCGGCGTGAACACGGCCGTCGCCGCGCACGCCCAGGGGATCGGTTTCGCCGTCCCCGTGGCCACCGTGGCCCGCGTCGTGCCGCAACTGCGGGAGCATGGCAAGGTCGAGCGGCCCTGGCTGGGCGTCGGCCTCAAGGACCTCCCCGACGATCGCTCCCAGATGTTCTTCCCGGTGGAATCGGGAGTCCTGGTCGCCCAGGTCGATGGTGAGGGCCCGGCCAGGGTGGCGGGCCTGCGCGAGGGCGACGTCATCCTGTCCCTGGATGGCAAGCCCGTGAAATCGGCGCACGACCTCATCATGGCGATCGGAGACCGCAAGGTCGGTGCCACCATCCAGGTCGAAGTCTCGCGCTCGGGCCAGCGCAAGGCCATCTCGATCAAGCTGGGGCAGATGCCCCAGCGACTGATGGCCAGTGCAGGCCAGGAACCCACCGAGGGCCTGCCTCAGGACCAGGGAGAGTGACGGGAGGACGCGCAGGGGCCTGCCTCCTGGCGCTCGCATGCTCGATGGAGGGAGGCCTTGCCGAGGCTGCAGGAGACCGGCCCGACTGGGACCTGCGTCTCACGCGCGCCATGGTTCAGGCGCCGGACACGCCGCTTCATCTCGTCGCGACGGGACTCAGCTGGCAAGCGGGATTGAGCCTGGGACCGGCTGCGCTGGCTTTCCGGTCCGGATGGCGCCAGACCGGGGAGACCCTCGCGAGCGAACTCGCAGCTGCAGGGCTCGCCATGGCGCTCAAGCCCGTGATCGGATGGCCTCGCCCCGCCGTGCTCGATCCCACGCTCGGTACGGTGGATCCCTCCGATCCCTACGGCCTGCCATCCGGTCACGCCTCGGTGGCCTTTGCGGCAGCCGGTGCGCTTGCCCTGGGAGGCTCCGAGTGGGCCCCGGCAGCCTGGATCTGGGCCGGGTCGGTCGCCTGGTCTCGCCTCGCCCTCGGACAGCACGGCCCGACGGACGTGCTCGCGGGAGCCTTGCTCGGGGTGACCACCGCCTGGGCGGTCCATCAGGCCAGCACGACCTGGCTCCGCTGACGGACTTTCTGCGGCCTCGTGACACCCTGACCCGTCAGGTCCCGCCTCGCTCGAAATCCTGCCGCCAGGCGCGACTCCGGGCCAATTCCCGCCGGTAGCCCGTGACCTCGCCCTCGTACCAGGCGGATCGCTCGTCCGTGGACCATCCGAGCCAGTCTCCGATCCAGGAGACCATCCGGCGGGCCACCGGCTCGATCGCCGCCTCCCCCTGGCGAGAGTCGACCAGGAAGATCCGCGTCCGGCGCATGAGGACATCCTGCGCGGACAGAGCCTGCTCGACCCGGACATGGTGGGCCAGTTCGGCCCAGGTCAGTCCACAGTGAGGGTCCAGGCCGGGCACCTCGCCGGAGAGCGTGGAGTCCTCGTCGAGGAGGCTCAGGACCTCCCGGTAGCGCGAGCCGAGCCGGCTCACGAGCCGGTCGAGCCATCGGGGGTCCCGGTCCGGATGGCGCCGGCGGACCCAGGCCCGGTAGCGATCCAGATCGTGCCCCGGGATATCTCCCCCACCCAGAGGGACCTCGTCCGCGTGGGGCCGCCGCCGGCTCAGCGCGGGCCCGAGGAGTGGCGTCATGCGGTCGACCACCTGGCGGGCCATGGCCAGCGAGGTCGTGTATTTCCCGCCCGCCACCGTCACGAGGCCCGTGGGATCCACCCGGATGACGTGCTCCCGGGAGATCCGGGATTCGGCTTGCCCCGCCACGGGAGGGGCGACGAGGGGACGCCACCCCCCGCAGGTCGCAAGGACGTCCTCGGGGCCCAGGTTGGCCCCGGGTAGCAGGCGACCGACCTCCGCGAGCACGAGGCGGACCTCGGAAGCCGTGGGATACACGTCGTCTTCCAGGAACGTATCCGAGGCATCCCTGGATCGGGGGGCGGTATCCGTGGTCCCCAGCAGCGATCGCCCCATGAAGGGGATCACGAACATGACCCGCCGCTCGCCGGGGCGCCCCGGGACGGGAACCCGGAAGATCAGGGCCTCGTCGGACAGCTGGCGCGTGACGAGGTGAATCCCCTTCGTGGGCGCCAGCATCCGGGGCGACCCGGCGGTGAGGGCCCCGTTCGTCCGGTCCACCCACGGGCCCGTGGCATTGACGACGACCCGACCGCGAACCGTGAACGAGCGTCCCGTCAGTCGGTCCTCGACGGCCACCCCCGCCACCGAGCCGCTGGCATGACGATCGAGTCCCGTGACACGGATCCGAGGCAGGGCGATCGCCCCGTAATGACGGGCTGCGACGAGGGTGTCGAGCACCAGACGTGCGTCCTCCATCCAGCCGTCGGTGTAGGCAAGCCCCCCCACGAGCCCCTCGCGTCGCAGGGTGGGAACCCGGTCCAGCAGGGCCGTGGCGTCGAGGCGGCGGTGCAGGCGGCCCAGCTTGAGCTCCGACAGGCTGGCCAGGGCATCGTAGGCCCAGACCCCGGCATCCACGAACCAGAGCGGATCCCCCTGATCTTCCAGGACAGGCAGCAGGAAGGGCAGCTCCCGGGCCACGTGAGGGGCATGGCGCAGCAGCCGGTTGCGCTGGGCCAGGGCTTCCCGGACCAGTCCGACGTGTCCCTGCTCGAGGTACCGCAAGCCGCCGTGCAGGAGCTTCGAGCTGCCGGAACTGGCGCCCGCCGCGAAATCCCCCTGCTCGAACAGCACCACGGATAGCCCGGCCAGGGCCGCCTCCAGCGCGATCCCGGCCCCGGTGATGCCGCCACCGATCACGATCACGTCATGCGACCCGGCGGCGACCCGATCGACCTCCTGGCTCCTTCCGGCCCAAGACCAGGGCACGGACGCCTGGACACGCCCCGGAAGGATCATGCCTCCCCCCAGGCGCGGGCGCGGTCGACGGCGCGCCGCCAGGTGGCCAGCCGTCGTTCGCGCGCGTCGCCAGGCATGTCGGGGACGAAGGTCGAGACCTCGCCCGGCTCTGGCAGGTCGGCGCGCGACGCCCAGAAGCCCGTGGCCAGACCCGCGATCGCCGCGGCGCCCCAGGCCGTGCTCTCGACCTGGTTGGCCCGCACGACGGGCAGGCCGAGCAAACCTGCCTGGGTCTCGAGCAGGAAGCCATTGGCCGTGGCACCGCCATCCACGCGCAGCGATGCGAGAGGACGGGAGAGATCCCGCTCCATCGCCTCGACGAGTTCCGCGACCTGGAAGGCGACCCCCTCGAGGGCGGCACGCACGACGTGCGCCCGGCCCGTCCCGCGTGTCAGGCCCAGCAGCGTCCCCCGGGCCTCGGGATCCCAGTGCGGGGCGCCCAGCCCCGTGAAGGCCGGGACCAGGACGACACCGCCCGAGTCGGGCACGCTGCGCGCGAGGGCCTCCGTCTCGTCGGCCGAGACGATGAGCCCCAGACCATCCCGCAACCACTGGATCGTGGCGCCCCCCATGAAGACGCTGCCCTCGAGGGCGAACTCGCGAACGCCCCCCATCTCCCATGCCACCGTCGTGAGCAGGCGCTGGTGACTCTGGACGGGGCGATCGCCCGTGTGGACGAGCAGGAAGCATCCGGTCCCGTACGTGCACTTGCCCTCGCCAGCCGTCCAGGCGCGCTGACCGAACAGGGCCGCCTGCTGGTCCCCGACGATGGCCGCGATCGGCAGGCCATCCGGCAGGGGGGCGAAATCCCGGACGGTCCCCAGCACCCCGCCGGTGGGCACGACGCGAGGCATCATCGCGGCAGGCAGGCCGAAGCAGTCGAGCAGGTCAGGGGCCCAATCCTGACCATCGAGGTCGAGCAGCAACGTCCGGCTGGCATTCGAGGGATCCGTCACGTGGACGTGCCCGCCCGTGAGGTGGTGGACCAGGAAGGAATCGACCGTCCCGGCGCGCGCTTCTCCGGAACGCGCCCGGCGGGCCAGCGTCTCGTCCTGCTCGAGAAGCCACTGCCACTTGGTGCCCGAGAAGTACGGGTCGAGAAGCAGCCCGGTGCGCCGGGACAGGTCGGGTTCGCGTCCGGCCTCGCGATGGGCCTGACCGATCGCGGCACTTCTCCGACACTGCCAGACGATGCCGGGATGAAGGGCCTCGCCGGTGGCCCGGTCCCAGAGAAAAGCCGTCTCGCGCTGGTTCGTGATGCCCACCGCGACGAGCTCGGCGGGCTGCAGCCCGCCCTGGTCGAGGGCCCGGGAACAGGCTTCCCGGACGCTCGCGAGCAGTTCGTTCCCCCGGTGCTCCACCCAGCCGGGTCTGGGAAAATGCTGCGGAAAAGGGGAATAACCCCGTCCGAGGACCCGACCCGCCCGGTCGAAGGCGAGCACGGTCGAGCCCGTGGTGCCCTGGTCGATGGCGATGACGACTTCCCGCTTCATGGCACCTCCTCGTGCGCGTGACGGGTATTGTAGTACGGACGGACCGTGAGCAGAGAGGATCGAGACGACGTGGCCCGACATGCGCGAGCCGGAAGATCCGGGATCATCCTGGCTTGTACCCTGACCGTGTGCGGTCTCTCCGCCATGGGAACCCTGGCTGCGACCTCGACGGGGGCCTTCATCGCGTTCGGGGGAGGAGCCGAACCTCCCGGCCTGGCGCGCGATTTCGCGGGGCTGACAAGAGAACAGGACACCCGGGTGCTGGTGATCCCGGCAGCGTCCGATACCCCCGAGGAAAGCCTCGCTCGCTATACCCGGATGTTCTCGGACGAAGGGGTCCGGGACGTCGCTCAGCTCACGGTGACGGATCGCGAGAGCGCCGACGAGAACGGGCCGACCCGGGAAATCGCGCTGGCCGACCTGATGTTCTTCACGGGAGGAGACCAGCGTCGCCTGGTCGATCTGCTGAGCAACACGGCCCTGCACGGGGCCATCCAGACCTCCTGGCTGCGGCGTGCCGTGCTGGCGGGAACGAGCGCCGGGGCCATGGTGTGGGGGCAGGAATACATCGCGGCCGGGACCAGCCAGGGCGCCATCACCCTTGGCTACGGAAAGGACGTCCAGGGCCTGCCGGGTCTCGAGATGCGCCCCGGCCTGGGGCTGCTCGAGGGGGTCCTGGTCGATACGCACTTCCGCGAACAGGTCCGGCTGGGCCGGCTGTCGATGGCGATCGCCAGCTCCCCTGGCACCGTGGGCGTCGGGGTGGATGAGGGAACGGCTGCCGTGATCATGCCCGAGAGCATCCAGGCCACCGGTTCCGGTTGCGTGACGCTCCTCGATGTCGATGATGCTCGCTTCAACAATGCCTCGCAGGTGGTGCCGGGTAACCCCCTGGCCATCGGGAAGGCGACCATGCACCGCCTGCTGCCCGGCGCCACCTACATCCGGAAATGGAAAAACATCGCGGGTGACCAGGTTCCCGAACCCGTCCCGCAGCCAGCCCCTCGCACGGCCTACGCGGTGGCCGTGGGCTCCGACGTCCCGCGGGCGAACCTGGCCCCGATCACGGAGTTCGTGAAGATCGCCGGCGGCAACCAGGCCCGGATCCTGATGCTCGCGGGCGAGCGCACCGTGCAGGGCATGGCCTTGTGGCGCACGGCGCTCCTGAAGCGCGGCGCCCTGTCGGTCGTGACGGAAACCAACCTGACGCTGTCCGAGCGCGTGCTCACGCTCGCGCTGCAGCAGGCGCGCGGCGTGATGTTCCTGGAAGACGATCGGGCCAGCCTGCTGCGGGCCCTCGATGCCAGCGGGGGGAACCTGGGACGGATCCTGGTCGAACACCTGGAACGAAACAATCTCCCCGTGCTGGCCGCCGGAAACGCCGTCCGCCTCCTCGGTGAACGGGCGCACTTCGGAAGCCCCGGCGATCCGCAGGAGTTTGACCTGCCGGGACTGGGTTGCCTGCCCCGCGTGGTGCTCGACAAGCGCGTCTGGAGCCCTGACGGTCCGGAGGTTCTGCTGCGCGAAGCCCTTCCCGTTCCGGGCTGCGTGGCTTTCGGCCTGTCGTCCGACACGGCCCTGGTCGTGTCCGGACCCCAGGCCTCGGTGGCCGGAACCGGGACGGTCGTGGTGCTGGACCTCCAGCGAGCCACGGGCCTGAACCCTGCGCCCTCGGGCACGTCTCGCCCCAGCGGCGCCCACGGGATCGGCTTCTCGCTGCTGCCACCCCAGTCCTCGTACGATCTCGTCAGCCGGGAACCCCGTTCCTGAAGGAGGTCCCATGTCGTCCCGCCACACCCTGCATCGCCTGTTCCCTCGCGCCGTGCTCGCGAGCCTGTTCGCGCTCGCCGGCCTCTCGGCCGGTCCCGTCCTGGCCAGCGACCTGCTGAAGCCGGGGCAGACAGCCCCGGAGTTCGAGCTGATGTCCGACCGGGACGAACCGGTCCGCCTCGACGAGGTCCGGCAGGGGCACTGGGTGTTACTGGCCTTCTATCCCCGCGCCTTCACGCCTGGCTGAGAGGCCGAGATGAAGGCCCTGGGCCGGGATCTTCCCCGGTTCGAGGCCCTCGGCGCCCAGGTGCTGGGCGTCAGCTATGACGAGCCCTCGACCCAGCGAGACTTCGCGCGACACTGTGCGGCGGCCTTCCCGTTCCTGTCCGACACGGGAGGCAAGGTGGCCCGGGCCTACGGCGCGGATGGCGGGTTCGGCCCCTTCCAGTTCGCCAACCGGGTCGCGTTCCTGATCGACCCCGAGGGCCTGGTGGCGCGTGTCTACACGGGCATGCCGGACGATGCACGCATCCTGGCGGATCTCGAAGCCCTGAGGGCCACCAGTCGGACCGCTCGCCCCGCCACGGGCTCGACGAAACCCACCAGCCGTCCCTGAGGGCGACCGGACGGAGAGCGGCGCCCGGCGCCCTCGTGCGTGGTACGATGGGACACCTATCCCGACCGAGGACCAGTCGTGACATCGATTCACCTGCTTGCCGCCGGCTCCCCCCTTCCGGAGGGGGTCACGCTCATCACCTTCGAGCCCACGGACGGGCCGGGGACCTGGCCTGACTGGGCTCCGGATCTCGGCCCCGTGGAAGCGGGTGCGAGTCTGCAGGCCCGCGAAACGGCACTCCTTCAGGGCCTCCCCGGCCGGCGATGCTGGCTACGGGTCGCGCTGGGAGAGGCCACGGGAACCGAGGCATGGAAACGAGCGGCGGGAGTGGCCATCCGCGAGGCGCGCGACCTCGAGGCCCGGCACGTCGTGCTCGATGTGACGGCCTTTGACGGCTCCCTCGAGGAACTCGCGCTCGCCCTCGATTCGGCCCTTTATACCTTCACGGAGGATCGCGGTACGGGCTCGGGCGACGAACCCGAGCCGGAAATCGCCCGGATCGATCTGGTCGTGACCACCCCGGTCGAGGCAGCCCTGGACCGGGTTCCGGCTCTGACGCGCGCGACCCGCTGGGTCCGGGACCTCACGAACAGGCCATCCAACCGCCTGACGGCGAGCATGTTCGCGGAAGAGGCCCACAAGCTCGCAGCCGAGCGCGGACTGGGCTGCGAGATCCTGGACCGGGCCGAACTCGAACGCCTCAACTGCGGGCTGCTCCTGGGCGTCAACGCGGGCTCCACCGAACCCCCGTGCATGATCGTGTTGACCTATTCGGGGGGCGAAGCCGGAGCTCCCCCGCTGGCCCTGGTCGGCAAGGGCGTCACCTTCGATACCGGTGGCATCTGCATCAAGCCCGCCGAAGGCATGGACGAGATGAAGTCCGACATGGCGGGCGCGGCGACGGCCATGGGGGTGATCGCCGTGGCAGCCGAGCTGAAGCTTCCGGTGAACCTGGTGGTCGTGGCCCCCGTGACGGACAACGCTCCCGGCGGGGGAGCCCAGCGTCCGGGCGACATTCGCATCAGCCACGCGGGCCTCACCGTCGAGATCATCGACACCGACGCCGAGGGCCGCCTCATCCTGGGCGATGGCCTCGGTTATGCCAGGTCCCGCTTCCAGCCGCGGGCCATGCTCGACATGGCGACCCTGACGGGGTCCATCATCGTGGCCCTCGGTCCTCACGTGACCGGGTTGTTCACCCCGGAGGACCGGATCCGGGACCTCCTGATGGCCGCCAGCGAGACGACCGGCGAGCGCCTCTGGCCGATGCCCATGTGGGAGGTCTACGACGACTTCGCAGACGGAGAGATCGCGGACCTCAAGAATGCCGATGAGCGCCGCGGCGACGCCATCGCGGGCGCCAAGTTCCTCCAGCGGTTCGCCGGGGAAACCCCCTGGGCACATCTCGACATCGCGGGTCCCTCGTGGCTCGAGGACGAGGGGGACTACCTGCCGAAGGGAGCCACGGCGCATCCGCTGCGCACGCTGGTGAACGCGATCGCCGCAGGCCTGTAGCCCCCTGCAGGGGCCCGTCAGGCATCCACGAGGACCGGCGTGCCGTCCCCGGCCACGGCGACGAACACCGTCTCGGCCTCCGTCACCTGGACGGTCTTCGAGGGGTCGCTGGCCCGCTGGGCCTCGACCATGACCTTCACCGTGAGGCTCGTGCGGCCCTTCTTCACGAGTTCGGTGTAGCAGCTCACGGTATCCCCGACGTAGACCGGCTGGTGGAAGACGACCTCGCGCATCGCGACGGTGACGACGCGATGGCGCGTGTGAAAGCGGGCCTCTGCGGCGCCGGCGACGTCGATCAGGCTCAGGATGACGCCACCGAAGATGGTGCCGAAGCCGTTGGTGTCCTTCGGCATCATCATGACGCGGATGGCGGGCTGGGGGCCCCGTTGCATGGGAAGATCCTTTCAGGCGCTGGGAGAGCCACGCGCCGCATCTCGAAAGGACATGCCCGTGACGGCGCGCGACTGGACGGTGGTGGAGCACCTGCAAGCAGGCCCCCTGGGATGCAACTGTACCATCCTGGGCTGCACCCGGACGAAGGAAGCCTGGGTGATCGACCCGGGGGGAGATGCCCCGGCAATCGAGGCCGTGCTCGAGAAGCATGGTCTGCGCCTGGTCGGCCTGTTTCATACCCATGCCCACTTCGACCACCTGGGAGCCACGTCGGACCTGCGCGAGCGCCACGCGGGTGCCGTCATGCTCCACGCGGACGACCTGCCCCTGTGGGAGATGGCCCCGATGCAGGCCAGCTGGTTCGGGATGACGATGGACGCTCCTCCCCCCGTGGATCGCCTGGTCGCGCACGACGAGCTGGTCGGGATCGGTGACCTGCCGGGGCGCGTCGTACACACGCCGGGCCATACGCCGGGGAGCGTCTGCCTGCACGTGCCCGACCTGGACCTGCTGCTCGCGGGGGACACCCTGTTTGCCGGGAGCGTGGGGCGAACGGACCTGCCCGGTGGCTCCTGGGAGGCCCTGCAGCGCTCGATCCGCGAACGGCTGCTGGATTTGCCGGACGGAACCCTCGTCATCCCGGGACATGGGCCCGCGACGACCATCGGGGCGGAGCGAGCGACGAACCCCTTCCTGGGCAGACGAGGCTGATCAGCCCCCCCATTTCGACTCCATGACCCCCGAGGGGTCAGTGAAAACTCGCATCACACGGGTATAGACGGACCAAGCTGTCGGGAAACCTGCGATTCCCGGGGGCCATCACCCGTATCCATCGGTCTGAACGTCGAAAGGAACTCGCTTTGAAGACACGTCTGAACCGGCAAGCGACCACCCGCATCCTTTGCCTGGGGCTTGGCCTGGGCGCGATCGCCGGCTGTGGCGGAGCTCAGGTCCGCGAGGAACCGCAGGCCCCCAGCATCGTCGGCAAGTGGAAATCGCCCGTCACGCCGATGAATGCCCAGCAGGCCTTCCAGCTCGATTTCGACATCCAGAAAGACGTGTGGGGCGTCGACTACACGGTCTTCGGCGACCTCAAGGGTGCCAACAAGTTCGTGACGGTGCACATCGAGGGGCCCTACGAGATGGGGGCACCTTCCAGCCTGGTGCCCGGCGCCTTCGAGGGCAAGTTCGGCATCTCGAAGAAGACGATGACGGCCCACAGCGCCGGTGCCGCCGGCTACCTGAACAGCGTGGGCGGCAAGGTCAACGGGTTCAAGGCAGGCATCCCCCTCGACATCACCCAGTCGGGCTTCGCGCCCTTCGGCCAGTATCCCGTCTCGATGGTCGATGCCGACTATGATCTCGTGAAGCTCGATGGCGACAAGCTCTATTTCGGCGATCGCCCCAAGGACAACAACATGAGCACGCCGGATCGTCGTCCGAAACAGCTTGCCACGTATTACTCGGTCAAGTACTGAGGGCCCCCCTGCCCGAACGGAAGAGGGTGGAGCATGGGCTCCACCCTCTTCCGTTTTCCTTCAGGACCGTCGACGGCCCCCTCAGGCCGACACGAGCGCCGCCTCCACCTCGTCAAGCACCAGGTATCCGTCGCGATCCCGATCGTATCGCCGGATGAACTGGTAGGCCCGGGCTTCCTTTTCACCGGCAGCGTAACCGCCCTCCGGAGCCGCCCAGGGAGCCTCGACGACCTCGGCATACGACAGCCGACCGTCCCGGTTCGCATCGATCGCCTCGAAGCGAAGCCGGGCTTCCTCGTCCCGGTCGACCCGGAGCGCGACGAGCGCCCCCTGAGCCTCCGAGAATGTCAACAGGCCATCTCCGTTCCGGTCATTCCGGCTGATGAACCGGTAAGCGCGGGATTCGCGTTCGCCCGGGGCATACCCGCCGTCCGGTTCGCCCCACGGGGCCTGGAGCACTTCCTCGTAGGTGAGACGCCCGTCCCCGTCCGTATCGATCATGGTGAACACGGAACGCGCGAACACGCTACCGGAGGAGGCTTCGAGCACGCGTGGCGATGTCGGGGGCATCCCGGTGGGGACGGAGACCGTCCCGCACCCGGAGACGACGAGCAGCAGACCCGGTGCCAGCATAGGAAAACGCAAGATCGGGTGCTCCTGGACTATTTGCCGGTCCGCGCCAGGATGCGGCGGTAGACCTTGTTCGCGATGAGCTTGATCTGGTCCGGGTCCGAGATGCGCTTCAGCGCCGCCAGCGGGCGGACGCGCCCGTAGCCGTACTGGCGATCGCGATCCCAGGCGCCCAGATCGACCGCCGAGTAAGCCAGAGCATTGACGATCTCTTCCTGGGGCAGGTCCGCCACCGTGACCTTGAGGCCCGGCTTGCGGGTCTGGAAGAACTCCCGCACCTCGGTGAGCATGTGCGAGGCCACGAGGGCTGCACAGCCGGCCGCGACGGGCGAGGCCATCGAAGTACCGTCGAGGTAGTCGTAGCCCTGCTTCATGGCGTGGCCGTACTTCGGCTTGTAGGTCGGCGTCGTCGAGTAGATACCGAACCCGGGTGCGGCGAGCGCATCCAGCGACCCGAAGTTCGAGAAGCCCGTCAGACGGTCAGCCGTGTCCGTCGCCACGACGGGGACGACCCCGTCGATACCGGCCGGCGAGATGCGGGACAGGTCGTTGTTATGTTCGTTGCCGGCGGCCGCGAACACCACCACGCCCCGGCCGATGGCATCCTGGATGGCGTAGTCGAGCACGGGCGCGATTCCCTCGCCTCCGAGGCTCAGGTTGATGATCTTGACGCCCTGGCCGACGGCGTGATGGACGGCGCGCGCGATGTCGAAATCGTCCGCATAGTACCCGACCATCTTGCGCTTGCTGCGGAAGGGCTTGAAGACCTTGAGGCCCAGGACCTTCACGCCCGGAGCGATTCCCGTGGCGCCCGTGAGACCGCCCCGGGCGGCGATGATACCCGCGACGTGCGTGCCGTGACCGTTGTCGTCGATGGAGTCCTCATCGCGCGAGCCGAAGTCGCGGCCGTTCATCACCGATCCCAGGAGGTCCGGATGCCGGTAGTCGACGCCCGTGTCCAGGACCGCGACGACGATCTCCTCGCTGCCCCGGGTGATGCGCCAGGCCTCGGTCGCCTGGACCTTGTCGAGCCACCATTGCTGGAAGTTGATGCCGGCCGTCGGCGACGGCTGGACGGGTTCGACGGGCTGAACGGGCAAGGACACCGACGCGTCGTCCGAGACGGCATGGAGCATGAGCGGGCTCGCCGAGACGACCCGGCCATCGGCCCAGTAGGCCTCGAGGGCCTGGGCGACCGTCACGCCATCGGGCAGCATGTGCACCTCGTAACCGTCCATCGAGTCGGCCACGGAGGCCCCCTTCACGGGACCCGCGGCAGCATCGAAACCCGAGGCGCGCACGACGACGCGATCATCCGCATAGACGGCCCCTGGCATCGCCAGCACGGCCCTGGCGCGGGCCATCTCGGCGGCCCGGCTCAGCCGCGGGGCCGCTCCCGGACGGTTCAGGGCAGCGGGATTGCTACCGCAGGCGGCGACGCTCAGGGCCAGCACGAGGCACGCGGTTGCGCGACGGAACATCCAGACCTCTTCTCTGAATCGATGGACAGCGGGGTTCTCCGGGCTTGTCCGCCGTCAAGACGGTGTCATTTCTTATGAAATAGTTAAGAAGAAAGAAACATTTGTTTAACCCACGGAAGAAAACGAACTCCGAATCCGCAACCAAAGAAAACTTGACCCTTTTGACGTCACTTCCGGTCGCGGGGAATCGATAGATCCCGGAAGGACGAGAACCGGGAGGGCGACCCATGTCCGTCGAGATGCGTGCCAACCGGTTGAACGGCCTCCCGTCGCTGACCGGGGAGACGGGTCCGGTGCCCCGTCCCGTGACAGGGCCTGGTGACGCCCCGGTCACCTCTCCCCCTCGCGCGGCACTCCCCGGCCGCGACCTCTTCGGCGGTACACCGGCCTACCTCGCGCTGTCACGCCAGAACCCCGGTCAAAGCTGGCAGGCGCGCTACGTGACGGGCCTGGTGGGTGGCCAGACCCGGGCCGTGACCCTTCCTGCCCACATCACCTCGAACGCCTCGGCGCAGGGGGTGGAAGAGGTGGCCGCCAGGATACGACTGGCGGTCGACGCCGCCCGATCCGGTCTCGCCGGGACCGACCGCGCGGCATTCGACCGGATCCGGCTGGCCCTGGGAAGCGATCGTGGAGCCCAGGTGGCCCTGGAAGCGCTCCTGGTGTCCGGACGGCTGAATCAGACTCCGCGAGCCCACGATGGACGCTCGCTGCTCGATACCCTCGAGGCCACGCTGGCGGAAACCGCTCGTCCCCCGCTCCGGATGTCCGACGTCATCGGGGACGCCGTCCAGATGGTCGCGGATCCGGCCCAGGTCATCCAGGGCTTGAGGAACACCTGCACGGCCGCCAGCCTGGAAGTCAAGCTGGCGAGCGAGGATCCAGCGGAATACCTGCGCCTCGTCGGCGCGCTCGCGGCCGGACGAGAGGTGTCCCTCCGCGGCGGGGAACAGCTGCAACCGCTGTCCGGAAGCGAGCAGCGTGACGACAGTGGCCGCTGTGATGCCAGCAGGCTGTTCCAGGACGCCGTGATCCAGTTGCAGATCTCCGAGCCCGGCATCCGGTACGTGAATCCCGTGACCTCACCCCCCGGGGACTACCCCGAGATCTTTCTTGCCCCGGGCGGACAGGTCCTGCCCCCGGGTCGGGCCGGCGGTGGCATGACCGGTTCGGGGCAGGCACGGGCCCTGACGCTCCTCTCGGGAAAACCGCACGACTACCGGTCCGGGAAATCCGGCGACACCGAGCTGCTCGAACGCATCGACCGGGAGCTGGCTGCGGGCCGCAGCGTCCCCGTCACGGTCCACCTGGGCGGCAAGGAACAGTTGCAGCATGCCGTCACCCTGACGGCCCTGTCCGGTCCCGAACCGGGGGAACGGGTTTACGCGGCCGTCATCACGGGCAGGAAGGTGGGAACGGTCACCCAGACGATCCCCGCACGCGAGCTGGCGGGGATCCTCGTGGGGGCCACCCTCCCATCCCCGTCAGCCTGAATCGAGTGCCATGCCGGAACCCGAGCGCCCCGGAATTTCCCAGTCCTCAGGGGCTCAGCCCGAGGCGTGGTACGACCACGTCGTGACGGCCGGACCGGGGCGCCTGACGGTCGCCCACGTCCTCCGGGTCCAGCTCGGGGTCTCCGAGCATCTGATCCGCCAGCTCAAGCGGCGCGACGGCGTGCGCCTCGAGGACCGGCCCGTTCGGATGGACACGCCCGTTCAGGCCGGACAGCGCCTGGCCTTCCGGCTGGACGCCCCGGAGAGTGGTCACGTCGACCCCGAGCCCGTCAAGATCGTCGTCGTCCACGAAGATGAAGACGTCGTGGTCGTCGACAAGGCCCCCGGTCTGGTCGTGCACCCGACCCACGGCTGCCACCACGGCACCGTCGCCAACGGGCTCGTCCATCGCTACCGGCAGCAGGGTCTGCACGCGGGGGTCCATCCGGTCCACCGACTCGACCGGGGAACGTCCGGGCTGGTGCTGTTTGCCCGGCATGCCTTCGCCCACCACAGGCTGGCGATCGCCCTCGAGACGGGGGGAATCCACCGGTTCTACCTGGCAGCGGCCACGGGCCAGATAGCGGGCGACAGGCATCGCATCGAGGCTCCGATTCACCGCGTCGGAGGCCCGGGGGGACGCCGCACGGTCGATCCGGCCGGTCAGGCAGCCGTGACCCACGTGGAGGTGCTCGCCCGGGACCCCGTCCGGGATCTGACCTGGATCCGCTGCATGCTCGAGACGGGCCGCACGCACCAGATCCGGGTCCACCTCGCCCATCTGGGCCATCCCCTGGTGGGGGACATCCTGTATGGACGTCCCGACCGTCTCGTCTCTCGACCGGCCCTGCACGCCGCCAGGCTGGTCTTTCCCCACCCCCGGAGTCGCGTGGAAGTCGTTCACGTGGTCCCTCTGCCGACCGATCTCCGGCTGTTGCGTCCCCCTGCCGAGCTGACGGTCTGAGGCGGTCATTCAGCGGGCCAGGTCCTTCAATCCGAGGGCTCTGGCAGGTTTGAGCCACATCGTGGCCCCGTCGGCCTCGGGCCACGGCAGCTCCTGCAGGAAGGCATCGATCCAGGGAGCAAGGGCTCCCGGAACCGAGAGCGGCAACGGGTCACACGGCCCGTCGAACACGACGAGGTTGCCGGCCGGTAAGGCCTCGTAGAGCATCTTCGAGGACCAGGATTCGCGCCGGCGCCCGTTTCCCGCCATGACGAGCACGGGGCGATCGCAGGCATTCAGGAAGGGGGTCCACATCGGCACGGGTGCAAGCAAGACGGCACTTCGGGATTCCTCGTGGATGGTGACCTGGCCGGCAGGAGCATCCCACCAGTCCGGTCGCCCCACCCCCCCGAGGCGAAACCTCGCACCATCGCTCACGAGTCGCGCTCCCGAGAGCGCGAGGCGCTGGTGGATATCGCGGTTCTGACATTCCGGATAGCCGCTGAGCAACACCAGGCGATGCACGCGGGCCGGATACTTGAGCGCGAAGAGCAGCGCGACCAGGGCACCCTCGCCGTGCCCGATGAGGTGCGTCGCCGGCACGCCGCGCGCATCGAGCAGCATCCGGAGATCCTCCACCAGGACCTCGGGGTGATAAGGGCCCATCAGGGGACCGGAGCGCCCGTGCCCGCGCAGATCGAAGGTGAGCATCCGGACGGCGGTGGTCAGGCGGGCCCGCAGCGGCTCCCACAGAGCGTGGGAGAACCCCAGGCCATGAACGGCCGTCAGGGGTTCTCCCTCACCCGATTCGTCATACCAGAGCGAGTTGATGCCCATCGCGAGGTAGGGCATGTCCAACCTTTCAGCGCTGGGAGAACGCCTTCACGAACTCGCGCCAGTTCTCGCGAGAGTAGGCGATCTTCGAGGGGTCGTCATACCTGGCGTTGTACCCGGTATTCGGGGTCGGGAAATAGATCACGAGTCCCTGGGACTGTCCGACCCCCCCGAAGGTATAGGTCGCCTTGCCCGTATGCGCCTCGCGAACGACCGTGGACGCGAGCGCCTGACGCACTCCCTGGGCGCGCTGCTTGACGGCCTCGGAGGTCTGGCCCTTCACGGCGAGCTCCGCGAAGTGTCCGATATCCGCGCAGTCCCGGTTGTAGAAGGTCTGGGTGGCCTGACGCGCCGAGAGCAGCGTGGACTTGCCCGCAGGAAGACTCTCCTGGAGAGCCCCCGAGAAGTCGTTGAGAGCCGGCACCAGCTTCTCGGTGAGCGCGTTGACGTCGATTGCCGACATCGTGTAATCCACGGCACGGGTACCCGGGTTCTGTGAACCTCCCGGCTGGTAGCTACGAGCGAAGGCATCGACCATGTGCGACGCGAGTTGCCGTGGTTCGACACCAGACTGGATACCGGCCACGAAGCCCTTGTAATCGAACCCGGCACCGGGGACGAGTTCCTCGGACGCGACGAAATAGTCGGCAGCGCCTTTCACCTGATAGGCCAGCTCGACATGCCCCATCAGGCACGCATCGAAGGCCACGATGTCCAGGGGTTTACCGGCCCGGGCCGACCAGGCCGGCACGAGCTTGCTGAGGTCGGAGGTCTCCATGTGGCTGCCGTTGTCATCCCAGCCGAAGCCTTTCGACACGAAGGAGGTGGGCTGGAAGCCCTGGCCCTTCCGGAAGATGCCGGAGCCGTGATCCCAGAAGATCACGCCGTAGTGATCGGCGGGGTAGTTCTGGATGGCCCAGTCGCCGAAGGTCCTGACGAGTTCGACGTTGCCCGAATCGATCTCGCGGCTGGGCGGGATGAAGGGGACCGCGGTGTTGGGCTTCGTGACGATGGTCGTGTTCTTGCCAGCCGGGTCACGCTCGATGGTGTAGACGGCCGAGTCGCCGTTCCGGGTTCCGTCGAACAGGACCACCAGGTTGACCTGCGACGGATCGATACCGGCCTCCATCTCGTTGAGGTCCTCGAGGCCGAACGGATACAGGTTGTTCTCGGCCGCCAGGTGCACCATGATCGTCCAGGGCTTCGCATTCGCAGGACGCGCCTTGCGAGCGGAGGCGAGGCCATTGCCTCCCCAACCGGTGGCGGGCGTCAGGCCGCAACCGGCCAGCACGGCGCCCATGGCGAGCCAGGTGAAAACCTTCTTCATCCGTGACCTCGTTTCGTGGTCGAGGAAAACCCGGCGTCGAGTTTAACCCTCATTTACTCTCTCTTAACCACTGTTGTACACCCCGGATGCCTGCTTGGCCACTCCCCGGGTGCAAAAAGATCAAAAAGATATCAAGATCCGCACCCAGTGCGGATCTTGAGCGTGAATCAACGTGAGAACGAAGCGACGTGAGCAATCAGGGCAGCTCGAAGACCTCCCGGAAACGCTCCACTGCACTCACGCCCGGACCTGCCGCATCCCGGGCCTCGACCAGAGCCTCGCGCTCCGCCTGCCTGCGCGCGACGAGCTCCCCGATGCGATCGGCGGTCTCGGGGTTGGCCTGCAGGATGGCCTTGAAGGCGGGGCGCTTGATCTCGAGGACCTCGAGCAACCCCGAGGAGGTCACGGTCGCGGAACGCCGCCTCCCGGTGAGCAGGGACATCTCGCCGAAGACCTGACCGGGCCCCACGGAGGCGACGGGCTGACCATCGACCTCGACCCGGGCTTCCCCGGTGACGACCACGAACATGCTCGTGCCGGGCGCGTTCTGCTCGCAGACCACGCGGGTCCCGGAGTGACGTCCAGGCTCGGCGAGGGTGGCCAGGAGACTGCGCTCGGAGGGGCTCAGGGGCTCGAAGACCTCCACGCGGGCCAGCATGGCCTCGTAACGACGGACCTCGTCGACGGCGAGCAGTTGCTGGCGGCAGGAGCGGGCCGTCTCACCGAGCGCCGAATCGAGGGCGATCGCCCGCTCGAACCATGATGTGGCCTCCTCGAGGCGACCCAGGCGACGGTTGAGCTCCCCGACCAGGTAGGCCGTGCGCTCGGGCTGGTCTTCCCGCTCGAAGAGGTTCTGCTGGTTGAACGCTTCCTCGTAGGTGGCCACGGCCCGGCTGAGCGCCTGGGTCTCCCGGCGTACGTCGTGTCCCTGCCGGAAGATCCAGGCCGTGCGGTGATGCAGTGCGGCCAGCTTGATCGGGCTCACCTTGCGGAGCTGATAGGCCTTCAGGGCCAGTTGGAAGCTGAGCAGGGCTGCGAAGGCCGTACGCTCGCCCTGCGCGAAGTCGAAGCGCCGGTGGTCCCCCCCGGACATCTCACCCACCAGCCACTCGAGTTGCTCGGCCGAGGGCAACGGGAGCCAGTCGGCCGGCAAGGCCGCGAATCCGCATTCCGGACAGACCCGGACCTCGTGATGCAGGGGGTTGACCCCCTCGTGATGCGGCATGAAGTCCGAGTCGACCCGCACCACGGTCTCGTCACCACCTGTGGTGACGACCGTGAACGGGTGGTCACAGACGGGGCAGGTCACGGGATGGCGCGTGAGCTCCAGGGACACGTGAACCTCCGGAAGACAGGGACGACGGGATGCAGGTCAGAGCGTGCGGGCGCGGGCCACACCCTGGAGGGCGACGCCATACTCGTTCCCCGCATTCCACAGCAAGTAACCGCTGGCAGACGCTTCGCGAGCAGCGACGATCTGGGTCTTCACGTAGTCGGGTCCGTAGCCATGCACCATGTACCGGAAGGCCTGCAGCCAGGGCCGAACCACCGCGCGCCCCGGTCCCATCTTCGTCGCCGTCCGCTTGACTCCCTCGTTCACGAAGAAGTAGGGCTCGTCGGCCGGCCACCTGTGCCCGAGGTAAGGCGGATAGAAGTGGGACGGGTACACCATGGGGCTCATGGCATCCACCCACTGACCGAGATCCTCGAGTCGCTGCCCGGTGTTCTTGACATCGACCCCGGCATCCCAAGCCACCACTCCGAAGCAGTCCATGCTCACGAGCACGCCCAGAGGGTGCAGCGTCTCGTAAGCCTCTTTCAGGAAGCTCGTGATGACGGTGTCCTTGGGACGCTTCACCGGGTCGAAGGAATAGGCGATCGCCTTCATGTCGCCCATGGCCGGAAAGCGGATGTAGTCGAACTGCACCTCGTCGACGCCGGCCGCGACGACCTCCTTCGCGAGCCCGATCAGGTAGCCGCGAACTTCCGGATGGGCCGGGTCCAGCCAGACGAGCTTGCCCTTCTCGCGCCACGGGCCGCCTTGCTTCGAGCGCAGCGCCAGCCGGGGCTGATGCGTGGCCAGGAACGCGTCGTGGAAGCATGCGATCCGCGCCACGACGTGAAGGTCGTCCCGGTGTAGCCGATCGACCAGCTTGGGCAGATCCCGGATGATGGCCTGTCGGTCGGAGCCCGAAGCGTTGGCGAGGGGCTGCCGGCTGTCGATGGCCACATGGCCGTCCATGTCCTTGATGTCGAACACCACGGTATTGAGCCCGTGGGGCTTCATCTCGCGGACCAGCGAGAAGACGCGATCCGTTCCGGCCGAGGTCTTCGTGACGTAGATGCCGCGGGCCTCGAAGTCGGCCGGCGTCTGGCGCGAGCGGGGGACCACCGCCGTGCGACGCACGTACGGGATCTCGAGGCGCTTGCCCACGGGGATCCAGCTGCGAAGGCCGTTCTTGCGGAGGATCTCGCGTTCGAGCGAGGGGCGCGTGTAGACGTCGGTGAACCGGAGGTAAGCGTTGGCGAGCGTCGTGGGCGTCTGCCCGGCCTGGACGACGTGAAAGATCTTGCCATCCAGATACGAGCCGCCCGGCGGCAGTGCGGCCTGACCGTAGCCCGGATGGACGTTGACGCCGGCCGGCGTCACGACCACGTGCGGATCCGTGGCCACCGGCCGGGGCACGGGGCCGCCACCGCCGCCCACGGGCAGTTCGACGACGTGCCGGGTCCCGAGTCGGCCGCGGTCCAGGCGCTCACGCCGCGCAGGCGGAAAGGCGACGGTAGAGGTGTCGCCGTCGGAGACGAAGGGACGGAAGGCCTCGTGATCGCCGGCACCGCGGCGGAAGTGGCGCGACCACTCGGAATCGATGGCCTGGATCCGGGGCACGCGACGGGCATCATAGGCCCGATCGAAGGGACTGGGTGCCGGGTCGGCCCCGACCAGGAAAACGGCCTGATGCCGGTATCCGGGGCCGGCCACGACGGCCTCCTTGCCCTCGGGACTGCGCGGGTACTCCCCGAAGGGCAGCGCGAGCGTCGCGAAGCGGAAGGTCGCCCCCAGGTGGCCCTGGACGACGGTCTGCGCCCCCGACATCTCGCGGATGATGGCGGGCGTGGAGAGCTTCCGGCACGAATCATGTCGGACGGTATGGTTCGCGACCTCTCGCCCCGTCTCGACGAGCATCCGGAGCTTCTCGCGCGACTCGCCCGGGACCTCGAAGGCCTCCGGGAGCACGAAGAACGTCCCGGCCCGGCCGAAATCCGGATGGGAGGCGAACATGGCGTCCATGATGCCGACGGCCGACCGCGGGTCCACCAGGGGCTTGCCGGAGGCATCGCGCCGCACCTGACCCCGGGCATCGTGCAGGAACTTGAACTGCTCGGCAGTGGCATCGTCGAAGGTCAGGACCACGGGCTTGCGGCCGGTCGGGACGTCGAGGCGTCCGGCCGCCAGGTCCCGGGCGTTGACGGTGACGTAACCGTGGCGCCAGAGGTACTCGAGATCCTGACGGAAGTGCTCGTAGGTACGCGTCCAGCGGCCCTCCCGGTCACCGAAGCGGTGGTACTCGAGGACGGGGACCCGTCCGAGCTCATCCGGGGGCGCAAGCGAGACGGCGCGAGCCGAAAGACCGGGAAGCAGCGGGCCAAGGACGGTGGCGAGGGCGAGGGCGGCGAACGAGCGGTGAAGACGCAAGGCTGCGTGACCTCCATGACCGGGATGACGATGGGGCACCCCCAGGCTACCACGTCCGGAAGCGACGGACGGACCGAAGGCTTTGGTCGATGCTGCACCGCGACGGAGCGGGCGATCGCGCCCAGGATGGCGATCGCCCCCTGGCTCGGTAGCCGGTCGCGGGCAGGGAGGAGCCCCCCATGAAGCGACACCCGGGTCCCTGGACCCCGCATGGTGAATCGGCCGACCGGCACGTCGGCGCGATGATCAACCGGGTCCATCGCCACCTGCTCGAGAGCGGCAGGTGGCACCCGACGACCCTGTCCTGCTGGGTCGTCGGCCCCCTGGCGCGGGGCGAGGGCTGGATCGTCCGTCCGCCCGAGGCCCGCGAGGACACGTGGGACCTGCTCGACCCGCTGACGCTGGTGCTGGCGCTGCCACCGGGATTCGAGGACGAGGCACGGACCCTGGAGCACGCGTGGGCGACGCCCGAGGTGAGTCAGGCTGCAGGCGGAGCCGTCGAGGTGCTGGTCGTGACACGCGAGTCGCTGCCCCGGCATCCGGTGGCGATCGCGGAACTGGCGCGCGGGCGTCGGGTCGTCTGGAGCTTCGGCGATCGCGACCCCATCCCGGAGGCCCCCGTCCTCTCGGACCGGGAGCTCGCCGCGCTCGAACTGCGGCTCGCAAGCCGGGACCTGGGTCTGCTCGCCGCGCTGCTGTCGGATCCCTTGCACGCCTTCCAGCCGGCCCTCGTCCGGGAGACCTGGAGTCGCCTCGTGTATGGGCTCGATCGCCTGGGACGCATCGTCCTGCTCGCATCCGGATGTTTCGACCCGAAAGCGGGCCGGCGCACGGAGCTCGTGCTCGAGATGGCGCGGCTCGGCTCCGCCCATCCGGAACTCGCCCCCCTGGTCGAGGCCGCCAGCACGATCCGGTCGCTGCCCGTGTTCAAGGTTCCCGGGTGGGAGGATCTCGTGTCGCTGGGTCAGGAACTCGTGATGTGGCATCGGTACGTCGCGCACGTCCACCTGGGTGGGGAACTCGTCCCTCACTCCTGAAGGCCCCGGTGCCCGTTGCACCGGAAAGCTCGTCCATCTCGCCCTCGACCCTCCCCGACCGGGGGGGGTCGAATGGTGTCTGACCTTCCGGAAGTCGTCCACACCCTGCCTGCCACGGAGAACCCCGATGTCCGAACTCAACGGAATCCCCGTCTCGGGAGCCCAGGAAGCTCCGCCCGAGGTCCTCGAGGCCTTCCTGCGTTTCGCCCGCGAACATCCTTCGCTGTTCCAGGGCAAGTCACTCGACCCATCCCGCCTCCGACTGGCGCCACGCCATGTCACCTTCCGCTGCATCGCCTGCCAGGAACCCGTGCTGAGCGGCCTGGAAACCTGTCCCTCCTGTGGCACGTCCACCCGCCAGTCCCTGAAGGGGGGCGACCTGCTCCAGGGGCGTTACCGCATCGGCGAACGGCTCGTGGCCACGGGCGGTTTCGGGGCCCTCTACGTCTGCGAGGACCTGCAAGAACCGGGAGTTCCCCTGGTGGTCAAGCAGCTCCAGCATGGCCGGGGAGGACGGGACAAGGACCGGGAGCTGTTCCTGCGCGAGGGAGAACTGCTGCGCATGATGGATCACCATGCGCTGCCCCGCTTCCACGATGCCTTCGAGCGACAGGGAGCCCTCTACCTGGTCATGGAGCGGATCCCCGGCGTGACGCTCGGGCAGTGGCTCCGGGCCAAGGGGGCCATGAACGAGGCGCAGGTCCAGGCACTGCTGCCCCAGATGCTCGAGGTGCTCAGTTACATGCACCACCGCCCCGTGCCGATCGTGCACCGTGACGTGAAACCCGGGAACTTCATGCTCTCGCCCGACGGGCACCTCACGCTCGTCGATCTGGGTGGGGCAACCTCCCCCACCCCGTCCGAGCGAGAGCCGGAAGCCAACGGCCTGCCCCGGGATCTGACCTCGGTGCTCACCCGCGGCTTCACCGCCCCGGAGATCCTCCTCGGCGGGACGGCGGTGCCTGCCAGCGACCTGTTCTCGATGGGCGTGACATGCCTGTTCCTGCTGTCGGGCAAGCATCCGTTCACGCGCTACGAACCCGTGAGCGGCACCTACCGGCTGGACGACCTGAACCTGTCGGAGGCCCTGAAACCGATCCTGCGTAAACTCGTGGCCTGGCCGCTGGGCGACCGTTACGGCGATGCCGAGGACGTGCTCGCAGACCTCCTGACGGCCGGGATCATCCGACCGATGCAGGCACCCGGAGCCTGAACGTACAGGCCCCGCATGCGGGAAAGGGGGGCCGGTTTCCTCCCCGGAAACCGGCCCCCCGGATGCTCCCGTCCTTACGGATCGAGCGCCGGGTTCGAGATGAGGACGTCCGAACCGGTCTCGCCCAGGACGTTGTTGAGGATGACCATCGCCCGCAGGGTCTCGGACGGCAGGTCGTACTTCCACACCTTGAAGTTATGAAGCACCTTGGTCTCGAAGATGAGGCTGCGGCCATCATCGCAGAAGACGGGATCGAGGATCGTCGCCTTCTTGCCGCCGAGGTTCACGCCGAGGTTGGGGTAAGGCACCGTATCGATCATGCCGGTGGCACGATCGAGCACCAGCAGCCGGTGATCGTTGTCGAAGCGCCATCCACACTGATCGTCCGCGCGCCGCTCGTTGACCGTGAACGCCACGAAGCGGCCATCGAAGTTGATCGCGACGTGACCGATGCGGTCCGGACGTCCCGCCAGGGCCGAGCCGCTCAGGGGCAGGAGCTGGAACAGGTGGGGGTTGATCACGTCGTACAGGTACAGGAGGCCGTCGATGTTGACGACCAGGAAGCGGCCGTCTCCCGAGACGTCGAGGTCGTAGATGATGCCCGAATCCCCGTGCCCGTTGTTATAGAGCGCGTTGGCCTCGGCCGCGATCTTGGCCAGCTCGCGGGTCTTGGTGTAGTAAGCGCCATCCGTCTCCTTGAGCACGACGGTGCCGCGGTTGCTGACGTAGGCGATCATGCCACCATCGGCCGTGATGACGGCACGAGGACCACCCTTGCCCTCGCTCTGACCGTCGAAGGCCACCGTGACGCGCTCTTCGGACACCATGTCGTAGATGAAGACCTGGTGACCGAAGCTGAACAGCACCTTGCCGTCGGCGAAGGCCGTGGGGTTGAGGACCGCGAGCGACGTGCAGCTGCTGGGGCCTTCGACTTCCTTCTGGCTGTCCGTGAGGTCCGAGACCTCCGAGTTGAGGCCCGCGAGGGCGCCATTCAGGATGAAGACATCCTTGATGGCCTCGTCCCACAGGAACAGGGAGCCTGCCTCGCCACATCCACGGTGCGCTTCGATACAGGCCGAGAAGGCGATGAACCGGCAATCGGCATTGAAGATGGGGGCCGCGACGGCCGCGGCGCCTGCCGCAGCTGCGGGAGCGGCAGCCGGGGGACAGGTCGTGCAAGGGGCGTTCACGAGTTCTGCGCTGGCCGGCTTGACCTGGTTGGCATCCCGGATGACGACGGGATCCGCGGGCCGCGCGCCTCCCTGGTCAGGGGACGGGCCGGTGCCGGTCGGCGAACCCGTACAGCCGGTCGTCGCGGACATCGCGAGGGACAGGGCCATCAGGGCCCGCTTCTGGACTTGGGTCATGGAAGCACCTCTCAAGATCGATCGAGTGGGCATCCGGGGGGCGCCGCCTCCTGCTCGAGGCCGGGCTACATTCGGGCCGACCCCCCGCACACCCGGGGAATCGGGGACCACGTCGCGGGCGTCCCTCCCGCATGGCTCCTGTTTAACGCAGCCGGACGGAGCTTCCAGCGTCGACCTTGCACGAGTTCCGGCGTGCGGGTCTGTCCGCCTTGGCCGGTGCCCCGGGAAAGGGCCCGAACCTCGGCACCCCAAAGGCACCCCCCCCCGTGTTATGATCGCCCCGATCGGGGTGCCGACCGGCGCCCGTCAACAGACCGCACGACCCCGCACGAAGGAGTGTTGCCGTGAGAGTGGTTGTCTGCCTCAAGCACGTCCCAGACACCAATGAACCCAAGCGCTATGACCCCGAGACCCGCACGCTGGTCCGGGAAGGCCTGCAGAGCATCATCAACCCGATGGACGATTACGCCCTCGAGCAGGTGCTCCAGTGGAAAGATTCCAATCCCGACCTCGAGATCGTGACGGTGACCGTCGGCCCCGAGGCCGCCCGTGACACCATCAAGAAGGCGCTCGCCAAGGGCGCCGACCGCGCGGTCCTCGTGACGGACTCGCGCCTCGCCGGCAGCGATTACCTGGGCGTGGCCCGGGCCCTCGCCGCCGCGATCCAGCAGATCGGCGAGGTCGACGTGCTGGTGGCGGGAGTCCGCTCGTCGGATTCGGACACCTACCAGACGGCACCGGCCACCGCGGAACTGCTGGGCTGGCCCCAGGTGACCCTCGGCAAGCAGGCGAGCCTGCAGACCGAAGACCGCACCGTCGTCGTCGAACGGGACGTCGAGGGCGCCGTCGAGGTCTTGACGGTGGGAATGCCCGCACTCGTGACCATCGGCAAGATCGCCACCGAGCCCCGCCTGCCCTCCTTCAAGGGGATCATGGCGGCCAACAAGAAGGAGCTGAAGGCCCTGTCGCTCGACGACCTCGGCCTCGCTGCCGACCAGGTGGGTGCCGCGGGGGCGTGCACGCGCGTGGTGTCCATCCTCGACCCGGAACCGCGCCCCGCGGCCATGACCCTCACGGGCGCCGCAGGCGAGGTCAGCCGCAAGCTGGTCGAGTACTTGCACGGCGAGAAGCTGGTCTAGGACGAGGAGCAACCGAACCATGTCGCATAACGGAATCTGGATCGTCGCCGAGGCAGCCGAGGGCGACCTCAAGAGCATCTCGGTCGAGTTGCTCGCCGCAGCCCGGCCCCTCGCCGATGCTCTCGGACAGCCCGTCGGGGCCGTCCTCCTGGGTCACGAGGTGTCGCCCCTGGCGCAGAAACTCATCGCTTTCGGCGCTGACCGCGTGATCGTGGCCGATCATGCCGCGCTTCAGCCGCTCCGCACGGAACCGGCTCTCGAGACGCTCACGCATGTCTTCGAAGAGTTCACGCCCGAGGCCATCCTCTTCGGGAACACTCCCCTGGGTAAGGACGTCGCGGGCCGCCTCGGCGTGCGCTTCGGCACGACGCTCACGACCGACTGCACGAAGCTCGAGGTGGTCGAGGGCCTGATCCACAAGACCCACCCGGTGTTCGGCGGCTCGAACCTCACGGTCTCGACCTCCGAGATCCGGCCTCAGATGGCCACCATCCGCCCCAAGGCCTTCGCCCGTGGCACCGAGGATGCCGGTCGCAGCGGCGAGGTGATCCCCTTCGCCGTGGACGACGCCTGGGTGACCTCGCGCACGACCGTGAAGGACGTCATCCGCGAGGCGGCCCGGAAACTGTCCGTCACGGATGCCGAGATCATCGTGACGGGCGGACGCGGCATGGGCGGTCCCGAGAACTGGCACCTGATCGAGGGGCTCGCCGCCGAACTCAACGCGGCGACGGGCGCCTCGCGCGCGGTCGTCGACGCGGGCTGGCGTCCGCACGGTGAGCAGGTCGGTCAGACGGGCAAGACCGTCTCACCGAAGCTCTACGTCGCATGCGGCGTGAGCGGGGCCATCCAGCACCTGGTCGGGATGCGCTCGAGCCGCTACATCATCGCGATCAACACCGATGCCGAGGCGCCCATCATGAAGGTGGCCAACGTGGCGATCGTCGGAGATGTCCACGAGGTCATCCCGCAGCTGATCGCCGAGTTCAAGGCGGCCAGGCAGGCAGCAGCCGTCTGAGCTCGACCCGGCCTCGCCGGAACCCGCGCCTCGTGTGGCCCTCCTGCACCCCCGGTGCAGGAGGGCCTTTCCTGTCGGAGCGAGGAACGTCGCGTCCGATCCTCGGGACCAAGGTTTCGACGTCCGTGAAGCCTTCATTAAATATCTGCAAAACAGGCAGGAGCGACCGGCGCGAGCGCTACAAGATCGTGCGAAGACCCACGTCACAAATCACCGCAGGATGCGGTCCGGAGCCACCTCATGAACCTCAAGAATCTCGCCAGCCAGGCCTTCCAGATGCCTCCCCTGGTGCCAACTGCGGCACCTGCTCAGGCTCCGGTCCCAACGGCAGCCGGTGGGACGGCTGCGGCCCCAGCAGCGGGCTCCGGTGATGCCTCCAGCATCCGGGCCACGGGCTCGCGTTCGACCCTCGGCCTCATGACGAGTGCCCGGGACCAGATCGTCGGCGACTTCCGGGCCATGTTCGGGGACGTGGTCCGCGCCAACGCCCGTCTCGAATCCGCGAACCAGGCCCTGGGTAAGGCACTTGCCAGCGGGGACCAGGCGGGCATCCGGTCGGCGGCCCAGGGAGTCACGTCTGCACTGGGAGACCTCCAGAAAAACCTGCAGCGCCTTCCCGGGGAAGTTGCGAAGATGAAGACCCTCCCTGCCGGCGTGAAGGACGTCTACGCCGGGCATCTCGAGGAAATCGGGCGTATCGCGGGGAATCTGGGCGGAATTCCGGGCAGTTCGGGGCAGCCTGCAGGCGGGGTCCAGGCAGGCGGTGAGGCTGCCAAGCCGGCCGGCGAGTCGCAGGCGGCCGCAAAGCCGGAGTCGGGCGCAGCCACCCCATCAGCGCCGGCTAAACCCGAGGGCGCAGAACCGTCCGGTAAAGGCGCACCGGAGGTCGGGACCGACCTGAAGGCGCAGAAGCGTGAGCGTCGGTTCCAGAAACTGGACAAGAACGGCGACGGCATCCTGAGTGCGGACGAGATCGGCAAGAGGCAGAAACTGCTCCGTCGCGACCTGGACGGGGACGGACAGGTCTCCCGGGAAGAGTTCCTGAAGGGCCCGGTCAAGCGCGGGGAAGCCCGCCCCGAGGCGGCTCAGCCTGCCAGCGCAGCAGGAAGTCCAGTGCCTGCGGCAGGTGCCGAAACTCCGCCCAAGACATAGGGTATGGCTCCCGTGGCTGCGGGGGGGGGACTCCCGCCGACGGAAGGCGCCATGGAGACCCGGTTCAAGGCCTTGCTCACGGGCCTGGAAACCATGCAGCAGGCCGCCTCTACCGGCAATCTCGATGCGTTCACCGCGGCGCGCGATGGGCTCTTGAAGGACAAGCAAGCCATCCTCGATGCGATGCCCGGCCTCTCCCCCGAGCGTCGGACCGAGTTGCAGGGCAAGCTGGATCCCATCCTCGCGATGCTCAAACCGATGGGGCTCTGACAGGCGCGCTGCCTCGCCGACTTGCTTGACCCCTCTCCAGAACGGCGTCCGGGATCCGATAACATGATCGTGTGAGCAGGGAGGCTCCCGATGCGTATCGAATCGAACCCGAGATTCCCGGGGTCCGATCCCGTCCACCGTCCGGGTACGGACACGACCAGCGCGCCCACCCGTGCCGAAGGTGCGGTCGGGCCAGACCACGGGCCGGACAGGTCCACGGACCCGGACGTGACCGACAAGGCCCCTCCCGTGCCGGCCGAGTTCATCGGCGACGGTGTGTTCGTGCCCGAGGCCGTGCTGCGCCGCGAGCGCATGCGAACCGCCCTCGAGGAGGCGCATCCCACCGACCAGGAAGCGGTCGATCCCGAGCGGGACGTCCGGGAAACCGGACCGGACGACGCTCACGCGGGTCCACGGCTGGACGAACGTCAGGCGCGCGAGGCAGGACGTCAGGTGGTCCGGGAGATGTCCGGTCGCACCATCGAAGAAGCGCACGATCCCCTGGGCACGGACCCCGCCACGGTGCGAAAACTGCTGTCCTGAGGCGACGCGGTTACGGCCGGGGAAACGGGTCGAGTCGGGAGACGTCCAGGCGATCGCCGGCGTTGAATCGCACCTGCAGGGTTCCCCCGTGAAGCGTGGTCGCGGCCATGAGGTCCCGGACCTGAAAGGCCCGGTATCCCGTCACCGTGGACATCCCGACCGTGCCAGGCCGGACGCGGTTCAGAAAGGCCGCCACGATCTCCGTGCAGTAGAGTTCCCGGTCGGTGGCAGGCGTCGCCGGCTCGGCCGCCAGCAGACACCGGTCATAGGGACGACCGAGCCAGTCCCGGACCCGGGCCAGGGCCGCGCGGGCTCGGTCGGGTTCTCCCTGGAGAGACAGCACCAGCGCCGTGTTGCGCCGGGCCGCTGCAGCATACCGGCTCCAGTCGTCCTCGAGCACCCCCTGCATGCGCACTGGAGCATTCCCTTTCCACGCATCCAGCAGGCGTGAGAGGATGCCCAGGGACCCCGCGTAGGTCTCGGGATCGCGCCCCGTCTGGGCGATCGCCTGCTCGATGCGCACGTCCCCCGTGGCAGAAACGCCCGTCACGACGGCTGCGTGAACGGTCTCGCGCCCACCGCCCGTGACCACGACGACCACCTCGCCCCGATCCGGGTGGAAATGGGCGACCATCGCCCGACGAGCCGAATTGACGTCCCGGGGGCTCAGGGGGGCGGGGCCGCCAGGCTTCTGGGGGCCATTGAAGCGAAACTTCACCAGGGGCCCCGTGACGTATCCGACGACGTCCGTGAGGACCTCGGAGGCGACCATCCACCGCTGACCGACGGTGAGGCAACCGTGCCACCAGGCCGCCCGCGGCGGAGCCGGGGCGACATGGGCAGGGGGTGGTGAGGCGAACGGGGCCACGCCTGGACTAGCCGCGGAGCTGGATGTGCAGCTCGCGCAGCTGCTTGCCGTCGACCGGGCTCGGGCAGGCGGCCATCAGGTCGCGCGCCGACTGCGTCTTGGGGAACGCGATCACGTCGCGGATGTTGTCGCGACCGACCAGCAGCATGACGATGCGGTCGATGCCGAGCGCGAGGCCCCCGTGCGGAGGCGTGCCGAAGTCGAAGGCCTGCAGGAGGAAGCCGAACTTCTGCTGGATCTCGTCCTCGTCGAGGCCGAGCAGGCGGAAGACCCGCTCCTGGACATCCCGGCGGTAGATTCGCAAACTGCCGCCACCGATCTCGTAGCCGTTCAGCACGAGGTCGTAGGCGATCGCCTTGACGGAGGTCGGATCGCTCTCGAGGCGATCGAGGTCCTCGTCCCGCGGGCGCGTGAACGGATGGTGCATCGAGTAGTAGCGGCCCTCGGCGGCGTCGTACTCGAACATCGGGAAGTCCGTGACCCAGAGCAGATCCCAGCGGTTCTCGGGGATGAGGCCCAGATCGGCACCGAGCTTGAGACGCAGCCGACCGAGCACCTCGGCGACGTCCTTCGGCTCGGCGGCCGCGAAGAACAGCATGTCGCCCTCGACGGCGCCGGTGCGGGCGACGATCGCCTCGAGCGTGGGGGCATCGAGGTTCTTCACGACCGGGCCCGAGGCCTCGCCGACCTTCACGTAGGCCAGGCCCTTGGCTCCGAACTGCCGGACGTACTCGGTGAGCTGGTCGATCTGACCGCGGCTGATCCGGCTCGCCCCACCCGGCACGCGGATGGCCTTGAGCTGGGGCGCCTGCGAGAAGACCTTGAACGAGCACTCGCGCGCGAGGTCCGTGAGGTCCACGAGCTCGAGACCGAAGCGCGTGTCGGGCTTGTCAGAGCCGTAGCGGCTCATGGCCTCGTCGTAGGTCAGGCGCTTGACCTCGGGAACCTCGGCCCCCGCGATCTGACGGATCAGGTCGACCACGAGCTCCTGGATGATGCCCAGGATGAGCTCCTGGCTGGGGAAGCTGAGCTCCACGTCGAGCTGGGTGAACTCGGGCTGGCGATCGGCGCGGAGATCCTCGTCGCGGAAGCAGCGGGCAATCTGGAAGTAGCGGTCATAGCCCGAGACCATCAGGAGCTGCTTGAAGATCTGGGGCGACTGCGGCAGCGCGAAGAACTCTCCGGCGTGCACGCGGCTCGGCACGAGGTAGTCGCGCGCGCCTTCCGGCGTGCTCTTGGTCAGGATGGGCGTCTCGATCTCGAGGAAACCCTGGGCGTCCATCGTGCGGCGGATGATCTGGTTGATCCGGTGACGCGCGATGAGCGCTTCCTGCATGAACGGCTGGCGCAGGTCGAGGTAGCGGTGCTTGAGCCGCGTCGTCTCCTCCACCTCGGGCTTCCCGGGGGTGATCTGGAAGGGGAGGGCCTTCGAGGCATTCCAGATGATCAGGGCCTCGGCCTCGATCTCGATCTCGCCCGTCGCCATGCGCGGATTGGCCATCCCCTCGGCGCGCGGGCGCACGCGACCCCGCACCCCGATGACGTACTCGCTGCGGAGGCGATCGGCCGTCTTGTGGGCCTCGGGCGCGATGTCGGGGCTGAAGACGACCTGCACCAGCCCGGTGCGGTCCCGCAGGTCGACGAAGATGACGCCGCCGTGGTCCCGCCGCGAATCGACCCAGCCATACAGCGTCACGGTCGCGCCGACGTGATCGAGGCGCGGGTCGCCGCAGAGATGGGAACGTTCTCCCAGCCGGATCGGGGCGATGGTCGTGGTCACGGGATTCTCCTCGACGGGGGCTTTCTCCTGACGCGGATTCCAGCCCTGAGATACAATGTGGTCTTAACGATCCATGATAGCCCAGCCCGGGGGCTTCCTCAACGCACCCGATCGAGAACCGAGGTCGTTTCCATGTCCGATTCCACCCAGTCCACCCCGATCCCCGTCGTCACCATCCAGAATCTGTCCCGTCACGTCGACCAGGAAGTCGAGCTGCGCGGCTGGCTGTACGGCAAGCGCAGCAAGGGCAAGCTGGCCTTCCTGCAGATGCGCGACGGCACCGGCTTCGTCCAGGTCGTGGTCGTGCGGGCCGAGGTGGACGAGGCCAGTTGGGAGGCGGCCGATCGCCTCACGCAGGAGGCATCGTGCATCGTCCGTGGTCGCGTCCGCGCCGACGAGCGTGCCCAGGGTGGCTTCGAACTCGGCGGGACCCACGTCGAGGTCGTCGCGTTGCCGACGCAGGACTACCCCATCAGCCCCAAGGAACACGGCGTGGATTTCCTGATGAACCACCGCCACCTGTGGCTGCGGTCGCGCCGTCAGCACGCCATCCTGCGGGTCCGGGCCACCATCGAGCAGGCCATCCACGACTTTTTCTACGACCGTGACTTCGTGCGGATCGACACGCCGATCCTGACGCCGGCGGCCTGCGAGGGGACCACGACCCTCTTCGAGACCGATTACTTCGAGGAGAAGGCCTTCCTGACGCAGTCCGGCCAGATGTACCTCGAGGCCGCCTGCATGGCGTTCGGCAACGTCTACAACTTCGGTCCGACCTTCCGGGCCGAGAAGTCCAAGACCCGCCGGCACCTCATGGAGTTCTGGATGGTCGAGGCCGAGATGCCGTACTGGAATCTCGCGCAGAACCTCGAATTGCAGGAGGCCTTCCTCCGGCACGTGGTCGGCCGCGTCCTGGAGCGGAATCGCGCCGAACTCTCGCTGCTCGAACGCGACGTGACGACGCTCGAGAAGACCGTGGCAACCACGTTCCCGCGCATCACCTACGACGAGGCCCTCGCGCGCCTGCAGGCCGCCGGCTCGGACATCACCTTCGGCGAGGACTTCGGCAACGACGACGAGGACATCCTCGCCCGCCAGTTCGAGACGCCCTTCTTCGTGACGCACTACCCCGCGGCCATCAAGGCCTTCTACATGGACCCCGATCCCGAGCGGCCGGACCGCGCCCTCTGCGCCGACATGCTGGCCCCCGAGGGCTACGGCGAGATCATCGGTGGCTCTCAGCGCATCTCGGATCCCGACCTGCTGCGGGCGCGCTTCGAGGAACACGAACTTACGGACGAGGCCTATGGCTGGTACATGGACCTGCGCCGCTACGGGACCGTCCCGCACGCCGGGTTCGGCCTGGGTATCGAGCGCACGATCCGCTGGATCTGCGGCCTCGAGCACATTCGCGAGTGTATCCCCTTCCCGCGCCTGCTCACGCGCATGTATCCCTAGACCCTCTCGAACAGAGCAAGGGCGATCCACCCGCGATCGTCCGTCCACGAGGCCCGGAGCCGGAAGCCCCGGGCCTCGAACCATGCCGCGAGGTCTCCCGTGTCGAACTTGCGCGAGATGGCCGTGTGGATCTCCTCGTCCTGACGCACGGGCACCGCGAGATCGAGGCCCGGAATCCGGATCTGCCCGGTCCGGGGGGAAGCAAGAGCGAGTTCGATCCGGTGGGTCACCCGGTCATACCGGGCCACGTGGCGCCATTCAGGCGGATGCCAGTCCGCTCCGTACTCGCGCGCGAGGCGCCCGAGTGCGTTCCGGTTGAATCGGGCCATGGCGCCCGCCCCGTCGTCATAGGCGTCGAGGAGGCGCTCCACCGACTTGCTCGTTCCCGGTCGCAGGTCGAATCCCAGGAGGAACAGATGCCCCGGCGCGAGCACCTTCGCCAGGTGGGCGGCGAAGCGCTCCTGCTCGGCATCCGAAAAGTTACCGAGCGTCCCACCGAGAAACACCACGAGCCGCTGCTCGACGAGCTCGAGGTGGCTCAGGGCCACGTCGTGCGTTCCCTCGAATGGATGGACCCGGATCCCGGGAAACGTGCGCTCGAGAACGCGTCTCGAGCGCACGAGCACCGGTCCGCTGACATCCACCGGGCGGTACACCAGACGTCGCTCCCGCGCCCCCAGGGCCTCGAGGAGATGCATCGTCTTGACGGATGCCCCACTCCCGAGTTCGACGACCTCGACGCCCCCGACCAGCACGGCCAGTTCGGCCCTGAGCCGAGCGAGCAGTTCCGTTTCGACCCGACCGAGGTAATACTCCGCAGTGCGAGTCACGGCCTCGTACAACCTCGAACCGGCCCCGTCGTAGAGCCAGGGGGTCGGGATCGCCTTGCGATCCGCGAGCAACCCGGCACGGAGGAGGGCTGACCAGGAGTGGGACGGGGCGGGGGAATCGAACTCGCGCGAGAGGGTGGACATCGGGTACCTCCAGTTTCCTCTCGCCACCATGGCCGCTTGCTCCCCGTTCGCGCAGGGCCAGCGTGAACGCACGTTTGCGTGAAAGTTTCCGCTGCCCTGAAAGCCGGACGGATTTCAGGGCGCCCAGGGCCCGGTCGTGAGGTCGGCCGTGCCCCGGGTACAAGGCCCGTGACCACCCGTCGCATCGGAGTTCGCATGCCCGTTCACGCCCCCGCTCGCCATGCCACCCGCCCGGGAAAGCTCTTTCGAGGGCCGGGGCTCGCGCTCGTCATGCTGCTGGAGGCGTGGCCAGCCAGAGCCGGCGGGGCGCTGCCCGCCCCGCCGAGCCAGCCCATCCCGGTCTCCCGCCCGGCACCGCTCGAGGAGCCCTACCGAGGAACCCGCTGGCAGTACCGCGTCGAGACCCTCTGGGCCGGTACAGTCGATGGCCTGGCCGGCGCCGTGGCCAACATGGTGCTGTCGGGCACCGATACCGATCGCCTGCGTGAGTGGGGCGAAGCGGGCTGGGAGCTCGTCGCGATCCAGGGCAACCGAGCCTATCTGAAACGTCCGATCCCCGTGCCGCCCGCCCCGCCGCCGAAGGCCTGGTGGTGGCCCTTCTGAAGGAGGCTTCCTTGAACCAGATGCACATCGTGGACTACCAGATCCATGGCACCGACTGCCAGTACGTCGAGATCGAGCTCGACCCCGGCGAGGTGGCGATCGCCGACCCCGGTTCCATGCTCTACATGGAAAACGGCATCCAGATGGAAACGATCTTCGGCGGCACCAGCAAGCGCGGGGGGCTCATGGGCGCGCTCCAGGCCGTGCTGGCCGGCGAAAACATGTTCACCACGGCGTTCCAGAACTGCGGCCAGGGCAAGAAGAAGGTCGCCATCACGGCCCCCTACAGCGGCCAGGTGATCGCCATAGACCTCGGGCTCGTGGGCGGATGCATCCTCGCCCAGCGCCATGCATTCCTGGCCGGAGCGAAGGGCGTGAACATCAGCGTGGCCTTCCAGCGCAGGCTGGGCGCCGGGTTCTTCGGGGGTGAGGGGTTCATCTTGCAGAAGCTCGAGGGGGACGGCATGGTCTTCCTCCATGCCGGCGGCACCCTCATCGAGCGAACCCTCGGACGCAACGAGATCCTGAGGGTTCATTCGGGCAGCGTGGTGGCCATGGATCCGTCGGTCGATTTCGACATCGAGCTGCAGCGCGGCCTGAAGTCGATGCTGTTCTCGGGAGACGGGCTGTTCTTTGCCAAGCTGCGCGGGCCCGGCAAGGTCTGGATCCAGTCCCTGCCCTTCGACCGACTTGCCGAGACCATCGTGGCGAAAGGGGGCAACCACTCGCCCGGAGGAATCCTCGGCCAGCTGACCGACTGAACGCCCCTCGTCGGACGCATGCTGTCGCGCCGAGGTTAGAAAAAGGGGGGGGGACCGCCAAGGCGGTCCCCCCTCGCAAACGGTGCGAATCCGGTCAGATCTTGGCAGCAGGAGCCTTGGCGGGCGCGGCCTCATGATGTCCCTCGTGGTGGTCGCCGTGATGCTCATCATGCGCCTCGGCCACGGTGGCCACGTAGCCGGCCTTCTTGACGGCCCCGATGAGCGTGTCGATGGCCTTGACCTGCTTGGAGCAGTAGTCGACGTGCGCCACGCCGTGTTCGAGATCGACGGCCACGGCATGCACGCCTGCCACGCCCTTGAGACCCTTGGTCACCTTGTCCGCGCAGTTCTGGCACTCCATGCCCTGGATCGAGAGCGCCGCATCGCGGAAGCAGGCGTGGTCCTTGTGCGCCGCGACGACCTTGGCGTCGGCAGCAGCCGCCTTGGCATCCTTGGCGGGAGCTTCACAGGCCGTCTTGCAGGCGCCAGAATCATGGCAGGCCTTGGCATCGGGCCCGCAGGCGAAAGCCGCAGGAGCGAAGCCCAGGATCGAGAGGGCGACGAAAAGCGGGAGTTTGCGAATCATGAACGTTTCCCTTCGAGTGACCCCGGATGGATACGGGGCGGACGTGACATCAGGATAGCACGGTGACGGATTGGCTGGCCGCCCGGAGAACCTCGACGAGATCGGAAACCTCCAGGGCGATCTCGCGCTCTTCCCGGGTGGCCCGGTCGCGGAGGCGGGCCTTGCCCGAAAGGACCTCGTCTTCTCCGATCACGAGCACGAAGCGGGCCCCGGCCCGGTCGGCCATCTCGAACAGTTTCTTGAGCTTGCGATCGCCCGTGGCGAAGGCCACGCGGTGGTCCCCTGCCCGGCGCACCCCCGTCGCGAGCGCGAAGGCCCGGGTGGCCGCGGCAGGACCCAGATGGCCGATGAACAGCTCGAGGCCCGACTCCTGGGCACGGTTTCCCAGCAGGAGCGCGAGACGCTCGATGCCGAACGCCCAGCCGAACGCCGGCGTGGGAGGACCGCCACACTCCTCGACCAGGCCATCGTAGCGGCCCCCGGCGCAGACGGTGTTCTGGCTGCCGAGACCCGATCCGGCCACGATCTCGAACACGGTACGCGTGTAATAGTCGAGGCCTCGAACGAGGCGAGACACGAGTCGCACGGCGACCCCGACGGCCTCGAGACACGCAAGCACCTGCTCCTGATGGCCCCGGCATCCCTCGCAGAGGTGATCCTGCACGGAGGGCGCCCCGTCATTGAGGACCTGACACGCGGGGGTCTTGCAGTCGAGGACCCGCAGGGGATTGAGGTCGATCCGGGGCTGACAGGTGCCGCAGTAGGCCGAGCGATGGGCCTCCTCGTAGGCGACGAGAGCCTCTCGGAACCTCGGTCGACACGTCGGACACCCGAGGCTGTTCAGTTGCACCTCGAGGCCCTGGACGCCCAGATCGGCGAACAGGTCGACGGCCAGCGCGATCGCCTCGGCATCCACCCGGGGATCGTCGGCTCCCAGGCACTCGAGCCCGATCTGGTGAAACTGGCGCATGCGCCCGGCCTGCGGACGCTCGTACCGGAACATCGGTCCGCCGTACCAGAACCGGTGAAACGCCCCGGGTGTCGCGAGCTTGGCCTGCAGAAAGGCGCGTACGACACCTGCCGTGCCCTCGGGTCGGAGCGTGATGGAGCGGCCACCCCGGTCCTCGAAGGTATACATCTCCTTCGAGACGACGTCGGTCTGTTCCCCGAGCCCCCGGGCGAAGAGTTCCGTGGCCTCGAAGATCGGCGTGCGGATCTCGTCGACGTCGTATCGCCTGAACCAGGCGCGCGCCCGATCCTCGATGGTCTGCCAGGTCTGCACGGCAGGCGGAAGGATGTCCGCCGTACCGCGCTGGGCCGTCAGGAGTTCAGCCATGGTTCAATTCCCTGCGAAACGGCGGATGACGAGGCCACCCCCGAAGAGGAGGAGACCGGTCGCGAAGGCCGCCATCTCGGCTCCCATCCCGGCGATCTCTCCCAGGACGATCGCGAGAGGCATCTGCATGCCTCCCACGAACATCAACCCGTTGCCGATGAACCGGCCCACGTCAGGGCTTCTGCAGGAAGCCCACGAGCGCATGCAACGTGGTATCCCGCTTCATGGCCGCGATGGATTCGGTCAGCGGGATGCCCTTCGGGCACGCCTCGACGCAGTTCTGCGAATTGCCGCAGTCGCTGACGCCACCGACGTCCATGAGGGCCTCGAGCCGCTCGTTCCTGTGCATCGCACCGGACGGATGCAGGTTGAACAGGCGCGCCTGGCTGATGGGAGCCGGACCGATGAACGGGGAACGGTCGTTGACGTTGGGACAGGCCTCGAGGCAGACCCCGCAGGTCATGCACCGGGAGAGGTCATAGGCGACCTCCTGGACCTCGGGGCTCTGGCGCGGGCCGGGACCGAGGTTATGCGACCCGTCGAGATCGACCCATGCGTGCACCTTCTTGAGCGCATCGAACATCCGGGACCTGTCGATGACGAGGTCGCGGACGATGGGGAAGGTGCTCATGGGCTCAAGGGTGATGGGCGAGCCGTCGGGGCTGAGGCGATCGACCAGAGCCGAGCAGGCCTGCCGGGGCTTGCCGTTGATGACCATCGAGCACGATCCGCAGACCTGCTCCAGGCATGAGGCTTCCCAGGACACGGGAGGCGACTTCTCGCCCCGCGCGTTGACCGGGTTCCGGCGGAGCTCCATCAGCGCCGAGATGATGTTCATGTTCGGCTGATAGGGAATCCGGTATTCTTCCCAGCGGGCTTCGGCCTGAGGGCCGTCCTGGCGCTTGATCCGGAGGGTGATGGTACGTCCAGACATCGAGATGGGCCTCCTGATCACTTGCCCTGCGCGACACCGGCCGTGGCGGCCTTGTCGGTGTCGTACTTGCGGGCACGCGGCTTGATGTGGCTGGTATCGACCTCTTCGTAGCTGATCCGTGGTCCATCCTCGGACCAGTCGGCCCGGGTGGTCTTGAGGAAGTTGGCGTCGTCGCGCTCGGGGAAGTCGGGCTTGTAATGCGCACCGCGACTCTCGTTGCGCAGCAGGGCGCCCCTGGTCATGGCCTTGGCGAGCTCGATCATGTTGAACAGCTGGCGCGTGAAGGGCACGACCTGGTTCGACCAGCCGGCGGTGTCGTCGATGTTGACGCGCTGCCAGCGCTCGCTCAGTTCGAAGAGGTGGTTGTAGGTCTTCTCGAGACGATCGTTGTAGCGCACGACGGTCATGTTGTCCGTCATCCACTCACCGAGTTCCTTGTGGATCACGAAGGGGTTCTCGGTGCCCTTCATGTTGATGAGCGCCTGATACTTCGCTTCCTGCTGTTTCTGGGCCCGATCCACGACCGAGCTCTTGAGCTCGATCTTGGCCTGGTTCCTGGCCCACTGGACGGCCTTCGGACCGCACACCATGCCCCCATACACCGTCGAGAGCAGCGAGTTGGCCCCGAGGCGATTGGCGCCGTGGTACTGGTATTCGGCCTCGCCGACGGCGAACAGGCCTGGAATGTTCGTCATCTGGTCGAAATCGACCCAGAGTCCGCCCATCGTGTAGTGCATGCCCGGGAAGATCCGCATCGGGACCTTCTTGGGGTCATCGCCCACGAACATCTCGTAAATCTCGAGCACGCCACCGAGCTTGCGCTCGAGCATCTTCGGATCGAGGTGGCTGACATCCAGGTAGACCTGGTTCTCGCCGTTGATGCCCATCTTGAGCTCGACGCACACCTTGAAGATGGCGCGGGTCGCGATGTCGCGCGGCACGAGGTTGCCGTAGGCGGGATACCAGTCCTCGAGGAAGTACCAGGGCTGCCCCTTGGGAGGACGACCCTCGGAACCATCGGAAGGCACCCAGACGCGGCCACCCTCGCCGCGGATCGATTCGGACATCAGTCGCAGCTTGTCGCCGCCCGGGATCGAGGTCGGGTGGACCTGGATGAACTCGCCGTTGGCGTAGCTCGCCCCCTGCTGGTAGACGGCCGACTGGGCCGTACCGGTGTTGATGAGCGAGTTGGTGCTCTTTCCGAAGATCATGCCGTTGCCGCCGGTGGCCAGCACGGTGGCAGCGGCCGGAAAGGCCTTGATCTCCATCGTCTTGAGGTTCTGACAGATGACGCCACGGCAGACGCCCTCGTCATCGAGGATGGCCTGGAGGAACTCCCAGCCCTCGTACTTCTTGACCTTGCCCTGAGCCTCGAAGCGACGGACCTGCTCATCGAGGGCGTACAGCAACTGCTGCCCGGTGGTGGCGCCGGCGAAGGCCGTCCGGTGATGCTTGGTCCCGCCGAAGCGACGGAAGTCGAGCAAGCCTTCCGGGGTCCGGTTGAACGGCACGCCCATCCGGTCGAAGAGGTAGATGATCCCGGGCGCCGCTTCGCACATCCCCTTGATGGGGGTTTGATTGCCGAGGAAGTCCCCGCCATAGACGGTGTCGTCGAAATGCTCCCAGGGGCTGTCGCCCTCACCCTTGGTGTTGACGGCCCCGTTGATGCCACCCTGGGCGCAGACCGAGTGCGACCGTTTGACGGGCACCACCGAGAAGAGATCGACCTGAGCCCCCGCCTCGGCGGCCTTGATGACGGTCATGAGGCCGGCCAGGCCGCCTCCGACGACGATGATACGGTTGGTATCCATGGATGGATGACCTCGTGGTTTCTAGCGCGCCGCCACGGCATCGCCGGTGCGGACGGAGATGGACGGGGACCCGTGAGTGGCCTGGGCATGGCCGGTTGCAGGCGTGGCCGCCTCGTGAGGCGTCCGGAAACCGACGATGGCCATCATGCCGAGACCGAAAAAGACCAGCGTGACGAGGGGAACGGCCAGTGCCGTGAGCTTCTGGGCGCGGGCGCTGACGGTCAGGCCCCAGTCGATGCAGAACTCCCAGAGCCCGTTGGCGAAATGGAAGGCGGTGGCCAGGACGAACACCGCGTATGCCGCAGCCATCGCCGGGTTGGCGAGATGCTCGGCGACCTTCTGGAAGCCGTTCTCGTCGATGGGCGTGCCCGAGAAGCGCATCGTGTAGGCGTGGTAGACGAGGAAGACCGTGAGGAACAGGCCCGTGTAACGCTGCAGGACGAAATTCCAGTTACGAGCATACGGAAAGCGCAGGGGGTTGTTCTTCGCGATGAAGGCCACCCACAGCCCGAAGACCGCATGGTAGACGAGCGGCAGGTAGATGAGCGTGAGTTCCCACACGGGCAAGGCCGGAAGCGACTCGAGGATATGCACGCCCGCCTCGAAGTTCTGAACCCCGTGGGGCCCGAGGGCCGTGGAATTCACCAGGAGGTGGATGGTCAGATACATCCCGAGCGGGACCGCACCGGTGAACTGATGCAACTTGCGGAGCAGGAAGTACTTGTCACGAAGAACGCTCATGGCATCACCTTGTCAAGACGCTGAACTTGCCCGGCTTCAGAGCCAGGACAACACACCAATGTAGCAAAAGACCCCACGAGCGTCACGCCTTGCACCCTACAGGAGGGGCTTGAGCACCGCCGTGGGTGGCATCTGGTAGCCGCGATACACCACCTTGCCCGTTCGATCGATCACGAGCAGGGTAGGAATGCCGCGGACCTGGTAACGTGCGGCCACCTCGGCCGCGGAATCGATCAGGACGGGATAGGCCAGGCGCTTGTCCATCACGAACGAACGAACGGTCTCCACGTCCTCACGGACGTCCACCCCGATCACGTCCAGGCGAGACTTGCGGATGAAACGATACAGCTGGTCGACGCGAGGAGCCTCCTCGCGACACGCCGGTCACCAGCTCGTGAAGAAGACGATGAGCTTGCCGCGGTGGTCGCGCGCTGCATCGACGCGTTTCACCTTCCCGGTGAGGTCCGGCAACTCGAAGGCCGGTGCGAGTTGCCCTTTGACCTGAGCCAGGGCGGGCTCGGCGATGCAGACGACAGCCAGAGCGACCGACGAGACGAGTGAACGCCAGTTCTTGTGGATCATGAGGCCTCCTGCACGTGAAAAAGAAGGGACGGACGACCGTCCGCCCCTTCTTTCATTGTACCTACAGGGCGGCCGACGCGATGTTCTGGATCACGGCCTCGATGTACAGGTCCTCGAACTCGCCCTGGCTGATGCGACCATCCCCGGTCCGATCCGCCGCCTTGAGCGCTGCTTCGTCGAAGGCCGGGATCATGACCCTCAGGTTGAGCGAAGGATACTTGAACCCGAGCCCCAGCTTCGCGACGGACGTGGCACCGAGTTCCTCGGGGGTCAGATACCCGTCGCCCTTGCTGAACCACCCGCCCGACGGACGATCGAGCCGCTTGAAGACGTCTGCGAGGAAGTTCCGCATCCGGCCGAAGAAACGATCCGCCGTGTCGTCCGGGGCGAGCAACCCGCCCTCGGTCGCGAACTCCATGAAGCGGGTGTAGGAAATCTTGCCGTCGTGGTCCCGATCGAGCTCCTCGAAGATGTCCAGGGGCAGATTCGGGCCCGCCTCGTACTCGTCGATGAAGTTGTCGTGGTTGGCGTCGATCCGGGCGAAGATGGCCTTGTGGACGCGCTTGAAGCCCTCCTTGAGGGTCTGGGCGGCCTGCGCCTGGACCGCACCCGAGCTCGGGTTCGCGGGGGTGATACCGGACTGCACGCCACAGGCAGACAGACTCAGCAGGGCCACGAGGGCGATATGTCGGGGGAAACCAGCGGGGGACATGCACACGGACCTTTCTCGAAAACCATGCTCACATCAAGCGTGGCTTAAGTTTTGATTAATTGTCCCATGCTCCGCTGGTTTGGCAAGTCATCTCGTGAGCGCAGCCCGACCGTCCGGCGCCTCGAATCTCGCGAGCTGGTCCCGGACGGCCGTCCCGATGAGGGCCCACGGAAAGTTGTCGGCAGGGTCACGCTTCATGTCCGGTTTGAGCGTCACCTGCCGGTGACCGAGGACCCGGCTCCAGGGCACCTCGTGACGCACCATCAGGTACACCAGGAGCGCTTCCAGGCTCCGGAGTTGCGCCGACGGGAACGGATCGTGGCCCGTCTGCGCATTGACGAGTTCGATGCCCAGGGAGATGTCGTTCAGGTGGTCGAAGCCGTCGAGGTAGCTCTCACCGGCATGCCAAGCACGCCACTCCTCCGGGACGCACTGGAGGATCTCCCCGCGCTTCCCGATGATGAAGTGCGCGCTGACGGCGGAATCCGGGTTCCGGAAGTGCCGAGCGATGACCCGGGCCTCGCTCACACCCGGCGTTTCCGTGTCGTGTAGGATGAGGTACCGGATCCGGCTTCCAGCAGGGCGTGGATCGGCGTGCCACGCCGGGACCCAGCGCATCGGTGGCCTGAGGGACAGAGTCTCGGTACTGGCACCCAGGACCTTGCCGGACAGGAAGGCCTCGACCAGCAACGCCAGCCCGAGACCGCCCATCCCTCGAAACCGCAGCCTCACGCGCTCCCCTTCCGAAGACGGCTCACGCGACAAGGGTAGCTCATGTCAGGTCGGCTGCAAGTGGAGCAAACATGCGTCGGATGGGCCCGTCAGCGTGGTTTTGCCGGAGGCACAGCCCAATCCGCGGGCACGATGAGGCAAGCAGCCGAGGACACGAGCTGGTCCAGGTTCAAGTTGAAAGTACCGCTTTTCGAGATACGGGAATCCACACCGGAGGGATCGTCAAAGTTGAATGATCCAGAAGCATGACGAGCATCCCAGTTTTTGAGGTGAACGGCATGCCCGACACCTTCGGACCAGTCCATCGGCTTCAACAGGGTCACGAAACTCTTGTCACTTCCGGCACCGGATCCCACTTTGGTCAAGATCTTGCGCATCTCTTCCGGATCCGAAATCCGGATCTGAGGCTTGCCTGTCAATTTCGACTGGAGCTGCTCGGCAGCCTCCGCAGACATGCCCCCCTCGTTACCGGCGTAACTTTTCCGGGCTGCCAGTGACCTAGTCCCACCGAAAACCGGTCGTGACGCCTTTCGCCCGAGGCCACCGAAGCGATCCGCATCGGCCGCGTCCATCGCTTCGCCGGCCCGCAACATGGCCTCCTGGATGGCATCCGAGACGACGGTTCGACCCTCTTGAACGGTGAAGTCGACCGGCTCCGACTTCAGGACGGCCCCATCCGGGAGCGTCGACTTGCCGGTGGTCAACAGATCGATCGCGAGTCGCGCATAGGTATCGGCATGGTTGAGAACCAGCTGTCTTTCGAGGACGGACGCGACGCAGGAGCTGGTATCCGAGCCCTGGTAGGAAAAGTTGTTGTTGGCGTTGCAGTTCTTCAGAATCGCCGAAACGAGGTCTGCACCCGACTTCAAGCCCGTATGAGGCAACGGTTTGAGATCGAGAGCCCCTGCAAGTAAGGATGCCATCTTGGCCTTGGCGGCGTTAGAAAGCTGCCCGTTCTGGCTCCAGGAAGCACCAGCGATCGGCAGAAACATTTGAAGGACGCCAAGGGCCCCGGTGTCCGACGGAGCGATGGCTGCCGCCAGTTTGCGGATGTCAGGATTGGAGGATGCTTTCAGGCTTTCGTGAATCGGTGCGAATGAAGCAACCGCCTGCTCATGCTGTTGCGCCGTTGCCCAGTCCCTGATCGTGGAAGCGGAAACCCCGGACCGCTGTGCGATCTGATCGAGGCTTGCTTTGCCCTTCAGAAAATCATCGACCGCTCGCCTGCGCTCATCCGGGGAGACGATCACGGGACGGTCAAGCTCAGGCTTGCCTGCTGCCGACTTTTGCTCGGGAATGGGAGGAGCAGAGCCCACCTTGGCCGCGGGCTTGGCCGGGGCCGGGGCAGGCCCAGCCTTGGCAGTGGGCTTGGAAGGCGGCGGGGCAGAAGCCACCTTCGCCGCGGGACTGGTAGGAGCTAGTACCGGACCTGCCGCAGTTGACGATTGCCGGGAACGAGTCGATCCGATCAGTTGCTTCATGACCGCGGTCCTGGAGTTCGGCTTGATGATGCCCTTGACCAGGTCAGCAAGCGATAAATTCGAGGACAGAACAGGCCGGGAGATGGCCTCTTTAGCCAGCTGGGAGCCAGTACTGGCAGGAGGGGTATCGGCCCGCTCCACGGCAGGCTGTGCGATGGGCTTCAGGTACCCGGTTCCGGGTGGCTTGAGGTAACCCGTATTGCGAGATGCATCTGGTGGGAAATGCATTCGGACCCTCTCCTCTTGCTCGACCGGCTCTTCAGCCCCACTGGCATCTTAGGCAAATCAGGAACGAAGCGACCGACTTTAATCAAGAAAAAAAGGATATTTGTCACGTTTGAATGAGGTCCCAACCGGGGCGCACCCTGACACCAGGGGCCTGCTAGAATGAGACGCCGCACGCCCGGAGGACCCATGAAGCTGCTGATCCTGACACCCTATTTCCCCCCGGAGGTCGGAGCTCCCCAGACGCGTCTGTACGAGCTGGCCGTGCGGCTGGTCCGGCGGGGACACGAGGTCACGGTCCTGACGGGCTTCCCGAATTACCCGAGCGGGGTCATCCCGGAAGCCTACCGGGGACGGGTCCGGATGGACGAGACCATGGATGGCATCCGGGTGGTCCGGACGTGGATCTACGCCACGCCCAACAAGGGCTTTTACCGGCGCATCCTGAACCACCTGTCGTTCATGGCGAGCAGTGCCTGGACGGGGCTCTGGCTCGACCGCCACGACCTCATGCTGGTCGAGAGCCCGCCCCTGTTCGACGGACTGGCCGGGGTCTTCCTGCGCCTGGTCAAGCGGATGCCGTCGGCGTTCTACATCGCGGATCTGTGGCCGCAGTCGGCCGTCGAGCTCGGGATGCTGCGAAATCCCCTCCTCGTGAAGGTCGCGGAGGGCATCGAACGGTTCATCTACCGGTTCAGCGATCGCCTCCTGGCCGTGACCCGCGGCATCGAGGACACCCTTCACGCAGCCGGGTATCGCCACGTCTTCTTCCTGCCCAATGCCGTCGACACCGGGGCGTTTCATCCCGAGGTGGACGGATCCGGGCTCCGGTCCCGGCTCGGCCTCCAGGATCGCTTCGTGGTGCTCTACGCGGGGACGCACGGCCTCCAGCAGAAACTCGAGACGCTCGTCGAAGCCGCCCGCCTGCTTGAGAGCCGCGGCCTGCCCGTGACGGTCCTGATGGTCGGCGACGGCGCGGACAAGGACAACCTGGTCCGGATGGGCACCGGCGTGTCGACTCTCCGATTCCTGGACAGCGTCCCCAGGCGCGACGTTCCGGAACTGGTCGCCGCCTGCGACGCCTACGCGATCGTCCTGAGGGACATTCCCCTGTTCCGCGGGGCCCGCCCCTGCAAGATGTTCGAGCCGATGGCCGCCGGCAAGCCCCTGGTCGCCTCGATCGTCGGCGAGGCGGCAAACCTGATCCAGGAAGCCGAAGGAGGCATCGTGGTGCCCCCCGAGCAGCCCGGGCCGCTCGCCGAGGCGATCGAGCGCCTCTACCATGACCGGGATCTGGGGAAGCGGCTGGGTGCCAGCGGACGTCGCTACGTGGTGGAGCATCTCGACCGGGAACACGTCGTGGACCGCTTCGAAGAACTGGCTCGAAACCTGCTTCCCCCGGCGGTGGCCGCTGCCGCGCCCGGAGCCGTCGGATCGTGATCCGGGCGCTTGAACCGGGCAGGCCGGCTGCCGGCCCTCTCCTCGTGGCCCTGACCTCGCTCGGGCTCGCAGCCCCTGCCTGTTCAGAGCCGGAATTCTGGAACTGGTTCGAATTCCGGCTGCCCGTACTCGATCGCGCCCAATGGACGGAGCAGCCCCTCCAGTTGCGGGTGCTGTCGGACCTGCGTTTCGGCCCCCGTTATCCGGGGCTCGGGTTCTCGTTCCTGCGCGTGGGCCCCGTGTGGCATCTGGGCGGCGGCCACGTGCTGGCCCTTCACGGAACGGTCATCCCCCAGCAGTCACGCCCGGACGTCTGGTCGACGGAATACCGCCTCGAGCTGGAACCCACCTTCGTGGGACGGGTCATGGACTGGACCTGGAGCGATCGCCACCGCCTCGAATACCGGATCCGGCCCGAGGGCTCGCACGTCCGGTACCGGAACCTGGCTCGCCTGAACCTGACACCACCCGATTCCCCCTGGATTCCATACCTCTGGGACGAGATCCTCGTCGAGGGAAACGCGGACGGCTTCGCCCAGAACCGGGCCGAGGTCGGGATCGGCCGGACGCTCGGAGGCCCGGCCCGTCTGGATGTGGGCCTCATGTGGAGGGCCAGGCGCTCGGCGAACACCGGGTGGGCGCACGATGCCATCGTGCACACGAGCTGGGTGTTCGTCCCGGACGTGGCGCCGCTACTTCCCTGAAGATGACCACTTCCCGGCAGCTTGCACGGCTCGAGCCGGTCCGGTCCGTATTCGAGGCCCGTCGGACCACCTCCGACGGGACGTTCTATGTCGGTCGGTTCGAGGGTTTCCGGGCGGACGAGCACCGCCATGACCATGTGCAGATGCTCTTCCCCCTGGCTGGCCGGATGCATCTGGTCGCGGAACACCGCCATCATCTCCTCGGTCCCGAACACGGGGTTCGCCTGGAGGCCGGGACCGCTCATGCCTTCGCGCCCCTCGAGGACACGTTGCAGTTCGTGGCCATCGACCTGCCCCCGATGGAACGAGCGTCAGAAACACCGACGGTGATCGTCGCCCGATCGCCGGATCTGTGGACGATCGCGACCCTCGTCCGGACCGAACTGTTGCGCCAGGAAGCCGTTTCGGACCGGTTTCTCGAGGCCTGTCTCATCCAGTTCCAGGAACGTTTTTCGGCTTGTCCCGCCGAGAAGACGGAGTCCAACTCCTCGATCACGGCCCGCGTCGTGGCCCACATCCGGGACAACCTCGATTCTCCGCTGCGAGTCCACGACCTCGCGTCGCACTTCGCGCTGAGCTCACGTCACCTGGAGCGCTGCTTCCGGCAGGATCTCGGGATGTCGCCTCGCCAGGTCATCCTGCACGCGCGCCTCCAGGCTGCACTCGGCCACCTGCGAGACCCCGACCTGTCGATCGCCGAGATCGCTTCCCTGACGGGCTTCTCCTCGGCTTCTCACTTCACGGAGACCTTCAGGCGGCTGCAGGGCATGACCCCAGGCAAGGCCCGCAAACAGATGTCGCATTTTCGATAGTCAGCGTCGCACCGACGGATGGTCCGGTATCCGGACGAAGCTTAAGCTGGGTTCAAGATTTCACGAATCCAGCCCGTTCTTCCGGAAAGGACCATGCCATGACAACCCTGCGCAACCTCACGCTCAGCATCACCCTCACCGCGCTCGCAGGCTGCGGTGTTTCCACGGGGGCCCCGGCCGGAATCCTCGCTGGCCAGACGAACGGCCAGCGAGGCGCGACCGTCGCTGCCACCGGCGCGCAAGTTCCAGGTTTCGATCCCGAGGCACGCCGTGTCGTCCTGCGCATCCCTCGCGCCCTGATCCAGGAAGTCCAGCAGAAGGTGACCGAGATCCGCGACGAGGAAACCCGGCGCAATGCGGTGGAAGGTCCGTTCATCCGGTACATGGAAGGCGGGTTCAACCCGGTGACGCGTCTGGCCTACCAGGTGGAGCTGTCGGGATACGGGCTTCACGTCAGCGCGGACGGATTCCGGGGCGAACTCGAGGAACTCACGTACATGAACGGTCGCGAGTTCGATCGCAACGGCGATCTGCTCGTTCCCTACTGGAAACGTCCTGGCACACCGGTCAGCTTCTACTTCACGATCTCACCGATGAAGACGCCCCTGCCGCTCTCGGGCCAGCAGGCGGGCGTGCAGAAGCCCATCCACTTGCCCGTCCGGTACGTCAGCAACTTCGGACGGAATTACGACTCGACCCTCGGAAGCCGATGAACGCCCCCGGCCTCAGGGCCGCGCCGAGGGCGAGGCCAACCGGCCGGGGGATCGTGCCGGTACCGGGGCGCGTTCGAGTTGCTCGAGACGACTCTCGACGGCGTCCTGACCGCCGAGGTAGGCCGCGCCATCGGTCTCCCCCGCCAGGGCTGGCACCGCGGCCAGCACCTCCTCGAGCGACCCGATCGGTTGCTCGAACCGACGCTTCCAGTCCGGATCCCAGCGATCGAGCACGAAGGCCTCGGCCGCGCCGATGAGGCCGAAGCGCCCCTCGTCTCCAGGCAGCGGAGCCCGGAGTTCCGCGCGCAGGCGAGCGATGGCCTGGCGATCCTGAAAGACACGCTGTCGCACCAGCGTGTCGAGGTATCGAGCAGTTCCCTCGAGGATCGTCATGCTCAGCATGTGGTCGGCTGCCCGGGGCGGCAGGCTCTCCTCGTGACGCTTCCGCAACGCCACGAAGAGAGCGGCACCCTGACGGGCCCGGACCCCGCGGTCCTCGGGCTCTCCGAGAAGGCGATCGAGCACCTCGGCTTCGAGTCGAGAGAGCGCGCGGTCCTGGTCATCGAGCCAGCCCGAGCCGAGATCCGTGGGGCGCGTGAGCCGGAATGCGGCCTGGGTCTCGTAGCGAAAGAGTCCGACCATCCAGGCCACGAGGGCCTCGTCCACGGCGCGAGCCGAACGGGTCTGGAGCCGGAGGAGGTGCACGGGCCGTCCCTCGATCTCGCGCACGTCCCAGGGCCGGTCAGTCGCCAGTTGCTCGCGATCGACCGTGACTCCTGGCAAGGCTCTCAGGGTCGGTAGACCCGGCACCGCCACGCCCCCGATGCGATCCACCGGGGTGCCCATGCGCGGACGGACGCGATAGGATCCCGAAGGCAAGCTGACCACGGCGTCCGTGAGGCCCGCGTCGAGTGCGGGCCAGAGCCTGGCCGGGTTGACACGCGCCAGGTGACCGACCAGCCGCTCGAGCCAGGGACGATCCGCCGGGTCATGCCAGGGGGCGACAGCCGGGGCGGCAGCCGGGGCGGGCAGCCCCGAGCCGAGGAGCAGGGCAAGGGCGAGGGGGAGGCAGAACGAGAGGGAAACGCGAGGGGTCGAGAACACGGACCTGCTCCGGACGAGGGGACACTCAGGTTTATACCCCCGGAGCCCGGGCGTGATGCGCCTGCCGGCTATGGTCTGGCGACGACGGGATCCCCGAACGTGTCCTCTGGTTGCCCCGCCGGAGGTGGGCTAAGCTGGTGATTTGCCGATGTTCGCCCGGAGGATGCCATGCCCAGCCTGTACGACTATCCCGTCGGAAACCGGATTCCCGATGCCTGGAACATCGTGGTCGAGATCCCCAAGGGCAGTCGGAACAAGATCGAGTATGACGGTGACCACGGCGCCTTCAAGCTGGACCGGGTGCTGTCGAGCCCGCTACATTACGTGACGGAGTACGGTTTCTTCCCGCAGACGCTCGCAGGCGACGGGGACGCTGCCGACGTGCTCGTCCCGATGGAAGAACCGACGTTCCCGGGCTGCATCATCGAGGTCCGGCCGATCGGGATCCTCCGCATGGAGGATGAAAAGGGCGCCGACGAGAAGATCATGGCCGTTCCCACGCGGGACAGACGCTTCTCGGAGGTCATGACGCTCGAGGACGTCCCCGGGCACCTGCTGCTCGAGATCGAGCATTTCTTCACCGTCTACAAGGCGCTCGACGGTCTGCATCCGACCATCCGGGGCTGGGACGACGAGCAGGCGGCTCGCAAGTTCCTTCTGGCCTGTCACGAGGCCTATCGACGCAAGTCCTGATCGGATCCATCGTATAATCCGGATCTCAGGCCCCTCGGAGAGGGGCCTCTGGTGGGTTGGCCGGATGTGGATCGAAAGGAGAGCTCGTGGAAGCGCCGGGCATCCGCAGCGGCACGTACCGCCCGTCCATCGGCCTCCAGCGCCGGATGAGCGCGGCTGGCCGCGGCGTCCAGATGCCGGCCGAGGTCAAGAGCCACTTCCGGGAACTCCGCGAAAGCCTCCGGACCGGACGTCCGGACGAGGTGAAGCGTGCCCAGCAGAACCTGGCCACGAGCCTGTCGAGTAGCCTGCGCGGTCAGGGGGTACCCGAGCCCGACATCCAGTCCGTGCTGGGGAGCATCGGCCAGCTCAAGACCCGGGGGCAGCGCGACTCGGCCTCGGCAGTCGATACCGAGCGAGCCCCGATCGCGAGCCCGTCGGCGAATCGCCACCTGGGGGCTTACCAGCAGGCGATCGCCCCGCCTCAGACCCGCGGTTTCCTGATGGATGCGCTCGCCTGACGAGCACGCCTCGTGCCTATCGACGAATGGGGGCCGTTCAGTCGACGACCCGGACGCCCTTCCAGAAGGCGACGAAGCCGCGGATGTTGCTGGCCGCGGATTTCGGTTCGGGGTAGTACCAGGCCGCGTTCTCGTTGCGTTTGCCGTTCACGACCACGTGATGGTAGCTGGCCGTGCCCTTCCAGCCACAGACCGTGTGGTGGTCACTGGGCTCGAAGTGAGCCTTCACCAGGGCGTCGGGCGGAAAGTAGACGTTGCCCTCGACCTTCTCGCAGCGATCCTGCGGGGCCTCGGCGATGACGGTGCCTTCCCAGAGAGCTCGGGGCATGGGGTCAGGTCCTTTCGTGCAACGGGACGATGCCCCCATGCTAACCCCATCCAGCAGGTTCCGCACGGGAGAGCGCGCGGGGTGACTCGCGCAACCTTGTACGAGGTTCGCTGGAGCAAACCTCCCGTGAACGGGACCCTCGCTCCGCGCTAGGGTCGTCCTGTCGCCCGGCATCGCGGTGTGCTCCTGCCGGGCCCATCCAGGAGGAACCTCCGCATGCCTTCCAGGAAGCTCCTGAGCACGCTCGTGCTCGGCTCCCTCTTGTCCGGATGCGCGTCACTCCCCACGCAGGACTCCGAGGTCATGTCCCGCCAGGGCGGGCGTTCGGGTGGCTTCACGGCGAACCTGGTCGTGGAACCGAACCAGACCAACGAGGGCAGCATCGATCAGACGAACCAGAACAACGACATCGAGACCCCGTCCGACCTCGAACCGACGTCGGCGCCCCCCCGGATCCAGGCTTCGAGCCGGGGCTCCCGGGGGCCGCGCAACCAGCAGCCCCCTGCGCCCCAGGCGACCACGGGCAACTTCAACCAGACGGCCACCCTGCAGCAGGCGAACGTGGTCGCTCAGGGCCTCGGGAACGGATCGAACGGCAACTCGAGCGGCGCCTCGATCAACGTGGTGTGGCAACCCCAGCAGAGCAACGCGGGCAGCATCAGCCAGGACAACCAGAACAACTCCATCGGCACCGCCCGGGACCAGGGAGGCGGGCATGCCCGTGTCGCCCAGCCCGAGCCCGTGAACCCGATGTCCGGGTCATCCTCGGGCAGCTCGTTCAACCAGACGGCGACCCTCCAGCAGGCCAACGTGATCATCCAGGACAGCACGCTCCCTTCGCAGCAAAACCGCAACACCACGCGTTCCAGCCGCGGCTCTCGCCGCTGATCGCGAGGGCCCCGTCAGGGGTGAACCCGCCGGTCTCCGGGCCGGGGGTTCACCCGCTCTCCCCGTCCTGGAGGAACCATGGTGCTGCTCCGCCGGTCCACCGCTTCCCTCGCCTGGCTGGTCCTCGCCGTCGTGGCCGGCTGCGCGACCGTTCCGACGCTCGAACCGACGGGCGCAGTCCCGTCGGTCCGGCGTCCCGGTTCGTCAGGCGGGCTCTCCCCGGTCACGCCGCGCACGCAGCAGACGCCCCCCCCGGTTTTGCTCACGGTGGAACAGGGGAACGTCCTCGACTCGCTGACGGCCGACGGCGTGCAAGACATCCTCGTGGACCAGAGCAACCTCCTGTCCATCCTGTGGCTCAACGACACCGAGGATCTCCTGGAGCACTATCACGAGATGCCCGGTCAGCTGGCCGTGAACGTGCGACAGGGCACCTTCTCGATCGTGCAGACCCAGGCCCTCTCGGGGCTCAGCGTGGTCGGACAGCCCGTGCTCGATCTCGAGCAGGTGAACCACCTGGTGCTGGTCGTGCACCGCAAGGCCCCCCTGCCCTCGGGTTCGATCCAGCAGTTCAACGGGATCACCGCGCTGGACGTCCAGAACGGGCGATGGGTGCGGATCAACCAGGCGAATCGCGTGACCGTGATCCTGGATGCGGCGCGCCTGCGCGACCGGGAGACGACCTTCGAGGACGCCACCTCCCGGACCCTGGGGAGGATCCTCGGGATCCAGGACCGGAGCGGCCGCCGGCCCCGCTTCGCGGCGACGCCCCCGGCGGCGACGCCCCCGGCAAGCCAGGTCCGGATGGTCAACCGGTGGATCCTCGTCCTGGGACGTGACGGGATGATCCGGCCTTACCGGCACGACCCCGATTGACGAAATCTTCTCGAGCCCCCTTGAAACCCCCGCTCGCGGGGAACAAGGAAGACGTGGATCGCTGGCCCCTTCCGGGGCCTTGAACGAGGAACCCCATGGGCTTCACCCCGATCGACCGTTTCGTCCGAGGCCTGATGAAGCCGGGTAGCCAGACCGGCGCGAAGCTGAAGGCCACCATCGTGCCGGAAAGCCTCGCCAGCCGCCGACCGGTGGACCCGAGTCTCGCGCCACGCCTGTCCCTCGCCGATGACGTCCGCATGGCCCCTTCGACCGTGCAGCAGGCTCGCACCCACGTGATGGCTGCTGCCGACGACCCGACGGCGCTCTCGGACGCCGTGAGGGCCGCGCGGGAAGCCCGCCCCGGGCCCGTCGCGGAGAGCCTTCCTGCAGCCGGCGTCCCGACCCTCGAAGAAGCCAGGGAGCGCGTGCAGCGCGTCCGGGAACATGCCGAGCGGACCCTCGGGCGCCCCGCCCCGATGGACACCACGCCGGCCCTCGTCGAGGAACGTACCCTCCACGGCCGCGACTGGCTGCATCACGTGCAGGACGAGGCCCGCCAGACGCGGCTCACGGCCAGGTCGCTCGAGGACCTCAGCGCCGGGCGCGTGTTCCGGGCCGTCGACGACCGGGGCGAGACCTTCATCTTCCGCAGGCTGCCCTCGGTGGATGCGCCGGACCTCGTGGAGCCGTTCAGCGTCTCGGTCTCCGAGGTGAGAAACGGTCGCCTCACGCATGCCGCCACCCGCATGAACGCGGAACTCGGCCTCGAGACGGTGCCACGCGGGCGCCCCGCGATGCTGAAGACCCCGGATGGCCAGGAATGGACCGGCATCCGGAGCGACCTGGTCCCGGCCGCGGCCGACCCGCGTCTGCACTCCGACCCCCACGGACTCATCGCGGCCATGGACCGGGCCGAGGCGGCGGACGTGGCCGCGTTCGAGTATCTGGTGGGTAACCTGGACGTCCATGACGGCCTGAACATGGCCCTCCTGGACGGAGGCAAGGCCCGCGTGTTCGACCACGGGCTGGCCTTCTTCCCGACGCTGCTCGACGCCTCGGAAAAGCGTGTGCTGGGAACCCAGTTGCCCACCACGGGCTACACGGCCCCGTTCCTGGAGAAGCTCCGCGACCTCACGCCCGAGCGCCTCGACGCCCGGTTCGCGGACGTCCTGAGCCCGGGTGAGCGGGAGGCGATCGCCTTCAGGCGCCTGATGCTGCTGGAAGACGCGAAGTCTGCGCCGGTCATCAGGCGGTAGAAAGAAATTGACCGCCCGGCCCGGCCCTGTCCAGACCGGCCGGGCCTCGCCCCGACCGGATCGCTAGATCCGGTGGACGACGCGATCCTTCGGGAGGCGGAACTGCGGCCCCCAGGTGCCGCGCTCACCCTCCTTGCCGATGGCGATGACCATCAAGACGCGAGAGGCACCGCGCAGGCCGAGCAGGCGCTTGACCCGCCACTCGTCGAAGCCTTCCATCATGCAGCTGTTGTAGCCCTGCGCGGCGATCGCCAGGACCAGGTTCTCGGCCGCGAGCGCCGCCGACTTGATGGCGACCTCCTGGCCGTCCCGCCGGGTATGCGGGCCGCGGGGCATCGGCCGGAACAGGCCGGGGAGCGTGCTCGTGAGCCACTTGAGGGGCGCGAGCAGGTTGAAGAACCCCCAGCCGTACGTGACGGGGATGAGCTTGCGGTAGTAGACCTTGACGGGCTCGGGTGCGGCGACCTCCTCGACGTACCGCAGCACCTCGGGCTGGCTGCGACGCCACAGGTCCGGGTCGGCCGAGACGACCACCAGCTCGGCCGCCGTGCGGGCCGCCGACTGTCCGAGGCAGAACTCCACGAGCCGGGCTTTCTTCTCGGGCATGCGCACCCAGTGGAAGTCCCAGGTCTGCATGTTGGAGGAGTTGGGGGCCAGGATCGCCGCATCGAAGGCCCGCTCCATCACCTCCTCGGGGACGGGGTCGGGCAGGAACTTGCGGATGCTGCGGCGGGCGCGGACGGCGTCGAAGAAATCCAAGGGGCATTCTCCAGGAGCGTGAAAAGGGGACGGTCGTGGCGGCTCAGCTTGCAGGAGGGTCCCCGGAATCAAGCTGCAACAGGGTCCGCGTGTACATCAGGAAGTCGTCCAGATGATGCGTGATCACCTCGATGGTGAAGGTCGAGGGCTGCCTCGCAGGCGCGCTGGATGTTCAGGATGGCGGCATCCTGGCGGGTGATATCGGACGCGAACGTGTCCGGGTCGCGCCGGTACTCGTCCCGCGCCCGCGCGACGCAGCGCTCGATGGTCGCCGCCTTGTTCAGGAGCACGTCATCCGCCATGGATGGTTCCTTCTCGCCGGATATCCTCGAGCAGACCGGCCCGGGCCTCGTCGAGGGCCGTCTTCTCGCTGAGCACGAAGGCCTCGTAGAGGCTGGCGGCCGGCTCCACTGCCCAGAGCCGCCGTCCGGTCATCAGGATGCGAACCTGCAGCACCGTCGACGCGGACCGGAAATCGACCAGGTCCACCTCGCACCCGGCCTTCCCGGCGAGGTCGCCGGCCAGGCGCCAGCGGAGCACGGGATCCAGGGTGCCGGGGACCAGGACGGCGAGATCCAGGTCGCTCTCGGGGCCCGCGGTCTCCTCCGCACGACTGCCGAACACATACAGGGCGAGACACCCGGGAAGGGCGTCTCGCACGAGGTGCCGGATGGTCTCGAGGACGTCGCCTCCCGCCGTGCTCATGGCCATGCCATACCACGACGGGAGGCGAGCGTCATCGTCGCAACGGCGGTCAGCGCTGCGGCGTGAGGAAGCCCGTGCCGTAGGCGCGCTCGCCGTGCTGGTGCCGGTCGAGTCCGTCGTTCTCGACGTGCTCGGGCACGCGCAGACCCACCACGCGGTCGAGCAGTTTCAGGATCGCGAAGCTGCCGATCGCGGCGTAGGCGATGACGGCAGCCAGCCCCAGGAGTTGGGTCAGGACCTGCATGGGGTTGCCGTGGATGAGGCCGTCGAACCCGGCGGGGTTGAGGGCCTTCGAGGCGAACACGCCCGTCAGGAGCGCACCCACGAAACCGCCCACGCCGTGGACCGAGAACGCGTCGAGCGAATCGTCGATCTTGAGTCCCTTGCGGGTGACGCGGACGGCCACGTAGCAGGCCGCGGCCGAGAGCAGGCCGAGGGCGATCGCCGAGCGAGGCGACACGAAGCCGGCAGCCGGCGTGATGGCCACCAGACCCGCGACGGCCCCGCTCGCGGCCCCGAGGGCCGTGATCTGACCCCGGCGGAACAGGTCGATCCCCATCCAGCCCAGGGCGCCCGCGGAGGCGGCCACGCTGGTCGTGAGGAACGCGAGCGCCGCGATCCCGTTGGCGCCGAGCGCGCTGCCCGCGTTGAAGCCGAACCAGCCGAACCACAGCAGCGCGGCCCCGAGCAGGACGAACGGGATGCTGTGTCCCAGACGGTCCTGCTGACGGGGACCGAGCACGGCCGCGGCGACGAGGGCCGAGACGCCCGAACTCACGTGCACGACGGCGCCGCCGGCGAAGTCGAGCACGCCCATGGTGCGCAGCCAGCCGCCGACGCCCCAGACCCAGTGGGCGATCGGGGCGTACACGAGGGTCGACCACAGCAGCACGAACAGGAAGTAGCTCTTGAGGTTCATGCGCTCCACGATCGCCCCGGAGATGAGCGCCGGGGTGATGATCGCGAAGGTGGCCTGGAAGGCCACGAAGGCGACGTGCGGGATGGTGGCCGAGTAGTCGGCATGAGGCAGCAATCCCACGCCCCTCAGGCCCGCCCAGTCGAGGCCGCCCAGGAAAGCCCCGAGCGGGCCGTGAGCGGGGCCGAAGGCGAGCGAATAGCCCAGCAGGACCCACTGGACGCCCACGATGGCGATGGTCAGGAAGCTGAGCATGAGCGTGTTGATGACGTTCTTGCCCTGGACCATGCCGCCGTAGAAGAAGCCGAGGCCCGGGGTCATGAGCATGACCAGGGCCGCCGAGAGGAGGACGAAGGCGGTGTCGCCCGTATCGATGTGCATCGCAGTCTCCGGTGACCAGCGGCATCCGACCCGCGCCTGCCCGGAGCACGCTGACACGGAGCCTGCATTCGCTCGGGCGAGGGCGCAGGTCCACGATGACCGCTGGATTCGACGATGAGGGGATGGTTCGTCCCGACGGGACTCGAGGGGATGGCCATCGGCTTCGACGGCACGGTCATCGTCTCGAGGCGGGAAAACCTGGGATCAGGGCATACCGCAGGGAAAGAACCCCGTCAAGGACGGGGCTCACGCGAGGCTCGGCTCGAAACGGGTGAAAAGCCCTTCTCGCGGACCTTTCGGGGTCGCGCAGGACGATCAGTCGAGCACGTAGCAGGAGAGGTAGTTGTAGTACCCCGCATGCGTGGGCTTGAAGAAGGCATACGGCATCCAGAAGTAGCCCTTCTGGGCCCAGTCCGTGCCCCAGGAGTTGCGCACGAGGAAGGCTTCCTTCGCATCGTCGTAGCCGACCATCGCGACGGCGTGGCCCCCGGCGGGTTCCTCGCCCCGGAAGGGCATCGGCATCTCGCCGGTGCGGGCGACGGTCCGGGTCATGAACGACGGATACACGGGAATCCCGATGAGGATGGGGTGCTTCTTCATGAGCGCCGTCTTGAGGCCCTGGATCGTCGTGGCGCGGGAGGCCTTGCCGGACCGGTAAGGTGCTGCGGCCTGGTAATCGGCGTCTGAGGCATGGTAGGCGAGGGCAGGCCGGCCATCGAGGTAGGGGACGGTCGCCTCGGGCGGAGCCCCGTCCTTGACCGCGCTCGCCGCGGCGGTCTCGAGGTAGGCCCCCGTGTCCTTCTTCGTGGCCTGCGGGATCGTGCCGGCTGCTTCCATGCGCTTGCGCTCGGCGTAATAGAAAAAGAGGGGCGAGAGGTGTCCGATCTTCCGGAGCTCGGCGCCACGGCCCTGGACGTTCATCATGGCTTCCATGATCCCGGTCATGGCGAAGGCCGAGCACGAGCCGAGGTTGCCCTGGTTCCGGACGGGGGTGCAAAAGGGTCGCAGATCGACGGCCGGAGGCAACGTCTGACCCATGATGGAAAGCCCCGTGAGGCCCTCGCTGGCCTCGTAGGTGGGCTCGACGGCCGAGGCCCGGGCCTGGCTGGACTTCGGCAAGAGGCCGAGCGTGATGGGCCCGATCTCGGTCTGGACGGTCCGCGCCCCCTGGGCGCTGCGCTGGGCCTCGATGGGCCCGGACCCGGACGACGCGGGCGACATCACCCCGGCGCCACAGGCCGACAGCGCGAGCGACACGAGCACCAGGGAGAACGAAAGACCGGATCTGCGCATGCGACCTCCTTCGAGACACCGGGACCTCATCCTTATGGCCGGACTTCGCCCGCGAGATGCGTCATTTAAACGAACCTTGGTCCAGACCTGAGGATTTCTTCAACCTGGAACTCCCCGGGGAGGCCCGGAATCGGTCAGAATGGGAGGGTGTTCCACCGAGCCTTTCACGAATGACCCCGATGCCCGAACCCTTCCTTCTCGACGATTTCCGCGGCACCCCCGGCATCTCGCGCCTCGGGACGCGCTGGTCGGCCTTCACCGACGGCGTGATGGGCGGCCTCTCGCGCATGGAGGCCTGGCTGGACGAACTCGACGGCGAGCGGTGCATGCGCTTCGCCGGGGACGTCCGGCTCGAGAACCGAGGAGGCTTCATCCAGGTCGCGCTGCCCCTGGTGGTGGACGGCCACGCCTTCGATGCGCGGCACTTCCGGGCGATCGCCCTGCGCGTGCGAGGCTCGGGCACGGGCTTCCAGGCCCACCTGCGGACGACGGCCTCGGGCATGCCCTGGCAGTACTTCAAGGCGACCTTCGAGGCGGGTGACGCCTGGACCACCCTGGAACTGCCCCTGTCCCGGTTCCAGGCGCGCCCCACCCCGATGGCCTTCGATCCGGGGGCGCTCACGCGGCTGGGCATCGTGGCGTACGGACATGCGGGCCGGGCGGACCTCGCCGTGTCGCTGGTGGGGCTGGTCGGATGAAGCCTCTTCAGGTGCTTCGCCGCCAGACGCCCCCCTCGACGACCGCACTCCTGGTGGCGGGGCTCGCGGCCATGACGTGGCTCCCCGGGTGTGGCCTCGGGCCCGGGCCCCGGGTGGTCCCGACCGGCATCGCCGACTTGACGGCCCGCACCGTCCCCGGTCACCTGCTCGTGAAGTGGCGCCCGGGCGCCACCGGCACCGGTCGGTTCTCTGCCCTCGCGCGGACGGGTCTGGACCCGGTGGAGGCAACCGCTGACGCGCTCGCGCGCATCGGCTGGTCGGAGGTCGAGCTGCCGGGTGACGTCCGGTCGCTCACGGGGGCGATCGCCGCCCTGCGCCAGGATCCGGCCGTCGAGCAGGTCGAACCCTCCCGCGTGCTCGTGGCCCTCGAAGGTCAGCCCTCCTACGACGACCCGCGGGCCGGGGAGCAGTACACCCTGGAACGCATCGGGACCGCGGCCGCGCATGCGGTCACGGAAGGCTCGGATCGGACCCTGCTCGCCATCGTGGACACGGGCGTGGACGACGCGCACCCGGACTTCCGGACCCGCGACGGGCAGGCGAGCCGCGTGGTGCGCGGCGAGAACTTCGTGAACCTCGACGGCAAGCCCATCGACCGCAACGGGCACGGGACGCACTGTGCCGGTATCGCCGCCGCGACCTCGCGCAACGCCGAGGGGATCGTCGGGCAGGCGCCCGGCGTGCGGATCCTGGCCGAGAAGGTGCTCGGCGACAACGGCGCCGGCAGCGACGCGGCGGTGGCGAGCGGGATCATCGATGCAGTCAACCGGGGGGCGTCGGTGATCAGCCTGAGCCTGGGTGGACCGGACGACGTGCGGGTGATCGCGGATGCCATCCGGTACGCGCGGGACAGGGGCGCGCTCCTGATCGCCGCCATGGGCAACCAGGGCAAGAACGTGAAGAGTTACCCGGCGGCCAACGAGGGCGTGATGGCCGTGGGCTCGACCGACGAGGGCGATCGCCTGAGCGCCTTCTCGAACACGGGCGACTGGATCTCGATCGTGGCGCCCGGGGACCGCATCCTGTCGACCCTGCCCTGGAACGGGGGCCTGCGCGGCAGGCGTTACGGCGTCCTGAGCGGCACCTCGATGGCGACGCCCTGCGTCGCGGGCATCGCGGCCCTGGTGCGGGACCGTCACCCCGACTGGGACGCCGACCGGGTCCGGGCGCACCTGGAGCGCACCGCGCTCGACCTCGGGGAGCCGGGATTCGATGCGCAGTTCGGGGCCGGGCGCCTCGATGCGGGGCGCGCCCTCAGCGATTGACGGTCCCGGCAGCGGGTTCGGACAGGGAATCGCCCGGAAACTCGACGGGGGCGAGCCCGTACTGCAGCACGGGGCGGAAACCGACGCCGGCGTGCCTGCCCTCGCGATGATGGGTCAACGACAGTCCCCAGAGGCCCGAACCGCCGCGCACACCGGCCACCGGGTCCCGGCCCGGAGGCTCGAGGCGGCCCGAGCCGAAGCCACCGCGAGTCTCCTGCGTGGCATCGGGGATGCCGTACCGGCGCCGGGCGGGGTCGGTCGAGAGCGCCGCGATGAATCCCGCCCGTGGCCCGCTCCCGTCGGCATCCAGGCCAGCCGGGACGCCCCCCCACTGGCGGCGATCGCCCACGAGACTGGCCGTCCACTCGGCCATCCCCGGCGGGGGCAGCAGCACCCCGGATGCGTTCCCCGTGTGGCTCGCGGGCCCGAGCCTGAAGAGGGGGTCCATGTGCCCGTGCATCATGGCCCAGACGGCCAGCGCCGTGTACTCGTCGTCCTTCAAGAGGTGACAGGCCGGATCCGCGTGGTGGCAGATCTCCACGGCCTCTTCCCACGTCACCTCGACCCAGGGGAGCCCTCCCGGCACGACCTGGAGAAGACCGTACGCTTGTGGCCCCGGGGCGTGCGATACGGCAAGCGAGGAGGGCTGGCGCGACGCGAGGGTCCGGGCGACGTAGAAGCCCCCGAAGACCTCGTGGGCCCAGTCGACGTCCTCGAGGCCGGCCGGGGGACGTCGGGCGACCCAGGCCCCCCGGGGGCGCCTCGCCAGGGCGCGGCCGCAGTGCGCGGGACGGATGATCTGGTAGGCCTCGAACACGGGCACCCAGACGAAGGTGCAAAGGGCCCCCTGGATGACGATCGAGAACGCGTGGTGGGCATGGGGATCGCCGCGATCGCCGGGGTGCATGCCCTCGACGAGGGCGGCGCTGGTCAGCACGCCCGAGAGGCGGGCCGACCGGACGGGATCCAGGTAACGCAAGCAACCCACGACGAGCCGGCGATCGTCCTCGGTGACGGCCTGGTCCCAGAGGGACTCCAGGTTCAGCCAACCCGTCCCGGCCGATTCCGTCGCCGGGTTGTCCGCCGCGGCGAGTTCCTCCGCCAGCAGGTTTTCCAGCCGCTGAACCGCCTGTCCTGCCCGCTGGATGGCACGAAGCGCTTCCCGCTTCCGGGCGGCCGGGACGGTCGCGACATGCTCGCGGGCGCGCGCGAGGGCCCGGTCGAGGTCGGCACGGGTGCAGGGCCATGACACGTCGAGGGCGACGAGATCGGCCGGGTCGGGGCGGGACGGGGTCCGCGCGGGAGGCGGGAAGCGGTCGAGCAGCAGCCGACGCAAGCGGGGCGGCAGGCGGCGCGGTTGCCAGTCGAGGGGGCGGGGGATGCTCCCGTGCCACATGATCAGCGACACCAGCTGGGACACGGGCAGGGGCTTGCCGAGGATGAGGTGAGCCCGGACGAGGCCCGTGAGCCCGGTCTGGAGGGCTGCCGCCAGGACGAGGAGGAGGTCGGTCGTCGAGGTTCGGGCGCCCGTCAGGGCCAGCACGGTACCCGCCAGACCCACGCTGCAGACGATCGACAGGGCCTGGATCCAGCTGAAGCTCCGACGCGAGCCCAGGGCCCAGGTGACCAGGAACCCGGCCGCCTCGGCCGTCAGGGCCCGTGATATGGTGCCCGGGGGCAGATCGAGGATGCGGCCGAGCCCGATCCACAGCATCGTCACCCAGGGCGCGACGACCCGGAAGGTGACGGCGAGGGTCCGGGCGGGGGTGGCGCCGACGACCTGCAGGAAGTCGCCCGGCGGATCGGGTGAGCGTGCCACGTGGGCCTCCCGGGCGATCGCCCGTACGGGTGTCCCGTTCCGGCCTTCTTGTACCCGGAATCAGGCATGACTATTTTATGATACAATATCCACATGGACAAACCACCCCGCAACCAGAAGGACCGCTCGGCGAAGGCCATCCTGACGTTCCTGGGCACCGCGCTGGCCCGCTTCATGACGGGGCTCGACGACGTCCGGGTCGAGAGCGTGCACATCCCGGAACTGCAGATCACGACGATGAGCCCGGACCTGCTGCTCGAGGTCAGCCACCCGGCCATGGGGTCGTTTCTGCTGGTGCTCGAGATCCAGGTCAACCCGGACCCCGACCTGCCCTACCGCTTCGCGACCCTGACGGCGCACCTGATGCGGAAGCACCGGGTGCCGGTCGTACCGGTGGTCGTCTACCTGTTCCGCGGGCGCGGTCAGCGGCCGGCACCGCTTCGTACCGAAACGCTCGGCCTGCGGTTCCAGGCCGATTTTCACGAGATCGTTATCCCGGATCTCGAGGCGGTGGACCTGCTCGAAAGAGGCCTGGACGGACCATGGTGGCCGTTCGCGGTCTTCTCGCGAGGAGGGCGTGAAGAGCACGTGGTCCGCCGTTTGCTGGAGGTCCAGCGCACGCGCCCCGACCTGGCCGAGATCATGCCGACCGTGCTGAATCTGACACTGCATGTGGTAGATTCAGATCAGGTCCGCACCCTTCTGGAGGGCCCCATGCTGGAATCGCTGTTCAGGAAACTCGAACCGCTCGAGGGCTCCTTCATGTGGGAAGTCCGGGAAGCCATGAAGGCCGAGGCCCGCGCCGAAGGGCTGGCCGAGGGACGTGCTGAGGGACGTGCTGAGGGACGTGCTGAGGGACGAGCAGAAGGTTCGACCCGGGAAGCTCTCCTGCTCGCGAAACGCCTGCTGGCGCGCAAGTTTGGCCTGCCCGACCCGGCCCTCACGGAGCGGCTGGAGGCCTTGCCGCTCGAGGTCATCGAGAACATGGCGGTCGCCCTGCTGGACCTGGGTTCGCCGGAGGAACTCTCGGACTGGCTGGACCGGGCCACGACGGGAACTCAGGCCGGCGAGGCCTGAGTTTCGAAGGCACCGGCTCCGATGCGCCGCGCCATCGCGGCCCCGTCGGCGTGGGCCAGCTGCGCGAGCCAGCTCTGGATCGAGGCCCCCAGGCGTTCCGCCGAGATCTCGCCCAGCCGGTAACGCCGGCAGGCGCCCCGCCAGCAGCGCAGCATCCGGCGGCGCGAGCTGGCGCGCAGGACGCGGCGGTCAGCCCAGCAGCGGTAGCCCACGAACTCGACCCCCAGGCGCGCCGGAAACACGGCCGTCTTGGCGTTGAGTTCGAGGTGCAGGTGTTCGGCCAGGAACGCCTCGATGCGGGTGCGCCATCCGTGCAGGGCGTCTTTCGAGCCGGCGAGCAGCACGAAATCATCCATGTAGCGCAGGTAGTGACGCACGCGCAGCTCCTCCTTGATGAAGTGGTCGAGCTGCGAGAGGACCAGGTTACAGAACCACTGCGACGTCAGGTTCCCGATGGGCATCCCGCGGGATGCAGCCTCCAAGCGCGACCCGTTCGAGAACCCGATCTCCTCGAGCAACGCGAGCGTGGGGGCGCACTTGAGGTGCCGTCTCAGCAACTGCATCACCACGCGATGATGGACGGACGGAAAGAACTGGCGGATGTCGGCCTTGAGGGCAAACACCTCGGGCCACGTCGCCCGAGCCTGGCGCAGGAAGGTCGTCAGACGCGCCACGGATGCACGGATCGTGGCTCGTCTGGACCATGTGCTGACCCGCCTCCCGTGAGAGACGGGCTTCCGACGGAGGTCCGGATCGGGCGGAACCCGACGTTGTCGTGGGAGTTCGAGCGCGCGTTGTTCAGGTTGAGGTTCCAGACCCCGGCGTTCGAGTTGTGGTTCCAGTTGCCGCCGCGCATGCAGCCACGCCCCGCCTGCGCTCGCGCGCAAGGGGTGAACCCGGCCCGGACGGTCGCGTCCGCGGTCGGGAAAGGGATCATTCGGCCACCCCCGTGAACAGGGGCGTTCCGGTCGAAGGCACCGGTTCACGGGGAGGCCCCTCGAAGGACCGGATCCAGCCCCCGATGAGGCGCCCGATCTCGTCGTTGAGCCCGGCCCAGTGCGATCGGGATGCGCTCACCCAGCGTGAACTTGTATCCCCTGGGGAACTGCTCGATGCACTGGTAGGCATAGACGGCCATGTCCTCGGTTTTTTGAAGGATGATCAGATCTTTGGACATGGCCACTCACAGGGCGACATGAGGTGAAAATACCCGTTTTTTGAAAAAATTTCGAATCGCCGCTTATCAGCGGCTCAACCAGATGACCAGGGAACAGATTTCCAGATTTCAGAACCGGAGGACCGGGCGGAACCCGACGTAGCCGTCGGAGCCCGAGCGCGCGCTGCCCAGGACGAGGGACCAGACCCCGGCGCCCGAGTCGCGGTACCAGTAGCCGCCGCGCAGTGAAGCTGTTAATGGATTGTTATTAGAATAGAAGTAGTCTCCCCCGAAGGCTGCCGTGCTGGACCCTGTACTCCCTGGCACCCCGTATCGACGCAAGCGCGCATCCGTGCTGAGGGAAGAGATGGTGCCATAGCCCGGCATCGTGATACCCGTGTCAGTGCCGTCCACGGTAAATCGATTAGAACCGCTTACCCCACCCAGCGTCGCCGTCCACTCCCACACGTTGCCGTTCAGGTCGTACACCCCGGCCGTCGTCCCCGTGTGTGTCGTCAGATTTACCTGCCCCGACCAACCGGAACGCGTCCCGCTGCCCGTCAAGGCACGATCGACTGAACCATAAGTGGGATCATCCAGGAAGGTGATGCCGTTATCGTTCGTGTCCTTACCATACGAATTGTTGCCGTACACCGTGATGCTGCGAATCATCGACCACACCGCCAGGGCCGTCCACTCGTCGTCCGTCATCAGGTGGCATGCCGGATCGTACGCCGCGCAGGCAGCCTTCGCCTGGTCCCAGGTCACG
>JAYKJE010000009.1:0-11059 GCA_035285805.1 bacterium | reverse complement strand
GGAGGCAGTTCGGGGAAAACCTCTTCCTCGAAGACCTCGGGCTCGAGCTCGGGATCGGCAAAGATCTCGGGCTCGGACGGTTCCGGTTCCGGGGGCGTCGGTAGCTTCTTGATTCCGAGCCATTCCTCGAGATCGATTCCCTTGTTCAGGTCGATGTCCTTGGCTCCGAGAACCCGCGACTGGATCTCCTTGCCTTCGAGCAGTCCGTTCTTGTCGCGATCGTAGTCCGAGAACTGGGCGCGCAGTTTCTGATCGTTCCGGGTATCGACGAACTGCTGCCGGGTGACGGCCTCGCGAGGCTTCACCCCCAGACTCTGGGCAAACTTGCCATCGCGTGTTTCCTTGCCAGACAGCTTGCCATCCTTGTTCCGGTCGAACGCCTTGAACTGCTTTTCTGGCGTGAGTCCCTTCCGTTCCTGCAGGGTCCGCTCCTGTTCACCGCGAGCGACGATACCGTCATCGTTCTCGTCGTGACGCGCCAGGAACCTGTTTCTGGACATATCGGAAATCCGGGCAGCCCTGGCGAGTTCCTTCAACGCCAGTTCTCCGTTCCCGTCCCTGTCGGCCTTTCTGAAGGTCTGGGCCGTCTTTTTCTCGACGGCTTGCATCTTGCGTTCGACCCTGGTGGCCTTGCCATCCCCGTTGATATCACCAGCTTTACGGGGCTCGGGACGCGCAGCGCCCTTTGAATCCCGGTTGTTCGGGGCCTTAGGCCCTTGCTGCTGGGGGGCATTCCGGGCTGCGGGAGTACCCTGAGCGTTCAGATTGTAGGCGGAGGCCACCCCACCACCGACATTGCTGTTGTCTCGGGGGACACCGCCTGATTTCGGCGCTCCACTGCCTGCCCTGGGCGCTCCACCGCCTGATTTGGGCGCCCCACCGCCTGCTTTGGGCGCAGGTGCACTCGCTTTCGGAGCGGGCGCACTGGGTTTGGGCGCAGGTGCGCTCGCTCGGGGTGCCGGAGCGCTCGCTCTGGGCGCCGGTGCGCTCGAACGCCCGCCGCCTCCACCAACTCGATTCCCCATGATGTCCTCCGTTACCAGCGATCGGCCCGACAGGCCACCTCATTCATCCCCGGAAACTGGCGCAAGCTGCTCGTCATGGGCTTCATTTAATCAACTTTTGACGGAGCCCGGGCTCGCAACCGCCGGGTGCCGGCGATCGCCCCCTCACGTCTCGATTTTCCGCTTGTGCGTGCAGAATCCTTTCTTGAAGTTCGAGCAGCCCCAGAAATCCCCGTACGGACCGGTCTTCCGGAGCAGCATCCCATCCGTACAGGCCGGACAGGCGCTGGCCGTGTGCGTGCACGTCCGAGACTGGCAGCGGTGGACCTCGCCGGTTCGCACCATCGGATGGCGGCTACAGCGCTCGCAGGTCGGCGCGATGTGATTACAATACGGGAACTGCGTGCAGCCGTGAAAGGATTTTCCGAAGCGCGAGCTCTTGAGTTCCAGGTACCCGTCCTGGCAGGCCGGACACGAGACGGCCTCGGCCACGAACTGCTGGGCGCCCACGGTGAGTTCCGAGCGAAAATCATACGTCTTGCCCTGCCCGTCCAGCAGTTCCTGCACGAACGTCGAGGGCTTGCTCGCATCGGCCAGGACATAGGTATGGTGCCGGCTGCGCGTCACGGCCACGTAGAACAGGCGCCGCTCCTCGGCGAAGGGGTATGGTTCCTCGGGAGGCAGGACCAGCGCGAGCAGCGGGTCGTCCTTGATCTGGCACGGGAAGCCCAGTCGTCCGTCGTTCACGTCGAGGACGACCACGTGGTCGGCTTCCTTGCCCTTGCTCGCATGGATGGTGTCGTAGCGCAACTGCAGTCCCGGATGCCTTCTGACCAGTTCCTCGAAGCCCGCCGGCCTGCAGAAGCCATACCGTCCGAGGAAATATACCGTCGAACCCGGCGCCGCGGTTCTCGCGATGTCCGCCAGGCACCAGTCGATCGCCGAGGCGTTTCCTTCCCCCGCATGCTGGACGACGGTGACGGCGGGGCGATCGGTGGTGGTGTGAGTCCGGATGGTCTTCGCCATCTGGGCGGGATTCCGCGTCACGAACGAGGTCGCGAGCGCCGAGATGCGGTCGTTGAACCGGAAAGTCATGTCCAGCGCGACGGTCCGCACGGGGCCGAAATGACGCTCGAACTGGCTCGTGAGCGTGACATCGGAACCGGTGAACCGGTAGATCGACTGCCAGTCATCCCCGACGCCGAAGAGCCCCGAGCCCGGACGGCTGCGGATGAGCGCCTGTAACAGCCGGGCGCGCGCCATCGAGATGTCCTGGAACTCGTCCACCAGGATGTAGCGGTACGGCGAGGTGACGCGTCCACTGTCGAGGTGCGTGACGGCCTCGTTGATCATGTCGTTGAAGTCGACCTCGTTGCGGGACCGCAGATCGGTCTCGTAGGCCGCGAGCAGCGGCTCGAAGACATCGAGGAAGGCCACGGCACGTGGCGAGTCCAACCGTCCGGAGGCCTGCTTGCGGATCTCGGCGAGGCCGTGCCCCGAGGATTTGAACAGGTGCAGGAAAGTCGCGATGAGGCGGGTCAGCTGGTTGCCGCTCCCCGTGCGGTCCTTCACCGCCGTGAGCACCTCGCGGATGTCGCGGGGCCGGAACACCACCCCCCGGGCCTCGAGCTGCTGCCGCAGGACATCGAACACCGTATAGCTCCGGAACTGGTGGCTGTACGTCTCGACCAGGGTCGTCCCGTGGGTGGCATGGATCTGCCGTTTCCAGGACATGCCATCCGTGTAGGACTTCTGATCGATGAACGGCGGGGTGCGCCCGTGCTCGTCGATGGCGAAGTGCTCGAGGTAGATGCGGTGGTCGGGCAGGTAGAAGTCGGGCGTGTACTGGCGGCGATGGGCCGTGGTGGTATCGATCTCGTACGGCTCCTCGTACCGGTAATCGATGCCGTTCATGTAGAAGAAGTTGGCCAGGGCCAGTTCTTCCATGCTCGCGACTCGCTCGCCCCGGAGGGTCTTCGTATCGAGGGTCTTCAGATGGCGTACGTAGGCGGCCCGGTCCGGGAACTCTTCCTCCGACCGGTAGGGTTTCAGGTGCGCCGCGATGAAGAACGCGAGCTTCGCGTTGTAGACGGGATTCTGGCGCGACAGGTCGGACAGCATGTCGAGGACCCTCGTGGCGAAGGCGTCCTCGTCCTCCGTCAGCTTCGAGACGGAAGGCTTGCGGCCCGTCGCCTCCCCGATGAGGCCGAGCCCCAGGGCGTGGAACGTGCGCGAGGTGATCCCGTCCCGGCCCGGCAGACGCTCCTTGATCCGCTCGTCCGTTTCCTGGCTGGCCTTGTTGCCGAACGCCAGGATCAAGATCTCGTCCGGACGTGCGAGCCCCGCCTCCACGAGGTATCCGGCGCGCCCCACGATGACCGAGGTCTTGCCACTTCCGGCCCCGGCCAGGACCAGGTTCGAGTCCTCGTCCACGACGCACGCCAGGCGCTGCATGTCCGTCAGGGGGCGCTTCTCGACGGTGTCGAAGAAGTGCCGGTGCCGCTCGAGCGCCGAGGTCAGGAATCGTTCGTTCGCGGCCTGGCGCAGGGACTCCGGGTCCCGGAGACAGGCATCCAGGCGCTCGAGTGCCTTGCGGTCGATCGAGGTCGGCACCCGGTCGAGCAACGGATGCCGGAGAAGGCGCGAGAGGTCCCCCGTTTCCCGGAGCCAGCGCTCCAGGTCGCTCGCCCGGAAATAGCGACCGGTCATGAGCGCTTCGAAAGCTCGCAACCGCTCGTTCACCTGGCCCGCCCGGGCATTCACCTCGGAGGCCAGGAGGTCGCGCAAGCTGTCCACGAGGGCCTGGTGGAACGCCGTGGCTGCCTCGCGATTCAGGCCGCGGAGCTGCAGGGGAGCCTGCCGGGTCCGGAGTTTCAGGTCGGCCCAGATGAGCCCGGGTTCGAGGACCGGAATGTCCTCGAGCTCGAGCAGGGGGACGCGTCGTCCGGCGTCGGTCACGAGGACCGAGCCATCGAGCGTGAGGGCACCAAGGGCACCGGGTCGGAACAGGCGGCCCAGAAAACCGGGGGCGACGGTGGTCGAGGTCGGGGGCATGCAGGTCTCCTCCGGGGAAGCGGCGTGGACACGTGATCCAGTGGATGACCGATTGTCCCCGAAGGTGGATTTCACCAGATGAAACCATCCCGCCCCTCACATCGGATGGCGCGGGATGTGCACGAGCGACGGCGCGCTATCCGGGCCAGATGCTCGAGAGGTGCCATCTGACATGCCCGAACAGAAACGGTCCCCGACTACTTGCCCTTGTGAGAAAAGGCATCCACTGACCACGCATCCGTGGAATTCTTGCCCCGATCGTTGCTGGGGGTGACCATGTCAGCAAGGCGTCCCCCGCCGAGCATCGCCGCATCGGCCACCGCGATACCGAACATGTGGTACCAGGGCCCCATCTTGTCGGATGAGTAATTCGGATCGTTTTTTTCTCGAAGGTTGAGAAGGCGCGACTCGATCCGCGAATCTCTTTCACGGATCTGGGGAGTGGATGATCCGGCGTTTCGCGAGCTTGCCGTCACGTCCTTCATCAGGTTGTGTACCGTGAGCCTGGCCAGAAAGGGGTTGCCGCTGTTGATCTCGAGTGACTTCTTGTAAATGTCGGCCGGATCGAGCTGAGTACCCGATGGCTTGCTCAAAACCCAGTTTTCGAGCTGCTTCTGCTGAGGCCGTACGATGGTGGCGAACTCGGATCGGTCGATTCGCGGAGGGTTTTCCTTGAACTGTTTTCCGCCCGTATCCTTGGCGTTCGTGGGAGCCTGATGCAGAAAGTTCACGAGATCGACCCTGGAAATGGCCCATTTATGGCTGGTCATCGGGTGCATCAACGCGAGTGGTCCGAGCCCGTCGGGTCTTTCACCCTTCCGGACCTCGCGCATCTTGCTGGATATCCTGTCCAGGGTCGGAGAGGTCAGGCGAGCACCCGAAGGTGCGGGGCGCCCCGGACGTCCCATGAGACCGAGAGCCGATGTCTGCCCCCCGCTCGCGGAGGATCGGACCTCATCACCGGATCGGGTGGTCGGTGGCCGGGAGCCGGAGGGGGCCAGGTCATCCCTGAAGTTACGGGCAGTGATGGGTATCGAGATGGCGGGAATCGCGTTGCCGATGGCGGAGCCCATGGAGCACCTCTTTCAACTGAGTCAATTCACGATCAATCGGTGGCAAAATATACATTTGATACATGGATAAAATTCATGAAGCATCAGCTTATCCATGGAAACACCCAGAGGTTCTCAGCGCCCCATTCACGATGGGAAAGAGCGAATTTTTGAACAAATCGCAGTTTATTATCGAAAAATCCCTCCTTTGACTTGCTATGGCCCTTACCTGCCCACCGCGCAATTTCAACCGGTCCGACTTCCGATCCTTAGCAACCTTGACGGGTAAAATCACGACAAGTTCTCGGATTCGACATCCTCATCCAGATCAGGAAAGCCCGGTTTCAACATTGAAACATCTCACCCTTCTCCTCGTGGGTTCACTCGTGGCCTGTACGGCAGTCCCCCCGGCCCCGTCGCGGATGGGAAACGAGGCTCAGATCGCGGGGCGGGTGGTCGATGAAACCGGGATGGCCGTGTCCGGAGCCGACGTCCGTATTTTTCCCGCAGATTCGGTGGTCGAGGGGTCACAGCTCGTGTCGAACAATTCGGGGTCCTTGACCGAGGCCCTGTCACTGGTCTCGAATCAGACCGGATCCCTGACGCGTCCGTGGAGCTCATCATACCGTCCAGAACGCGCCATCCAGGGAGTAGCAGCCACGGTCCGGACGGGCACGGACGGGACGTTCGCGCTGTCGGTACCCGTGGGCAAATACAACGTGGAATGTGCCAGCAAGGATGGGGCCCTCAAGGCGTGGACCGCGAACGTGTTCGTCCAGGGGGCTGGCCGGAGCGACCTGGCGATCCTGACCCTGCGGCCGACTGGCACGCTCGAAGGACGGGTCCGATTCGAGAGCGCCCGGGCCACGAAGTTTCTGGGGAGCGAGGTATTCGTACCGGGCTCGAGTTATCTGGCGAAGGTGCGTGAGGAAGGGTCATACGTGCTCACGGGTATCCCTGCGGGATCGTTCGAGCTGGTGGCATGGCATCCCGAACAGGGTGTGGGACGCCTGGCGAAGGCGGTCGAGGTTCGACCGGGGGAAAAGACGGTGGTGGCCGAGATCGTGCTGTCACTCGAACGACCTGCGATCACGGGCGTCCAGGACACGGACGGCCGTAGAACAGACAACGGAGCACCCGGAACACGGGTGAAACTGCTCGGAAAGAACTTCGGGGTATCCAGGGGACGTCCCCTGTCGGTGACCCTGAAGGGACAGACGGTCACCGATCTCGAAGCCACATCGGATGAGACGCTCAGTTTCAAGGTTCCTGCCGGTGCAGCCAACGGAGAACTGGTGGTGTCGGTCGGTGGTCGCATGAGCGACGGGGTTCCGTTTCGAGTCCTGAAGCGTCCCGTCCCCAGGCCCGGTACATCCCCTTACCGCACCGGACTCGAGGCAAGGTTCACCGTCGACGATCTGTACGAGATCCGGGATACCGATGATGCGCTTGTTCGCGAGGTGACGACTGACGGGGGAGAAGTCCGGTTCCACGCGCCCAACGTCAAGCTGAACTTCGATTCCCCCATCCTCCTGCGAGAAGGACGGGTCATCCGGACCGTGATGGACGGCCTTGCAGACGTCCATGCCGAGGCAGGCAGTCTGATGCCACAGTCCGTGAAGGTCGAGGTCATTCTGGCCGCGGAACCCACACCGGGTAACACCGCAGGGATGACCGAGGGGCCCGGAAAGATGTCAGCCGATGATCGGGGCGACCCGACCATTCATCACGACTTCACCATGGTGAAAAACGGGGTGGAGAGCATCTTTGTCTGGGTGCCTGTTTTTGAAGCGTATCAACTGATCATCCCCGCGAACTGCGGCGGTGAAAACATGGATAAACCTGTGGGATTCTGGGTGCCCAGGCGACCAGATGCAGGAACCGAGAACCGGGACTGGGCTCGCGAAGAGTTTGGCGGATTCTATGCCGGAAAGTTCGAGGCCAGTCGCGCAGATGCGGTTCCCGGCAATCCCGTGAACGGCTCAGGTGCGATCGCGGGTACCGGAACCACGCTCAAGGTGACGCCCGACTGTGTACCCTGGACGAAACTGACCTGGAACCAGGCCGTGACGGCATGCCAATCATACGATGGATCGTGTCACCTGATGGAAGACGACGAGTGGACCGCGCTCGCGGTCTGGTCGATGGTCCGGAACGTTCCCGTCCACGGTAATAACGATCGGGGGCAAGATGCCGACGACGGGTCCATCAGATTCAGGCTGGATCCCACCCACGGTTTCGGTCGGGCACTGACGGGTTCGGGCGTCCGCGCGAACTGGTCGGAGAACGTGAACTTCACCACGCACACGGGGCGCACCACCGGGGTGTACGACCTGAACGGCAACGTCTGGGAATGGACGGGCACGCTCGGAGGGAACCCGGGTTCGAACCGTTTCACCGTGAAGGGCCGTGACACGGGAGTTGCGATGCCGGGACCAGGGGCCATCTCGTCCCTTCAATCGGATGCCAGATTACGTCGGTACGGGGTGGCGGGAAGCACCGGTACCGAACTGGATGCCTTCGCGAAGGACCGTTTTTCTCCCAGTTTCAATCAGCGCTCGGTTTCCCTGCGTGGTGGATTCTGGGACGCGCGCACCTATGCCGGAGTCTGGCTTCTCGATCTGAACTTCGCCCCGTCGTCTGCCCAGGACTTCATCGGCTTTCGCCCGGTCTTGCGCTTTTGACATTCATCAAGCGACGGGTAAGTGCGTCGAGGATGGACCTGAAACAGCCTCGCGAGGACCACACGTCAGAGGCGATGGCTCAACGGGTCTTCGACACTTTGAGGATCCAGAGCGGCCCTTGCGCGGCACGGTGACCAGGTTTCATGCCCTGGAGAGAAAAGGGGGAGACAGCGGAGCTTCCGTCGGCTATTCTGGTCCGGGAGGGCCGCAGCCGTGTACATCAAGAGGTTCCGCCAGAACTGTGGCGGCCAGCGGACGACCTACGTCGCCCTGGCTCACAACATCTCCGAAAAGCGTGTCTCCGACGGCAAGACCCAGACGCGACCGCACCTGGTCCTTTCCCTCGGCAGGGAGGACGCCCTGTCCCCCGATACCCTGCATGACCTCGTTGCCATGGCCGACGTGCTCTACACCAGGCGTATCCAGGCTGGCATGAGCGCCATCGAAGCTGTCGAGGCCGTCCGGACCGTCCTCCGCGCCAGCAAAGGGACCCTCGTCGAATCGTCCAGACCTGCACCAGCCGCCATCCTCGAGACCCGAACCATCGGGATGAGACTCGCGCTGTCCGCCGTATGGAAGGAACTCGGTCTCGACGTCGCACTGCAAGATGTCGCCGTTCAGCATCGCGTCCGGGCTTTTGACCTCGAGCGTCTCGTCTTCGGCCTGATCTGGAACCGGATCACGGACCCCATGAGCAAGCGGGCCGCCAATGAATGGCTCCAGCACGACGCCTTCATGCCCGAAGCCGAGAACTGGGACGTCCAGCACCACTACCGGGCACTCGACCTCCTGCACGAGCATGCGGACACCATCGAGGCACGGGTCGGGGAAGCGTTGCTGGGCGTCAGCGACGAGGCCGATCGCCAGGTCTTCCTCGTGGATACCTCCAGCCTGTACTTCGAATCGTTACTCAACGATGCAGAAATCGCCGCTCTGGAAGAGGCCTGGAGCCGCGCAGGATCGGACCCCACGGCGAGAATGCCCCTCCGCCCCCGTCCCGTCGTGGTCAATGAGCCTGCCCTGCGGATGCAGGGACACAGCAAGGATGGCCATCCCGGTGATCCGCAGGTCGTCCTGGCCTCGGTCTGTCTGCGAAATGGCCTCGTCGTGCGACACCGGGTGTATCCCGGCAACACGAATGACCGCACGATCGCCCAGGACCTCGTCGCGAACCTGCCCCAGATCGCCAGCGCCGAGGCTCGCGTCTGGGTCTCCGACGGCGGGATGACCAGCAAGAAGCTCTTCGAGGGGCTCTCGGAAGGCGGATGGCACTGGCTGGTCGCCGACTCACCGCGTCAGAGCGCCGCTGCTCGCGAACATGTCCTGCCCCTGACCGGGCGTTACGCCGTTCACCCGAGCAAGCGACAGTTTTCGTTTCGACAGGTCATCATCGAACCGGAGGACACCCTCACAACCAGGCCGGAGGCGCTGGTCCTCGTGCGCAACGCGCTAGAACGGGAACGTCAACTGGCTCGCCAGGCGGTCAATCTGGAGCGCGTGAAGGAGGCTCTCGGACGCAAGAGCCGGGCCAGGGCCGGGCACGGGAAGGCCGTCTGTGCGGTGATCGATCATCCGAGCCTGAAGCGGTACGTGACGGAGTCCGAGAAGCGCCCCGGGCATTACATCCTCGACACCGAGGCGATCCGACGCGAAGAGCAACTGGCTGGCACTCGCATGCTCCGTACGACCCTGACGGAGATGTCAGGCTGGGAGCTGTTCGACGGTTACCAGTTGCTGCAAAAAGTCGAGCAGAATCACCGCGAGTTGAAGGGACCTCTGGCGCTTCGCCCGGTGTACCACCGGAGCGCCCAGCGCATCCGGGCTCACGTCATGCTGGCCGTGACGGCTGCGAACTGTGTCCGGCGCATGGAGGCGCTCACCGGGCTCACGATCGGTGAGTTGAGGAAACGCCTCGAGAGGGTGAATGCGCACCGGGTACGCTTAGGCAGGGATGAGCACTGGATGTTGAACGAGTTGCCCCGGGGAACGCGCCCCCTGTTTGACCGCCTGGGAATCGAGGTACCCCCTTCCACATGGAAGACATGGAGAGAACCGGGGATCCGAGAGAGATCCGCGCCAATCAGGGCTCTACCGGTCACGGATTAACATAACTGTCGAAGTCCCGCTGAACAAAGTGATCGCCCGTCGCGGGGACGTGATGGGCACCTTCCCGAACCCTGCGTCGGCGCTGCGCTTGATCGGGATGGTACTGGCGGAACAGAACGACGAATGGCAGGTGGGACGGCGTTACATGAGCCAGGAGACGTTGGCTCACCTGAATATGCGGGTGATGGAGGGCACACCGGCTAAACTGCCAGCACCTCAAACGATGGTGCTGGTCGCGTAACCGATACCGCGGAAAGACCAGCGGATGAAGTTACACCACGTCCAGGGACTTGACCGGTCAGGGGTACCTCGGGGCGACCCTCCTCGAGCCGTGGAGCACTTGTAGGCGCGGAATGTTCACGATGACTCCCCGGGAAAGTTAACCGTGGAGTTCACAGGGTACAAGCAAACAGTGGCTGACACGTCGCGCAACAGGTGGATCCAGTAGTGAAGCATCTAGCCTTGCTAGTCTTGGGCGCCATGGTCGCGTGTACGGTTTCGACTCCGGCCCTGCGCGATCCTCGCGGTGATCAGCCTTTGCGCGACTCGCGTGGCGATCTACCTTTGTCCACGAGCCTCGTCGGGCGAGTGGTGGATAGCTCGGGTGCCGCCGTTTCAGCCGTGGACGTCCGGGTCTTCCCGGTCGATACCGTCGCCGAGGGCTCACAACTCGTCTCGCATCATTCCGGAACCCTGTCCGACGCCCTGGCGCTGGTCTCCAACAACACGGGGGCTCTGACGGGTACGCCGGTCAAACCTTTCCGGTCTGGACGGACGACCCAGGTCGCCGCGGCCACCGTCCAGACGGGACCGGACGGAACTTTTGCTCTGTCTTTGCCCGTTGGCCGCTACAACGTGGAGTGCGCCGATGCGACCGGGGCTCGCAAGGCCTGGCGAGCGGGGGTGGACATCCAGGATACCGGACGTAAGGACCTGTCCAACGTGATGCTGCGTCCCACGGGCACCCTCGAGGGTCGGGTTCGCTTCGAGAGCCCAGGGGCCACGAACTTCATCGGGGCCGAGGTCTTCGTGCCGGGCTCGAGTTACCTGGCCAAGGTGCGCCAGGACGGGGGCTACGTGCTCACGGGTATTCCGGAAGGCGTGTTCGACCTGGTGGGGTGGCACCCGGAGCAGGGAGTGGGACGGCTCCCTAAGTCGG
>JAYKJE010000008.1:0-80148 GCA_035285805.1 bacterium | reverse complement strand
GCTCCCGGCTTCGCTCGCACCCCTCTCGGGGTACTGAACTCGCCAAGAATATTCTTCAAGCGAGCTCGCTACAAGCTACTGGCTTATCAAGCTATCCAGTTGTCAAGGTTCCGGGCCGCATCGCGTCTTGCTCGCAACCACCTTTTCAATCTACCAGACCACCCACCGGACTGTCAAATCACTTCTTCGAATCGTGCGCATCTCGATTTCGTGCCAATCAGGCAGTTCAATTGAGTGTGTCCGTATCAACCCGATGAGCTGAAGGCGAATGCCGCACCCTTCGCGGTGCAGAAACCAGCAACCCGTTCGATTCGATACGAATCTGGCCGTCCTTGCAGACAACCATTGCGCCTCGAGACGAGGCTCATCTGGAAACAACTGAATGTCACCGAGATGAATGCAGGGTGGGAACCCTGGCCAGTCAGCGGAACGTGTGTCGCTCGCGACCGGAAAACCAATGTACCATGACGCATCCTGAAATGACAACACGCTGACTGTAACCCGCGATATCGGGCACAGGTAGAAAAGAAAAGCCCGGGCTTCGCCCGGGCCTTTCCTCGATGAACCGCGCCTGACTAGTGCGGCGAGCGCAGCATCTTGCGCACCTCGTCGATATGCTCGGTCTCACCACGGACCATTTCCCGCGCCAGCTCCTCGAGCGCGATGTCATTCTCGCGGGCAGCCAGGACGGCCAGCTCCTTGTAAAGCTTCAGAGCCTCGTACTCGTGGTGAAGGCTCTCCTCCAGAATGGCGCTGATGCCATGCTGATGGGTCTCCTCCACGCTGGACGAGAACAGGGGAGGATGCCCACCGTAAGAGGTGATCTTCTCCCCGATCAGGATGGCATGCGCCTGACTCTCGGTGGCCTGTGCCCGGAACCAAGCCTGGATGGGAATCCGGTTGTGGCCCATGACCATGAAAGAGTAGTGCAGGTAGCGGATGATCCCGGCCATCTCGGCCTGGTGGATGCGATGGAGGAGGTCCATCGCATCAGGGGCGAGGGTACGAAAGTTCTCGAGCGGTGCCATGGGGAGCCAATATCCTCTCTACGGGTGGTTCTCGATGACGAGAACGTTTACAGCGTCAAACATGATGCACGAGTTCACGAGGCCTCGCGCAGATCCAGACCCGGATGACGCTCCTCGACGAAGCGCAGCATCCAGGGATCCCGGAAGAGCAAGAGGTACCGATCATCCCGATCCAGCACGGTGAGCGCGTCTCGTACCTGACCGGGCTGGAAGTCGGGGTTGGCCACCCAGCGCGCCACCTCGTACGGGAGCCGGTCCAGGACGACGTCCACTCCGTACTCGCTCTTGAGGCGATGCTGGAGCACCTCGAACTGGAGCACGCCCACGGCCCCGAGGATGGGCTCTTGCTCGCCGACCTGGGGACGGACGTAAACCTGGATGGCCCCTTCTTCCGAGAGCTGGTCGAGCCCCTTCTTGAGTTGCTTGCGCTTCGAGGGATCCTTGAGGCGAATCTGAGAGAAATGCTCCGGACTGAAGCGAGGAATTCCCTGATAGGCCAGGTTCTTACCCTCTGCCAGGGTATCCCCGATCCGGTATAGGCCAGAATCGAAGAGGGCGACGATATCCCCCGGGTAAGCCACCTCGACGGCCTGACGGTCCTGGGCCAGCAGCTGGTGGGAATTGGCGACCCGGATGTCCCGGTTGAGCCGCGGATGCCGCACGACCATGCCCCGCGTGAAGGTCCCCGAGCAGACGCGCATGAAGGCGAGGCAGTCCCGGTGTGCCGGATTCATGTTGGCCTGGATCTTGAAGATGAACCCGCTGAAGCGTTCATCGTCCGGTGCGACGGGCCCCTGGTCCGTGAGTCGCGGCTGAGGCGCGGGAGCCAGGCCGACGAACGAGTCGAGGAACAGCTGAACCCCGAAGTTGGTCATGGCAGACCCGAAGTAGAGCGGCGTGAGCTGACCGGCTAGGATGCGCTCGAGGTCGAAGGCATCGCCCGCGATCTCGAGCATGTCGATGTCTTCTAGCAACTTTTCGAACAGCGGAGCCCCGAGGACGTCGGGGAGACCGGGATCATCGAGAGGCAGCACGTCAGTTCCGCCCTGCGTCTGACCGTGGCGCGTATCCCGGAACAGATGGACGGTACGGGTCGAGCGCTGGTAGACCCCCTTGAAATCCGACCCCATGCCGATCGGCCAGTTCATCGGGCAGGAACGGATCCCCAGCACCTTTTCGAGTTCATCGATCAGGTCCAGAGGATCACGGCCGTGACGGTCCAGCTTGTTGATGAACGTGAAGATGGGCATCTCACGCATCCGGCATACCGCGAAGAGCTTGCGCGTCTGGGTCTCGACGCCCTTCGCAGCATCGATCAGCATCACGGCCGAATCGACGGCAGCCAGGGTCCGGTACGTATCCTCCGAGAAGTCCTCGTGCCCCGGCGTATCGAGGAGGTTCACCGCGAGCTCGCGGTATGGAAACTGCATGACGCTCGAGGTGATGGAGATGCCTCGCTGGCGCTCGAGTTCCATCCAGTCGCTCGTGGCATGTCGCTGGGCACGACGGGCCTTCACCGAGCCGGCCAGGTGGATGGCACCTCCGTAAAGGAGCAACTTCTCGGTCAGCGTGGTCTTGCCCGCGTCCGGGTGGGAAATGATGGCGAAGGTACGCCTGCGGCGAACCTCCTCGGCGAGCACGGTGGTCACGGATAGAACCTCAGCAAGTCAGGAGGAAACATTGATGTCACAGCAACAACACGAAGCTTACTCATGCAGAAACACCGTGACATGACAGCTCACCAGCCAGTGGAACCCGAAGGTTTCGACGCACGCGGTCTGCATCGCCCAGCTCTCCCCAGAGATGCATGAGCTTGACCGTGGCTGCCTCGACGGTCATGTCGCCGCACCCGACGGCACCTGCGCGTTCGAGCATCTGCCCGCAGGCATAGAGCCCCAGATCCACGGCACCGGCATGCGCCTGGGTGGCGATCGCCACGACCTTTCCGGCCGAGGTCGCCCGGTCCACGAAGGGCAACCAGCTGCCTTCGAGGGTCGGCACGTGACCGGCGCCGAAGGCCTCTAGCACGAAAGCCCGGACATCCGACGCGATCAGCGACTCGAACAGCGCCGGTTCGGTCCCCGGTGTCACCCGCAGGACGATCACGCGGGGATCGAAACGGTCGTGCACCCGGAACAGACCCTGCGGCCGGCGGATCCGCTCATGGTGGACCTGAACCTCGAGTCCGACGTCTGCCAGTGCCGGCGAATTGGGGGACTCGAAGGCCTCGAACCCGTGCACCGACACCTTGCGCGCCCGGTTGCCCCGGAAGAGACGGGTGCCGAAAAAGACCCCGACCTCCGGAATGTCCCGGGTCGCGAGATCCAGCGCCGAGACCAGGTTCGAGCGGGCATCCGAGCGGATGCTGGCCAGCGGCCGCTGCGACCCCGTCAGGACCACGGGGCGATCGAGGTTCGCCAGCATGAATGACAGCGCCGCCGCCGAGTAAACCATCGTGTCCGTCCCGTGGATGACGACGAAGCCGTCGAATGCATCGAGGTTGTCCGCGACCTCACGCGCGATCGCGCGCCACTGGGCGATACCGAGATTCGAACTGTCCACATCTGCAACCTGACAGAATGTCACTTCTGCGATATCGCGACACTCGGGCAGGCGCTCGAACCATTCCGCCGGCGCGACGGCAGGCCCCAGCGCGCCCGACGGGCCGCGGGGCACCATCGCGAAGGTCCCACCGGTCTGGATGATGAGGACGCGCTTCACGGTCAGGCGTTGCGCTCGGCGAACGAGCGCATGTGATCGACGAGGGCCCGAACCCCCATCAACGGCATGGCATTGTAGACGGACGCCCGGAATCCCCCGACCGAACGGTGCCCCTTGAGACCGATGAGGTCCCGATCCTGAGCCGCAGCCAGGAAGCGCTTTTCGAGCGCCTCGTCGGACATCGTCCACGTGACGTTCATGGTGGACCGACTGTCTACCCGAGCATGCCCACGATACAGTTCGGGGAAGGCATCGATGACCTCGTAAAGCAACTCGGCCTTGCGCTCGTTGCGAGCCGTGATGCTCGGCAAGCCACCGAGATCCTTCACCCACTGAAGGACATTTCGCAGCATGTAGATGGCAAAGGTAGGAGGCGTGTTGTAGAGCGAATCGTTCTTGACGTGGTTCCGGTAAGCGAGCATGGGGCCGAGGTTCTTGGCACAGCTCTGCAGGACATCCTCCCGGATGATCACCACCGTCAGGCCCGAGGGGCCCAGGTTCTTCTGGGCGCCGGCATAGATGAGTCCGAAGCGCGAGACGTCGACCGGGCGACTGAGGATGTCGCTCGACATGTCGGCGACGAGAGGCACGTCGCCGGTGTCCGGAAAATGCTTCCACTGCGTGCCGTGAATCGTGTTGTTGCTCGTGAGGTGAACGTACCGAGCGGCTGGATCGATGGACAGGGCATCCCCGGGCTGAGGGACATGATCGAAGTTGGATTCACGTGCTGCCCAGATCTCCCGGGCTGCACCGTGCCGCTTGCCCTCTTCCAGGGCCTTCTCGGCCCAGGAACCCGTCACGATGTAATCGGCGCCAGCACCTTCTCCGAGCAGGTTTCGGGGCACCATGTCGAACTGGAGGCTCGCCCCGCCCTGGAGAAACAGGATGTGGTGACTCTCGGGAATTTCCATCAACTCCCGGAGCAAGCGCTGTGCCTCGGCATGCAGGGCGAGAAACTCCTTGGAGCGATGGCTCATCTCCAAGACGGACATGCCGGTGCCTGCGAAATCGAACCATTCGTTGCGCGCACGCTCGAGAGCTTCGAGTGGCAGGACGGCCGGACCCGCATTGAAGTTGTGGACGCGGTGCGTCGGGACGATCAAGGGGAACCTCCACAGATCCGATGAACGGAGACACGAACTTGTGCGTCCTCGCGACACGCACCGAGGTGGATTATACTGAAGCGGCTTGCAATGAGAAACAGGAGGGTGCATTGATGACGCTTCGCCGGATGGCTGCGGCCGCGCTGGTCGCGGGGACGATGGCAATGGCCGGTTGCTCGGGATCTCAGGTCCGCTCCGAGGGTGACCAGGTAACGACCCTTCCCTCAGGCGTGAAGGCCGAGGACCTCGTCGTCGGCTCGGGGCCTGCCGCAGAGGTCGGCCAGACCCTGGAAGTCGATTACGACGGGATGTTTTTCAACGGTGACATCTTCGATAGCTCGCGCAAGCGGGGGCGTACCTTCCAGTTCAAGCTCGGTGGGAACCAGGTCATTCCCGGATGGGAAGAGGGCCTGAAAGGGATGAAAGTCGGCGGCCGGCGTCGCCTGACGATTCCTGCGAGTTCGGCCTACGGCGATCGCGGTGTCCCGGGAGTCATCCCTCCTGGTGCGACCCTCACCTTCGTCATCGATCTCGTCTCGGTCAAGTGACCGGGCCACCCAAGCGAAAGGATAACCAAGTCATCATGTCACGCCTCTGGCCCGCACTTGCCCTCGGAACCCTGCTGATCGTCTCGGGCTGCCAGTCCGAGTCCGAGAAGGAAGCTCCTGCCTCGCCTGCACCTGAAATGACCACCCCGGAGGGCAGTGCCTCGCTCTCGGGTGGGATGACGGCGGGTCAGGCGACCGATGACACCTCACTCGATCGGACCACGCAGACCGAAGCGAGCGGCGACGCGGGGACGCAGGACTTTCTCACGCTTGGCAAGGCAGCCCAGACCCTTCCCGGCGGCCTCCAGTTCGAAGACCTCAAGGTGGGTACGGGGGCGGAAGCCAGGGCCGGAAACCTGGTGTCGGTCCACTACACGGGCTGGACGCTGGATGGGACGAAGTTCGACAGCTCGGTCGACCGCGGAACTCCGTTCGAGTTCGCGCTCGGCCAGGGACAGGTCATCAAGGGCTGGGACCAGGGCGTTGCAGGCATGAAGGTCGGTGGAAAGCGCAAGCTCCGTATCCCCGCAGACCTCGCTTACGGATCGCAGGGCGTGGGATCGATCCCCCCGAACTCCGTGCTGGTGTTCGACGTCGAACTGCTCGAGGTGAAGTGACCCTCTGCCGCGGCGTGTGAAACCGTCGCCCGGGGGGTACGTCGTCCGGGGAGGCTCTCTCCCCGGACTTTCCGTGACTGGAATTGGCTTCCATGCGCATCCTTCTCATCGATGACAACCTGTACCGGCGAGAGGCCCTGCGCGCGCACCTCGAGCGTGGCCGCCACGTGATCGTGGGTGAGGCCGATGACGCCTGGGGCGGCCGGGACCTGTTCTCGAACCTTCGCCCCGACGCCGTGTGCATCGACTTGCACGTGGTCGGGAACGACCAGGGACAGGGGGTCCGGGAGATCCATCTCCTGGATCCGGACACCGTGATCATCGGTCTGTACGACCCGCAGCAGGCCCCCGTCCGCCAGCAGGCCCTCACGAACGGAGCCACCTACACGCTCGAACGACTGCCGGACGAGGGCAAATTGCTGCGAGCCCTGCAGAGGTCAGCCTTCGACGACCGGGGGGCAAGCTTCATCGCCCGGGTCCTGATCGTCGACGATAGCCCCTTCACGGTCCGGCAGTTGCGTCGCCTCATCGAGGAATCGGGGCACAAGGTCTGTGGCGAGACGCTCACGGGACTGGAAGCGATCACGGCCTACTCGGAGCTCAAGCCGGACCTTGTTCTGATGGATCTCAACATGCCTGGCCTCTCGGGTACGGATGCCGTCCGCACGCTCTTGCGGCGCGACCCGGGCGCCAAGATCATCCTGTGCAGCGCGTCACCGGACAAAACCCGGATCATCGAAGCCATGCAGGCCGGCGCGAAGGACTTCCTGATCAAGCCCATCGATCGCGAACGGATCGACCAGGCCATCCGGCGCGCCCTGGGCATGCCCCAGCAGGGGTGAGCCCAGGTCCAGACTAGCGGCGCCGGGTCCGTTCGGCCTCGAACGGGATCTTTGCGCTCCACTCGGCCACCTGGTGCCGGTCCCGGGGCGACACGATGGCGATGGATTGCCCTTCTCGGCCCGCGCGCCCCGTTCGACCCGAGCGGTGAACGTATGTCTCGATCTCGCGCGGCAAGCCCCAGTGCACGACATGCGTGAGCCCCGGCACGTCGAGGCCCCGTGCCGCGAGATCCGTCGCCACCACCATCGGCAGGTCGCCGGTACGGAACCGATCCAGGATTCGCTTGCGCTTGGCCGAGCTCAGTTCTCCGCTGAGAGCCTCGTTCTCGAAACCACGCTGGAAGAGTGCTTCCGAGACCTCCTGGGTCATCTTCCGGGTCGGACAGAACACGAGCGTGAGAAACGGCCGCTCCCGCTCCAGCCAGGCGACGAGGGTTTCAAGCCACTGATCGGGCCGTGCCTCGATGGTGCGGTGCACGAGCGTGGCGGGCATCCGTTCGGCCTGCGAGACCGTGATGCGATGGGGTCGCCGGAGCGCCTCGTCCGCCAGCCGCTGGACCGTGGGGGGGAAGGTCGCCGAGAACAGCAGGGTCTGACGACGCTCGGGCAAACGCTCGACGAGTTTCAGGAGCTCGGCCTCGTAGCCCTTCAGCAGGAGCTCGTCCGCCTCGTCGAGCACCCAGTGCCGGACCTGCTTGAGCGACAGATGTCCGGCCTCGACGAGCTCCACGAGCCGACCTGGAGTCCCGATGACCCAGTGCGCGCCTCGCTGCAGGGCCTCGACCTGCCGGTCGAGCGCCTCCCCGCCGCAGGCCAGCACCAGGCGACGAGGCAACTCCCCGCGACTGGCCTCGAGTTCCGCGTGGATCTGGCGGGCCAGGTCACGCGTCGGGGCCGTGACGAGGACCGTCGGGATGCGCTCATCCACGGGCTCCCGGACCAGCAGAGGCAAACCGAACGCCAGGGTCTTGCCACTGCCCGTGGCCGCCTGGACGACGAGGTCCCGGCCCTGCCCGACGGCCGGGACGGTCAACGTCTGGATGGTCGTGGGAACCCGGATGCCCCGGCGAGCCAGCGCTACCAGGACGGACGCCGGGAGCCCGAAGGCCTCGAAGCTGGGGGAATCTTGGGGAAGTTCGGTGCGACTCATGACGGCTCCAGGTTCCGGGGCGCTCGGTTGCAGGGGCACCGGCAGCGTGGTAGGTATGCTTCATGATCCCACTTTATCCGCTTCGAGGCCACCGCTTTGCCCCCCGTTTTCGGGAATCCCTCGGCTCCCGGCTGGCCTGGGATCGCGATCGCCTCACGCCGGCCGACACCGTCCGGTTCCACCTGCGCGATCCCGTGAATGCCATCCGCCTCGAGCAATTTCCTGCCGACGCCACGGTCACACCGGGTGATCGCGGGGCTCTGAAAGCAGGCGACACCTGGCATGCCTGGCTACGTGACGGGGTGTTGTGGCGAGATCCGCGAGCCGCCATCTACCTGATCGAGCAGCAATCCGGAGAACTCCCTCCCTATCGGGCCTTCGTGGCTCGGCTGAACGTCGGCCCCGGAGCCTCCCTTCGCGGCGTCGACGCACTCGACCCGGTGCGCCAGGGCGAGCATCTTCAACAGTTCAAGGCTGCTCAGCACCATGCTGGCATGCCCCTGATCGGCTACGTCGATCATGACCAGCATGTCGCGGAGGCCCTGCTGGAGGCCAGCCTGGAAGTCGACCCGGACATGGTGGCCTCGAGCCCCGACGGGATCGAACACCGCATGTGGATCCTGACCGACTCCGACCTTTTGGCGACCCTCCAGGATCGGATGACGGGACACGAGTTGCTCGTGCTGGCAGGGGCCGAACGCCTGGAGGCATACCGGGAGCTCGTGCAGCACCTGGAGGCGAACGGCGCGGACGCGCCCCTCACGATGCCGGCCGTGTTCACGGACCTCGAAGAGCCCGCACTCCGCGTGGAATGCCCGCACCTCCTGCTGCGTCCGACCATCTCGAGCCCGCCCCGAGACCTGGGCTGGAAACCGATCCAGCTGGAAGGGAACGCACCCGACGTGGCCTCGCTGGACGCCAGTCTGGCACGGTATGCCCCCCCCGGAAGCGGTAACCTGCTGTGGGTGGGGGGCGCGGAATGGCCCGGAGCTTGGCTCGCCGAGGGCGCTCACGGGGTGGCGGAGACGCTCGAGGCCCTCGGCCATCCCGACACGGCTCAGGCCGACGACCTGCACGAGGTGTGGGTCGGTCTCGGCTCGGAACGCTTCACGCACGCCGTGCTCGTGGCACCCCCTCGGCCCGTCGACCTGATCCACCGGACCCCCGCCCCCCCCTGGCGCATCCAGCCGCGACTCCCCGTCGGTCTGGTGATGGCCGGACTGGAGGAATGACCCCCATGGCCGAATATCCCGTCGTCCAGCTGAAGCGCCATCGTGACGAACGTGTCCGGGCCGGCCATCCCTGGATCTTTGCCGGCGAGGTGGCCGAGTTGCCCGCAGCCGAGACGGCCGGAGCCCTCGTCGAGGTGCGTGACGCACGGGGCAAGTACCTGGGAATCGGTCTGTGCAATCCGCGCAGCAACTTGCTCATCCGCCTCGTCAGCCGTGAGCGGGGACAGCTCCTCGACCGGGCCTTCTGGGGTTCGCGGCTCGACGAGGCCCTCGCCCTGCGAGCGGGTACCGTCCGCGACACCGATGCGATGCGACTCGTGCACGCCGAGGCCGACGGCCTGCCTGGCCTAGTCGTCGATCGCTATGCCGACTGGCTGGTCGTCCAGGCCGTCTCGCTCGGGGTCGCCGAGCGGATGGACATGTGGGTGGATCTGCTGCGCGAACGGCTCTCGCCGCGCGGGATCTACGAGCGTTCCGACGTGCCGGTCCGGGAGCTCGAGGGCCTCGAGCAGCGAGCGGGAGTCCTGGCCGGAGAGGCACCCGATCCCGACCTCGTCATCCGGGAAGGTGATTACCGCCTGCACGTCGACCTGATCGGCGGACAGAAGACCGGGTTCTTCCTGGACCAGCGGCCCAACCGGTGGCAGGTCCAGCGCCTCTCGGCCGACAAGCGGGTGCTGAACACCTTCAGCTACTCGGGCGGCTTCTCCATCGCGGCGGCAGTCGGTGGCGCGCGGGAGGTCGTCAGCGTCGACATCTCGGAGTCGGCGATCGCCCTCGGCGAGAAGAATGCCCGCCTCAACGGGGTCGAAGACCGCTGCAGCTGGGTGGCCGCCAATGCCTTCGACTGGCTGCGCGAGGCCGAGAAGGCGGGGGAGGTCTTTGACCTCATCATCCTGGATCCGCCCGCCTTCACGAAGTCGAAGGCCTCGATTCCCGGTGCCGTCCGCGGTTACAAGGAAATCAACCTGCGCGCGCTCCGCATGCTCGCCCCCGGCGGTATCCTGGTCAGCGCGTCGTGTTCACACCACCTGGACGAGGGCACCTTCAGGAACCTCATCCTCGAGGCCTCGCTCGATACGGGTCGCCGCCTCCAGCAGATCGACTGGCGAGGAGCCGGTCCCGACCACCCCGTGTTGCTGGCGGCCCCCGAGACCCACTACCTGAAGTGCTTCTACGGGGTGGTTCACCCCGGCCGCTGGTGACGCCATGCGACCTGCCAGGGGATGGTTCGCCCTCCTGACCGTGCTGGTCGGAGAGGCGATCGCCTCCCGTGGTGGCGCGGAATCGCTTCCCTTCACGGGGATCCCCTGGCGCGACGACGGGGGATACACGACGACCGACCTGTCCGGGTGGCCGCCTGCGACGCCGTCGCTCGCGGGGCTCACCGTCGTGCTCGACCCCGGCCACGGTGGCCGCGAGACGGGAACGCGGGGCCCCGCTGGACTCCTGGAAAAAGACGTCAACCTGGCCGTCGCGCTCGAGACGGCCAGACGTCTGCGAGAGGTGGGCCTGCGCGTCCTGCTGACGCGCGAGGGGGATACAGGTGTCGCACCTCCCGGGGCCTCCCTGGCGGCCGACCTCGAGGCCCGGGCGATGGTCGCCAACCGCGCCTCGGCCGACCTGTTCGTCAGCATCCATCACAACGCCACCATGGACCCGGCTGCCCCTCGCAGCCAGACCGAGACGTATCACCGGCTGGATGATGCCGGGCCATCCCGGGAAGCGGCTGCCGCCATCCACGCGAGTCTCACCGGAGCCCTGGGCCTGACGACGAACCGGCTGAGTCCGGGATTCTATGCCGTGCTCCGGAATTGCCAGGTCCCTGCCGTGCTCGGCGAGGCCTCTTACCTCACGCACCCCTTCACGGAAGTGCGACTCCGGACCCCGGAAGGGATCCAGCTGGAGGCCCTGGCGTATGCCCGGGGAATCGTGACGTACCTGGAACCAGGTATCCCCGCATTCGATGGCCTGAGCGAGGCGGCCGGGAGCGCCCCGGGCAATCCGGTGCTGACAGCCCGGGCCAGGACGACGGGCGCCCCGCTCGACGTCGCCTCCGTCCGGATGACGGTCGATGGGACTCCGGTGGCCCTTCAGGTGGATCCGCCCACGGGAAGGATCCAGGGCTTTCCGGGCAAGGCTCTGGCATCGGGGGTGCACCGGGTGGAACTGACGGGCCGGAACCTGGCGGGACGGACCGCCGTTCCGGCCGTGTTTGACTGGCGTATCTCGCGTCTCCCCGCCCGCCTCGAGGTCCGGACACCCTTCACGGCTCGACCTCACGGGGGACCGCTGCCGATCGAGGTGAAGGTTCTCGATTCGCTGGGCCTTCCCGTCAACCCCGTTCAGAAGGTGCGTTTCGAGGCGCGCGATGCCTGGACCTTCGACGCCGAATCGTCTACCCGGGAGGGATGGGCCGGGACCTGGGTGATGCCGGCCGGACCTGCCCCGAGGGTGACGGTCCGGCTCGGCTCCCTGCACGCGACCTGGGTCGCCCCGTCCCGTCCCCTGGGGGCCACGGCCGGCTGGGTTCGCGATGCCAGTGGTTCTCCCGTACCGGGAGTGCGCGTCTACCCGGCCGACGCCCCGGAAGCAGCTCCCGCATCGACGGACAGAAACGGTGCATGGTCCTTCGCACCGGGATCCCGACCACCGGGCGCGCTCCGCATCGATGGCCCGGGCATCGCTCCGGTCCGGTTGAGGATCCCCCCCACCCCGTCGTTCATCCGCGTCCGTCTCGAGACGGAAGCTTCGGACTTCGCGCCGGATACCCGGTTCGTCATCGACCCGGCCGGCGGGCCGGAGAGCGTCGACGCGAACCACCGCACCACACACCTGACAAGCCACAGAGTCGCTGAGATTCTATGTCAGTACCTCACGATAGCAGGCGCCGAGGTTGCCCTGACGCGCGGCCCCGACTCGACCCCGGCCGACCTGGATCGCATCCGGAGCTCGACCCAGGCCACCACGAGTGCTTACCTGCGTCTCGACCATGCCGCCCCGGAACCCGAACTGCGCCACTACCCCCGTAGCGTCGCAGGGGAGGCGCTGGCACGCCGTCTGGCACGCGAACTCGCAACGGCCTCGCTCGACTCCACCCGCTCCGCACCGATCCCGGTCCGCGCGGCCAGTGACCTCGTGCTGATCCACCCGCCTTGCCCCTCCGTCGTGGCCCAGCTCCCGCCCGTATCCAGCGACGAGGACGCCTGGCGTCAGGCCTATGCGTGCTTCATGGCGCTCCAGCCTCCCCGCCCCGGGGCCGCGAGCATCACCTTGCGGATCCACTCCGCCACCCGTCCGGGCCCCTGGTCGGTCTGGCTGGACGATCGCTGGCCGGGCAGGGTCACGACGGGGCGCCACTGGACGTTCGAGAACCTGGCCCCCGGACTGCACCGGCTCTTGCTCCGCTCCGACGACGGCACCTCTCGCCCGGTGATCGTCCCCTCGCTCCTCGAGGGGGAAGCTCGCCTCGTGGAGGTGGAGGCCGACCGACCGGAGATCGATCCGCACCTGGCGAGTCGACAGGATGCGTCCAGAGGAGCCAGGTCGGGTACAAGGATGAACAGGTCTCGGCCTCACGGAGGATAGCGTGCCGCCAAGCGGGGATGTCGCACCCATCGACGTGCAGCGGGTCACCATCCCGGACGCGGCGACCTGGTCGTCGCTGGTATCGGGTGCGTGTCCCGGGGTGGTGCAGGGAGACCTGGTCATCCAGGTCTGCCACGCCGTGGTCAGCCTGCCGGAGGTGGTGCTCGGGGACGACCTGCTGCGAGCATCCGCCTGGGGCATCACGTCGCTGCTGGCCGGCGTGGTCGACGAGGCCGAAAGGGAAGGGGCAGAGGCCGGACGGCGATCGCATGTCGTGAAGCTCGGATCGGGCCGGATCCTCGAAACCTTCATCCAGGACGAAAGCCACGTGTACCTGGCGATCCAGTCCAACGCCGGTGGGTCGCTGCAACTCGAAGTGAGTGTCCGGTGGCGAGACCTGGTGGCAGTGGTGGAACGGATCGTTCAGACGATCCTGACTCTGCTCGATCTCCGGTCGGACCCGGAAGACGTGGCCCCGCGCAGCCGCTTCCTGGGGAACTGGGAAGCCCTCCGGATGCGAGCGCTCGCCGTGGACGGACACCTGACGATCCCGCGCGAGACCGACGATCCCCTGGCCGACGCCTGAGTCGGCTGCACCCATCCCCGAGCGAAAGGAGTGCGCGACATGCCGAACCCGGACGCCCCCGAGACGAATGAAGTCCGCATGCAGCGGCTGGACAACCTCGTACGCGGGGTGAACCACCAGAACCGGGGACGCACCGAAAAGCGCAAGAACCGCAGGGTGGCGATGGATGTTGCCATCGAGATCGAGATGGCCCAGACGATGGGGGTCTACAGCGGACGCCTGAAGGACATGTCGACGACCGGGATCCGGATCAGCATCCCGGAAATCACGGCTCGCCAGATCACGGGCCCCATCTACGTGAATCTCCCCGTGGGCCCCCGTCGTTATCGCGTCGAGCTCGAGGCGATTCGCCAGGATTCCGAAGGCGTGGGCGCCCGCTTCAGCAACCTGGACCCGCGGCTCTCGAGCCTGATATGCCGGCATGTGTTCACAGAGCTGAGGCGGGCCCAGAGCATCCTGATCCGGTGAGGTCTCCCTGACGCACCGGACGCGCAAAAACCTGCTCGAACGCCTCGATCAGGTCCCCCCGGAAGGCATCGAGCGAGACGGTCTGGCCCAGGAGATCCTCCACGCTCGTCATGACCTCGGCCGTCAGACCACAGGGTCGGATCGCGTCGAATCCGCTGACGTCGTTCGAGACGTTCAGCGCGAAGCCGTGGTACGTGACCCACTTCCGCACGGCCAGTCCCACGCTGGTGACCTTGCGATCGCCGACCCACACGCCCGTCAGGCCGGAGCGGCGCCCGGCCTCGATCCCCTGCCGGGCGAGGGCCCGGATGTTGATCTCCTCGAGGTTTCTCAGCACCCGGTGCAGGTCGCGCTCGGACTCTTCGAGATACAGGATCGGGTAGCCCACGATCTGCCCGGGGGCATGATGCGTCGCTTCGCCCCCCCGTTCGACGGGAAAGATGGGAAATCGTCCGGCATCGAGGACATCGGATTCGATGGTGGCCTTGCGCCCGAGGGTGATCACGGCCGGATGCTCACACAGCAGGAGCACGTCGCCGGACTCACCCGCCGCGACGCGCTCCACGAGCTGCTTCTGGAGTTCCCAGACCTCCGCGTAAGGGCGGAGGCCCAGGTCAACGACCGTGACCGACCGGGTCGCGGTTGAGGACATGGATCGCCTCTCCGAGTGCGGCCTTGGCCGCTTCCATGATGCCCTCGGCCAGCGTGGGATGGGCATGAACCGTGAGGCTCAGATCCTCGAGGCATGCCCCCATCTCGAGGGCCAGGCCGGCCTCCGCGATGAGATCCGTGGCCGAGGGCCCCACGACGTGCAGGCCCAGGACTTCATGAGTCCGGGCATCGGCCACGACCTTGATGAAGCCCTCGGTCTCGAGGGCCGTCATGGCACGCCCGAGCGCCGCGAAGGGGAACTTGCCGATCTTGACCTCGTGCCCCTCGGCTCGCGCCTGGGCCTCGGTCCAGCCCACCGAGCCCACCTCGGGATCGGTGAAGACGACGGCCGGGATGGCGCGCACATCGTACGCCGACGCATGTCCGGCGATCGCCTCGGCGACGACCTCGGCCTCCTTGCTGGCCTTGTGCGCGAGCATCGGCTGACCGGCGCAGTCGCCGATGGCCCAGATGCCGGGGACCTTCGTGCGTCGCTGGAGGTCCGTGCGGATGAACCCCTGAGCATCGAGTTCGACGCCGAGGCGTTCGAGCCCGAGCCCCTCGACGTTGGGGCGGCGCCCCACCGTCACGAGGATCCGGTCGCACGCGATCTCGGAAACCTGTCCGGCCTTCTCGAGCCGAACGACCGCCCCGGCAGCCGTCTCGCTCCAGTCGAGCGCTCTGGCCCCGAGATGGACCTCGACCCCGAGCTTCTTGAGCTTCCGCTGGAGAATCTGCGCGACCTCGGGATCGAAACCGGGGAGCACCTGGTCGGCGCGCTCGAGGACCGTCACGCGGCTGCCCAGCTTGGCGAGCATCGTCCCCATCTCGAGGCCAATGTAGCCCCCCCCGATGACGACGACCCGGCCAGGACGCTCGTTCAGGCTCAGGGCTTCGGAGGAGCCGATCACGCGCGCGCCGTCGATGGCGAAGCCCGGGATCTCGATCGGGCGGGAGCCCGTCGCGATCACGAGATGCTCGGCCTCGACCCGCACGGGGCCGTCTGGAGTCGCAACTTCCAGCGTACCGGGCGCCACCAGACGGGCTTCACCCGACAAGACCTGGGCCCCGTTCCCCTTCACGAGGGTGCCGATGCCGCTCGTCAGCTTCTGGACGATGCCGTCCTTCCAGCCGATGAGCTTGCCCCAGTCGAGCCGCGGGTTCTCGACCAGGATGCCCATGGTGTCTGCGTGCTGGACCTTCTCGAAGGTCTTGGCCGCCGTGATGAGCGCCTTGGACGGGATGCAGCCCACATTGAGGCACACGCCGCCGAGGTTGCCGCGTTCGATGAGCAGGGTCTTCTTGCCGAGCTGCCCGAGGCGGATGGCACAGACGTATCCGCCCGGACCGGCCCCGATGACGGCGACCTCGACCTGGAGGGTGGTCATCGCGACCTCCTAGACCATCTCGAGCAGCAAGCGACCGGGCTGCTCGAGCAGACGGATGACGTGGTTCGTGAAGTCGGCCCCGACGGAGCCGTCGACCACGCGGTGGTCGAAGGACAGCGCCAGATTCATCATGTGGCCGACGACGATCTGTCCATCGCGGACGACGGGCCGCTCCTGGATCTTCATGATGGCCAGGATACCGACCTCGGGATGGTTGAGGATGGGGGTCGCGAACAGCCCGCCCACCGAGCCGATGCTCGAGAGCGTGAACGTGCCGCCCCGGAGCTCGTCCGGCAAGCTGCGGCCGACCCGGGCCCGCTCGGCGGCATCCTGGACCTCGCGTGCGAGCTGCAGGATGCCCTTGCGGTCCACGTCCTTGATGACGGGCACGACCAGACCCTGCTCGCCCGCGACGGCGATCCCGAGGTTGTAATAGCGCTTGAGGACGATCTCCCCGGACGCATCGTCCAGCGACGCGTTGAGGTGGGGGTACTTCTTCAGGGCTGCGACCACGGCCTTCATGATGAAAGGCAGGTAGGTCAGCTTGACGCCCTCGGCCTGGGCCTGGGCCTTCAGCTCGGCACGCAGCCCGATGAGCTTCGACGCCTCGAGTTCGTCCATGTAGGTGAAGTGGGGAGCCGTGAACTTCGACTGCACCATCTTCTCGGCGATCTTCTTGCGCATGCCCCGCAGCGGGATGCGCTCCTCGAGCGCCGCGTTCAGCACGGGGACCGCGACCGGGGTCGTCGTCGCGCGCGTCGCCGCGACGAGCTTGCGCTCGGCGAAATGCCGGACGTCATCCTTGGTCACGCGACCGCGATCGCCCGTACCGGGCACGAGCTGAAGATCGAGGCCCATGTCACGCGCCAGCTTGCGCGTGGCCGGGGTCGCGAGGGCCCGCCCCTCGCGAACGGGGGCCAGGGGCTCGACGGCAGGAGCGGCCACGGAAACCGGGACCACCGCAGGCTGGCTCATGACCGGCTGGGCGGGCGCGGGGGCCGGGGCGGCGACCGGCGTCGATACCACTGGCGAAGCGGGGGGGGCGTCCGTCCGCCCGCCGTGGCCGTGGATGACGGGAGCCGTCTCGCCGGCCGCCATCTCGAGGGCGACGACGACGTCGCCGACCTTGATGATCTCACCTTCCTTGCCGTGGGTCGCGACGATCGTGCCCTTGCGCGGCGAGGGGATCTCGACGGTCGCCTTGTCCGTCATGACCTCGAACATGGGCTGGTCCTCGGCGACGACGTCACCGGGCTTCACGAGCCAGCGGATCAGTTCCCCTTCGACCACGCCCTCCCCGATGTCGGGCAGGCGAAACTCGAGCAGATTTCCGGTTGCCATGGTCATGTCGCCTCCTAGAACCGGACCGTCTTGCGGATGCCGTCCAGGACGCGCTCCGCGCTGGGGAGGTACTCGAGATCGAGCGTGTACGGGAAGGGGGTGTCCCAGCCCGTGACACGGAGCATCGGAGCTTCGAGGTGCAGGAAGGCCCGCTCGTTGATGAGGGCCATCAGTTCACCCGCGAATCCGCCCGTGCGAGGCGCTTCCTGGACGATCACGACGCGACCGGTCTTCTGGACCGAGGCGATGATGGTGTGGATGTCGAGCGGCACGAGGGAGCGCAGGTCGATGACCTCGGCATCGAAGCCTTCAGCCTCGGCCTTGCGCGCGGCCTCGAGCGCGATGTGGGTCATGGCACCGTACGCGAGGACCGTGACCTGGCTCCCGGGGCGTGCGATGCGCGCCTTTCCGAGCTCGATCGTGTAATCGCCTTCGGGCACTTCCCCCTTGGCGGCGCGATACACGCGCTTCGGCTCCATGAAGATGACGGGATCATCCTGGCGCAAGGCCGCGAGCAGGAGGCCCTTGGCATCCTCGGGGTTCGAGGGAATGACGACCTTCAGACCGGGCGTATGCACCCAGTAGGACTCGTTGGACTGCGAATGGTAATGACCGCCCTTGATCCCGCCGCCATAGGGCATGCGGATGACCATCGGGCAGGGATACTGGCCGCCCGAGCGGTACCGGTACTTGGCCAGCTCGTTGACGATCTGGTCGAACGCCGGATAGACGAAGTCCGCAAACTGGATCTCGGGGACGGGGCGCATCCCGTACAGGGCCATGCCGATGGCCGTGCCGATGATGCCGGCCTCGGACAGGGGGGTGTCGACGACCCGGTCCTGGCCGAACTCTTCCTGCAGGCCCTGGGTGGCCCGGAACACGCCGCCGAACTTGCCCACGTCCTCCCCGAGCACGATCACACGCTCGTCGAGGCGCATCTGCAGGCGAAGGGCATCATTGACCGCCTGGATGATGTTCATGGTGGGCATCAGGAACGGGCCTCCTTGAGCGAATCGAGGTGCGACAGGAGCTCGGCGCGCTGCTCGAGCAGGAACGCGGGGGTATCGGCGAACACGTCGTCGAACAGCGTCTCGGGACCGGGAAGAGGTGACTTCTCGGCGATCTCGATGGCCTCGAGGATCTGGGCCTTGTAGGTCTCCTGGAGCTCGGCTTCCCATTCGAGGGTCCAGAGACCCCGCTTCGCGAGGAAGCGCTGGAAGCGCTGGATCGGATCCTTGCGCTCCCACTCCTTGACCTCGGTCTCGTCGCGATACGCCGACGGATCGTCCGAGGTCGAGTGAGACCCCACCCGGTAGGTCAGCGCCTCGATGAGCGTGGGGCCTCCACCCTGGCGGGCCTTCTCGGCGGCCTTGCGGGTGGCCACGATGACGGCGAGGATGTCGTTGCCATCGACGAGCACGCCGTCGATGCCGTACGCCGAGGCCTTCATGGCGAAGTTTTCGGAGGCCGTCTGGACCGAACGCGGCGTCGAGATGGCCCAGCCGTTGTTGCGCAGGAAGAAGATCGTGGGGGTCTTGTAGACCCCGGCGAAGTTGAGACCGACGTGGAAGTCGCCCTGGCTGGACGCCCCTTCACCGAAGTAGGTCAGCGTCACGACGGGATCCTTGCGCAACTTGGCTGCCCACGCCGCACCGACCGCCTGCGGCAGCTGGACCGTCAGGGGACTCGAGATGGAGACGATGTTCTTGTGCCGGAAGGAGTAATGCACCGGCATCTGGCGCCCCTTGGTGACGTCCAGGGCGTTACCGTAGCACTGGTGGGCGAGTTCCTGGATCGTCACGCCCCGCCACAGGTAGCATCCCTGCTCGCGATAGCAGGGAAAGACCCAGTCTTGCGGCTCGAGCGCAAAGGCAGACCCCACGGTCGCAGCTTCTTCACCGGTGCTGGCCAGGTAGAATCCGAGCCGCCCCTGTCGCTGGAGCATGAACATGCGCTGGTCGAAGGCGCGGGTGAGGACCATCGTGCGGTACAGGGCTCGCAGGTCCTCATCGGAAAGGTCCGGCATCGTCGCCGGGTCGGCGGTATCGTCCTCGCGAAGGACGGTGAAGGGGGCCGTGGGCCAGGCCCCGGCTCCCCCCACCTTGAATTCCACCAGGCTCATCGGGTTGGGTCTCCTCTCGGACAGCCTGTCAGGCAGGCTGGCTTGCGTCATCGGAAGCGAGTGAACGCCCTTGTTGTTCGAGAATGCCGCGGATGAAGAACTCCCCGGCGCGGTAACTGGATCGGACGAGGGGGCCGCTCGCGCAGTACAGGAAGCCGGCGTCATCGGCCCAGCGCTGGTACTCGGCGAACTTCTCGGGGGTGATGTAGCTGTCGACCGGCAAGTGCTTGCGCGACGGACGCAGATACTGACCGAAGGTCACGATCTGGCAGCCATAATCGCGCAGATCGCGCAGCGTCTCACGGATCTCGTCGTCGGTCTCACCCAGGCCCACCATGATCGAGGTCTTGGTGAACACCTTCGGATCGATGCGGTGGATGTCTCCCAGCACCTTGAGACTCTGGGCGTACTGCGCCCGGCGATCGCGCACGCGCGGCGTCAGCCGCCGCACGGTCTCGACGTTGTGTGCCACGACCTCGGCACCGGCCTCGACGACCGTCCGCAACTGCGAGACGTCGCCCTGGAAATCGGGAATCAGGACCTCGACGATGACCTTCGGCGTACGAGCCTTGATGGCCCTGATCGTGGCCGCGAAGTGACCCGCACCCCCGTCGGGCAGATCATCGCGATCGACCGAGGTCAGCACCACGTAGTCGAGGCCCATGACCTCGACCTGGAGGGCCACCTTGGACGGCTCATCCGGATCGAGCGGGATGCCGTCCTTGGCCGTCTTGATGTGACAGAACCGGCAACCCCGGGTGCACGTGTCCCCCATGAGCATCATGGTCGCCGTGCCACCGCCCCAGCACTCGCCGATATTCGGGCAGGAGGCTTCCTCGCAGACCGTGTGCAAGTTGAGGGCCCGCAGGTTCTCCTTGATGGCGAGGTAACGCTCACCGGCCGGGGGCCGGATCTTGAGCCATTCGGGCTTGCGGGTGGTCTCCATGGGTTGCTCGCTTTCACCGGATCGTTCCCGACCGGGCGATCGCCCATGATCGGTACCTTCCATGCTACCGACACGGAAGCAGGACGTCAAAATAGGGCATCCAGGCAACGTGGAAGGGCCCGGACCATCCGGTCCGGGCCCTTCCTGCGATGAGCCGTGTGGCTCAGAAGAGACCGCTGGTCGAATGTCCGGCCCATCCGACCAGCCGGTCGAACACCAGGGGCAGGGCCGTGAGCAGGGCGACCGCGACGGCTCCGACCGGCAGGGCGGCCCGCACGATCCCGGGGAGGTCCGTCTCGGCAGCAGGCTTCGTCTCGGTGGCCTCCTGCATGGTCATCACGAGGATGGGGCGCAGGTAGTAGGCGACGGAGGCGATGGAATTGAGAATCGCGATGAGCGCAAGCCAACCATGACCGGCAGCCAGGACCTCCGAGAACAGCGTGAACTTCCCGAAGAAGCCGACCGTCGGGGGCAGCCCCATCATCGAGGCCAGCGAGACCCCGATCACGAGCGCAAACACGGGATTGGACCGACCGAGACCCGCCAGATCCTCGATCCGGGTGCGCTTTTCGCCAGGGCCCGACCAGGCCGTGAGAACGGCAAACAGGGGCAACGACGAGAGGACGTAGGTCGCGAGGTACACCAGCATCGCCCGGGCCGAGTGACCGTGTCCCCCGAGTGCGACGATGCCCATCAAGAGATAGCCCGTGTGGGCCACGCTCGAGAAGGCCAGCATCCGCTTGATCTCGGTCTGAGCGAACGCGAGGGCGTTACCGACCGTCATGGTGAGGATGGCCAGCACGGACACCAGATCGACCCACTGCGCATGGGCCGGCAAGAACGCCGTCCCGGCCACCCGGATCAGGAAACCGAAGCTGGCCGTCTTGACGGCCGTCGCCATGAACGCCGTGATGGGGGTCGGGGCTCCCTGGTACACGTCGGCAGCCCAGGCATGGAAGGGCACGGCGGCAACCTTGAAGCCCATGCCGGCGAACAGCAGCAGCACCCCGACGAGGGCGAGCGGCAGTTTGCCCGCCTCGGGGTGGGCCAGAAAGTGACCGATGGCGTGCAACTCGACCGAGCCGACCATGCCATAGATGAGGGCGATCCCCATCAGGAGCAGGCCCGAGGCGAACGACCCCAGGAAGAAGTACTTGAGGGCGGCCTCGTTCCCGGTGACGGACTGGCGACGCGCACCGACGAGGACGTACACCGCGATGGACATGACCTCGACGGCGACGAACAGCGTGATGAGGTGCGTCCCCGAGACGAGGGCCACCATTCCGGCGACGGCGAAGAGCAGGAGGCTGTAGACCTCCCCGTGCTCCATTTTTTCCTGAGGGAAATATGTCCAGCCCATCAGGACGGAGCAGAAAGCCGCCCCCAGGATGAGCAGAGTCAGGAACGTGCCGAAGTTATCGACGGCGACGGCTCCCCCCAGGATTTGCTGAGAGTAGCCACCGGGATAGCGCAGCCAGGTCCCGCCCGCGAGAGCGGCGGACACGCCCAGCGTGGCCAGCGTGAATCCGGGAAGGAAGCGGGCTTGCTGCTCGGGCAGAAAGACCTCGAGCAACATCAGCAGGAGGCCGCCTAGCCCGAGCGCCAGCAAGGGCGAGAGCAGGAACCACTGTTCGAGGGACATGGACCTAACCTCCGTGCGACGCGTGGGCCGCCGCCTCGTTCGAGGCGGGCACGACGGCCTTCTGGATGGGAGAGAGGATGGCCTGGACGCTCGGATCGATGCGATCGAGGACGGGCTGAGGCTGGAACCCGGTCCAGATGATCACGAGGATCATCGGCACGAGCATGACGGCCTCACGCAGGGCGAGATCCCGGAGCTCGGGCGCCGGCTTGGCACCCTTGGCCGGCGCGGGCACGCTGCCGAAGAAGGTGCGCGCGATCATCCACAGCATGTAGCAGGCGCCCCAGATGACGCCGGTGGTCGCGACGACCCCGAGGCCCCCGTTGCTGGTGAACGCACCCATCAGGATGAGGAACTCGGCCACGAAGCCGTTGAGACCGGGAAGGCCCACGGATGCCATCGCGATGATCAGGAAAACCGTGGTCAGCCAGGGCACCTGGCGAGCGATTCCCCCGAACTGGGCGATCGACGTGCCACGACGCTCGGCCAGCATCCCCACGAGGAGGAACAGCCCCCCCGTGGCGAGTGCGTGCGCGAGGAACATGAACACCGCCCCGCTCCAGGCCTGTGAATCGAGCGAGAAGACGCCCATGAGCAGCAGAGCCATGTGCGAGATGGAGCTGTATGCCAGCAACCGCTTGAGATCCGTCTGGACGAGGGCCAGCCAGGCAGCATAGATCGTCCCGACGAGGGCCAGAGCCATCAGGCCGGAACGGGCCGACTGGGCCGCCACGGGGAACAGCGGCAAGGCGAAGCGCAGGATGCCGTAGACCCCGATCTTGCCCATCACCCCGCTGAGCAGGAACGTGACGGGGGTCGGAGCCTCGACGTAAGTATCGGGAGCCCAACCGTGGAACGGGAAGAGCCCGGCCTTGATGGCGAAGGCGAAGATGAAGGCCCAGAAGCCGAGCCACATGGCATTGCCCGCGAGCGGGGTCGCCATCAGGTCGGGAAGGTCGAAGGACCACTGTCCCGTGACATTCAGGTGATGGGCCCCGACGCCGAGCAGGGCGACCAGCAGCGGCAGCGACCCCAGGAGCGTGTAGACGACGAAGCGCGTCGTGGCCTCGAGGCGCTTCTCGCCCCCCCAGCGTCCGACGAGGAAGAACGCGGGTACGAGCATCAGTTCGAAGAACACGTAGAAGAGCAGCGTGTCGAGCGCGAGGACGGCCCCCGCCATCGCGCCGGCCAGCGCCAGCATGCTGGCGTGGTGGAAGCGCTGGTGGTGACTGACGTCGCGCGAGGCGAAGAGGGCCACCGGCGTGAGCAGGGCGATGAGCAGCACGAGCACGAGGCTCAGGCCATCGACACCCAGGTGGAAATGCACACCCGCGCTCTTCAGGAGCAGCGCGTTGACCTCGAACTGGGCCCCACCGAGTCCCGTCTGGAAGCCCGAGAGCAGCGTCAGCGCGAAGACGGCCTCGATCCCGGACGCCACGAGGGCGGCGATCCAGGAGGCGCGGGCGTCACGCACCGGCCAGAGGGCGATACCGAGCCCGGCCACCAGGGGCCAGAAGATGAGAAACGAAAGAATCATTTGGTCCATGTCGGCAGTCCAGATCTTGCGTCAGTGACCGCCGCCCGCACCGGAGAAGTGCGACGACAGCAGCAGGGCGAGCAACGAGAGGCCCACGAGCATCATGAGGGCGTAGTGCCGGACGATCCCGGTCTGGAGCGTGCGCAGCATCCCCGCAACCCCGGCGTAGGCACGGGCCGAGAGCCCCATCGAGCCCGAGATGACCTCGTTCTCGACCACGTTCCGGACGAAGAAGGTCGACACCCAGAGCAGCGGGCGAATGAGCATTGCCTCGATCCACTCGTCGAGGAACCACTTGTTGCGCAGGACGTCCCACCAGGCAGCCGTGACCGGCTCGCTGGCCGGCGTGGCGCCGCCGTAGCGGAAGAACGCGACCGCGATCCCCGTGGCGGCGACGAGCACGCTCAGGCCCATCAGACCGAACTCGAGGGACGCGGCACCCGAGACCTCGGTCTCGTGCAGCACCGGGTGCAGCCAGTGCGCGAAGATCGGGTGGGTTCCCGACAGGACGTGGGGCACGCCCAGGAAACCGACAACGCAGGTCCCGATGGCCAGCAACACCAGGGGAAGGGTCATGACCCACGGGCTCTCGTGAGCATGGTCGAACTTGCTCTGGTCCCGCGGAGTGCCGAAGAACGTCAGGAACAGCATCCGGAACATGTAGTAGGCCGTGATGCCTGCCGTCAGGAGCAGCACGCCGTACGCGACGTGATGGCCGCGGACGAAGGCCTGCCAGAGGATCTCGTCCTTCGAGAAGAAGCCTGCCAGCGGCGGGATACCGGCGATCGCCACGGTGGCGAGGAGCATGGTCCAGAACGTGACGGGCAGCTTGCTCTTGAGGCCGCCCATCTTCCAGATGTCCTGCTCTTCACGCATCGCGTGGATGACCGAACCCGCCCCGAGGAACAGGAGGGCCTTGAAGAACGCGTGCGTGAAGACATGGAACATGCCGGCCGAGTAGGCGCCGACGCCCGCACCGACGAACATGTAACCGAGCTGCGAGACGGTCGAGTAAGCCAGCACCCGCTTGATGTCGCGCTGCGTGATGGCGATCGAGGCGGCCAGGAAGGCCGTCAGCGCGCCGAGCGTGATGATCATCGACGAGGCGATGGGCGACAGGTCGTACACGAAGTGCATACGGGACACCATGTAGATGCCCGCCGTGACCATCGTGGCCGCGTGGATGAGAGCCGAGACCGGCGTGGGACCGGCCATCGCGTCGGCAAGCCAGACGTGCAGCGGCACCTGGGCGCTCTTGCCCATCGCGCCGATGAACAGGCACAGACCCGCGATGGTGGCGACGGTGGTCGTCGTCCCATCGTGGGGGAGAGAGGCGAAGTAACGGGACAGTTCGACGAAGTCGAGCGTCGCACCGCCGTGCGCCAGCGTCTGCGTGAACAGGTAGAAGATCCCGATGAGGAAGCCGAAGTCCCCCACGCGGTTGGCGATGAACGCCTTGTTGCCCGCATAGGCCTTGTCGAGGTCCTGGAACCAGAACCCGATGAGCAGGTACGAGCAGACGCCCACGCCTTCCCAGCCCACGAACATCATGGGGAGGCTCTTGCCCAGGACGAGCACGAGCATCGAGAACGTGAACAGGTTCAGGTACGTGAAGAACCGGCTGAAGCCCCGGTCGTGACTCATGTAACCCACCGAGTAGAGGTGGATCAGTGAGCCGATGAACGTGACGACCAGGATCATCACGGCGCTCAGCGGATCGAGCATGAAGTCGATGCCCAGGTCGAGCGCGCCGGCCTTGATCCACGTCGCGACGTGCTGCGTCATCAGGCGAGCTTCCTCGCCGAGGCCGCGCAGCTGGAAGAAGAGCACGACGCTCGTCAGGAACGAGAGCACGGGCGCGCCGACGGCGATACCCGTGACGACCTGCCGGGGGGCGCCCTTCTCGGTGTGGGCGAACATCAGGGTCAGGAGACCGTTGACGATCGCGCCGAGGAGCGGGAACAGGGGTACCAGGAGCAGCAAGCTGCTCGCGGTGGCTTCGATTGCTTGAATGTGGTGCGTGTCCATCGATCCCTCTACCGCTTCAGCAGCGAGAAGTCGTCCACGTTGAGCGACTCCTTGTTCTTGAAGAGCAAGATGACGATGGCCAGCCCGATGGCTGCTTCAGCCGCGGCGACGGCCATCACCAGGAAGACGAAGATGTGACCGTCGAGCTGGTTGAGAGCCCGGGCGAAGGCCACGAACGAGAGGTTCACGGCATTGAGCATCAGCTCGATCGACATGAACACGATGAAGAGGTTCTTGCGACCGACCACGCCCGCCGCGCCGATGGCGAAGAGCAGGACGCTCGCGATCAGGAAGTAGTGCAACGTCAGGTGCATCGTGAGCTCCTAGATGCGGCGCTTGGCCAGCAGGACGACGCCGACGAGCGCCACGGTCAGGAGGACCGAGACGAGCTCGAACACGAAGGCGTAATTCCGGTAGAGGTACATGCCCACGGCCTCGATGCTGCCGAAGTCCGCCGAGGCGAGCGCCGGGAAGGCGCCCTCGGGGAGCTGCAGCACGGCACCGATGATGACCGAGACGAAGGGGAACAGGGCGAGCAGCGCGATTCCCACCTGTCCGATGCGGTCTTCGCCGAGTTGCAGGTCCTCCTCACGCACATTCAAGAGCATGATGACGAACACGATCAGCGCGATGATGGCGCCCGCATACACCAGGATCTGCAAGATCGCGATGAGCTGGGCCGTCAGGAGGGCGTAGAGCCCCGAGAGCGCGACGAACGAGACGACCAGGGCGAGTGCGGCGGCGAGAGGCTGCTTGCGGGTGATGGTCACGAGACCACCGAGCACCATGACGCTCGCGAGGATCAGGAATAGCAAGATGTCTAACATGACGGGGCGACGTCTCCTCGAGAACGCGGGCTAGTCGGGCAGGCCCTGGGGCTTGACCGCCATCAGCTCTTCCTTGGTGATGACGAAGTTGCTGCGCTTGAAGTCGGCGATGGCATAGACGCCCGAATCCATGCGGATGGCATCCACGGGACAGGCCTCGACGCACATGCCACAGAAGACGCACTCGAGCAGATCGATGTCGAAGCGCGCGGGGCGCTTCTCGATCGTCGGATCGGGGCTCTCCTCGGCGACGATGTGAATGCACTCGGCCGGGCAAGCGGTGGCGCACATGAAGCACGCCACGCAGCGGACATCGCCATTCTCACGCTTGGTCAGACGATGCTTGCCACGGAAGCCCGCGGGAAAGCTCTTCTGCTTCTCGGGATACTCGACGATCGGCATGCGCCGGGGACTGACGAGGTTGGAGACCAGGTGACGGAGGGTGATCCCGAGCCCCTTGACGAGCTCGAGCAGATACACGCGCTCCTGGATGGCCTCGGTGGGACGAGCGACCTTCATGGTGTTCCTTCCTAGCCTCCGAAGTGGTTGCCCAGCAGGATGGCCAGACCCGTGACGAAGATGTTCGCGAGTGCCAGCGGCAGCAGCGACTTCCAGCCGAGGTCCATCAGCTGGTCATAGCGGAAGCGAGGCACGGTCCAGCGGACCCACACGAACGTGGTGGCCAGCAGGAACATCTTGATGAAGAATGCGTTGAACTGCGCGAAAGCCGCGAAAGCGACCGCACCCCAGACGGGCATCTCGGTCAGCAGCAGCGAGCCCAGGCAGGCCAGCGCGAGCAGACCGGCCAGGCCACCCGCGACGACGGCGAGGACGAGACCCTCGAGGTCACGGCGATCGCCGAAACGGCCGCGGTTGGCCAGGTAGAAGCGGTACAGACCGAAGGCGGCCAGCGCGACGACACCCGCACCCGCCCCGAGGCCCAGACGGACCAGGGGCAGCGACAGGGCCTGGAGCGCGGCGGTGTCGAGAAACGGCACCTGCCAGCCCCCGAAGAAGAGCGTGGCCATGATCGAGGAGGCCACGACCATCGCCATGTACTCCGCGAAGAAGAACATGCCGAACTTCATCGCCGAGTACTCGGTATGGAACCCTGCGACGAGCTCCGATTCGGATTCGGCCAGATCGAACGGCGTCCGGTTGGTCTCCGCATACGAGGCAACCAGGAAGATCACGAAAGCCACCGGCTGGATGAAGATGCCCCAGTTGGGGATCCCGAGCGCCAGGTGCGCCCCGTTCGCGAGGGGAATCTGCACGCCAGCGTGGAAGAGGTTCAGGACATTGAGCAGACCACCCTGAGCCTGGACGATCTTGTTGAGTTCGAGCGTCTGGAAGGCCATCAGGAGGCCTACCACCGAGAGGCCCATCGGGATCTCGTAGCTGATCAGTTGGGCGCTCGAGCGGATGCTACCCAGCAGCGAGTACTTGCTGTTGGAAGCCCAGCCCGCAAACACGATCCCGTAAACGCCCAGCGAGGCGATGGCGAAGAACCACAGCAGGCCGGCGTTGATCGGCAACACCTGCATCGGGACGACGTGCTCGCCGAACGTCAGGCTGTCGGCGAAGGGTACGACGGCACCGGTGCTCAGCGCCACCATCACGGAGATGGCTGGGGCCAGGTAATAGTAAAAGCGGTTGGCCGCCGACGGCGTGAAGTTCTCCTTGGTGAAGAGCTTGATCGCATCGGCCAGGACGTACACGAAGCCAGCCAGCCGGAAGCCGAAGATGTCGGCGCGGTTGGGACCCGGGCGGTCCTGGATGAAGGCCGAGATCTTGCGCTCGAGCACGATGAGCACGGGGGCCATCGTGAGCAGGATCGTGAGCAGGAAGGCAGCCTTGAGGACGATGATGACGAGGTCGAGGATCCAGTTGCCGGTCATGGAAGGGGCCGCCTACTTTCCAGCCACTGCCGCGAGCTCCAGCGCGACGCCGTGCTCGGGGATGCCGTAAAAACTGTCGATGCCAGGGAAGGACTCGGGATATGCCTTCAGGAGGTCCGTCCAGACGGCCTCGATGTCGTCATAGCCGAAATCGGTGCCAAGTGCGCGGGCGATCGCCTGCAGGATGTCGAGCGCCGGAGCCGCGTCCCCTTCGGGATCGTAGGCCTTGCCGAGCTTCTGGAGGACGCCCTTCGCCTGCACGAACGAGCCAAACTGCTCGACGTGATTGGCGATGGGCAGCGCGCAGGCGACCTGCTCGGCCCACCCGGACCGGGTCCGGGTGAGCAGGGCCACGGCCGGCACCTGAGCGAGCAGCGCCTGCCAGGTGTCGTCCCCTTCGAGGCAGAGCTCGTTGTCGACCAGGATGAGCAGCTGAACCTGGCCGGCTTCGAGCCAGGACCGCAGCGTCGCCGGATCGTGGTCAATGCCAAGGAACCGGAGACCGTTGCGGTTCGGAGTGCGATCGGCCTTCTTGAGGAGGTCGTCGCCTTCCCAGTCCGGCGTGAGCGTCGCACCCGACACCTTCGAGGTCTTCACGACCTCCTGGGCGAGACGGCGCAGGACGAACTGGGTCTCGAGGGTCGCGTGGGCCGAACCGACGAGGGCGATCGCCTCGGGCCCGTGGCTCGCGACCACGTTCCGGATCCGGGCAACGAGGGCGTCGAGCGCTTTGCCGATCGTCGTGTCCTCACCACCGAGGATGGCCGTGTACAGGCGGTTCTCGTTGAGCTGCTTGTACGAGAGGCGACCCGCATCGCACATCCAGTAGTCGTTGACCTGGGGATTGTGACGGGGCTTGTAGCGGTAGGGCTGACCTTCGCGGAAATCGACCGTGATGGCGCATCCATTCGAGCAGCCCGTGCAGACCGACTTCGCGGTCTCGAGGAACCAGACGCGCTGCTTGAAGCGGAAGTCCTTGCTGGTCAGCGCCCCGACCGGGCAGAGGTCGACGACGTTGCCCGAGTAGGCGTTGTCGAGCTGTTTGCCCGGGAAGGCCTGGATGCGGCTGCGATCGCCCCGGTTCGAGATGACCAGTTCACCCGTCTTGGTGACGGACTCGCAGAAGCGCACGCACCGCGAGCACAGGATGCAGCGCTCCTGATCGAGCACGACCAGGGGACCGAGGTCGACGACCTTGTCCTTCTCGACCTTGGGGACCATCGAGCGGTTCTGATACTGGCCGTACTCCATGTAGTAATCCTGGAGCCGGCACTCGCCCGCCTGGTCACAGATCGGGCAATCGATGGGGTGGTTCAGCAGGAGGAACTCCTGCACGCCCTTGCGCATCTTCTCGACGGCCGGGGTGTCGGTTTTGACGACCATCCCGTCCTTGACGGGGGTGTTGCAGGAAATCTGCGGACCCCGCGCGCCCTCGATCTCGACGAGGCACATGCGGCAGTTGCCATCCACGGGAAGCCCGGGGTGGTAGCAGTAGTGCGGGATGGTCACGCCGGCCGTCTCGGCCGCCTGGATCAGGTTGAGGCCATCGGGAACCTCGACCTGCTGACCATTGAGAGTGATCGTTGCCATGAAGTGACTCTCCTAGACCGTCATGCGCTCGCGCTTGATCTTGGCCTCGAACTCGTGCCGGTACGCCTTGATGTAAGAGCGAGTCGGCATGGTCGCGGCCGCGGCCAGCGCACAGATGGTCTTGCCTTCCATGTTGTCAGCGATGTCGAGCACCGCGTCGAGTTCCTCGGTCGTGCCTTTGCCGGCATTGATTCGCTGGATGATCTTGTACAGCCAGTCGGTACCCTCGCGGCACGGGGTGCACTGACCGCACGACTCGTGCTGGTAGAAGTGCAGCAGATCCTCGAGCAGGTCCACCATGTCGGTCTGGTCGTCGATGACGATCATGCCACCCGAACCGGCCATCGAACCCAGTGCGGCGATCGCTTCCGGATCCATCGTGACGCTCTCGGCCTGCTCGGCCGTGAGGATCGGGCAGCTCGATCCTCCCGGGATGACGGCCTTGAGCTTGCGGCCCATACGGATCCCGCCGGCATGCTCCTCGATGAACTGCTTCATCGGGATGCCCATCTCGATCTCGTAGACACCGGGCTTGTTGACATGGCCCGAGACGCACATCAGGCGCGTGCCCTTGGCCTTCTCGGTCCCCATCGCCGCATAGGCGGCAGCCCCGTGCTGGACGATCCACGGCACGGTGGCGATCGTCTCGACGTTGTTGACGACGGTCGGGCACTGGAAGAGACCGTGGGTCGCCGGGAAGGGCGGCTTCAGGCGCGGTTGGCCCTTCTTGCCCTCGAGCGACTCGAGCAGGCCTGTTTCCTCGCCGCAGATGTAAGCCCCTGCACCGCGGTGGGTGTAGAGGTCGAGGTCGAAGCCCGAACCCAGGATGTTCTTGCCCAGATACCCCCTGGCGTAGGCCTCGCGGATGGCGTCATCGACGTTGAGCCGCTGCTGGTTGAACTCACCGCGGATGTAGATGTAAGCCTTGTGAGCCCCGATCGCGAAGGCCGAGATGATGCAGCCCTCGATGAGCGCATGGGGGTCGCGCTCCATGATCTTGCGATCCTTGAACGTACCGGGCTCCGACTCGTCGGCGTTGACGACGAGGTACCTGGGCTTCGGAGAATCCTTGGGGATGAAACTCCACTTGAGCCCCGTGGGGAACCCGGCACCGCCGCGACCCCGGAGGCCGGACTGCTTGACTTCTTCGATGAGGGCGGCCGGCTCCATCCCGAGAGCCTTGCGCACGGCCTGATAGCCGCCGTGGGCCTCGTAGACCTCGAGACGTGAGGCCCCGGGGACATCGAAGCGAATCGAAAGAACGGGCGTGAAGGCCATGATCAGAACCTCCGGTTTCCAGCAGCGGTGAAGCTGGCCTGCTCCGTGCGGGTGCCCCACGGCCTGTCGGCGAGCTCCGTGAGCAGGGCATCGACCCGCTCGGGCGTGAGATTCTCGACGAACACATCGTTGTCGACCTGCATCATCGGGCTGGTATCACAGGAACCGAGGCACTCGGCGGCCCGGACCGTGAACTTGCCGTCGGGCGTCGTCTCGCCGGGCTCGATGCCAAGCTTGTCGCACATGTACCGCAACGTCTCGCGACCGCCCGTGAGGCAGCACGACACCGACGTGCAGACCTCGAGCAGGTGATTCCCCGGCTTCTCGGTCAGGTACATCGTGTAGAAGGTGGCCACCCCGTAGACATGCGCCGGGGTCTCACCGAGTCGTTTCGCACAGTACTCGAGTACCTCGGGGGGGAGCCAACCGTGCTGTTCCTGGGCGATCCACAGGGTCGGCAGGGTCGCCGCCCGGCGCTGCTCCGGAGGAAAGTGCGAGAGGACGTCCTGGAAACGCCGCTCGCTGTCTTCGTTGAATGCAAACATGAGTCGTCCTGTCCGCGCTCTAGCGATCGAGTTCGCCAGCGATGATGTTGATGGAGCCGAGGGTCGCGATCGCATCCGAGATCATGTAGCCCTCGATCATCTCGGGGAACGCCGAGAAGATCATGAAGCAGGGCGGGCGGACGCGGACGCGGTACGGGTGGCCGGACCCGTCGGACGTCAGGTAGAACCCGAGTTCGCCGTTGGCCGCCTCGATGCCGTGGTAGATCTCGCCAGCCGGCACCCGGATGCCCTCGAAGATCAGCTTGAAGTGGTTGATCAGCCCTTCGATATTCTGGTAAGCGTCCTTCTTCTCGGGCAGGGAGATGCGAGGATCCGAGACGTTGACCGCACCACCCGGCAGCGCGCGGATGGCCTGGCGGATGATCTTGGCACTCTCGCGAACCTCGTAGAACCGCAGCATGATGCGGTCCCAGGTGTCGCCAACGGTCCCGACGGGCACCTCGAAGTCATACTGCTCGTAACCCCAGTACGGGGTGGCCTTGCGCAGATCCCAGTCCACGCCCGAGGCGCGGAGGCAGGGTCCGGTGAAGCCATACGAGAGCGCCTGCTCGGCCGAAAAGACGCAGACATCTTTCGAACGACCGATGAAGATCTGGTTCTTGCGAATGAGCTTCTCGACCTCGTCGACCGCTTCCTCACACTCCTTGACGACGTGCAGGATATCCTGCGTCGCTCCATCGTAAAGGTCACGGTACAGGCCACCGATGCGGCCGTACGAGTTCGTGAGACGGGCCCCGCAGAGCTTGTCCAGCACATCGTATGCCAGCTCGCGCTTGTTGAAGGTCAGCCAGAAGTTCGTCAGCGCCCCGATGTCGACCAGGTTGGTCCCGATGCAGATCAGGTGGTCGATGATGCGCATGAGCTCGCCCACGATGACGCGAATGGCCGCGGCGCGCGGGGTGATCTGGATGTCGAGCATCTTCTCGACGGCCGAGCAGAAGGCGAAGTTGTTGAGTGCGGCCGAGCAGTAGTTCAGCCGGTCCGTGTACGGGATGGCCTGCGTCCAGGTGCGCTGCTCGACGGTCTTCTCGAAACCGCGATGCAGGTACCCGATCTCGGCGACGGCCGCCTTGATGGTCTCCCCGTCGAGCGCGACGAAGGTCCGCAGCGTGCCGTGAGCAGCCGGGTGCGACGGGCCGAGGTTGAGGAACATGAGATCGGTGTGCAGGTCGCGATAGAATTCGCGCTCCAGACCCTCGTCGAGAGCCGTGGGGACGATCTGTCCGGGATTCGCTGCCATGGGGCTACCTTTCCACCACGAGGCCCTTGAGGGCCAGGCGCTTCTTCATCTCATCCATCATGGGATCGCTCGCCGAGAGGACCTGCCGCTTCTTGATGGGGTAGTCCTTGCGCAGCGGGTGACCGACGAATTCGACGTGGTTGAGCAGGCGCTTGAGATTGGGGTGTCCCGCGAAGCGCAGGCCATACTGGTCGAAAATCTCGCGCTCGCACCAGTCAGCGGACTTCCACATCCCCGTGAGGGTCGGGATTTCATCCTTGGCGCTCGCGAACACCTTGACCCGGACGCGATGCTTGAAGGCCATCGACAGGAAGTGATAGGCCACCGCGAACCGCTGGGGCTGGGGCTTCGGATGCGTCATGTAGTCTACGCCACCGATGTCGACCAGGAAGTTGTACGAGAGTTCGGCGTCGTCTCGAAGGAACGTGACGACGGCGATCAGCGAATCCTTGCCAACGACGACGGTATCGTCACCGCGCCAGGAGGACATCGACAGGATCTTGTCTCCGAACTTTTCCTTGAGCTTGCGGAGCGTGAGGCTCATCTCCATGGAACAAACCTTCCTGTCGGTCAGGCCGAGGCACCGGAAGCGATGGTCTCCTTCGAGACGACCCCTTCCTGGAGCTTGATGATGGCATCGAGGATGGCCTCGGGGCGCGGAGGGCAACCGGCAATGTAGACATCGACCGGCACGAACTCGTCGATCCCCTGGACCGTGCAGTAGTTGTCATAGAAGCCGCCCGAAGAGGCACATGCCCCCATCGAGATGACCCACTTGGGATCGGGCATCTGGTCGTAGATCTGCTTGAGGACCGGAGCCTGCTTGTAGGTGATGGTTCCGGCGACGAGCAGGAGATCGGCCTGACGGGGGCTGAACCGCACGACCTCGGCGCCGAAGCGGGCCAGATCGAACACCGAGCTCACGGCACCCATGAACTCGATGGCGCAGCACGCCGTACCGAAGGTCATCGGCCACAGGCTGTACTTGCGACCCCAGTTGAGAACCTCGTCGACGCGGGTGACCAGCCAGCTGGCTTCACCCTGGGTTTCTACTCCCATTTGAGCGCTCCCCTCCGGAGGATGTAGATGAAGCCGGCGAACAGCACCGCGAGGAAGATGAGCATCTCGACGAAGCCGTACAGACCCAGCTTCTGGAAGTTGACCGCCCACGGATACAGGAACACGGCCTCGACATCGAAGATGATGAACAGGATGGCGATGAGATAGAACTTGACCGAGAAACGTTCCCGGGCCGACCCCACGGTCGCGGCGGGCTTGATGCCCGCTTCGTAGGTCGACCCCTTGGCCTCGGTCCGCACGCGAGCCCGACCCAGCAGAGCGTGCAGGATCAGCATCACGACGGGGACACCGATGGCCAGGGCGAGCACCACGAGCAGCGCGAAGGTGACGTTGGGATCGAGCATGGTTGGATCCAGCATGATTCGGCGCTTGACTCCCTGACGGACTGTAGAGACGGGCCCCGAAGCTCTTTACGACTTCTGGACCACCCCGATCCGATATCTTAACACGGAAGGCCCGAAAGGCGGGCTCAGCCTCGGAAAAGTCGCGACCAGACCGCTCCCGGACCCCGGGGCCAGCCCGGACGTCGGGACGGACGCCAGGGCTCGCCCGACAGGCCGGAAAGCGCCGAAGCCTGCAACCCCGTCCCCTTTTCCTGGACGAGCACCCGGAAACCATCCCCCATCGCCTCGGGGCGATACAGACGGCGGATCGGCGCAGCCACTTCCTGCCGGGTGAGCGCCCCCTCGATCCCGGCGAGCCGCTCGGCTTCGAGGTGTGCGATCCCGAGACCCTGCAGGAACTCTCCCTGGAAGACGAGACCCAGGGTCCGCGCTCCTGCCTCCTCGCCGACCCGGGAGAGGGCCGAAAAATCGACGTCGGCCGTCAGATCCTGCTCACCGGGGTGCGCGAGAGGGTCGTCCATCCGGAGCTGACGCCAGTACCCGCGGATCGAACCCTTCATGCGGTGGGGAGCGTGGACCTCCCGGGCCGCGCCACCATAGTCGATGGTCAGAACCGTCCCACACCCGAGCCAGGTCACGAGGGTACGCATCGTTCGTGCAGCGATCAATCCGAGTTCGGTCTGCTGACCGGGTCGCAGGGTCACCCCGGCCCGATCGAGCGCCGCGGCCAGTTCGGGAGTGGTCGGCACCATCCCGACCTGGCGAAACCGCCCGCCTCCCTCGTGGATCACCCCGATCTCGGCGAAGCCGTCGGACGTCCCGATCACCCGGCGGACGGCCAGAGCATCGAAGAACTCGTTGCTCAGGATATGTCCCCGGTAAGTGCCCGGAGAGGCCAGCTCCGTGAGGTCGTCGACCCAGCGAACCGTGACCCGGGGCGACAGGTACGGCGCCAGCCGAGCCTTCTGGCGAGCTCTGAGCGACGGACTGCGCTCGACCAGGACACACTCCAGCGTGGCCCACCCCCCGCGCGACCGGAGCAACTCACCGAGAATCTGGTGTGCCAGGTCACCCGTACCGGGCCCCAGCTCCACCCAGCGCAGGGTCCGGGGACGTCCGGTGGCGTCCCAGACCTGCTCGAGATGGCGAGCGAGACAGATCCCGAAGGCCGGGTCGAGCGAGACGCTGGTATGAAAGTCCCCGCCCTGCCCGACCGTCATCCCGGGCCGCGTGTAGAACCCACCCTCCGGGTGATACAGGGCGAGATCCATGAAGGTTTCGAACGGGATGGGACCATCCTGGCAGGCCACTTCGAGGGCCATGTGGAGGTGCTTTCGCCTGACCTCGTCAGCCACCCCATCCTCCCGACAGGAGGAAGGAGAGCCCGATGATGGTCTTGGAATCGACGATCTGCCCTCCACGCACCGCAGCGATCGCCTCGTCTGCGGACCACCAGACGCACTCCAGGAACTCGTCGTCGTCGGGACGCCCATCGACCGGGGCGAGGTCGAGGGCCCTGAAGAGACTCATCTTCTCGCTCGAGTAGCCGGCAGCCAGGTAGAAGTCGAGCAGGTGGTGCCACGTACCGGCGCGGAGCTGACATTCCTCCGCGAGTTCCCGCTGGGCGGCCCGGAGGGGCTCCTCGGTCGTCCCATCCGGACGCCGATCGAGCTTGCCCGCGGGCAGTTCCACGAGGACCGACCCCGTCGCATGCCGGTACTGCCGGACGAGGCAGACGCGGCCCTGCTCATCCTGGACGAGGATCGCGACGGCCCCCGGATGCTCGATGACCTCGCGCGAGGCCTCTCGCCCCGAAGGCGTCCGCACGACGTCCCTGCGGACATGCAGGAGGTTTCCGGCGAAGACGGTCTCGGCGGAAACCAGCGTCTCCACCAGGTGGGCATCTTCCACGTGCATCAGACCCCTTCCTCTTCCCAGTGCAAGGTGCGCTGGACACCCAGTTCCCGGCGGGTGGCCAGCAGGGCCTCGCGATCGCCCGGCGACAGGCGGTCCCCCTCGGCCAGGCGCGCCACCCGCTCGCGGTCGAGTCGCAGGCAGGGTTCGAGCAACCCCAGGGCCGCGAGCACGGCCCGGACCTCTTCCGGATGGAACGTATGCCGCATCGTCGAGGCCGCGCGCCAGCGCCCCTTTCCGGGAACCTCGATCTCCTGCAGGCCGGTCTCGTCGAGATACAGATCGAGGATGCGCCGGAGGTCCTTCATCTCTGTCTGCACGCTCGCCAGCGCGCCCACGAGCTCGTGATAGCGCAGGGCCAGGTCCGAGATCTCGGCGAAGCGCGCTCGCCGTTCACGCCGGCCCGTCTCGACCCGCTCGCGCAGCAGCGGGTACACTGCCGCGAGGGCGCGGGCATCTTCGAGCGCCCGGTGCGTGGGACGCGGTTCGACCCCCAGGCGCTCGGCCAGCCGGGCCAGCGAGAGGCCCTTGTCGGCGGGAAAGACCTCGCGTGCGAGGGCCAGCGAATCGAACACCGGATTCTCGAAGGCGATGCCGCATGCCTGTCCGTGGTGCTGAAGGAAGCGCTGGTCGAAGGGTGCATTGTGGGCCACCCAGGGCCAGGTCCCCAGAAAGTCGCGCAGGCGCTGCAGGACGACGGCCAGGCTCTCGGCCCCTGCGAGCATCTCGTCGGTGATGCCGTGGATGGCGATGTTCGAGGGCCTCAGGGGGCCCCCTGGATCGACCCAGGCGTGAAACGCCTCGACTTCGCGATCGCCATCGAGGCGCACGGCCCCGACCTCGATGATGCGGTCCAGACGGTAATCCTCGCCGGAGGTCTCCAGGTCCAGGACGATCACCTGCCCGGGCAGCACGCTCATCAGCGGGGTGGCTTGCGGGTGGGCTTGGGCGCGGGGGTGGGCTTGAGCCTGGGCGCGGGTGTGGCCTTCAGCTTGCCCCTGGCAGCAGGCTTCTTCACGACGCGAGGCCCGGGGAGGGGCGTGGTGGCCACCGACGGACGCACGTCGGGAGGCGCGATCCCGTCCGGAGGCAACGGGGCCGAGCCGGAGGCCTCGGGGGCAGCGCTGGCTTGCAGGGGCTGCCCCAGCTGGAAGGTCAGCGGCTCATGGGAGACACGCTGGACCCAGGGAGCCTCGGCCAGATCGGCGAGGTCCCACGTGGCCCGGTCGGCGACCTGGATGGCCGTCGTCGTCAGGCGATAGGTCGTCCCCCGTGACAGCAGGGACACATCGGCAGGCAGGGGCAGGGTGACCCGGGTTCCCGCGACGTGAGCCCGCCAGATGGCACGCGGCTCGTCGCCCACCGTCTCGATCTGGACGAGATAAGCCGAGGCTCCCGGGACGGCCTCCCAGCGCAAGGTCCCCTCGTCCCCCTCCCAGGCGAGTTCCGGCGCCGGCATCAGACGCGGCAGGGCCAGCTCGAGTTTCTGATCGGAGGCCCCCAGCTCTCCGCGAGCGATACGGGTCGTGGCCTGGCCTTCGAGCCCCGTGGCCACCAGCCGGTAGGCGTGCCCCTGGGCGAGGGCGGGCAAGGCGAAGCGGAAGAACCCGTCCGGGTCCGGGACCCTCGACAGGATGGGCATCTCGCCCCGTGGAGTGACGAGGCTGGCGAGGATCTGTCGGGGCACGAGGGTCTTGCTCGGCGAGGTGACGGAGCCAGCCAGAAAGACGGGGTGCGTCGCGGCCCGCAGCGTCAGGGACGGCGAGGCAGGAGCCTTGTCCCGCGTGCCGGAGACCCGGACCTCGTCCAGGAAGGCCCAGGCCTTGACCTCTTCACCATCGACCAGCAGCGCTCCGAGGGCCGTCTTGCCTTCCTGGAACCCGGCCATGGTGAACTGTCCGTCCGGATCGGTCGTGGCCAGCTCAGGGCCCAGCTCTCCGCGCCGGGTCGCAGCCGTGATCCGGATGCCGGCAGCCGGTCGGGGCCGGTCCCCCCCGGCGAGCACCTGACCTCGCACGCTGAGCCCCGTGCCGGGCTCCAGCGGCTCCAGCGAGAGCTGGAGCTGGGTGGGACGACTCCCGCTGACCGTCAGGGCCTCGTGGCCGGGTGCCCAGCACGTGACCTGGAGCGTCCCGGGAGCGACGTCGCGCAGCTCGAACTGCCCCCGGTCGTCCGCGACGACCTTGCGCAGGGTATCGGCGGGAACGGGAGTCGGGGCGGGACGTCTCGGGGCCGATGCGCCCAGTCGCCCCGCGTTACCGCGTGTCGGGGGGGCGGAGGCGCCCGGCGGCACGGCCGGTACGGGAGGCGGCAGGGTGAGATCCCCCGAGGAGGCGGAGGCCTCGAGCGAACCGGAGGCGTCGAAGGCCGGAGCGAAGGGTTCCGTCGGCACCACCCGGTAAAACAGCACGGCCCTGGCCAGGGCCTCACCGGTCCGCGCGTCGGCGATCGCCCCCTTGATGGTGATGCGGTCGGGGACGGCCTCGGTCCGGGCGGCCGAGGCCGACGTGCCGGTTGCACCCGGAAGGGACGGATTGGTGGAGCCCGGAGCAGCCGGGTTGTTGCCCGTACAGGCCACCAGGGTCAGAACCCCGGCCCACCTCGACCAGCCACCACGACGTCGCATCGAAACTCCTTCGCCACAATGTGAAGCGCCCTGTCACCGCGGACGTTCCGACGGTGAAGGGCGCTGCCCTCTCGGCCCTGCATTGTAAAGGCAGGGCGCGACGCGACGCTAGTCGATCCGGATACCCACCGTGACGTGCACGACACCGCAGGCCAGTTGCAGGGGCACGGCGACACTCCGCATGCCGAACCAGGAGGCCCGGACACTGGCCCCCATCAGGATGGTGGGGGGCGTGATGTCACATTTGATACCCGCGGCGCTGATCCCGATCGTGGCGTTGCCCGAGATCATGTTCGACAACTCGCAGAGTGCCGACAGCGCCATCTCGGAGAAATCGGCGATTTCCTCGTACATCATGGCCCCGGCGATCGCGAGGCCGGTGGAACGATCGAACCCGAAGTTGACCTGTCCCCGGACTTCGCCGGTGATGCCCACCCCGATGTTGACCTGCTGGAGGGGGAAAACCGGAGTGGTGAGATCGACCAGATCTCCGCGCACGGGGCTGTCACCGAGCAACTGGGACAGCACCATCTCCGCGGCGGAACAAAAGGACTCGACGTAATCTGCGCTCGCAACAGTCATGCCTGAAGGCTCACCCTCTCGTCGTGGATTGCATCCGGAGGTCCGAAGCGGCTTGTGGCGCCCACCACGGACAACCGGACGATTCGTCGCGAGACCTGCGACGGTGTCGGCTACCGTAACTTACCCGGATCCGGAAGGTAGAAACACGATTTAACAAATGTTAGGACGCCGGTACCGGATCCGGGATCGCAAGCACGGGCCTCAAAAATCGCCCGGTGTGCGATCCCGGAACCATGGCCACCTGTTCGGGAGTGCCGGCTGCCACCAGCGTGCCACCCCGGAAGCCCCCCTCGGGCCCCAGATCGATCACGTGGTCCGAGACCTTGATGACATCGAGGCTGTGCTCGATGCAGAGCACGGTATTGCCGCCGTCCACCAGGCGCTGCAGGACCCCCAGCAGCTTGTCCACGTCATAGAAATGCAGGCCCGTGGTGGGCTCGTCGAGCAGGTACAACGTGCGACCGGTCGATCTCCGGGAAAGTTCGGTCGCCAGCTTGACGCGCTGGGCCTCACCACCCGAGAGCGTGGTGGCGGGCTGCCCGAGCTGGATGTAGTCGAGGCCCACGTCCATGAGGGTCCGGAGTTTCGTGACGGCCCGCGGGATGCTCGAGAAGAACTCGACGGCCTCCGCGACGGTCATGGCGAGCACGTCCGCGATCGATCTCCCCTTGAAGCGCACCTCGAGCGTCTCCCGGTTGTAGCGCTTGCCCTTGCAGACGTCGCAGGGCACGTACACGTCCGGCAGGAACTGCATCTCGATGACGTTCATGCCCTCCCCCTTGCAGGCCTCGCAGCGTCCGCCCTTGACGTTGAACGAGAACCGACCGGCCTGGTACCCCCGCATCTTGGCGTCGTTCGTCGAGGCGAACACCTCGCGGATGATGTCGAACAGGCCCGTGTAGGTTGCGGGGTTGGAGCGAGGCGTCCGACCGATGGGAGCCTGGTCGATGACGATGGCCTTGTCGATGTGCTCGAGGCCTTCCCAGCCGCGCAAACCCTCGGGCGCCGGCCCCTTCGACCAGACGTGCTCGATGGCCGGCAACAGGACGTCGTGGACGAGGGTCGACTTGCCCGAACCACTCACCCCGGTCACGACGACGAACTGGCCGAGCGGGATCTCGACATCGATCTGCTTGAGGTTGTGCAGATGGGCACCGAGCAAGCGAATGGCCCGACCGTTGCCGGCACGCCTTTCAGCGGGAACGACGATCTGGCGATCGCCCCGCAGATAAGCCGCCGTGAGGCTCTCCTCCGAGGCAAGCAGCTCGGCGAGAGGGCCCGAGACGACGATCCGCCCCCCGTGAACGCCGGCACGGGGGCCGACGTCCACAAGGTGGTCGGCCAGACGGATGGTGTCCTCGTCGTGCTCGACGACGATGAGCGTGTTGCCCAGGTCCCGGAGCCGCGTGAGCGTCGCCAGCAGCCGCTCGTTGTCGCGCTGATGCAGCCCGATGCTGGGTTCGTCGAGGATGTACAGGACTCCGGTGAGACCGGAGCCGATCTGGGTAGCCAGCCGGATCCGCTGCGCCTCACCGCCCGACAGGGTGTTGGCGGACCGGTCGAGCGTCAGGTAGTCGAGCCCCACGTCGAGCAGGAACGTCACCCGGGCCCGGATCTCCTTGAGCAGCTGCCGCGCGATGACCTGCTGACGCTCGGTCAGCTCGAGCCCGTCGAGGAACAGCTCGTTCTCGCGGAGCGAGCGCGCCGTCAGGTCGGCGATCGAGAGCCCCCCCACCGTGACGGCCAGGGCTTCCGGCTTCAGACGCTTCCCGTGGCAGGTCTCGCAGGGGCGCAGGGTCATGTAGGACTGGAGCTCCTCGCGGAACTTCTCGGACGTCGACTCCTGGTACCGTCGCCGGAGCTGGGGCAGGACGCCCTCGTAGCGCGTGGTGAAGCTCCAGTCACCCGACCGGGACCAGCTCTCGGTCCTGAGACGCATGGGTTCGTCGCTGCCGTGCAGGAGGAGCTGCTGGATCTCGGTCGGGAGATCCTGGAACGGCGTCTGCAGGGTGAAACCGCGGAGCTCGGCGAGCCCGCCCAGCAGTTGCAAGTAGTAAGGATTCCCGGTGCGTGCCCAGGGCACGATGGCCCCCTCGGCGAGGCTGCGCGTCGGATCGGGCACCACGCGACGCGGATCGAGCTCCTGGCTGGAGCCGAGACCATGACATGCCGGGCAGGCGCCGAAGGGGCTGTTGAACGAGAAGAGCCGCGGCGCGATCTCGGGGATGCTCACGCCGCAATCGGCGCACGAGAAGTGCTCGCTGAAGAGGACGTCCCGGTCGTGCGGAGCCTCGCGGGTGCCCATGTCCTGGACGAGGACGAGACCTTCCCCCTTGCGCAGCGCCGTCCCGAGGCTGTCGGCGAGGCGGGAAGCGATGTCCGGCTTGACCATCAGGCGGTCGATGACGATCGCGATGTCATGCTTGCGCTGCTTGTCGAGGACGATCTCCTCGGACAGCTCCCGGACCTCGCCATCGATGCGGGCCCGCACGAACCCTTCCTTGCGCGCCTCCTCCAGCTCCTTGCGGAACTCGCCCTTGCGCCCGCGCGCGATGGGAGCGAGAACCTGAAAGCGCGTGTTCGCGGGCCAGGCCAGGACCTGATCGACGATCTGCTCGACGGTCTGCGGGTTGATGGGCTTGCCGCAGGACGGACAGTGAGGCGTCCCGACGCGGGCATAGAGCAGCCGCAGGTGGTCGTAGATCTCGGTCACGGTCCCCACGGTCGAACGGGGGTTGTGCGAGGTCGATTTCTGATCGATCGAGATGGCCGGGCTCAGGCCCTCGATGGCATCCACATCGGGCTTGTCCATCTGTCCCAGGAACTGGCGGGCGTAGGCCGACAGGCTCTCGACGTAGCGCCGCTGCCCCTCCGCGAACAGGGTGTCGAAGGCCAGGGAACTCTTGCCCGAACCGCTCACGCCCGTGAAGACCACCAGACGATCCCGCGGGATCTCGAGGTCGATGTTCCGGAGGTTGTGGGTGCGGGCACCGCGGATGCGGATGCAGGTGTGATCGGGCATGAGGGTCCGTTTCAGGCGCGTGCGGCGCGCAGGCGCGATTCGAGATGGATGAGCAGGAGCTGCACGTCCGCGGGGGTCACGCCCCCGACGCGGGCAGCCTGGCCGACGGTGCCCGGCCGGACCCGGGTGAGCTTGTCGAAAGCCTCGCGGGACAGCCCCGTGACGCCGCCGTAATCGAGATCGTCGGGGATGGAACGGTGTTCGTGACGCTCGAGCCGGGCGATGTGTTCGGCCTGGCGGACGATGTAGCCGGCGTACTTGGTGCGGATGGACAGCTGCTCGCGGACCTCGGCATCGACCGTACCGGGGTCACGACAGGCCAGCCGGTAGACGAGCTCGATGGGCACGGGGGGGCGCCGGAGCAGCTCCTCGGCGGTGACGACGCGCTCGAGGCGTTCGCCCACGGCGGCAAGCGCCTCCTGGGCCGCCTCACCCGGCACGAGCCGCGTGGTGCGCAACCAGGTCTCCTCGGTGGCGATCGCCGCCTGCTTGGCCTCGAATCGCGCCCATCGGGCCTCGTCGACCAGGCCCAGCTCGCGCCCGAGCGGCGTCAGGCGCTCGTCGGCATTGTCTTGCCGGAGCGTCAGGCGATGCTCGGCCCGGCTCGTGAGCATGCGGTAGGGCTCGTCGAGGTCCTTCGTGACGAGGTCGTCGATGAGCGTCCCGATGTAGCTCTGATGTCGGGGGAAGACGACAGGCTCCTGGCCCAGGGCCAGCCGTGCAGCGTTGATGCCGGCCACGATCCCCTGGGCAGCCGCCTCCTCGTATCCCGAGGTCCCGTTGATCTGGCCGGCCGTGAAGAAACCCGGGACGTGCTTGACCTCGAGCGAGGCCTTGAGCTGGATCGCCGGGATGTAGTCGTATTCGACGGCATAGCCCGGCTTGAGCATGACGACCTGCTCGAGGCCGGGAAGCGTGCGCAGCATGCGCTCCTGGACCTCGGCCGGGAGACTCGTGCTGAAGCCCTGGACGTACCACTCGTGCGTGTCGGCCCCCTCGGGTTCCACGAAGATGGGGTGCGATTCCTTGTCTGCGAAGCGCACGACCTTGTCCTCGATGCTCGGACAGTAACGCGGCCCCACGCCCTCGATGAGGCCGCGGAACATCGGGGACCGATCCAGGGCGCCCTGGATGATGGCGTGCGTCTCGAGGGTGGTGCGCGTCAGATAACACGGGACCTGCGGGCACGTCTCCCCGGAGGGCATGAAGGAGAGTCGCAGCTCGGGTCCCCCGCCTGGCGCGAGGTCCATCCGGTCGAAGTCGAGGCTGCGCCCGTCCACGCGCGGGGGCGTGCCCGTCTTGAGCCGTCCGGTCCGCAGGCCGAGCGCGTGCAGGCTCGCCGTGAGGTGCTGGGCCGGGGGCTCGCCGCGGCGCCCCCCCGGGGTCGCCTCTAGGCCCGTGAACAGCTTGCCGCGCAGGAACGTCCCCGTCGTGAGCACGACGGCGGGCGCCGACAGGACGCGCCCGTCGAGGAGTTCGACCTCGAGACCTCCCCCCTCTCGCGGACGCAGGTGGGCGACGAGGGCCTCGACGATGTCCAGGCCCGCCTGCGCGCGCAGCACTTCCTGCATGGCCCGGGCGTACCGGGCCTTGTCGGACTGGGCACGAAGGGCCTGGACGGCGGGACCCCGGCTGGAGTTGAGCACCTTGATCTGCAGGGCCGTGCGGTCGCCGACCCGGGCCATCTCGCCGCCGAGTGCGTCGACCTCGCGCACGAGGTTCGCCTTGGCAGGCCCCCCGATCGCGGGGTTGCAGGGCATGCTGGCGACCGTCTCGAACGAGGACGTGACCATGATCGTACGGGCGCCCAGGCGCGCTGCCGCCAGCGCGGCCTCGCAGCCTGCATGCCCTCCCCCGATGACGATGACCTCCACGCCTGGACCTCCCGACCCGCACGACGATGCCATTCATCTCATGGTAGCCACGCAGGGCGGGAGACGGAAGGTCCCCCGGGGCTCCGGGAGTTCACGATTTGTCAAGGAACGATCGCCTCCCGGAAACCGGCGAGGGGCTCCCCACGGCCATCTTCGCCCGTTGACTCCCCTCCCGGGATGCCGTACATTCAAATCAGATAAATCGGACCTTTTTAGTCTGATTTATGAGCGTCCCTTCCTCGCCCGAGCAGGAGCCCACCCGTGAGTCTCGAGACCCTGGTCAACCAGCCCTACAAGCATGGCTTCGTGACGGACATCGAATCCGAGACGTTGCCCCCCGGGCTGACCGAGGATACCGTCCGGGCCATCTCGGCCAAGAAGCAGGAGCCCGACTGGCTGCTCGAGTTCCGGCTGAAGGCCTTCCGCCACTGGCTGACGCTGACGCCGCCCACCTGGGCCAACGTCTCGCACCCCCCGATCGACTTCCAGGACATCGTCTACTACTCGGCCCCGAAGCCGAAAAAGCAGCTGAACTCGCTCGACGAGGTCGATCCCGAGCTGCTGCGGACCTTCGAGAAGCTGGGCATCCCGCTCTCCGAGCAGAAACAGCTCGCCAACGTGGCCGTCGACGTGGTGTTCGACAGCGTCTCGGTGGCGACGACCTTCAAGACGAAGCTGGCCGAGGCGGGCGTCATTTTCTGCTCGATCTCGGAAGCCGTCCAGAAGCACCCCGAGCTCGTCCGGGCTTACCTCGGCTCCGTCGTCCCCTACACCGACAACTACTACGCCGCGCTCAACTCGGCGGTCTTCACGGATGGGTCCTTCTGCTTCATCCCGAAGGACACGGCCTGCCCGATGGAGCTCTCGACCTACTTCCGGATCAACAACCAGGAGTCGGGGCAGTTCGAGCGCACGCTCATCGTGGCCGAGGAGCGCAGCTCCGTGAGTTACCTCGAGGGCTGCACGGCCCCGCAATTCGACACGAACCAGCTCCACGCGGCCGTCGTCGAGCTCGTGGCGCTCGAGGACGCGGACATCAAGTACTCGACGGTCCAGAACTGGTATGCCGGGGATGCCGACGGCAAGGGCGGCATCTTCAACTTCGTCACCAAGCGCGGTCTCTGCAAGGGCGCCCGCAGCCGCATCAGCTGGACCCAGGTCGAGACGGGCTCGGCCATCACCTGGAAGTACCCCAGCTGCGTGCTGCTGGGCGATGACTCGACCGGGGAGTTCTACTCGGTCGCGCTCACGAACCACATGCAGCAGGCCGACACCGGGACCAAGATGATCCACATCGGCAAGCGCACGCGCAGCACGATCATCTCGAAGGGCATCTCGGCCGGCCGCTCGCACAATTCGTACCGGGGCGAGGTCAAGGTCATGCCGGGCGCTCGGGATGCCCGCAACTATTCGCAGTGCGACTCGATGCTCATCGGCGATCGCTCGGAGGCCAGCACCTTCCCGACGCTGGACGTGGCGAACCCAACCGCCCGCATCGAGCACGAGGCCTCGACCTCGCGCATCGGCGAGGACCAGCTCTTCTATTTCGCCCAGCGAGGCATCGGATCGGAAGAAGCGATCTCGATGATCATCAACGGGTTCTGCAAGGACGTGTTCACCCAGCTGCCCATGGAGTTCGCCGTCGAGGCCACCAAGCTGCTGGGACTCAAGCTCGAAGGGAGTGTCGGATGATCCGGCCCGAGGCGCCCATCCTTCTCGAAGTCCGCGGACTTCATGCCCGCATCGGGGACGTCGAGATCCTCAAGGGGCTCGATCTCACGGTCCGCGCCGGCGAGATCCACGCCATCATGGGGCCCAACGGGTCCGGCAAGAGCACCTTCTCGAAGGTGCTGGCCGGCCACCCCGACTACGAGGTCACGGCAGGCACCGTGACCTTCCTCGGGCAGGACCTGCTCACGATGGAGCCCGAAGACCGGGCCCGTGCCGGGATGTTCCTGGCCTTCCAGTACCCCATCGAGCTGCCCGGGGTGTCGAACGCGGCCTTCCTGCGACTCGCCTACAACTCGGTGCAGGCCGCGCGCGGCGGGGAAGAGCTCGACCCGCTCGAGTTCGACGACTTCATCCGCGAGAAGTGCCAGGTCGTCGAGATGAATCCCGCGTTCCTGGACCGTAGCGTGAACGAGGGCTTCTCGGGTGGTGAGAAGAAGCGCAACGAGATCCTCCAGCTGGCCGTCCTCGAGCCGGCCCTGGCCATCCTCGACGAGACCGACTCGGGGCTCGATATCGACGCCCTGCGCGTCGTGTCCGCCGGGGTCAACCAGGTTGCCACGCCCGACCGGGCGATCGTCATGGTCACGCACTACCAGCGGCTGCTCGACCACATCCAGCCCGATTTCGTGCATGTCATGGCCGCAGGTCGCATCCTGAAGACGGGCGGCAAGGAACTCGCCCTCGATCTCGAAGAGCGCGGCTACGACTGGATCAAGGCCGACGCCGGAGTCCTCCGATGAGCACGACCGCCACGGCCCTCGACGGCCTGCGCGACACGCTGCTGGCCGCCCTCCCGGCGACGGACCGACCGGGGGCATCCGGTGCCCGCGAGCGCCTGCGGTCGCTCGTCCTGCCGACTCCGCGCACCGAGGGCTGGCGCGCCTCGCCGCTGGCTGGAGCCTTCCCCGCAGTCCTGACGGCGGCTCCCTCCTCGGTGCCTCCGACCACCTCTCAGAGCCTCGGGCTCCTGCCGATGGTTCACGTGGCCCCGCGGGTGTTCGTCGTGAGCGGCTGGACGGTCGAGATGCCCGGCGCCGGGAACTGTCCGCCCGGCCTCTCCATCCGGAGCCTCGCCAGCCCGGGGGCCTCCGCCGAACTCCCCGCCGAGTTCGGCAGCACGCGCCTCGAAGGGGAAACCTTCTTCGACGTCCTGCATGACGCGACCTGGCAGGACGCGGTGATCGTGCGTGTCGCCCGCGACACCCGCATCGAGCTGCCGCTCATGATCACCCTGGCCAACCCGGGCGACACGCCCCGGCTGGCCGCGCCGCGCGTGCTGGTCGTGCTCGAAACGGGAGCAGAACTCACGCTGTTCGAGGATTTCCAGGCGCTCGGCTCGGCGGCGGGCGGCGTGACGCTGGCCCGGACCGAGATCGTCCTGGGCGAGGGAGCGCGGCTGGAGCACGTCCGCGTCCAGCGGGAGAGTGCCCGCACGGTCCACCTGGGCCGGGTCGGGGTCCGCGTCGCGCGCGACGCCCACTACGGCCACACGGACATCGCGCTGGGGGCGCGCTTCTCGCGCGTCGACCACACCGTCGAGCAGGTCGGCACGGGCACGTCCGTGCGCCTCGACGCCCTCTCCCTGGTAGGTGACGATCAGTTCTCGGACCTGCACACCACCCTGTGGCACCACCAGCCCCACGGCACGGCCGCCCAGCGCCACAAGGCGATCGTCGGGGGAACGGGCCGGGCTGCCTTCAACGGCCGGGTCCGCGTCGAGCGCGAGGCGCAGCAGACGAACGCGTCGCAGGTCAGCCGCAGCCTGCTCCTCTCGCCGCGGGCACGCGTGAGCGCCCAGCCGCAGCTCGAGATCTTCGCGGACGACGTCCGCTGCACGCACGGGGCGACCGTCGGGCAGCTGGAGGACGAGGAGCTCTTCTACCTCCGGAGCCGCGGGCTCGACGTGGCGACGGCGCGCAAGCTGCTCATCGGGGCCTTCGCGGCCGAGATCCTGCGCGAGATCCCCCTGCGCGAGCTCGCCGAGAACCTCGAGGGCGAGCTGGTCGGGCGGATCCAGACCGGACAGGAAGGGTGAAGACCATGGCGATCGCCTCCGCCCCGCTCGATATCGCCCGGATCCGCGCGGATTTCCCGATCCTCGCGCGGACCGTGCACGGGAAGCCGCTCGTGTACCTCGACAATGCCGCCTCGGCCCAGATGCCGGCGTGCGTCATCGAGCGGGTGGCCCGCTACCAGCGCGAGGAGCACGCCAACGTCCATCGCGGCGTGCACACCCTGAGCCACGAGGCGACCACGGCCTACGAGGACGCCCGGGAGACCGTGCGAAGCTTCCTCAACATCCCGACGCTCCGCGAGACGATCTTCACGCGCGGCACGACCGAGGCGATGAACCTGGTCGCCCACTCCTTCGGCCGCAGCTTCATGCAGGCCGGAGACATCGTGCTGCTTTCTGCCATGGAACACCATGCCAACATCGTGCCTTGGCAACTCCTGCGCGAAGAGCGGGGCATCGAGATCCGCGTGATCCCGATGGACGATCGCGGAGTCCTCGACCTCGAGGCCTACGAGCGGTTGCTCGAGGGCCCGGTCAAGCTGGTCGGGGTGGCCCACGTCTCGAACGCGCTCGGCACGATCAACCCGGTGGCCGAGATGACCCGCATGGCCCACGCCCGCGGGATCCCCGTGCTCGTCGACGGGGCGCAGGCCGTCCCGCACCTGGCCGTCGACGTGCAGGCGCTCGGCTGCGACTTCTATGCCTTCTCCGGCCACAAGCTCGGGGGGCCGACCGGCAGCGGCGCCCTCTACGGCAAGGCCTCGTGGCTCGAGCGGATGCGGCCCTACATGGGCGGCGGGGACATGATCGTCTCAGTCCGCTTCGAGGAGACGGTCTTCAACGACCTGCCCTATCGCTTCGAGGCGGGCACCCCGGCGATCGCCCCGCAGATCGGTCTGGCCGAGGCTATCCGGTACCTGCGCTCCGTGGGGATCGACCGGGCGGCCGCCCACGAGCACGCCCTGCTCGAGCGCGCCACCGAGCTCGTCGGCGCGCTGCCGGGCGTCCGCCTCATCGGCACGGCCCCCGAGAAGGCCTCGGTGCTCTCGTTCGTGATGCGCGGCGTCCACCCGCATGACGTCGGCAGCCTGCTCGACGAGGAAGGCATCGCCGTGCGGGTGGGGCATCACTGTGCCCAGCCCGTCATGGAGCGATTTGGCGTGCCCGCCACGATCCGCGCCAGCTTCGCCTACTACAACACGCTCGAGGAGGTCGAGGCCCTGGCTCGCGGTCTCCGGGGCGTCCAGGAGGTCTTCGGCCTGTGAGCAGTCAAAAGGCCCTTTACCAGGAAGTCATCCTCGACCACAACCGCAAGCCGCGTAACTACGGGAAGCTCGAAGAGGCCAGTCACCACGCGAAGGGTCACAACCCGCTCTGCGGCGACCAGATCACGCTGGACGTCCGGATCGACGAGGACCGCATCGCGGCGATCGCCTTCGAAGGTGAGGCCTGTGCCATCTGCAAGGCCTCGGCCTCGATGATGACGGGCGTCGTCAAGGGGAAGCGCATCGATGAGGCCGAAGTCCTGGTCGACGAGTTCCGCCGGATGGCCACCGGTCAGCTCGACCCCGAGAAGGAGACGCATCACCTGGGCCGCCTGACGGTCTTCTCCGGCATCGCGGGTCTGCCGACCCGGGTCAAGTGCGCCGTCCTTCCCTGGCATACCCTGCACTCCGCCGTCACCACGGGCACCTCGGTCTCCACCGAGGCCGGCCCGGACGCGCTCTAGAAAGGTCTCCCCGATGCCCAAGATCGCCGAGATCGAACCCACTCCGAACCCCAACGCCGTCAAGTTCATCCTGAAGGAACCCCTGACGCGCGGCGTGGCCCGCTCCTTCGACAGCGCCGACAAGGCCGAGGGGGACGCGCTGGCCCGGGAACTGTTCGCGATCCCGCACGTCACGAACGTCTACTACATCGACCGGTGGCTGACCGTCACCCAGGACGGCGGAGCGGACTGGTCCTCGCTCATGCGGCAGATCGCGGAGCCGATCCGGGCCGCGAAGGCCGGAGATGCCGTCACTCCGCCCACCGGTGACGGGGGACGTCCCTGGAAGGCCGACTCCGAGGCGATGCAGGTCCGCCTCGAGGCGATCGAGGCCGTCCTGGACGAGCGGATCCGCCCGGCCCTGCAGGCCGATGGCGGCGACATCCTGGTGATGGGCCTCGAGGAAAACGTGCTCAAGATCCGCTACCAGGGCGCCTGCGGCAGCTGTCCGAGCTCGCAGGCCGGCACGCTCATGGCGATCGAGAACATGCTGCGCGAGAGCGAGCCCCACCTCATGGTGATGGCGGTCTAGGCACGAGGAGACGGGCGCATGAAGCTCACGAAGGCCTCGGAATACGGAATCCTCACGATGGTCCACCTGGCCAAGCGCCCGGTGGGACAGCTCTGCGACACGGCCAAGATCGCGGACGTCGAGCGGATCCCGCCGTCCTTCCTGGGCAAGCTCGTCCCCTTGCTCGTGCGCGCGGGACTCGTCCGCTCGCAGCGGGGCTCCCACGGAGGCCTCGAACTCGCCCGCGCTCCCGAGACCATCACGCTCCGCGACATCGTCGAGGCGACGGAAGGCGAGATCGCCGTCAACGAGTGCACCTCCTCGAGCCCGTATGCCTGCTTCCGCGTGGGCTGCGCCGTGAAGGGAGCCCTGAAGCGGGCTCAGGACGCCTTCCTCGAGGCCCTGGAAGGTCACACCCTGGCCGACCTGGCCCGGGAAGACCGTTACGGTACCGTGACGGGCCCGCTGCCACCTCCTCCGGAAGCAGCGCTCCGCGAGCCCTTCCCGCTCGAGGTGGGCCGCCCGTGATCTACCTCGACCACCACGCCACGACTCCGCTCGATCCCGCCGTCCTGGAGGCCATGATGCCGTTCCTGACGGACCGGTTCGGCAACGCCTCGAGCCGGCAGCACGCGTACGGGTGGGCAGCCGAGGAGGCCGTCGAGGCCGCACGTGAGCAGGTGGCACGCCTCATCGGCGCCCGCGATCGCCTCGGAGCCCCGTGCGGCAAGGAGATCGTCTTCACCTCGGGAGCGACGGAATCGATCAACCTGGCTCTCAAGGGCCTCGTCGAGACCGAACGCCTGCATGCCCCCATCCCCCGCCTGCACCTGGTCTCGACGCGCGTCGAGCATGCGGCGACCCGGGACGTGCTCGACGCCCTCACGCGGCAGGGCTGCGAGGTGACCTGGCTCGAGGTCGACGCGTTCGGACGGGTTGCGCCGTCCGACGTCGAGGCGGCTCTCCGCCCCGACACCCTGGCCGTCTCGATCCTGCATGCCAGCAACGAGATCGGGACTATCCAGCCCGTGGCCGAGATCGGCGCGATCTGCCGGGCGCGCGGAGTGGTCCTTCACGTCGATGCGGCCCAGTCCGCGGGCAAGATCCCGCTCGACGTCGAGGCCATGCACGTCGATCTGCTGAGCCTCTCGGCACACAAGCTGTACGGCCCCAAGGGGGTCGGTGCCCTGTACGTGCGCCGACGCGCTCCGCGGGTCCGTCTCGAGCCGCAACTGCACGGTGGCGGGCACGAGCGCGGCGTTCGCTCGGGCACGCTGAACGTCCCCGGTATCGTGGGCCTGGGCAAGGCCTGCGAGCTCGCGGAGAGCCTCCGCGCCGCCGAGGCCGAGCGCGTGTCGGGTCTGCGGGACCGCCTCCAGGAGCGTCTGTTCGCGGCGATCGAGGGGATCCACCTCAACGGACATCCGACCGACCGCCTGCCCGGCAACCTGCACGTGAGCCTCGAGGGCGTCGAGAGCCAGGCCCTGCTGATGGGGCTCAAGGAAGTCGCGGCCAGCTCGGGCTCGGCTTGCGCCTCGGACCGCCTCGAACCCTCGCACGTCCTGGCCGCCACCGGCCGGGACACTGCCCTGGCGAGCTTGCGTCTGGGTCTCGGACGGGGGACCACCGAAGCCGAGGTCGACCGGGCCGCCCAGATCATCATCCAGGAAGTCGAGCGGCAGCGCAGCACGCCCTGCCGCATCCCCCTCGCCAGTCCGCGTGCATGACCCATCCGGAGGGATAGCCATGAGCACCACGACCCCCTCGAGCGCCCCGACGCTCATCAACCTGACCCCCAAGGCGATCGCCCACGTGAAGTCGCTCCTCGAGCGCCAGGGCAAACCCGAGGCCTACCTGCGGGTGGCGGCCGTCGGCGGCGGATGCTCGGGCTTCAGCTACAAGCTCGATGTGGCCGACGAGGCCACCGCGCAGGACCGGGTCATGACCTTCGATGGTTTGAAGGTCCTGCTCGACATGAAGTCCTCGCTGCTGCTCTCGGGCATGGAGCTCGATTACAACGACGACCTCATGAACGCGGGCTTCACCTTCAAGAACCCGAACGCCGCGCATACCTGCGGCTGCGGGACCTCTTTCAGCGTCTGATCATGAGCCTTTCCTACCATGCGGACCTCGATCGCGCCGTCGTTCGCCTCGAGGGGCCTGACGCCGCGACCTTCTTCCAGGGTTACTCGACCCAGGAAACCCGCTCGCTGGTTCCGGGTGAGGCGACCCGGGCAGCCGTCACGAGCCGCAAGGGGACGATGCTGGACTGGGTGCTCGTCCTCCGGGACGAGACGGGCCTGACGCTCGTCGGCGGGCCGGGTCGGGGGGCGATCCTCGCGACGACGCTGGACCGCTACACCCTCGGCGTGGACGTCACCGTGACGGACCGCAGCGCCGGGACACGCGTCGTCACCCTCATCGGATCCTGGTCCGACCTCCTGCCGGTCCCTGCAGATGAGGCCCCCCGTCTCACCGCGGACGCCCGCCGGTGGAGCTGGAGAGGGACGGCCGATGGCGAGGCACTCTGCGCGGGCCATCCGGCCCTTCCCGAGGTCGCGATCTGGCTCGTCGACGAGGCCAGCTGGCCGGCGCGGGAGGCGAACCTCGTGGATCGCGGCGCCGAACCGTGGGCGGCCGATCGGATCGAAGGTTGGCGGATCGGGGCGGGGTTCCCCGCCTCGGGCCACGAGATCGGCGAGGACGTGAATCCCTGGGAGGCGCGCCTCGAGACGTCCATCTCGCTGGAGAAGGGCTGTTACCTCGGACAGGAAGTCGTGGCGCGGTTGTTCCATTACCGCAAGATCCAGCGGCAGCTCATGGGCCTCACCTGGTCTGCAGGCACGCACGTCGAGATCGGAGCCACCCTGCTGGACGAGGAACGTCCGGTGGGCGTGGTGACGAGCGTCTCGGGAGAACGCGGACTCGGCCTCGTGAAGGTGGCCCAGGCCCGCCCGGGCGTGCAACTGGTGACGGCTGCCGGGGAAGCAACCGTCACCCTCGAGGACCGACCCTTCTGGCTCCCCTAGCCCCGCGTCAGCAGGTGCCCGCACTCGGCCCGCCCCACGTACTCGTACAGGGCATCGGGTGAAAACGTCAGGACGAGGTTGGATCGAGCATCGCGGAAACACCGTTCGATGGCCCCCGGGCGATCGAGGGTTTCTTGACCGATCTTCATCCCCAGGTCCGTGACTTCCTGGGCCATCTCGGTGGCGAGCGCCTTGAGTGCGAACGTGCCGCGCGCCACTCCGGAGGTCAAGCGCCGGTCCATGGCACCGGCCGTGTCATGCAGGTGCGACCGGACCATCTCGGTGCGGGCTCGCATCTTTCCGAGGGAGGCCCGGAGTTCGTGGCCGTCGTCGGCCTTGCCCTGGTAGACCCCGAAGGCCCCGGTGAGATGCGAGGCCGAACGCCGGGTCACGGACTCCATCAAGCCGACCTGGATGGCCGCGAGAAAGAGGTCGAGCGCGGGCAGCACCAGGTCGGCGAGTAACGCGAAGCCCTTGCCGTCTTCGCCGAGCCGCGCACGGTGGTCGAGACGGACGCCGTCCGCAGCAACCGTGCCGCCGCCGTGACCCCGCAACCCGGTATCGTACTCCGTGGCCATGATCTCGATCTGGTCATCCCGGCGAGGGACGAGCCACAGGGTGGTGCCATCGTCCTGGCTGGAACGGGCCGTCCAGACGTAGGAATCGACGATGCCCGCCCCGACGACGTGCTGCTTGACCCCCCGCAGCCAGACTTCGGTGCCCACGGTCGTGACCGAGGACAGGGCCGACCAGACGGGGTTGGTGGTGCCGAGATCGTTCAGGGCCAGGGTCAAGAGGTGCTGGCCTTCCGCGACGACGCGTCGGAACTCTCGCGAACCGTGGTGCTCGATCGCGATGGCCGCTGCATAGTGGGTGGTGAGGAGGAGCGCCGTGGACGCACAGTGTCGCGCGATCGCCTCGATGACCTGGACGGCCATGCGATAGCCCGCCCCCATGCCTCCCAGCCGCGGCTCGGAGAGCATGCCCAGGAAGCCGGCGTCTGCGAGCGCAGACAGACTGCGACGCGGAAGCCTCCCGAGACGATCGATCTCACCCGCTTCGGGGATGATCGTGTCGACGAGCACCTGCTCGAGGGACTCCATGATCGCGGATTCGAGAAGTCGCTGCGCCATCGCCATAGGTGCCCCCTTTCGAGCCGGAGTCGCCCGCTCGCTGCAGGTCGCCACAAGAGACTCATCCCCTGAGCGAAGGCGCATTAACGCGTCAAGTCATCACGATCATGGGTTATGATCGTCGCATGTTGCGTGTGACACATGATGGAAACCTGGTCGCCGACTCCTGTCGCCTGGCCGACAACCCCCTGACGCGCCTGGTCGGTCTGCAGTTCGCCAGACGCTTCGACCGCGGCGAGGCCGTACTGCTGAAACCCTGCAATGCCGTCCACACGTGCTTCGTCCGCTTCCCCATCGACGTGCTATTCTTGTCGGGTGACGGTCGGATCGTCCGCCTGATTCCCGAGATGAAGCCCTGGAGGTTCTCGCCCGTCGTCCGCGGCGCCAGCCAGACCCTCGAGTTGCCTGCCGGGACCGCGCGAGAGTGGCAACTCGCAGAGGGCGATCGCCTCACGTTCGAGAGGAAGACGTGAACCGACGCCGCCTGGCACTCGTCGCTGCAGCCCTGGGCCTCAACGCCTGGCTCGCTCCCGGACTGGGAGCTTACGAAGACCTCGACCCGAGCTCCGGTCCGGACCGGATCGCGATGGAGCTCGGGCGCCGCGGCATCCTGGCCGCTGCTGACGACGGTCGGTTCCTGGGCAGCAGCCGCCTGACCCGGTACGAGGTCGCCGGGGCCCTGGTGAAGCTCCTGGGGAGCGAGGAAGCTCCCTCCCAGGTCGTGGTCTGGTCCGACATTCCCTCGGGACATCCCGACATGCCTGCCGTGAGCCGCGTGACCAGCCTGCAACTCATGAGCGGACGCGGCACGCGCTTCGAGGGACTCTCTCCCGTCACGCGGGAAGAACTCGTCCGGTCCCTCGTCCGGCTCCTGGAGGTCCGTTCCTCGGCACCGCCTCCCCGGCTCGGATCGCCGGTCACCTGTCCGGACGTCCCCGTGGCGAGCCCCTTCGGCAAGATCCTGGACCGGGCCCTCAACTTCTGGCAGATCGTACCGGCTCCGACCGGTGGATTCCGTGCGAAGGACTCCCTCACCCGTCTCGAGGCAGCCGGCTGGATGGGTCGGACACTCGCCCTCATCGACCCGGACTGGGCTCCGGTCTTCCAGGAAGCGCTTCGCCCGCCGGCCTCGCCCCCGCCGGTCGCCTCGCCGTCCGGGAGCCCGGTGCCGGAGGTGCCCCCACCCTCGCCACCTGGAACGGCGCGACCGACCGAGCGCCCGAACCCGCCAAGTTCGCCCACGCCGCGTCCGGTCCAGACGATCGCACCCACTCCTCGTCCTGCCGCGACCCGCGCCCCGCTCTGGAGCACGGCGGGGTCGCCCGCACCGGAACCGTCTCCGAGCAGCCCCCCGCAGCCTCGCTCGACGCCGGAAGTCGCCTCGCCCGCGCCCGGTGGCACGCCTTCGCCCCGCCCTGCGCCCCTCGTCCCCTCCGGCACGACGGACGGGATGTCCTCGTTGCCCTGGCAGGTCGCGCTGGGCATCCAGTCGGTCCTGCATTACTTCGAGGGGCTGCCCGGGGACAGGAGCCTGGTCGGCACGGAGGACACCAACGACCTCGTCGTCTCCGTCCCGGGCCTCGCGAACCTGACGCTTTCCGCCGAACATGTCATGGCCCCGTGGGTGCTGGCCGGGCGCGTGGGGACCATCCTCCCCTTCGACGTGAAGGCCTCGAGTTCGGGGACGACCTCGGGGCAGGTGTCGATGGCCGATGTCCGCCTGCGCGTGGACGGGCGTTACCGGCTGGCCGAGACGGGCCTCCGACCGGAAGCGGGACTTGCCCTCGTCTCGCGGGTCACGACGCCCCTGAGTGGCACCGGAAACGGCTACCAGACCGCGGGACGGACCCTGGTGGGCCTGGGACCCTCCGGCAAGCTCACATGGATGCTCGGAGTACCGGGGTTGCAAGCGCGTCTCGATGCCGCGCTACCCGTGATGCTTCAATCGCATACTCTCGGAAATCGCAGTTTCCAGGCCATGCGGTGGGGACTGGATCTCCAGGGAGGTCTCGAGACGACGCCCTGGCAGGTCGGGCCGATGAGACTGGGAGGAGCCCTCGAGGGCAACGTTTGGGCCAGCACGATGTTCGACGGCACGGGCGGGCAGATCGTCTTCGCGATGCTCGCGAGCGCGAGAGGAGGCTGGTGATGCTGACCCTCATCCTGGCGTGCGTCCTGACGGCCCTGTATGCCGGCCTTGGAGCTGCACCTGGACTGGTTTCGGGTTCGATCGCCGACAGCCTCCGGCAGCAGGTCGGGGGGGCTCGAAAGGTGGAAGTACGGGTCGAATCCGCGCCCCCGCTGCACATGCTCGCAGGCCACATCGATCGCCTGGACATCCGGATGGAAGACTTCAAGCTCGAAGGCGTGGCGATCGCCTCGGCCTCCCTGGAAACGGCCCCCTTTCAGCTGAAGATGCTCGACACGATCTGGTCGGGACGCCCCCAGCTGGCCGCCGGCGCCGACGCGACGGGCTCCGTCGACATTCCGGAAGCAGGCATCCTGGCGGTGCTGGAAAGGCCCGAGATCCGGTCGAAGCTCCGGGGCATCCCCATCCAGCTACCGATCTTCCCCGGCCTCCCGCCCATCCAGAGAACGGTGGACGTCATCCCGGAACGCGTCCGCATCACCTCGGACCGTCTCGGCATCGAAGGCCGCCTGGAGGTCAGTGGCAGTGCCTGGCCCGTGGCCGTGAGCGTACACCCGCAACTGGTTGCACCCGACCGCCTGAGCGTATCGCAGCTGGAACTGTCCCTGGCTGGTCGGACGTTCCCCGTGCCGAGCACCCTGCTGCAGAGCTTGATGCCGGACGCCACCCTCGATCTCCGGCAGCTGGCCGCCAGCGGGCCGGCACCGGCGACACCCGGCCTCACGCCGGACTGGTCGCTCGTGGGTTTCGCACCCGGTGAAGGTCGGCTACGTCTCCTGGCTCGACTGCGCGTGGCGCCATGATTGCAGCCGCGACAGCAGAGCCAGCAGCTCGGCTCGCCTGAAAGGCTTCTGGAGCCAGTGATGAGGGCCCTCATGGTCGACGCGGGCCAGCGCTTCCATCTCGGGCAGGGCCGTCTGACAGACGAGTAGCCCCGTGAACCCGGGGTGCGCCCGCAGGCGGCGAACTCCTTCGAGTCCGTCGTAGGCGCCCGGCATGGTGACATCCATGATCACCAGGTCAGGCCGTTCGGCGAGCGCGAGCGACACCCCCTCGGGGGCGTCGTAGGCCACCAGGATGTCATGACCTTCCCGCTGCAGGATGAGCGAGAGGGCCTCGACTCCGAGGACTTCATCATCGACGATCAGGACCTTCATGGCCCACCTTCCTCCGCGAGGCGCCCCGCCCTGGCCGTGACCGGGCGAGCACGGGATCGGTCCCGGAGGATGGGACCGATCCCGGCAAGTCCGCTATCGCCCGTGGGCCCGCGTCCGGGCGGCGATGTGCTCGGCGAGCCCCTCGACCAGGGCTCCAGGCGCCACCCTCCAGGCCCAGTTGCCCTCCGGGAGGCCCGGCGTGTTCATGCGGGCTTCCGCACCGAGACCGAGCCAGTCCTGCAACGGGATCACGGCCAGGTTGGCCCGGGAACCGAGAGCGGCCTCGATGAGGGCACCCGGAACATGCTCGGGAGCGACCCCGAGCACCCGGCACGCATGGTCGCGCACGGGCGCCTCGGCCGACTGCCACCACCCGACGGTGGTGTCGTTGTCGTGGGTCCCGGTATAGACGACGCCGTGCTCGACGTGACGGTGCGGCAGGTAGGCATTGTCGTCATCCCCGCCGAACGCGAACTGGAGGATCTTCATGCCGGGCAATCCGGCACCATCCCGCAGGGCCTCGACCTCGGGCGTGATGAGTCCCAGGTCCTCTGCGATGACCGGCAGATCACCGAGTTCACGCCCCAGGGCCTCGAAGAGCTCGAGCCCCGGCCCCGGCACCCAGCGTCCGCCGATGGCATTCAGGGCCCCTGCGGGAATCTCCCAGTACGCCTCGAAGCCCCGGAAGTGATCGATGCGGACGAGGTCGAACTGGGCGAGTGCCTGCCGCATGCGGGCGATCCACCAGGCATGTCCGGTCGCGCGGCTGGCTTCCCAGCGGTAGAGTGGATTGCCCCAGAGCTGACCGGTCTCGCTGAAGTAATCGGGAGGCACACCCGCCACGACGGTGGCATGACCCTTCTCGTCGAAGTGAAACAGCTCGGGATGCGCCCAGGCATCCGCGCTGTCCATCGAGACGAAGATGGGAAGGTCGCCGATCAGGCGGATGCCACGGTCGGCTGCATGGGCACGCAGGGCCAGCATCTGTTCGTGGAAGAGCCACTGCACGAAGACCTGGTAGGCGATACCGTCCGCGAGTTCCTCGCGAGCCCGGGCAAGGGCGCCATCGTCACGGCGCCGAAGCTCCTCGGGCCACGAGGTCCAGGCGGCGCCGCCGAGGGAGAGCTTGAGGGCCATGAACAGGGCAAACTCCTCGAGCCACTCGGCCTGCCCGGCCGCAAAGGCGGCCATGGCCTCGCGGGCGGACGCCTCGGACCGCGCCTGGAAGCGCTCCCAGGCCAGCGCGAGCATCCGGTCGTGGAAGGGAATGACCTCGCTGTACCGGACGGCGTGCGCGTGATCGGGAGCCCCCTCGAGATCCGATCGGTCGAGCCAGCCCGCCTCCACGAGGTCCTCGAGGTCGACGAGGAGCGGACATCCGGCGAAGGCCGAAAGCGCCTGGTAGGGCGAATCCCCGTACGTGATGGGACCCAGCGGCAACATCTGCCAGTAGGTCTGCCCGGCTCGCGCCAGGAAGTCGATGCACGCGCGGGAGGCTTGGCCGATGTTCCCGACGCCATGCGGCGCAGGAAGCGAGGTCGGATGGAGCAGGATACCGGCTGAACGGGTCAGTTTCACGAGACCTCCGGGTCGAAGACAGGCGAACGCGTCCAGTCTACACGGCCAGCGCCCGGTGTGTCAGGTTCACCGGTCACCGGACGAACTGGATGCATTCTGGCCGTGATCGTCATCAACGCAAATTCACCTTTCATGGTATGCTGTTAACGAAGCTTTGGAGAGGGGGCTCGAGCCTGCCTCGACGGTTCGGCGAATCCTCGTCTGGCGAGGATGCTTGCCTGCTTTAGCCCCGAAGGGAGCCTCTGACGCGATGGCGATGCTACTGGGTGCAAAGTGGTCCACGATGGCACGGAGCAAGGTGCAGGAAGCGATCTCGCTGGGCCTGGTTCCACGAAACGGGGAATACACGCTGGTAGAAAGCACGGACGTGGCCTGCGCGGTGATGGTCTACGAGCGCTCCGGCGGACGCAGCAGCAAGTCGGGTTCGACCAGTTTCTTCACCATCGAGTGGGAAAGCGACGTCGGACAGCCTCGGGTGGTCCCGGTCGCTTCGCTGGCCCGCAAGGCAACCCAGGCCTGAACCACCTCCCTCAGCGAACTCGCCCGTGGCCATCAAGATTCTCGAGCACGAAGGTTTGACCTTCGATGATGTCCTGATCGTCCCGAAACGTTCCAGCGTTCACTCCCGGCGAGACGTGAGTCTCCGGACGCGTCTCTTCGCCGATCTCACGCTCGAACTGCCGCTCATCAGTGCCAACATGGACACGGTGACCGAAGGCGAGATGGCCAGGGCCATGCATGCCCTTGGCGGTCTGGGCATCATCCACCGCTTCGTGGCCGATCCGATCGCGCACGGACACCTGGTGGCCTCGGTACCCGGCATCCGGATCGTGACGATCGGGGTGAAACCGGAAGATATGGACCGCATCGCAGCCACCGAAGGAGCTCACGGCGTGCTCATCGACGTGGCCCACGGCCACTCCGACCGGGTCATCGAGACGATCCAGGCCGTACGGGAGCGCTTCCCCGACCTCGGGATCATCGCCGGGAACGTGGCGACGCCCGAAGGAACCTGGGACCTCCTCGAAGCCGGTGCCCACGCCATCAAGGTCGGCGTGGGGCCAGGCGCGGTCTGCACGACGCGGATCGTCACCGGCGCCGGCATGCCTCAACTCACGGCCATCATGCGCTGTCGCGCAGCGCTCGATCGCTGGTACGAGGTCGAGGCCCGCAAGGCGCGGCCGCGTGCCGCCCATCGACCGACGCTCATCGCCGACGGCGGGATCCGCAATTCGGGAGACATCGTGAAGGCCCTGGCTGCCGGCGCGGACAGCGTCATGATCGGCAGCCTGTTCGCCGGCACGGACGAGGCCCCGGGTGACACGCTGGTGGAGCATGATCGCGCCTACAAGGTCTACCGGGGGATGGCCTCGGTCGGAGCCCAGCGCAAGGTCGGGATCGAGCGAACGCCCGAGGGCATCTCGACCCTGATCCCGACCAAGGGGCCCGTCGCGGCCCTGGTCCGTGAACTCGAGGGCGGGATCCGTTCGGGCCTCAGCTACGTGAATGCGCGCAGCATCCCCGACCTGCACTCCCAGACCATCGAGTTCGTCCGGGTGACGGGGGCCGGGCAGGCCGAGAACCGACCTCATGCCGCGACGCGGCAGGGCTCGCTCGCGCTCCAGGAATCGCCGGGCATTCTCTAGCACATCAGCCCTGTACCTTGCGGTACTCGGAGATCGAGACGATGAGACTTCCGCCCGATACTCCGAGCACGGCCACGATCAAGACCACGACCTGAGTCCTGGCAGACGAGACGGTGGCCAGCACGATCAGCAACCCCGAAAAGACGAACCACTTGCCCATCTGCCGGTGAGTCCGCTCCCAGACCTCGGGATGGGCAAGTGTCCAGGGAGTCCGGATCCCGAGCCAGCCGTTGGGCCGGATCTTGGGCAACCTATCCCCGAGGATCACGAACAGGATCCCGACCAGGGTCGTGATCGCTGACATGGTGAGCGTGTGCCCCGGTGAAACGTCAGCCTGCAAGACCAGATACGTCAGCACGCAGAAGAAAGCGGAAATGGCGACCTTGAGCACCTGAAAAACACCGAGCAGGGTCTCCCGTGCAGACGAACGTGGAGCGAAAGCGGGCCAGGCCATCATGGTCAGCGTCAGCATCGTACCGATGGCGGGAATCATGAAGACGCCCGGGACCTTGGGTGCAAAAGCATCGGGAGTGCCGGAAAGGCCCCAGTGGACGGGAATCTGATCAGGCAGACGTCCCCAGTGGTGAGCGACGAACAGCCAGGAGGCCAGAATCATCAGAGCCGGGACTGCTTCAGTCTTCAACCGGGGTGTCACGGCCCCCTCCTTTCCAGAGTTCGACCAGGTCCGTCAGAAGTTCCTCGAAGACGGACAGATTCAGGTGGTAGCGGATCGAGGTCCCCACGCGCTCCGTGAAAACGAGGTCCGCCTCCCGAAGCTGCGCCAGGTGATGAGAAATCGAGGGCTTCGACAGGGTGAACCGGTCAGCGATGTCACCTGCCGTGAGCGATTGTCGCCGCAGGTGACGCAAGATCTCCCGACGGGTGGGATCGGCGATCGCCCGGAAGACCCGATCCAGCGACATGAGGACCTCGCTTCTACCGTTTCTTATTTCGACAGATATCTAAATACATGGGCCGGGCCAGCCCGCGAGTCAAGAGTGGGGTGGCCGATGGCCACCCCACTCGCTTGCATGCACGGGTCAGGTTCTAGAAAACCGGTGCGGCGAGTGCGGCGAGGCGCTCTTCCGAGGTCGCCTCGACGTCCCGGTGCAGGCTGTTGCCATGGCTGTCCATGGTGACGATCGCAGCGAAGCCCTCGACATCGAGCTGCCACATCGCCTCGGGCGTCCCGAACTCGAGCAACTCGACCCCGGCCACACGCTTCACGCAGCGCGCATAGTACTGGGCAGCTCCGCCGATCGCGTTCAGATAGACGGCTCCATGCTCCTGGAGCGCCTTGAGGGTCCTGTCGCCCATGCCCCCCTTGCCGATGACGGCCCGCACGCCATAGCGACGGATCACCTCGTGCTGGTAGGGTTCCTCGCGGATGCTGGTGGTCGGACCGGCAGCCAGGACCTCGTAGCCGGCCTCACCGACCTTGCGCACGACGGGACCGCAGTGGTAGAGCGCCGCCCCCTCGAGGGAGACGGGCGGTTCGTGGTCCATGAGGTGCTTGTGGATGGCATCACGGCCCGTCACCATGCGACCGTTCAGGACCACGACGTCACCGACCCTCAGCGCCCGGACCTGTTCCTCGGTGATGGGCGCCTGCAGATGGACCTCGCGACCCGTCGCGAAGCCGCCGACACCTCCGGGCGAGAGACGCAGGGCCTCGGCCGGTGGCTGGCGGTACTGCCAGGCCAGGATCCGGCCCGATTCCGGGTCGAGCTCGATGCCCAGCCGGCGGAAGGCCCAGCAGTTGTAAGCGACGGAGACGAAGAAGCTCGCAGGCAGGCGGTTCAGGACGCCCACCTTGCAGCCCAGAAGCGTGACGTCGCCGCCGAAGCCCATGGTGCCCACTCCGAGCTGGTTGGCCTTCTCCATGACGTAGGCTTCGAGCGCCGCGAGACGGGGATCGGGATGCTCGTCGTCACAGGCGCGCAGGAGCTGGTGCTTGGCTTCCTCGTAACCCGTCGTCCGATCTCCGCCCACGGCCACGCCGATGAATCCGGCCGAACAGCCCTGACCCTGTGCCTGGTGCACCGCATGCAGGATGCACTTGCGCACGCCGTCGAGGTCGCGATTGGCCTTGCCCAGGCCAGGAAGCTCGCAGGGCAACGAATACTGGATGTTCTTGTTCTCGCACCCGCCGCCCTTGAGAATCAGCTTTGCCTCGACATGGGCGTGCTCCCACTGCTCGAAGTGGATGACGGGCATCCCCGGGCCGAGGTTGTCCCCGGCATTGGCCCCCGTGAGGCTGTCGACCGAGTTGGGGCGCAGCTTGCCGTCGCGGGTGGCGCGGGCCACGGCCTGACGGATGGCTTCGCGGAGGACGAGCTGGTTGACCCCGACGGGGGTATTCACGAAGAACGTCGGCATGCCCGTATCCTGACAGATGGGCAATGTCGCATCTGCAGCCATGTCGACATTGTGACCGATGGTTGTCAGAGCCAGGGCCGAGCGCGTGGACGCGTCTTCACGCGCCTGGGCCGCATGGAGAGCCGTCCGCACGTCGGAGGGAAGGTTCGTGGAGGTCTCGACGACGAGCTGGTAGAAGCTCTCCTCCAGCGCCGCGGGCACGCTCGGGGTCGAGGTAGTGGTAGGCAAGGTCAAGAGCAGCTCCTCTCCCGGTCATCAGGGCCGGATGACGGGGTAACCCGCCGCTTCCCAGGCCAGCATCCCCCCGTCGACCGAGACGACGGAGGCAAATCCGCGCTTGGCGAGCGCCTCGGCGGCAGCACCGCTCCGACGACCGCTCCGGCAGATCAGCACGAGAGGCTTGCGCGGATCGAGCTTCGGAGCCCACTTCTCGAGTTCCGGCAGGGGCAGCAACTCGGCGCGGGCGATGCGGCTCTCGGCAAACTCGTCCGGATTCCGGACGTCGACGAGGCGCAGGGCGGGGTCGGCCTGGAGGCGCTGCCGCGCCTGCTCCACGGTGACGGTCACGACGGCAGCGGTCCGGAGCGAGGCCGTCGAGGCAGGTGCGAGGGATCCGGTGGACGGAGATTCGGACACGGGGTGAGCCACCGCGCACCCTGCCTGCAGCAGCAGGACCCCGAGCCATCCGAGCGAACGATGCATGCCTCGATCCTCCTTGGTTAAAGAAAAGGTTATCGCAGCATGTTACGCGATCTGGATTCCCCCTTCAACGGGTTCCGGGGGCCGAATCCGGCACGGGCGGCAGCGGCTGGATCGGGTCACGGGCGGGATCGAGCGAGGCCACGAAACGCATCCAGGCATCGCTGGGAGAGAGAGGTCTCAGGTTCTCGAGGGTCTGGTGCACGAAGGTGGCCCGGTGGGCGATCGCCAGTTGCCTGACGCGATCGCCGAGCGGTCCCCGGGCGAGCCCCTCCAGTTCGACGATGGCCTGATCGAGCCCCTGCTGCCAGGCCGCCGGATCATCGGTCCAGCGGGTCCTGCGGATCGTGTCGAACAGGGGGGTGAAGGCCGCCCGCTGGTCCGCCGGGACCCCGGGCATCACGCGCTCGACGATGAAATCGCGCAAGGAATCCAGGCGCGCCCGACGCGACTGGAGGTCGCGATGGTCGCGCGGCACGCCTTCGGCTCGCAGCTCGTCGAACTGGGTGTGAAGCCCGCCGAACAGGGGCGTCTGCCGGGCAGTGTCGGCCTCGAAGAAGGCCCGGGCAGGCAGGAAGATCCCCAGCCCGACGTCGCGCTGTTTTTCGCGGGGCGAGACGGTCTGCCGGTGATAGACGATGAGATCGCTGATATGCGTGGCCATGTACCGCGAGGTCCGGAGCAGTTCCCCGTTCGGATCGGGAAGCCGACCGTCCCTCACGCGGAGCATCACCTCGGTCACGAAATGCCCCAGATCCCGCTGACTCCCGTCCGGCGAACTGCGCTCCGCCTCGGGAACGACGTCTGCCCCGTACGGGGCCATCTGATCGATGATGTCCCGGAGCACGGGGCGCGCGACGGGATCCTGGCCTGCGCGTTCGAGGGCCGAGGCAAAGGCATGCAAGGACGCCTGCAGCCCCGGGTACCGAGCCATGTCGAAGTAGGACAGGGTGGGGGTCCCGCGATCCGCGCGCTGGATGGCCTCGGCCATGAAGCCTTCGGCAGTCAGGCCAGGCTGCTGGATCAGCGTCTCGAGCAGCGTCGGGATGGGCATGCCGTCGACGCGGGTACCATCGGCCCCCACCTCGCTCCACTCGACGTCGGCGGACGCCAGGAGATGGTCGGACAGGCCCGACACGGCGTTGAGCACCTCGGCCTGGCCCATCAGGCAGGCATTCAGCGACAGGGTATCGACCTTGGAGCGGCCCGACGTGGACAGACCACCGCGGATGGCGGTGCGAAGTTCCTGGAGGGTCATCTCGCCCGGCGCGTCGTCGTCGAGGCCGAAAGCCCCCTCCCCGTGAGATTGCAGGACGATTCCCATGCGCCCCGTGCCGGCCTCCTTGCCGGCGATCGCCACGAGTTCCTCGACTTCCGAGGCGTAGGACCGGGCCGGGCGTTCGGCGACCTTGTCCATCTGCCCGTTGCGCACGATGTAGCGCTCGAGCACAGGCAGGTCATCGAGCGTCTTCGGAGGCTTGAGCGCCTGCACGACGAACACGACGGGCTTGCCGCGGGTGGCGGCGACCAGCCGGGAAATCTGCTGGAACTGGGCCTGGGCCCCTGCCTCGGACCCCATGTTCGTGCCCAGGTGCAGGGCCATCGTCCACGCGGGCGAGTTCGCCAGGCGATCCTTCTCGGACCGGGTCGGCTTGCCGTCCGCACCGGTCGGCCCCTTCAGGGTCCCCGGTTCACCCCCCGGCCCCTGGACGCCCGGGACGGAGCCGGTCCCCCTCGGATCGGAGGCCGTCCCACCACGACCCGTCGCGGCCGTTCCGGAAGGGCCACCCTGAACGGTGGCTCGGACGGGGCCGCCGGGCGCAGGCCGTCTTCCCCGCTCCTCCGCGTCACGGCGGAGGAAACGCGAGAACAGCTGAAATCCGGGCGGCAAGTGCCTGCTGGCCGAGGTGAGCCAGTCCACGCGGTTCTCCTGATCGGGCATGGGCTCGACAAGGAGAGTCATACCCCCGATGCCCCGGGAGCGTGCGCGGATCCACGCAAGTTCGGTGTGGTTTCACCTGAAATTCACCTCGGTTAACCGCGGATTCATCCGTGCTAAGCTATATGAACTCAATTTGACGCTGCGACGCCCGAAAGGAGCCCCATGTCGACCTCGACCTTGACCCAGGAGGGCCCTGGCCCGGAAGCCGCGGAGCTGTCCCCCGAAGAACGGGAACAGGCCTGGTTCCGGGAGGTCTACCAGGGCGACTCGATGCCCCAGCTGACGATCCGCTCGGTCGTGATGGGCAGCATCCTGGGCGCCATCATGTCGCTCTCGAATCTTTACGTGGGCCTCAAGACCGGATGGGGCCTCGGGGTGGCCATCACGGCCTGCATCCTGAGCTATGCCATCTGGACCACGCTCCACAAGGTCGGCCTCGTGAAGGACGAGATGTCCATCCTCGAGAACAACGCGATGCAGTCGACGGCCTCGTCGGCGGGCTACTCGACGGGCGGGACGATGGTCTCGGCGATCGCCGCCTACCTGATGGTGACGGGGCATCACATGCCCTTCTGGACGCTCGCGGCCTGGACCTTCTTCCTGGCGATGCTCGGCGTCATGATGGCCATCCCGATGAAGCGGCAGATGATCAATCGCGAACAGCTGCGCTTCCCCTCGGGTGTCGCAGCCGCCGCCACGCTGCGTAGCCTGCATGCCAAGGGCGCCGAGGCGGTCCAGCAGGCGCGCTCGCTCTTCATGGCGATGGGCGTCGGGGCCGTGATCGCCACGCTGAAGGACGGCATGGCCTGGGCCAACGGCCACTTCAAGGCGAAGTGGCCCGCCATCCCCGCCGACCTGCATTACCCCGGCTTCCTCAAGATCGCGGGGCTCCCGGTCGAGAAGTGGACCTTCACCTTCGAGAACTCGAGCATCATGATCGCCGCCGGCGCGCTCATGGGCTGGCGGACGGGCTGGAGCATGCTGCTCGGGTCCATCCTGACCTACGGGTTCATCGCGCCCTACGTCTGGCAGCACTTCCCGGGCGCCATCCCCGAACCCGAGGCCGTCCGCAAGTGGACGCTCTGGGGCGGCTCGGCCCTGATGGTCACGTCGGGCCTCGTGGGCTTCGCCCTGCAGTGGAAGACCATCCTCCGCGCCCTCACGCCGAAGAAGGCCGAGGCTGGCGCCGGTGAGGACCCCCTCAAGGCCATCGAGGTCCCCACGACCTGGTTCTGGGGCGGCACCGTCATCGCGTCGCTGGGCGTCATGGCCGTCATGCAGTTGGCGTTCCACGTCAACCCGCTCATGAGCCTCATCGCCGTCGCGATGACCTTCTTCCTGTCGCTCGTGGCCTGCCGGGCCACGGGGGAGACCGACACCACCCCCATCGGCGCCATGGGCAAGATCACCCAGCTCACCTACGGGTTGCTGGCTCCCGCCAACACGATCGCCAACCTCATGACGGCCTGCATCACGGCCGGGGCCGCCGGTTCGGCCGCCGACCTGCTCACGGACCTCAAGAGCGGCTACCTGCTGGGCGCCAACCCGCGCAAGCAGTTCCTGGCCCAGTTCGCGGGCATCTTCGTGGGCACCGCCGTCGTCGTCCCGGCGTTCTACCTGCTCGTCCCCGATGCCACCATCCTGGGGTCGGACAAGTACCCGGCTCCCGCCGCCATGGTCTGGGCCAGCGTGGCCAAGCTCCTGAGCAATGGCCTCGAGAGCCTGCACCCCACGGCCCGTGCGGCGATCCTGATCGGCGGTCTCGTGGGTGCCCTGCTGCCCCTCATCGAGGCCGCCCTCCCGAAGAAAGCCCGCGCCTACATGCCCTCCGCGATGGGCCTCGGCCTCGCGATGGTCATCCCGGGAACGAACTCGATCTCGATGTTCCTGGGCGCCGCCCTCGCCCGCCTCTGGGAGAAGCGGTACTCCATCAGCGCCGGCACCTATCTGATTCCCGTCAGCTCCGGCCTCATCGCTGGTGAGAGCCTGGTCGGCGTCGCCGTGGCCCTCCTGGGGGCGATTTGGCCCTGACGTTCGTCGAGCGGGTCCGCGACCCGCTCCACGGCCTGATCCCGCTCACGGCATGCGAGCGGGATCTGCTGCGTACCAAGTGCTTCAGCCGGCTTCGGGGCGTCCGGCAGATGGGCATGGCCTACGTGGTGTATTCGAGTGCGCACCACACGCGCTACGAGCACGTCGTGGGGGCCATGCACACGGCCTGGCAACTGTCGCGCGGCCTGCCCATCTTCAACGACCGGGACCTCCGCCTGATCCGCCTGGGAGCCCTCTCCCACGATCTCGGCCACCGCCCGTTCTCGCACTCGCTCGAGGATGCAGCCCGCCGCTTCGCCTCGGAACCCGGCTACGATTTCCTGGCGCGGTACCTCGACCACGAGGACCACACCTGGCACCTGCTCACGACGGATCCCGAGATCCGGAGCGTGCTCGAGCGGCACCCCGAGTACGACGACCTCTCGCTCGAGGAGATCGCGCAGGTGGCGACGGGACGCCACCCCCGCCAGGAACTCAACCTCTTCACGCACGGCGAGATCGATGCCGACCGCATCGACTACGTGCTCCGCGACAACTACTACTGCGGCTTCGCGCACGGGATCGACACCCAGGCACTCGTGGAGCTCTACGTCCCCGATCCGGACCTGGGCCTGGTGCTGGGTCAGCGCCACGTGCACGTGGCGACGCAGATCCTGTACGCGCGGTACCACCTGATTTCCCAGATCCAGAACAACCCCGACTCGCGCCTCGGCGACCTGCTGCTGGCCGAATGCATCCGCGAGGCCTTCCAGGAGGCCGATGACGCTCGCAAGGCGACCTTCGACACGATCGTCAACTCGGGGACGGACAGCGACCTCGAGCAGTTCCTGCGCCAGCATGCGCCTCGCCGATGGGGAGACCTTCACGCGATGGTCGCGGGGCAGCGCCCCTACCGGGAGCTGGCCATCCTCGACTTCCCGCTGCTGAGCCCGCTGGCCCGCTTCGCCCTGCGGTCCCTCCAGGCCCCCGGCGAAAGTCTCGCGCAGCGCCTCCAGGACCGCCTGACGATGGAGACCTCCACGCCATACCTGATCGACCGCATCTCGATCAGCCCGCCCGTCTCTCCGCTGGCCATCGAGCGCGGACCGCATGCCCCCTGGCACGGCCGCCTGACCGAACTCAACCCCATCCAGGGCCTGGTGGACGCCTCGCTGGAAGGCGTCGGCCTGCGGGTGTATGCGCCCAGCGACTGTGACCTCGAGGCGGACGAAGCCCGCTTCCCGCGCTGGGTGGAGCGGTACCAGAAGGTCGATCCCGGCATGGAGCCCAGCCGGGCCTACCGGGCCCTGGAGCAGCACTGGGAGGGCGACCGCCTCACCTTCGGTCTGCTGATGGCCCTCGAGACGATCGCCCTCGAACTGCTCGACGAGCAGGTCGCCCGGGGACGATCGCGCCTCGTCCTGCTCTTCCTGACCTGCTACTCGGCCCTGGCCCTGCTCGAGGCGGCCGTGGGCGACCCGAGGCTGTACCTGGACGGCCGCGAGGCGATCGCCGGGCTCATCCGCCAGCCCTCGCTCGAGCCCTTCCTGGCCGAGGTCCTGCCTGCGCGGTACGCCGAATCGGGGGAGATGGCAAACGACCTGCGGTACCTGCAGCGCTGCGGTCTGCTCTACGCGCCGGCCCGCCTGGAACGCGTCCGCAACATCTTCTCGCGGCGCCCCAAGATCGGCCGGACGGGCTGGGGCAAGCGCCTGTTCCGGCGGCTGGCCGAATCGGAAGCCAGCCGGACGTTCCTCAATCGCCTCGAGGGGGCCATGTCGGACCTGTTCGCCCCGCACCTCGAGGCGTACCGGGAATATGTCACCCTGCTCGAGCAGGAGGGCAGCGGTCCGGCTACCCGCCGACGGGAACTGCGACGGAGGATGCCCGTCGCCTTCACGCGATGACCCCCTCGCGCGAGTCCCCGCGCGGCTCTACCATGTAGACCATGATGAACGGAATTCCCTGGCACGACGCACTGCTGGCCGTGATCATCGGGGGCCTCACGGGGCGCCTGGTGGACTACGGGGCCGTCCAGCTGCTCTTCCGGCCCTATCACCCGGTGAAGCTCGGCCCGATGACGCTGCACGGCGTCCTGCCCGCGCGCCAGGAAGCCCTCGCCCACCAGGTCGCAAATGCCATCAGCAACCGCCTCCTGTCCGAGGAAGCCCTGACCCGCTTCATCACCGGTGAGGAACTCGCGGGTCGGCTGCGCGGCCACATCCGGTCCGCGGTGGACGAGGCCATGACCCGGGACCTGCCCTCGATCCGGGTCCTGCTCGGGGAACTCGGGGCCGGCAGCTCGGCGCTCGACCTCGAGCTGGACGGGCTCGGCAATGGCCTGGGAGAGGCCCTCGCGGTGCAGGCCCGACGGCCCGAGATCCGGGCGGCCCTCGCGAGCTGGCTGGCGCGTTTCCTCGCGGAGCACGGCGATCGCCGCCTCGACGAGCTCGTGTCGGATGACGTCTTCGTCGCGCTCGAGCAGTTCTCGGACGCGCAGCTGACGCGCCTGGGGGGGCAGCCCGACCTGCTGGCGCGCACGCTCGAGAGCTGGCTCGGACAGCTCGGGGCGCCCCGGGATCTCCTGACTCCCGAGGCCGAAAGGACGCTCCGGGTCGAGGCCAGGAGCCGCATCCCGTCGTGGTTCTCGGCCCTCGAAGAGACGCTTCGCCGTGACGAGACCGTCCAGTTCCTGGATCGCTACGTCCTCGACGCCGTCGACCACTTCATCGAAGACCTGCCCCGCCAGGGGTTCCTGGGGGAGATCGTCGGCTGGTTCATCCGGACCACCTACCGCGACAACAAGGCCCTCTACCGCCGCAAGATCCTCGAGGTCCTCCCCGAGCAGGTCCAGCGCTTCCGGGAACGCCTGTCCGACCCCGGCGTGCGGGACGGCCTCGAGAACCGGCTGTCGCAGTTCCTGGACGATCTGCTGATGCGCCCCATCGGCGATCGCATCCGGGCGATCCCGGCGGACCTCCGGGATGACCTTCGCGCCTTCGTGAACCAGGCCTGGGGCAACGAGACGACCCAGGCCTCCCTGCGACGGGGGATCGGCCTGCTGTGGCTGCGACTGCGCGAGGCGACGTTGCAGGACCTGCTCCCCTCCATCTGGGAATCGGACCTGCTGTCGGACCCGGAGCGAGCCGGTCGCGAGGGCCCCGTGCGGGAGCTGGTCGACCACGCCCTCGATCTCGTCCAGGAAGGCACGCTGCGTGGGACCTTCGCCCGGGGGCTCTCGAGCTGGGCCAGCCTGCTGCTCGACCAGCCGATCGGGCGCCTCGAAGACCGCCTCGGGCACGAACGGTCCTCCCGGCTTCACGGCTTCATCGAGACCCAGGTCCTGACCTGGGCCCAGCGCGAGGCGCCTCGCCTGGCCCAGATGTTCGATGTCCGGAGCATCATCGAGGACCGGGTGCGGGCAGCGAGTGCCCCCGGCATCGAGGCCATGGTCAAGTCGCTCGCTCGCCGCGAGCTGAACTCGATCTTCACCAAGGGACTGTTCGGCGGCGTCATGGTCAGCACGGGACTGACCACCTGCCTGCTGGGTCTCGAACGGCTGGTGGAGAGCGTCGCGCCGGGTACCGGCTGGCTGGCCCTGGGTGCCACGGGCTTCACCCTGATGGGCGTGGCTGCCTGGAAACTCCGGATCCCCGAGCCGCGCGAGGCCAGAGCTGTGACCTCCATGACGGCTCCCGAACGTCCCACGCGATAAGCTGGTCGGGTGTCCTTCGAGGAGCTCACCATGCAGGAAATTCGCACGATCATCCCTCCCCTTCCCGGCCTGGGAGAGGAGGCCCCGAAGAGCCCCGATGCGCGCCTGCACGAGGCGCTCGGCACCCTCGCCGAGGCCGGTGACGAGGCGATCACGGTCGCTGCGGTGAAGCGCCTGACGGGGCTCACGCCGAAGCAACTCGCCCCGTTCAAGGACATCATCGAACAGGCGGAACAGGACCGGCGGGAGCGCCTCGAACGGCGCAAGGCCGCGCTCGAGGACCTGCGCCAGAACCTGTACCGCCCGACCGGCCACGTCACCTTCGAGAGCCTGATCGAGCAACTCCTGGCCCTGAAGGCCCAGACCCTCCAGGAAACGACGGAAGCCTTCCGACGCGGTGAAGACAGCGGTCGCAGCAGCCGCGACGATGCGGGCATCGCGGCGGGTGACGCCTACCAGCGCGGCTGGAACGACGCGCGGGCCAACTGGCAGGACATGCTCGACCGCGCGCATGCCGAGGGGCGCGAACAGGCGCTGTCCACGCTGGGAACGCGGGTGAACGAGGCCTACCAGCAGGGCGTGCTCGAAGGGGAACAGCGAGCCCAGGCCTCGCACCACCACACCCGGGACACGCAGCGGCAGGCCCTCGAGCAGGCGCTCCAGCAAGGCCTGGAGCGAGGCCGGAGCGAGGCGAAACACGAGCTCCGGAGGCTGCAGGACGAACTCGACCGGCTCCAGCGACAGGGCCACGACTCGCTCGATCGCGAGGCGGTCAACCGCGAGCTCGCGGCGACCTACGACCGCGGTCGCCGGGATGGCTGGGACGAGGCCTGGCGCGAGGGTGCCGGGCAGGGCCGGGCAGGACTGGGGGCCCCGAGGCCGGACCCGGACCGGGTCTGGGCGCTCGCGGTGCTGCACGGGAGGCCCGAGGACACGGCCGACCAGCTCCGTCTGCGTTACCGGTCGCTCACCAAGGCCTATCACCCGGACCGGAATCCCGACCTGGGACCGGACCTCATCCGGAACCTGAACCGCGCCAAGGAAATCCTGGGGCTCTGACCCGACTCACGGGTACCGGAGAACGGGACGGAAACCGACGTTGATGTTCGCCGTCTCCTTCTCCATCAGGAAGACGAACCACCATCCGGCTTGCTTGCCGTTTTGCCAGTACCCCCCCCGCATGGTCTGGCATCGACCGGTCCCCGTGGAGGCCATGTAATCGGAGGCGATCCCGAAAGCAGCGGCGGCATCGCTACCCGTCGAGCCCGGGAGACCGAAACGGCGCAGGCCTGGCGAGGTCTCCAGGGTCAAGACATGGCCACTCGGAGGACAGATGCCGTCGACCGTCTCGTGGACCATCCAGCGAGATCCGGTCGCGGTCCGACCGACCGTGCTCGTCCACTCGAGCACGTTGCCGATGCAATCGGCCACGCCCACGGTCAACCCGGTATGAGTCGTGGCCTCGAACCCGATCCCCGTGCCGGGCAGTCCCCGCCCCGTACCCGTGAGCGCCCGGGGGTTATTCGTCGTCGGATCCTGGATGAAGCTCAGGTCGCCGCGATCGCTGGCTTTCAGGTTATGGTCATTGCCTACCAGCGGGATCCGGTGGATGGTGGCCCAGACGGCCAGGGCCGTCCACTCGTCATCCGCCATGAGGTGGGCATGCGGGTCGTAAGCCTCGCATGCCGCGATGGCCTGTGCCCACGTCACCCGGGTCCAGGGGACGCACTGACGGGCCACCTTGAGCATCTGGCTCTGGCCCTCCGTGGCCCCGACTCCCTCGGGAGTCGCAGGCGCGGCATCGACATGAGAGGCCTCGAACTGGCCCGCGTAAAAGCCACCGAACGACTCCCTGGCCCAGTCCACCTCCTGGATCCCCTGGCTGGGCGCGTCGGCGACCCAGGTCCCCACCTTGCTGCCCGCATGCTCCGGACCGCAGTTCCCGGGCACGATCAGCTGGTAAGCCGTGAACACCGGGATCCACACGAACGTGCTGCGCTCGCCCGCAACGACCTTGGTGTAGAGGTGATGCTGGGTCACGTTCCCGCCATCGTCGGGCGCGAGGCCATTCGCGACGGCTACCGTAGTCGGAGGGGGAGTGGGAGACGGTGAGGGGGATGGCGAGGGCGAAGGCGACGGGGTGGGGCGGGCAGGCAGAGACACGACCGGAGTAGGCCGCGCTACGGGTAAAATGGACATGGACGCGGACGGGGCAGGCGAGGGTACGGGGGTGGGTACCGAGGAGCTCGTGTCCGGCCCGAGACGGATCGGCTCCAGTTCGCGATCGCTCCCGCTCTCCACGAATTGCTGGAAGCTGGCGAGGTCCAGACCCGCCTTCCAGACCAGGAACCGGAAGTTGCCGACCGGCAAGCCTTCCAGCACGAAGCGCCCCTCCCGGTCCGTATGGGCGAGATACGGTGAGCCGGGCACGAGGATCTCCACCCCGGCCTTGTCCGCGCCCGGCACCTCCACCCGCCCCGAGAGGCGACCGGTCGGCCGGAGGGTGAGGGCTCCGAGTGCGAGGGGGGGCCCGGCCTTCGCCGCGACCTCCGGTAGCCAGTGCTTGACGGAGCCCGCGACCAGCTCCACGTTGTAGACGCCCACGGGCAAGACCAGCGTGAATCGCCCCTCCCCGTCACATGTCGCCCGGCCGGACTCGGCCTGGACCACCCGCCCGGCATCCTGGACCGTCCGCAGGCTCCCCGTCTGGTTGCTCACGAGGTTACCGGCATGGTTGCTGACGAGGCTGCCCGATTGGTTGGACACCAGCGTCGAACCCTCGACGGGACCCTCCAGGGGGAAAGCGCGGACGAGGGCGCCTGCGAGGGTCTCACCGGAGACCGCGAGCGCCTGCCCCGTCAGCGAGACTACCTCGACGGGGCCAGCCACGGTGGACGTGGAACCGGTCCCGGACAGACTCGCCCCCGTCCCCCCGAGGCGGGGAAGGCCGACGCGAGGCAGATCATAGCAGCCCGCAAGCAGGGCAAGCAGCAGCAGTAGCCCGGTTCGACGATGCATCGCGCGCCCCCGAACATGACATCCGATCAGACTTATACCTCGAAGGAGAGGATCGCTGACGTGTCAAATTCGAGACAAGGCTGAATGCTTCGCGAGATCAGGCCATGAAGGAGTCCAGGGCGGCTGCGAACTCGCCAGCACTCGCGATCCGCTGATCGATCACCGGATGCATGGCCCGCTGGACGATCGCGGCCAGAGCCAGAGGGACATGGTCCGGCAACGGCTCCGGTGCTTCGGCCGCGAGAAAGCTGCGCGGTTTCACCCCCGAGAGCGCCTGATAGAGGATGGCACCGAGGCTGTAGACATCACTCCGCGGATCGGCCTTCGAGGAGTCCGCGAACAGCTCGGGGGCGACATAGGCGGGATCGTGTCCCCCCAGCGACTCCTGGAAGACGATGGTCGGATCGCCCTCGATGCGGGCAACCGAGAAGTTGGTGACGCGCGTCCCGGTGGACGTCACGAGCAGGCACCCGGGGTGCAGGTTCCGGTGCACGACGGGAGGGGAAGCGGCATGAGCAGCGGCGATCCCGCTCGCGGCATCCCGCACGATCGCGCAGGCACGAGTCACGGGAAGGGGCAAGTCGAGCGAGGCGAGCGAGTGGCCATCCACCCATTCGTTGAGGACGTACAGGTTCCCCTCGTCCTCCAGCACGTCGAGCACACCGACCAGGTTGGGGTGCGAGAGCCGGACGGTGGCGCGCACCTCCCGGAGCGTCCGGTGCCGCCACATCGCGAGCTTGTCGGGGGGCAGGTTCACGTCGGCGATCGCCTTCTTGATGAACACCCGGCGCTCCGTGAGGACGTTGGTGGCCTCGTAAGACACGGCGCGCGGCGTCGCTTTCAGGACTCGCTCGACACGATAGCTCTCGAAGGGCAGCATGTCGTCCTGCCCCATGTGCTTGCCCACGAGGATCTCGGCCATCTGCCTCACCTGCAAGGGCGTGGCCTCGCGGTTCATGCGCTGCGCATCGGCCTCGATCGCGGGCAGGAGGCGCTCGAGGGTGACGATCTCGATGTCGGTCGGATTGTCGACCTCGAGCGGAGTGTGCGGGGGGACGACGATCAGCGCGCGCGTGCGCAGCTTGCCCATCAGGCCCGAATTCCAGCGCGACAGCAGCGTGTTGAGGGTCTTGGCCTTCATCTCGCAGCGCTGGAGCGGGTTCTCGATCTGGTGCGGCGGGAGGTTGTCGCGGAGGACGACCCAGGTCTTCTGGTTGACGTGTCCGCGGACGGATCCCTGCCAGTACTTCGTCTCGATCGCGTAGACCGCATGCTCGCCCAGCAGGATGATATCCAGCTCGAGGTTGCTCTGCTTGTGATAGAACGCGGGCAAGATCACGTTCGTGAGCAGGACGTAGCGGTCACTCAGATGAGCGAGTGTCCGGGCGACGGTCTTCTCGAACTCGTTGACGGGGTTACCAGCGACGATGATCTCGGCCAAGGCGAGTCCTCCTCCCGGGGGGGGTCCGCACCCACCTTACCCGGTCGGAGGGAGATCCTCGCCGTCCGGAACGGTGCGGTCGTGATCCGGGGCCTCGGTCCCGGTAAGCCCGACGTGCAGCCCGTCCAGGAGGGAGCGCAGCCCCGCGGACATCGCCGCGGCATCGGTGTACCGATCGTCGGGTCGCTCGGCGAAGGCCCGGACGAGGCAGGCATCGAGCGCCTCGATCCATCTCGCATCCGGGATCGCCCCCGTGCGCGCCACGTAGCGGGCCAGGGCCGGACTTTCCAGGCTGACGGGACGGAAGCGCCCCGCCCCGAGCAGGGCGAGCGAGCGCGGTCCCAGCCAGGGCTCGGCCGGCATCCGTCCCGCGATGAGGCGATACAGCGTCAGGCCGAGCGCGTACAGGTCGGCCTGGGCCGTGACCTGGTGCGGGTTGGCGAACTGCTCGGGGGGCATGTAGGCGAAAGTTCCGACCGGAACTCCGGCATCCACGGTGAGCATGGTGGTCCCGAGCTGCGCGTTCTTGGCGATGCCGAAGTCGAGCACCTTGACCCGGCCGGTGTCGGCCGACCGCATCAGGTTGCTGGGCTTGATGTCCCGGTGGACGATGCCCCGCGCATGCGCGAGGGCGAGCACCTCGAGCACCCGGATTCCGATGTCGAGCACCTCGTCCACGGCCAGATCCACGGTCCCCTCGAGGTTCTCGCCGTCGATCCATTCCGTGACCATGATGCCGGGTTCCAGCAGGTCGTAGACCCTCGCGACTCCCTCGTGGAGGTCCGACAGGGCCGACAGGCTGCGCACCTCCTTCTCGAAACGGGCCAGCAGGGCCGGGTGGTTGGCGCCCTCGAACGAGACGTGCTTGAGGGCCACCTGCCGACCGAGGCGCTCGTCCCAGGCACAGTAGAGCACCGAGTGCAGGCTCGAGACGACCAGGCGCAAGACCCGATACGGACCGATGCGATCCCCCGGCTGTCGCACGTGGACCCCGACCGGGGTGTACTGGATGGGGCCGGTCGCCAGGGCATCCGCGGAAGACCGACCGTTGCCCGGAGCGGGCTCCGGCTCGTCCGCGGGGGCCTGACCCGCCTGCGTGAGCAGCGCCCGGGAGCGCCTGACGGCGACCCAGCCCGTTCCGGCACCACCGAGTCCGAGCAGAAGGGCGAGAAGCACGATCCAGCGGTCGAGCGCCCCGCGGGCCGGAAGCCCGTCGGTCGAGGATGCCGTGTTCGCACCCGGGGATGGAGTCGGGGTATGCAGGGCGACGATGAACTCCTGGGCCGCGAGCGCGATCGCCGGATCACGATCCTGCCCCTCCAGGACGAGCTTCTCGGCCGCCACCGGGCGGCCCGATTCGGCGAGCATCCGGGCCACCCGGAGGTACAACCAGCCGTTGTCGGGCCAGGCGGCGATCGCATCGAAGCCCCGGCTCACGGCAGCCTCGCGATTTCCCCCTCGCATCAGGACGTCGGCTATCCGGAGGTGCAGGTCACTGGCCTCGGCAGGCGACGCCCCCGGCACCAGCCGCTCGAGGATCCGGATGGCCTCGTCGGGATGCCCCGAGGCGAGCCGCGCCTCCGCCTCCTGGAGGCCCCGGGCGCGGTCCCCGGGTGACGTGACCGCAGCTGCCCGGGCCGAAGTGACCTCGCCAGGGCCGGCCAGCCCGACGGGAGCCCATGCCAGCACGAGGAGGGCCAGAAGAGCAGGCAGGACGTGAGGGACCAGGCGTTTCACCCGGGTCATGTACCCACGCGGTGAGGGGCTACACGCTCAAGGTGTCAGGGTCGCTCGTAGACGTGGGTGACGCGGTAGGTCCGGGCCGTGGCCGGCTCGTGACTCAGACTCCTGTGCATCCGCACGAGCCGCAGTCCCGCGACCTCCGCGGCCTCCCGGACGTCGAAAGGGTCGTAGCCGCGATGCGGATGGGACTCCCGGATCCGGTGGTAGAGCCCCGTGTTCGAGTCCAGGTGGAACTGGTCGATCTCGAGGGTAGCGATGCCGGATTCCGGGTCGAGCGAAGAGCGCCAGATCCGGGCAAAGTCGTCTCCGGTGGCGACCTCCTGATCCTGGCCCCACTGCGTGCGCAGGCCATGCTCGGTGATCACGTCACACCACAGCTGCCCGCCCGGACGGAGCAGCACGGCGACCTGCGTGAAGACCTGCACGAGCTCGGCCGGGTCGAGCAGGTAATTCAACGAATCATAAAAACACGTGACGACGTCGAAAGGACCGGGTACGTGAAGACTGCGCATGTCCTGCAGCTGGTAGTCGACGGGGACTCCCCAGTGGCGGGCACGGGCGCGGGCGACCTCGAGCATGGCCTCCGAGGCGTCGATGCCGACGACGTCGATCCCCCGCCTGGCGCAGGCCACGGCGACGGCGCCCGTCCCGCATGCGACGTCCAGCAGGCGTTTCACCACGAGTCCCGAGCGGGCCCAGTCCCGCATGGCGTGGGAGAGCATGCGCAGGCCGAACCGGGCCTGGCCCGTGCGATCGTAGAACCGCGCGTAATCCTCGTAGCGACCCGGTGGTGTGGAGGCGTGCATCCTGCTGCAGACAGCCTTTAAAAACTTTTTAAAATTTACAAAACAGTACGCTAGAAATGGTGCGGAAGTCTCTATATACTCGGTGGTAGCCCCTGCAAGGGGACGACCACCCGGTCCAGAGATCGCGGTTCCGCGTGAAGGTCAGATAAAGATCTGGCTCAGTATGCACGCGATTCGCGGTTCTGGCAACTCGTCGAGGTTGAAAGACGAGCGGGGGTGGTCGGATTGCCAGCCCTGCTGGCAAGTGATGACGATTCAGGAGGTGCTCGTTGCCCAAGATCGCCGGTGAAATGCTCACGGATAGCGCCGCGCCCGTGTCCTTCGAGGAAGAAGCCCTTCCTCAGGCTGCCGAGATGGCGTTCGTGATTCCCGATGAAGAGCCCGAGGATCTCGATACGGTCGAAGAGCCCGCCGAGGAAGAGACCAACCTTCCCAGCACGCGTCGCCCGGCCACGACCCATACCCACAGCGAGCAGTCCGACGATTCCATCCGGATGTACCTGCAGGAGATCGGCCGTCGTCGCCTCCTGACGCACGCCGAGGAGCTCGAGCTCGCCCGCCGCATCTCGCAGGGCGACGAGCGCGCCAAGCGCCAGCTGGTCGCCGCGAACCTGCGCCTCGTGGTCTCGATCGCCCGCAAGCACCTGGGCCGTGGTCTGTCGTTCCTGGACCTCATCCAGGAAGGCAACATGGGCCTGATGCGCGCCAGCGAGAAGTACGACTACCGCAAGGGTTACAAGTTCTCGACCTACGCCACGTGGTGGATCCGTCAGGCCATCACCCGGGCGATCGCCGACCAGGGCCGCACCATCCGCGTGCCGGTTCACATGGTCGAGACGATCTCGCGCGTCAAGAAGACCATCCGCCTCATGAGCCAGCGCCTCGGTCGCCAGCCCAACGAGGTCGAGGTCGCCGAGGAGCTCCAGATCACCGTTGAGAAGCTCCGCGAGATCACCAAGGCCGACCGGGAGCCCATCTCGCTCGAGACCCCCATCGGCAAGGACGATGACAGCCGCCTTGGCGACATCATCAAGGACCAGTACACGGCCAGCCCGCCCGCCACGGTCATGAACCGGATGCTCTCCGAAGACGTCCAGAACATGCTCGAGACGCACCTCACGGAGCGCGAGCTGTACGTCGTCCGTCGCCGCTTCGGCCTGGATGGCGAACCGCAGCGCACCCTCGAAGGCATCGGCCACGACATGGGCGTCACCCGCGAGCGCGTCCGGCAGATCGAGGCCAAGGCCCTCCAGAAGCTCCGGTCGTCGGCTATCAAAGA
>JAYKJE010000007.1:0-3385 GCA_035285805.1 bacterium | reverse complement strand
AATTTCTGGTGGCAAGGCGGCGTGGTCCCACCCGTTCCCATCCCGAACACGGTCGTGAAACGCGCCAGCAGCGACAATATTGCCCGGGCGACCGGGTGAGAAGATAGCCCGCCGCCAGGAACTTGCAGCCCTCGAGGCGCCTCCCCCGTGGACTCAATCGGTCCGGGGTCGAGGCGCCTCGGGCCTTTTTTGCTGTCTGGATGGCCACGGGTGCGACGAATGAGCGTCTGTCCGGGTAAGAAGCCAAGACGAGGTGGGCTCGACGCATTCCCACCGACGAGGTGGAGCCACGTGGACGCCAGCGCCTACATCCAGGCCGTGTTGCACGATGCGGCAGACGTCCACGAGGCGACGGGCGAGTTGCCCGATCACTTCCGGCGGTTCGTCCTTCCCGAGACGATGCAGCACGACGAGAGCATCCAGCAGGCGATCGCCGAGGTCGCCACCATCTGGGCCCGGCTGCACGTTCACCCGAAGTACGGGCCCCTGGTCGATCACCTCGCCTCCGAACTCGACGAGTCGCGATCCCTGTTGCTCGACCCGGGACGACGGGCGGCGTATCGTCAGGCCCTCGTGGACGCCCGCCAGCGCGAGGAGGCGGCACGCCTGCAGGAGCTCGATGATGAGCTTGCCCGGTTCGGGACCAAGGGCCACCTCACGCCGGACGAGTTTCAGAGCGTCGTGAGACGGTTCAGGTCCCGCGGCTTCAATCGGGCCGAGGTGGCTGCACGGCTCAGGGTGCCCGTCCATGAGCGCTCGGAACTGGCGGCGCCGGCCCTGCTGCCGTCCGATCTGATGGACCGGATCCAGCAGAATCTCGAGTTGCTGGGGCCCTCGGCCGCGCACAGTAACCTGTGGACCTTTCTCGGGGTGAGGGCCGATTCCTCGGAGGACCAGATCCGGGCAGCTCACGCCCGCAAGGTCAAGCAGCTCGGCCTGACAGGCAGCGGCAAGCCTGCCGGGAGCGAGGCGCCCGGTTCGCCTGCGGCCAACCTGCTCGCTGCGGTCCAGGCCCTGTTGCTCGACCGTGATCCCTCGGCCTACGAGACGTCCCGGCGGCACCGGGTCGCTCGCGAGGCGCTCATGCCGCTGCTGGAACAGGCCGCGAAGGACCCACCCATAGACCGGGCGCGGTACGCGACCCTGCTGGATCGGGCCGACGTGCTGGCGTTGCCGCGGGAGTTCGCCGTCGGCTTCATCGAGGCCTTCTGCAAGGAGCGGCGACTCGTGCGCGAGATCCCGTCGGATCCGCGGCCGCGCATCCCGTGTCCCGCGTGTCACGCGTTCAACCTCGTGACGGACCGCGCGTGTCGCCACGAGAACTGCCGCGAGTCGCTGGTGGCCGCGTGTCCGGAGTGCGGCCTCGAGCACCGCCGGACGGAAGAAGTCTGCGCCCACTGCGGTTGCCTGTTCGCGCACCACGGGCTCGTGGAGACCTACCGGCTGCAGTTGCGGGAGCTGCTCGACGAGCGCGATCTGGCGCATGGTCCGGAGCTGCTGACCGAGATCGCCCGGACGGTCGGGCGCCCCCGGGCGCTCCAGGACCTCGTGGGCGACCTGGAGGCGCGTCTCGAGGTCATCCGGCTGCGGCAGGAGGCGCTGGAGTCGGCCATCTCCCGGCATGCACTCGGTGAGGCACGTCGGGAGATCGAGGCCATCCTGGGCTGGTTTCCGGGGTACCGGTCGGCTGACGGGACGACGGGCGCGGCGATCGCCGCCCACCTCGGGGAGCAATGGCATGCGACGGATGCCTTTCTCGAGCGGGCGCGCGAGCACGAGCGCGAGGGGCGCTACACCGAGGCCCAGGCGGCCTACGCGGTGGTCCTTGCGAACGTGAGTGACCATCCCGAGGCGCTCGCGGGGCTCGACCGCTGTCCCCCCGAGGCGCCCCGGCAGGTCCATGCTACGCTCGAGGGCGACCGGGTGACGGTCTCCTGGAGGCGATCGCTCACGCCCGGAGACCTGACGTACGTGGTCGTGCGGGGTCAGGGTCGGGCACCTTCCTCGCCCTCCGACGGCACGGTGGTGGCCCGGACCCGGGAGACGCGGGTCACGGATGACTCGGTGCCACCGGGCGAGTGGGTCGTCCACGCGGTGTTCGCCCAGCGAGGGAGGGCCTGCTCGGCGCCTGCAGGTGCCGAGCCCGTGCTGCGCTTGCACGAGGTCGAGCACCTCAAGGTCGAGGTCGGGGATGGTGAGGTGAAGGCCTCCTGGGATCCCCTGCCCGCGGGGCTGCGGGTAAGGGTCTTCCGAGGCGAGGGCGGTGCGCCCTCGGCCGGGGATGGCGTCGAGGTCGGACTCACGGGCCCGGCCTCGTTCCTCGACCGCGGCCTCGCGAACGACCGGCCCGTCGGATACCGGGTGCGGGTCGAGCATCCGGGGCTGGAGGGCGTTCCGGTCCTGTCTCCCGGCTTGACGGTCGAGGCCACCCCCGAGGAGCACCTGCAGCCCGTCACTCGCCTGGCGGGTGCGCTCGCGCCCGAGGGTCTGGTGCTGACCTGGGCAGCTCCCGACACCGGCGAGGTGCTGCTGTTCCGGCTCGACCGGCAGGCCCCGTGGTCCCCGGGCAAGCTCGTGCCATCGCGGATGCTGAGCCGGCTGGGCACTCCCCTGCCCGTGAAAGCGGGCGAAAGGCGCTTGCTGCTGCCGGCTCCGGGCTGGGGACGTCACGTCGTGGTCGCCGTGACCCGGTCGGGCGAGCGGGCGCTCATCGGGGACGTGTGGGAGCGGCACATCCTGGAAGACGTGACGGACCTGCAGGTCCACGACCACGGGCACTGTCTGGCGTGCGAGTGGACGTGGCCGGTGGAATGCTCGCAGGTGCTCGTGACGTGGCGGCACGACCGGTATCCCGAGGGCCCGGACGATCCGTATGCCGAGCGGCGGCGGGTCACGCTCGGCGAGTATCTCGTGCAGGGCGGGTTCCGGATCGAGGAGGCCCCGGATCAGATGCATCATGTGCTCGTGCTGGCCGGTGCCGTGCTCGATTCGGTCGTGACGCATGCGCCGGGGGTCGCAGCGGGTTGCCGGGCGATCGCCCGCGGGCACGACCGGCACATGGTGCGCGTGGAATTCCAGCTGCCGCGTTTCGGATCGCGACGCTTCCACGTGGAGCTCACGGCACTCGGGCAGGACCTGGTCTGCCCGGAACTGGTGCTCGTGGCGAGACGCGGCACGGAGAGGCCGGGGAATCCCGGAGATGGCGAGGTGCTGGGCGTGTGGCCCGGGGGGATGCTCCTCGCCGGGGTCCCCCGGGACTGGACGCTCGACCTCGAGCGCGTGCCGCGCCCGGCCGTGTTCCGGGTCTTCTTCAGGGACACGTCGTCCTACGAGGCGCACCGCTTCCAGGAACCGGCGATCGAGAAGTCGCGCATCCGCTGACCGG
>JAYKJE010000006.1:0-54317 GCA_035285805.1 bacterium | reverse complement strand
CCACGATCCGATGGGCGAGGCCCTCGGCGATGGCCGTCTTGCCGACGCCGGGCTCACCGATGAGGGCTGGGTTGTTCTTGGTCTTCCGGCCCAGGATCTGGATGACGCGCTCGATCTCCTTCTCGCGACCGACAACGGGGTCGAGGCGGTGCTCCTCGGCCATCTGCGTGAGGTTCGAGCCGAACTCGTCGAGGGTCGGCGTCTTCGAGCGGTGCTGACCCGGCGTGGCCGTCGAGGCGCTCTCACCGAGCATGCGAATGACGTTGCTGCGCACGCGACTCAGGTCGACCCCGAGATTCTCGAGGACCCGCACGGCCACCCCCTCACCCTCCCGGATGAGCCCGAGGAGCAGGTGCTCGGTGCCGATGTAGTTGTGGCCGAGCTGCCGCGCCTCGTCCCAGGAGAGCTCGAGGACGCGCTTGGCCCGCGGAGTGAAGGGAATCTCGACGGCGACGAAGCCCGACCCGCGACCGATGATCTTCTCGACCTCGATGCGCGCGTCCTTGAGGCTCACGCCCAGACTCTTGAGGGTCTTGGCCGCGACACCCGTCCCCTCGCCGATGAGGCCGAGAAGGATCTGTTCGGTGCCCACGAAGTTGTGGCCCAGCCGGCGGGCTTCTTCCTGCGCCAGCATGATGACCTTGATGGCTTTTTCGGTAAATCGCTCGAACATGGTGCACCTTCTACAGACCACGAAGGCCGGATCGTCACGGGGGTATGGTACCACGAAGCTCCCACCTGCAAACTCGCCCGGGATGCGCCTGTCCGGCGCGGATCCGGGCTCGTCCGGAAAGCGGGAGGGTCGGCTCAGTCCGAGCCTGCTAGCTCGTCCTGCAATCGGGCCCGGATGGCCTCGATCTCGTGCTCGTGCCCTTGCCGGAGCTGTTCCAGCTCGGCGATGCGTCTCTGGATCGCCACGATCTCTGCCTCCTTCTGGTGTCGGAGCTGGTCCAGGTCGCCCTGCAACCGGATGATCCGCTCCACCCCTGCCAGATTGATACCCAGTTCCTGCGTCAGGTTCTGGATATACATCAAACGTTCGATGTCTGCCTGCGAGTACAGGCGATTCTTTCCGTGCCGCCTGGGCGAGACCAGGCCCCGTCGCTCATACAACCGCAGGGTCTGAGGGTGCATGTTCACGAGTTCGGCCGCGACGCTGATGATGTACAGGGGTCGATCCCGCGACGAATCGGGACCTCCTCCAGGCATCATGGGCTTGCCTCCTTCCCCGTGACCACCAGCTTGCTATACCCCGGCTGGGAAGACTTACGCACCACGCACGCAGGTCTGCTCAGGGATTCGCCTTCACCCGCACCATGAAGACACGCTTCTGGCCGGGAGGGATCGTGCCGGACAGCCGAACCTGGTTCGGGCCGACTGACCGCGCGTCGGATTCCGAGGCCAGCACCTGCCAGTTCGTCGCGAGAGGCTCGGTCCAGACGACCTCGGCCGGTTCGGAACGGGCATTCGTCCACTCGAGTTTCCACTCGACGATCGGCACCCAGTCCTTGCGCTCGTTACGGACGCGGTCGACCTGGAACCGACTGCGCCTTGCGGTGACGTCGAGAGCCTCTCCCGTATGCAGGTCGAGCGTGTCCTGGGGCGCCACGGCCCGGGACATGACCTCGCCCGTGAGCGTCAGCGGTCCGTCCTTGCGACGGGCCCAGACCCGCCACTTGCCCGACGGGATGGACAGGCCAGGACCATCCGGCTTGCGGTTCTCGAGTCGCAGGTGACTCTCGACCGGCTGACGGACCTCGGTGTCGGGTTGCTCGGACACGTACCAGGGCGTATGCCCGTGGACCTCGAAGCGACGCCTGAATCCGCCGGAGGCCACCTTCCACCACTGGCTCTCGACGGTCGAACCGGCCGTCAGGTCGAGCGTCTCGGGCAGGTCGTAGGTCCGCACGTCCCCCGCATCGTCGCCGGCGGGCATCGCCTCGGCCTCATCGGCAGACGAGGCTGCCGCCTCCCCCATCCGCGCCATCCGGGTATACGCCCCCGGAACCACCTGGGCCCCGACACGGCGGATGGACCCGCTGACGAGCGAGATCCTGGCTGCGGGGTAGTCGATCCCCGAGCCGTTCGTGAGCGTCGCCCAGGCCGTGATCTGGCCTCGTTTCGAGTCGGGGGAGAGCACGAGGTCGTAACGCGCCGACCAGCCCAGGTTCCGGACGAGCGTCCGGAAGGCAACGGGCGTGCGGTCAAGCGATTCGCTGGCCCGCCACTGCCCGGCCCAGCGCGCCTCGGTTGGCACGGACGCCGGGATACCGGGGACGGCGATCGCCCCGGGCGAGGCCAGGTGAATCCGCCCCTCTATCGAGATGAGGGGGCCATCGGCCGAAACCAGCAAGCCCTTGACCGGCTTCTGGTCGATGAAGACGGTGATCTCTCGCCCCTCGTGCGCACGCAGGAGGCGCGTCGCCGAGATGTCGCGCTCCTCGAGGCGCTGGTCGAGGATCACGGGCGTGGGCCTGCCCCCGAGCGCCTCGATCCATCCCGAGCCGGGCTCCGTCAGCGGAGCGAGATCGCGCACCCGGAAGCGGCTCGGCCCGGCGGGCGCCGACACCAGGCGCACATCCTCGACCAGACCGCTGCCGCTCTGGAAAAGCACCACCTGGAGCCGCTGCCGCGCCTCGGTCCCGACCTCGACCGTCCCGATCCGGGGGGAGGCAGGCGCTGGGACCACCGTGCCTCCATCCGGTGCGAAGATGCCCACGCCCTCGTGAAGGGCTCCCGCCGCAAGGACGGGGACGGCAAGCGCCAGCGATCCGGTCGTCGCGACCAGGGCAAGCAGGGAACGGCGCATCACTTGGCCTCCTTCCAGCTGATGCCGGATGCCATCTCGACCTTCAGGGGAACGTTCAGCGGAAAGGCCGATTCCATGCTCTCGCGGACGAGTCCCGACACCGTCTCCAGTTCGGCAACAGGCACGTCCAGGACGAGTTCGTCATGCACCTGCAGGATCATCCGGGCCTGCGAAGCCGAATCGCGGAGCGCAGCATCGAGACGGATCATGGCCACCTTGATGATGTCGGCCGCGCTCCCCTGGATGGGCGAGTTGACCGCCAGCCGCTCACCCATGTCCCGCGTGCGGCGTTCCTTGAGCTCGGGCAGGTAACGGCGCCGTCCCATGAGGGTGGTCGCATAGCCGCGTTCCGTCGCCTGCTCGACGGCTTCCAGCGTGTACGCACGAATGCGGGGGTAGCGCGCCCAGAACCGATCGATGAAGGACTTCGCCTCGCCCATCGGAATGCCCAGGACCTTCGAGAGGCTGAAAGGGCCCTGCCCGTAGAGGGTAGCGAAATTCACGGTCTTGGCCATGCGGCGCTGATCCGGAGAGACCTGTTCGAGCGGGACGCCGAACAGCTCACTGGCGGTCCGGGCGTGGATGTCCTGGTCGGCCTGGAAGGCCTCCACGAAGGCCGGTTCCTCCGAGACGTGCGCCAGCAGACGGAGCTCGATCTGCGAATAGTCGGCCGAGAGCAGCACCCGATCGGGAGCCGACGGCACGAAGGCTCGTCGGATCTCGGAGCCCTCGGCCGTTCGGATCGGGATGTTCTGGAGATTGGGACGCTCGGAGCTCAGTCGCCCCGTGGCCGCGACCATCTGGTTGAAGGACGTGTGCAACTTGCCTGTCCGCGGGTCGATGAGCTCCGGAAGGGCGTCGACATAGGTCGACTTCAGCTTGGTGAGCTGCCGGTATTCGAGGAGGTGCGCGACGATGGGGTGCTGGGGGGCCAGCTCTTCGAGCACGCTCGCATCGGTCGAGGGCTCTTTCTTGGGCGTCCGCTTGAGCACGGGCAGGCCGAGAGTCTCGAACAGGACCGTCGCCAGCTGCTTCGGGCTGTTGATGTTGAACGCCGAACCCGCCAGATCGTGGATGCTGGCTTCGAGCTCCACGAGCCGCTGACCGAAGATCCGGGACAGTTCACCGAGATAGTCCCGGTCGACCCGGATGCCCTCCCGCTCCATCCGGGCAAGCACGTCCACGAGCGGCAATTCGACCTCGCGGTACAGGGGCATCAAGCCCTCAGCCTCGACCTCGGCCGCGAGCAGATCGACCAGAAGACGCGTCGCGTGGGCGTCGAGCGCCGCATAGGCAGCCGCCCGCGGGATGTCGAGGTCCGCCATCGTGATGGCCTTCGCCCCCTTGCCGATGAGGTCCGTGATGGGCGCCATGGGCAGGTTCAAGAGCCGGGTCGCCAGGTCCTTGAGCCCGTGGGGCGAGGAGGGGTCGCGCAGATAATCGAGCAGCATGGTGTCGACCGAGAGTCCCTGGACGTCGAGACCATGGTGATGCAACACGTGCAGGTCGAACTTGGCATTGTGCGCGATCTTGGAGCGGGCCGGGTCCGCGAACACCGGACGCAGGGCCTCGAGGACCTGCTCGCGCGGGAGCTGGTCGCCCGTCCTGTGCCCGACGGGAACGTAGACGGCCCGTGAGTCGCTTCCGCATGCATAGGCAAACGCCAACCCGACCAGAGGAGTACCGAGTGGCTCGAGGCCCTCGGTCTCGGTGTCGAATGCGAAACGCTCCACCTGACCGAGCTCCGAGACGAGCCTGGAGAGATCGTCCGACGTGGTCACGATCCAGGGCTCGATGGCCGGCGGGGTCTCGATCTCGGCCGGGGTAGCCTCGGGGGCAGGGGGAGAGTCGAGGCCCGCCCGGAAGTGTGACAGGATGCGCGGCAGGTCACGCACGATCGAGTGAAACTGCAGATCCTCGAGGACGGACCGCAGGCGCCCGAGGTCGGGTGGCGTCAGGGCACAGTGCTCCCAGTCGAGCGTCTCGATGGGCACTTCGACGTCGATCGTCGCGAGCTTGAGGCTCCTGAACGCATCCTCGCGATGGCTGGACAGCTTCTCGCGCAACTTTGCATTCGAGACCGTCTCCAGATGCTCGTAGAGCGCCTCCACCGAACCGTGCTCCAGCAGGAGCTTCTTGGCCGTCTTGTCGCCGATGCCGGGAACACCCGAGATGTTGTCCGAGGCATCGCCGGCCAGACCCTTGTAATCGATGATCTGGCGCGGCGTGAGGCCCTCGAACTCGAGGGCGACCCGATCCGCATCGACCTCGATCAGCTCCGAGCCCGACTTCATCCACAGCACATGGACGAGGTCGTCCACGAGCTGGAACGAATCCCGGTCGCCCGTCAGGATCCGGACCTCGTGACCGCGCGCGGCGGCAGCGCGGGCGATCGTCCCGATGAGGTCGTCCGCCTCGTACCCGTCGAGCTCGTAGATGGGCAGGCCAAACGCGCGCACGACCTCCTTGATGGGCTCCATCTGGGCCACGAGATCGTCGGGCATCGGCTTGCGGTGGGCCTTGTAGGTGTCGGACAGCTCGTTGCGGAACGTGGGGGCCTTGCGATCGAAGCTGACGGCCATGAGATCGGGGGCATGCTTCGCCAGGACGTCGAGCAGAGCGCGCGTGAAACCGTAGATGGCCCACGTGGGTCGCCCGTCGCGCGTCGCGAGACCCATGCGCTGTAGGGCGAAGAAGGCCCTGTATGCGACGGCGTGGCCGTCGACCAGAACCAGCTTGCCGGCCGTCGCTGCGGGCCGGTCAGGAGCGGGGGCAAGGGGCTCGGTCAGGGACGTCGGGCTCGTCATGCGGGGTCCTCGGATTGCCAGGCCACGGCCTGGGCATAGACGGTTCGGGGGGGAAGGCCGTGGCGTCGCGCCACCTGCTTGCTCGCCTCGCGGGTACCCAGGCCGAGGGCCAGCGCCGCGCGCAGATCATCATGCCATGCATCCGGGCGATCGCCCGGAACGTCATCAGGGGCGATCGTCCCACCGAGCGCGGTAGGGGCGGATCCCGCCTCGCGCCCCCGGGGGGCGCCGCCCACCACCAGCGTGAACTCCCCGCGCGGCGCATGGGCCTCGAAGTGTGCGCGGACCTCGGCCACCGTGCCGCGCACGTGTTCCTCGAACTGCTTGGTGAGCTCGCGTCCCGCCGACATCCGCCGGTCCGGTCCCCAGCAGGTCTCGAGGTCCACGAGGGTGTCGAGGATCCGGTGAGGCGCCTCGTAGAAGATCACGGTCCGGGCCTCGCGGGCCAGCTCCCGCAGTCGCCGGCGCCGGCGAGTGCCATCCTGGGGAAGGAAGCCCTCGAAGGCCCACCGGTCGGTGGGCAACCCCGAGGCGACGAGCGCCGAAATGGCGGCGACCGGCCCCGGAACCACCACGATGGGGATGTGGCGCTCGATCGCGGCCGCGACGAGCTCGGATCCCGGATCGCTGATGCCGGGCATCCCGGCATCCGTGACGAGCGCCAGGTCCTGCCCCCCTTCCAGGTGGGCCAGCAAGCCGGCCAGGCGCGCCCGGGCATTGTGAGCGTGATAGGAGATGAGGTCCGGGCGGTGGCCCAGGTGATCGAGCAGCTGTCGGCTGCGTCGCGTGTCCTCGGCCGCCACCAGCGGCACGGTCCCGAGAATCCGCGTGAGCCGCAGCGTCACGTCCTCGAGGTTGCCGATGGGGGTGCCACACAGGTAGAGGGTGCCGACCGTCGCGCTCATGGCGAGGTATGGTACCACCCCGCGATGGAAGGCGCCCGGCGAGGGTACAATCCCACCGTGTGCGATGCCGGAGTCTCGTTTGCCTGACCGCCTTGCTGCCATGAATGGATACGTGTCTCGACTGGCCGGCGAACTGGCTCGTGAGACGCGCGGTTCCGACACCCCTTCCGGCAAGACGGTCCCGGCCGCACTGCTGCTGGCCGATCTGTCGGGATTCACGGCCCTCACGGAACGGTTCGGTCGCGAGGGAAACAGTGACGGGCTGGTCGTCATCCTCAACCGGACGTTCGGGATCCTGATTGACCGGATCCTCACCCACGGGGGAGACGTCCTGAAGTTCGCCGGCGATGCCCTCGTGGCGGTCTGGCCGGCCGGCGACCAGCCCCTGGAGGTCGCCACACGCCGGGCAGCGGCCTGTGGGCTTGATCTGATCCAGGACATCGAAGATCTGATCCGGAACGCGGAATTCGCCCTTCGCATCAAGCTCGATCTGGCTGCGGGGAACCTGACGCTCATGTCCGTGGGAGGGGTCTTCGGTCGGTGGGAGCTGCTGGTCACGGGGGCACCGCTCGACGCCATCGGGACGGCGAGAGTCCGTGCCAGCGCCGGACAGCTCGTGGCTCACGGCCTCGCAGCAGAGTTGCTCGCCCCGGACATCCAGATGAGCCCGCTCGCGGAGGGTGTCGCGCAGGTGCACCACGTCACCGCCCCCGGCTTGTTCGCGGTTGAGCCCGAGCTTCTGCTGGCCCCCGAGATCATGGAGCGGTTCGTGCCCGGTGCCGTGAGGTATCGCATCGAGACGGGCGATCGGGACTGGCTGGCCGACCTGCGCGTGGTCACGGCGATGTTCATCAAGGTGGATGGGCTCGGGAGCTCGACCTCCCTGGAAACGGCCCAGCGGCTGATGCAGGCCCTCCAGGTGGAGGTATACCGACGGGAAGGCAGTCTCAACAAGCTCAGCGTGGACGAGAAGGGGATCCTGGCACTGGTGGTGTTCGGATTGCCCCCCTATTCGCATGCGGACGATGCAGCCAGGGCCATCGAGACGGCGATGGCCCTGGCTGACCGGGCCGAACGGGGCGGCACGGTCTGCCACGTCGGGATCGCCACGGGGCGTGTCTTTTGCGGAGAAATCGGTAACGCTCGCAGACGCGAATACACGGTCATCGGAGATGCCATCAACCTGGCGGCGCGCCTGACCACGGCCGGGGGGGAAAGCATCCTGATGGATCGCATCACCCGTGACGCGGCGACCCGGCGCGTGGACTGCCGTCCGCTTCCGCCGCTCGAGCTCAAGGGCAAGGCAGAACCGGTGGACACGTTCACGCCTGTCCGCCGGATCTCCACCGAGACCACCCGCTCTCCGCTGGTGGGCAGAACCGCCGTCATCCGACAGCTGGACGAGATGCTCGAAAACCTCCAGCGTCGGCATGACTCTCCACCGGTCGTGCACCTCACGGGCCCTGCCGGTATCGGCAAGACGGCGCTCCTCCGGGCCTGGGCCCCCGCCCTGGGGTCCCGGGGAGTGGCCTGCCACGTGGTCACGGCCGACCCCTTCGACCACGCCACCCCCTTCCAGGTCTGGCAACGCCTGATTCACGCGGTGTACGAGATCGACGACCCGGTCCTCGGCAGGAGCCAGGCCGGACGCGATGCCCTCCGGCAGGACCTGGGCCTGATCGGTCAGACGCCCGATGACGTGGCCCTCATCGCCGACTGGCTTCCGGACGGGGTGGACACCGGGACCCTGGTGAGGATCATCGATCTGCAGGACCGGGCTCGCCGGACCCGGGCCCTGGTCCGGAGGTTGCTCGCGCTTGCTAGCCAGCGATCGGTGCGGGTCATCGCCTTCGAGGGCCTCAGCTCGCTCGATGAAGCGTCCCTGGAACTGCTTCGCGAGGTTCTGCAGGACGGATTACCGTGGATGTTCGTCCTGACATGCCGCACGTCGAGCTGCCCGGAGACGCTGAGCAAGCTTTCCGGGGGATGGGTCCCCGTGCAGCTCGATCCGCTCGATATCCAGGCCTGCACGGAACTGGCCATGATGCGTGCCAGTGCCACCGAGGTCGCCTCTGATCTCGGGAGCTGGCTTCACCGCCGGACGGGTGGCCTGCCGGCCATGGCCGTCGCGCTCGTCGACACCCTGCTCGAGGTGGGGACCTGGACGGTCGAGGAGGGGATCCTCGATCTCCAGATCCGGGACGAGAACTTCCAGGTCCCCGCCTCCCTGGAGGCCCTGATCGCGAGCACCCTCGACCGTCTGGAACCCCGGCTCCACCTGCACCTGAAGGTGGCCAGTCTGCTGGGACACGAATTCACCCTCGCTCTCCTGCACAGGGTCCACCCCGCCGGCCCGAGCCTGGACGAGTTGCAGGCAGATGTCGACCGCCTCGTGAACCTGCACCACCTCGAGCCGGTCAGGACGGGTGTTTTGGCCTTCGAATCCACCCCGGTCCAGGAGATCCTCGTCGCGCGTCTGCTGGGCGCGCAGAAGCAGGAGATCCACCGGGCGGCCGCCCGGGCCCTGGAAACCGAGCCCGAGTCCCTCGGCGCAACCCACGGGGCGATCGCCCGCCACTGGGAACTGGCCGGTGAACCGAACCGGGCCGTGCCCGCGCACTTTGCGGCAGCTCGCGAGTTCGAGGAGGCCTACGCCCTCCGGGATGCGATCGTCCGCTACCATGCGATCCTCGAGGGTGGAGGAGCCCTGTCCCGGGAAGAAGGGGCCAGGGCTCACCTGGGCATCGCCCAGGCCAGCCGGAAACTCGGACGGATCCGCGACAGCATCCACCACGCGGGCAAGGTCCTCGAGATCCTGGACAGACCGTTTCCGGCCGCGCGCCTGCACCGCTGCGGAGCGCTGGCGGGGGAAACCCTCCGCCTCGCGATTTCCAGCCTTCGACGGATGCTCCCCTGGCGCCCCACCGAACCGGGTGCCGTGGATGACCTCCAGAACGAGGCCCTGCGCAGCATAGGGGAAGGCTACTTTCACCAGGGAGATGATCTGGCGGGCCTCCTGGCCGCGGCGCGCGGCGTGCGGAGAAGCGAGGTCCACGGACGACTCCCGGATCGCAGCAGGGCGCATGCCGGTTTTGCCCTGCTGTTGCACCGGATGCGGATGCACGCGATCGGTGACGGATACGTGCGCTGGGCCTTGCTGGAACTGGACGGACAGCCCGATTCGGTGGACACATGCGAGGCCCGCTTCTGGATCGGTCATGTCCATGGCAACCGTGATCGCCATGACCTGGCCCTGGAGCAATTTGATCGGGCTCGCGAGGAAGCCGACCGCATCCGTCTCCCCCGGGTGGCGGCGCGTGCGGCGCTAGGGATCGGACTGACCGGATGGAGAGCAGGGCGGATCGAACTCGCCACGAAGGCCCTCGAGGAGGCCTTCGACCGGTCAGTCGAGGTCGACGACATCCAGACCCCGTTCGAGGCGAGCATCCTGCTGACCCATCTCGCCCTCGAACGGGGGGATCTCGCCCGTGCCAGGGAGCTGATGCCCCACTGCGAATCCCTGTGTGCCCGATCTCAGGACCCGGACACCCGGATCGACCTCGATGCGCAGGTCATGCGCTGCTCGTGGCTCGAAGGAAAACCCCAGGAGGCCCACGCGCTGTTCCGGCAGGTCCTGGCCGCCTGCCAGGGAGCCCCGAACGGCCGGTACGAGAGTATCACCTACATGGCCCTGGCCGAGGTGTCAATCGGGCTGGTCGGCCGGGACCGGGAACGTCACGAAAAGGATGCAAGGTCAGCTCTGGACGAGCTGGACCGATGTCTCTCCCGATGGCCCACGCGCCGGGCGACGTGGTGCTGGTACCGGGCTCGCCTGGCGCGTGCCCTCGGACGCGACCGGGAAGCCGAACGCTGGTTCCAGCGGGGTGTTCGGATTGCCGCATGGTGGGGACAGGCGCACGTGCTCGGGCTCTGCCAGACTCGCAGCGACCACTTCGTGAGGCCAGATCTTCAGGCAAGTTTTCCCGGATCTTAACGATGGATCTTCCATGCGTGGAGTGTCCGAGACCGGAAAACGTTTCCGACGGGTCGTCGGTGGCATGATCGCCCTCGCCGCTCTGGTCGGAGGACCGGTGGCCTGCGGTTCGATGCCCACGACCTACGAAGACCGGCCCGTCACCGATCTCCCGGGTGACGACGATGGGCTGGACGATCCATGGGCCTGGCCGAGCGAGGTGCCGTCACCGGGTGCCACGGGTTCAGCCAGTCCGGAGCCGCAGTCTCCCTCCGAACCATCCACCCCCTCGACTCAGGTCACGTGGGTGGCCGAGCCGCTGGCGCCTCCCGGAAACTGGCTGCCGGGAGGGCTGGCCTTCTCGGGAACGCTCGCACCCGGTGCGGACACGATCCCGTCGCGCGTGCTCTGGCAGGTCGCGCAGGGCGGCCAGATCCAGGAAGTCGACCTCCTGCAGGAGGGCCGCTTCGCCGAGGTCGGCTCTCGCTACGTCCCGGATCCGACCGCGCAGTCCACCCTTCGAGGACAGGGCCCCGTCGCGTCCGATGCGGACCTCGTGGTCGCAGCCCCCGGAGGGGCCCTGGTCGCCTGGATGCGCGAATCGCGCGCCCCGCTGCGCCTGGGCAAGCCTTTCGCGGATCGGGTCCAGGCGTTGGCTCTCACTCCCTCGACCCTGTGGGTCGCCCGTGAGGGCAGGGTCGTGCCCTTCCGGCGCGATCGCCTCGAACCCGATTCGGCCTCGCCCAGCTACGTCCTGGACACCCGGGCGATCGGCGGAGGTCAGGACGGCTCGCTGTGGCTCGGGTTATCCGGAAGCCGGGTGCTCGGACTCGAGCCCGGCGGACAGGTCCGGGATTTCCGGGTGTCCCTGTCTGGCGAATGGCGGGGCCTGACACTCGATGAAGAGGCGGGATTCGTCATCTGCCTCTTCCGGGACGCCCTCTGCATCGTCGATCGCGCCGGAAACCCCGTTTTCAGCACGCAGACGGGCTATTTTCAGGATGCCAGCTCGGTTTGCGTGCTCCCGGATGGGCATTTGCTGGTTTCGGACGCGGGATCGCGGCGTCTGACGCGGTTTCGCGTCGTTAACACGGGCTTGCCTGCCGATAAATGATGTGTAAGCGCAGCCACTTGCGGGAATAAAGTTCGCAAGGAGGTACCGCGCAGATGCAAGTCCTGGTCCTCAGCACGACGTATCAGCCCCTCTACACATGCGGAGTCGAGAAGGCCATCACCCTGCTCTACCTCGGCAAGGCCGTCTCGGTGAAAGATTCCGATTCGGTCGTTCGCTCCCCCTCGGTCACTCTCAAGGTCCCCATGGCCATCCGGCTCCTCGTCAAGGTCGTCGCCCAGCGCTTCCACGAGACCATCCGTCCCGCGCGACAGGCGGTCTTCAAGCGCGACCGCCACGCCTGTCAGTACTGCGGCAAGCGTGGCGAACTCACCATCGACCATGTGCATCCGCGATCTCGAGGGGGTGAAGACACCTGGGAAAACCTCGTGGCGGCATGCCAGACCTGCAACAACCGCAAGGGAGACAGGCGCCCGGAAGAAGCCGGGATGACGCTCAAAACGGTGCCGAGGGCCCCGAAACTGGTCGAACTGGCGTCCGACCTCTGGGCGAGACTGATGGAATGGTGAACGACGGGCCCATCGAGGGACCCGTCGTCGTCACTTCTGGGGTTCAGGGCTGTCGAGACAGCCAGGCGGCCGCATCCATCGCGTGATACGTGAGGATGAAATCCGCGCCGGCACGCTTGAGTCCCGTGAGCAGTTCCATCACCACGCGTGCTTCGTCGATCCAGCCGTTGCGCGCGGCGGCCTTGACCATCGCGTACTCTCCCGAGACGTTGTAGCACGCCACCGGACGGTCCGTGGTCTGACGCACGCGCCAGATGATGTCCATGTAGGCCATGGCGGGCTTCACCATGACCATGTCAGCGCCTTCGTCGAGATCGAGGGCCAGTTCCGTGAGGGCCTCGCGCGCATTGGACGGGTCCATCTGGTAAGCCCGGCGATCGCCGAACTGCGGGGCCGACTCGGCCGCATCCCGGAACGGACCGTAGAAGCCCGAAGCATACTTGACCGAGTAGGCCAGAAGCGCGACGTGGGAGAAGCCCTCTGCATCGAGTACGCGACGGATGGCGCCCACGCGACCGTCCATCATGTCACTCGGAGCGATGACATCCGCCCCGGCTCGCGCGTGGCTCAGCGCGGACGCCACCAGCCGATCGATCGTGGGATCGTTGTCCACGGCCTCCCCGTCGAGGATGCCGCAGTGACCATGGTCCGTGTACTCGCACAGACACACGTCGGTCATCACGAGCAGGTCAGGAACCTCGGCCTTGATGGCCCGGACGGCCTCCTGGACGACCCCGTCCGGATCATCCGCTCCCGAACCGACCGCGTCCTTCCCGGGCGGAATGCCGAAGAGAATGATACCGCCCAGGCCAGCCTCCCGGGCGCGCCGGGCGTCCAGTACCACCTCGTCGAGGGAGGTCTGGAACACTCCGGGCATCGAACCGATCTCGCGTCGCACTCCGTGTCCCGGCACGACGAAGAGAGGCCAGACGAGGTCTTCCGGGCGCAGGTGGTGCTCGCGCACCAGCCGACGCATCGCCTCCGAGGTCCGGAGACGACGCGGCCTGAGGGTTCCCGGAACCGGATGCAAGCCGCTCAAGGCCTCACTCCACCGTCACGGACTTCGCGAGGTTGCGCGGCTGGTCGACATCGCAGCCACGCAAGCGGGCGATGTGGTATGCGAGCAACTGGAGAGGCACGACGTTGACGAGGGGCGAGAGCGCCTCGCTGACGGCCGGCACGAACAGCACGCGATCCGCATGCGCCGAGATGGAGGTGTCCCCCTCGGTGGCGATCGCGATGACGACGCCATTTCGGGCCTTGACCTCCTGGAGGTTGCTCACGACCTTGTCATAGGTCGAACCCTGGGTGGCGATCGCCACCGTCGGCATGTGCTCGTCGATGAGGGCGATCGGCCCGTGCTTCATCTCGCCCGAGGCATACGCCTCGGCATGGATGTAGCTGATCTCCTTGAGCTTGAGCGCTCCCTCGAGCGCGGTCGGGAAATTGACACCCCGGCCCAGGTACAGGAAATCACGCGCATTCATGAAGGAGTGGGCGACGTCCTTCACGGCCGCGGTCGACTCCAGCATGTGCCCGATGATGGCCGGGATCTGCTTGAGCTCCTTGAGCGCGGCACCGACCTCGACGGGATTGAGCTTGCCCCGCACCTGTCCCATGTGCAAGGACAGCAACGTGAGGGCCGCCACCATGGCCGAGTAAGCCTTCGTCGACGCGACACCGATCTCCGGACCGGCATGGATGAACAGGTTGCCATCGACCTCACGCGCGATGGACGAACCCTTCACGTTGATGATCCCGAGAGTCTTCGCCCCCCGGCGCTTCGCTTCGCGCAGGGCGGCCAGCGTGTCGGCCGTCTCCCCGGACTGCGACATGAAGATGACGAGCGTGCGCTCGTCGAGAACCGGCTGCCGGTACCGGAACTCGGACGCATAGTCGGTCTCGACCGGGATGCGGGCGTACTGCTCGATCAGGTACTTGCCGACCATGCCCGCATAGAGGGCGGTCCCGCAGGCGACGACCACGGCCCGATCGAACGAGCGGAACAGGTCGTCCGAAAATCCGATCTCGTCCAGGTAAAGCCTGCCCTCGCGATCATCGAAGCGTCCACCGAGGGTCTGCGTGAGCGTGGCGGGCTGCTCGTGGATCTCTTTGAGCATGAAGTGCTCGTAGCCGGCCTTCTCGGCAGCCACGAGGTTCCAGTCGATACGCGTCACCTCCTTGTTTCGGGGGCGGAGATCGCCATCGAGCACCTCGACCGACTCCCGGGTGACCACCGCGATCTCTCCGTCCTCGAGATAGATGATGCGGCGTGTGTGGTTGATGATGGCCGCGGCATCCGAGGCGACGAAGTTCTCGCCATCACCGAGGCCGGCCAGCAAGGGAGCCCCGTGCTTGATGGCAATGATCCGCTCCGGCTCGTCCTGGTGGAGTACCGCGCAGGCATAGGTCCCGAGCAGGCGACGCGAAGCCGCATGCACGGCCTTCAGAAGATCGCCCTCGTGATAGGACTGCACGAGATGGGCGATGACCTCGGTGTCGGTATCGGACTGGAAGACGTGACCGGCCTCGACGAGTTCGTTCTTGAGTTCCAGGTAGTTTTCGATGATCCCGTTGTGAACCACCACGATCTTGCCCGAACCATCGACGTGGGGGTGGGCATTGTAGGTCGTGGGGCGTCCGTGGGTGGCCCAGCGGGTATGCCCGATACCCTGCTGCCCCGTCACGGGCTGTTCCCGCAGCTGATTCTCGAGGTTGCGGAGCTTGCCGACCTCGCGACGGAGCTGGATCTGTCCCCCGTGCGCGACCGCGATGCCAGCCGAGTCATAGCCCCGATATTCGAGCTTGCGAAGCCCCTCTATCAGGATCTCTGCAGCAGGCTGTTCACCGAGGTAACCGACGATTCCACACATGAGCCCGGGGGATCCTTTTCTACGTGGACAGGACGAAACGGCCAGAAAACGCCAGTCATGGTACCGCAGGCCTGGCACGGGGACAAATGCAGAGCGTCTCACGGCAGGAGAGGTTAAGGTTGGATTAATTTAGTTTACTTCACCTTAATTATGGGCTACAGTTTCCGGGTGAAGGTCCGGCATCGGGACCGGGTGGTAACTGGATGGAGGGGTGCGAAATGCAGTTGCGTGCTTTTCCCGTTCTTGATCGCGTCGAACTCCGGAGCAGGGCCAGATCCGTCCTGCCGCCCATCCCGCGCGCGATGCCCGGCCCACGATTCTTGACCGCGCTGGAGATGACGCACTGGCCTGTTCCCACGATGGCCGTCGTCGCCGGTGCAATGGCCGTCCCGCATGACGGAGCCAGCCTCGAAGTCTGGTTCAGGGTTGCCCTGGGCGCGTTGCTGATGGGACCACTGGTCAACGCCGCATCGAGTCTCGTGGCGAGATTCTTCGACCATGCGAGCACGGCTGAACTGCCCCAGGGAGAGCGAGATCTCTGGATAACGGCCATGGGCTCGCTGTCCATCGTGGCCGCCGTGGTCGGACACTTGCTGGGCGATTTTGCCTTCTGGGCGAGCACCATCAGCATCGGGATTGCCCTGACACTCAGTGCCCCCCCCCTGCGCCTCCGCCGTGAGGCCTGGTGGAACGGGCTGTTCGGCAGTCTCAACCTGGTCTTGCTACCCTGGATGCTGGGAAGCGCCCTGATGGGAACGAGTCCTGTCGAAGCCTGGCTGCTGGCAACGGTTTTCGCATTCGGCGCCGTGGGCCTGCATCTCGGGCTCACGCTCGATCAGTCCGCCCATGACCGACTGGCGGGTCTCAAGACCCTGGGTGCCGTGTTCGGTCCGGAGGTCGGTGCGCTGGTGGCTGCAGTCATGGTGGACACGAGCCTGGTCGGAGCAGCGATCGTGGGTGCAGGGAAGCAGTCTCCTGCCTCCCTGCTCGCCATCGCCCTGCTCACCGTCTGGATGATCGCCCTGCAAGTGCTGGCCATCCGGGTTCCCGTCGGGCGACGAGGCGGTTTCTTCATGGCCATGCAAGTGTTGTTCTTGCTGGCGATGGCCGTGGGCGTCGTGGCCTCTCCCACCGCCATCCTGCAACTCTGACGACCTTCAGTCGTGATGGCGGATCTGGACCGGGGAGTGCCGGGGAAGATCGAACTCGAGTTCCAGATACGTGATCATCCGCGCCACGGCAGCTTCCTGGCAGACCGCCTCGTAGCAATGGCTCATCAGGGCATGGTCATCGACCGAGACGGTGACCCAGTAGCCGTGCATGGTGGCACCAACCTTCCTCACAAACGGTCCGTATCCTTGCCTTGAAGCAGTTTTCGGGCCATCTCGTCGGCAGTTTCTTGTGTTAGGGTAAAGTTCTGGCCAAGTTCCGAAACAACCATGGGGAGGCCCTGCCATGATCCAGGACCACGAGGTCGCCCGCATCAACGAGCTGGCCCGAAAGAAGAAATCCGAGGGTTTGACCCCCGAAGAGGCCGAGGAACAGCACACCCTGCGACGCAAGTACGTCGAAGCCGTCAAATCCAGTTTGCGCGCCCACCTCGAACACATCCGGCCGGCAGACCCGGATAACTGCTGACGACCACTTTCTCCCTGGCCGTCGAGGGCAACCCCCGTCTCGAGGGGCATGCTGCTCGCGAGGGTAGAGGAAGGAGAGTCGTCCGTGGACGCTGCGATCGCTCGACAGTTGCTCGCGATGGAACGACGCCGGGTGGAGCGGGTCCTCGGATACGTGGACACCGAGACTCGCGCAGCCTCTCCCGACCTCGTGGAAGCCGTCGCGGGAGCCTCGGATCGCGAGCCGGCCGATGCGGCAACGGACCTGACCACCTCGATGCTGGCCCTGACACACCATCGCCGTCTCCGCTTGCGACTCGAGGCCCTTCGCGAGGCGGAGGAACGCCTGGCGCTGGGCTTGTTCGACCGGTGCAAGCTATGCCAGACGACCATCGCGAACGCGCGGCTGGAAAAGGTTCCGTGGGCCATGACGTGCCGGACCTGCGCCCAGGAGGACGAGGTCCACGACTGAAGGAGCCTGGCCGCGCGCCGGGTGGTATCATGACCGTTCGTCACTGCTCACCGGGAGGAACGGTCAACATGCTTCGCGCCGGCATCGTGGGGTTGCCCAACGTCGGAAAATCCACCCTCTTCAACGCCCTGACGCGAGCGGGGGCCATGGCGGCCAATTACCCGTTCTGCACCATCGATCCGAACGTCGGGGTCGTCACGGTCCCGGACGAGCGCCTGGCGGTCCTCCAGGGCATCGTCAAGACGAACGTCGTCATCCCGACGGCCATCGAGTTCGTCGACATCGCGGGGTTGGTCCGCGGGGCCAGCAAGGGTGAGGGCCTCGGCAACCAGTTCCTGGCACACATCCGGGAAGTGGACGCGATCGTCCAGGTCGTCCGCTGCTTCGAAGATGGCAATATCACCCATGTCGATGGCGGTGTCGACCCCATCCGTGACATCGAGACCATCAACCTCGAACTGGCCCTTGCCGATCTCGGGACGGTCGAGAAGGTGCTCGAGCGCAACCGGAAACCGGCCAAGACGGGCAACAAAGAAGCGGCGGCCCTGGTCGACGTACTGGACCCCATCCGGGAAGCGCTCGACGCAGGCAAGTGGGCTCGCTCGGTCGAACTCTCCCCCGAACAGCAGGTGGTCATGCGCCAGGTCCCGCTGCTGACCATGAAACCGGTCATCTATGCGGCCAACGTGGCCGAGGGCGACCTCGCCACGGCAGATTCCCATCCGCTCGTCCAGCGGGTGGCGGCCTTCGCGGCGGGGGAGCGGGCCGAATGCGTGGCGATCTCGGCCCAGATCGAGGCCGAGCTCTCGCAGCTCGATGCGGCCGAAGCGATCGAATACCTCGAGGGTCTCGGTGTCGGTGAATCGGGCCTGAGCAAGCTCATCCGCTCGACCTACCGGCTTCTCGACCTCATCACGTACTTCACGGCGGGCGTCAAGGAAGTGCGCGCCTGGACGATCACCCGCGGGATGCTCGCCCCCCAGGCCGCAGGCGTGATCCACAGCGACTTCGAACGTGGCTTCATCCGGGCAGAAGTGACGGCCTACGGCGATCTGGTCGGAGCCGGTTCCGAAGCGGCCGCGCGCGAGAAGGGGCTGATGCGCCTGGAAGGCAAGGCGTACACCGTCGCCGATGGCGATGTCATGCACTTCCGGTTCAACGTCTGAGGCGTCAGGGCGCAACCCGCTCCGGGTGCGCCTGATTCCACTGGTTCACGACGGCCGTGCCGATCGCCTGGGTCGCACGGCCCTTGTTGGCCCACTGGTCGACCATCTGGAACCCCCCGACGGCCACGGATCCTGCGATCAGGACCGCAGCTGCCGGACCTGAACCGACGATCGCGGCTCCCACCCCGAGGGCCGTTCCCGTCACGCTGAGCGCCGCATGCGTGGTCTTGCCGATCTTCCGGGTCGCATCGCGTTCCGCAGCTGCCTGGTAGATATCCCAGGCGACGAAGGGAGCCCCGATCAGCGCTCCCTTCGCGCCCATCGAGACTTGAGCTTCCGAGGCCTGTTGACCGGCCTTGATCACCACCCGGGACACCCGGGCCATGTCCTGCACGGGACGACGAGAGGCCGTCACGGTCCGTGCGACAGGGCTTGCCTGTCCAGGCACTTTGACATCACTCACGAAAGCCCCTCCTGACCCCACAGAAACCTTCTCCTGACTGGCTTCTACCCGGATCGATGACCATGCGTCACGTTCTGAAAGGATTTCGCGTGATCCGGCGGGAATCCTCTTCCCGGATCCGGAAAATTCGAATATCTATATGTATGGATGTTCGTGAACAGACGGGAGGCCCCCTTGCCCCATCGCTCACTGGCAGCCCGGGAATTCGGTAGCTGGCTGGGAACGCTGGCTCACCCGGACCGCCTCCGCATCGTCGAGGAACTGGGCCAGAACGAGCAGGACGTTTCCAGCCTCTGCCAGCGCCTGGATTTGCCACAGGCGCGCATGTCCCAGCATCTCGCCCTTCTCAGGACCCAGCGCATCGTCGCCGTGCGCCGGGAAGGGAGGCACGTCCGGTACCGGTTACGACATCCGGAACTGGCGAACTGGCTCACCACCGGTTTATCCTTCATCCTGTCGCATGCCTCGGAAAGCGATGCCCTTCGAGATGCCGTCACCCGTGCGCGAGAGGACTGGTCCCATGCCTGACCCCGAAACCGGAGCTTACCTCGGATCCCTCGAGGCGATCGCCCGGCCCGGCCTGACTCCGATCGAGCGCCTGCGTCTGCTCATGAAGCCCGAGCACGACCAGATCGGGGTCATCGTCATCTACGCCGCCGTCGGGGGCCTCCTGTCCCTGGGCATCCCGCTGGCGGTCCAGTCCATCGTCAACACGATCGCCTTCGAGAACCTCCTCCAGCCCATGGTCTGGATGGCCGTCGTGCTCTTTCTCGCGCTGGGGTTCGGGGGAGTTCTCCAGGCGCTCCAGAACCTGGTCGTCGAATCGATGCAACAGCGCTGGTTCGTCCGGGTTTCGATGGACCTCGCGCGGAGAATCCCGGGTATCCGCCTCGATGCCTTCGACGGGGAACACGGACCGGAACTCGTGAACCGGTTCTTCAGCGTGTTCATCTTGCAGAAGGCCTCGGGCACGTTGCTGCTCGACGGCCTTGGCCTCGTGCTGCAGGTCGGTCTCGGCCTGTTCCTGATGGCCGTCTACCACCCGGTCCTGTTCCAGCTGGATCTGGTCCTGGTCGTGGCGATCGCCTTCGTGCTGTTCGTCCTGGGTCGGCACGCCATCTCGACTGCCCTGGGTGAATCCAAGTCGAAATATGCGATGGCTGCCTGGCTCGAAGAGCTGGCTCGCCATCCCGTGACCTTCCGCTTCGGGGACGCGGCAAGACGCGCGCTCGCCCAGGCGGACGTGCTGGCGCTCGAGTACGTCGAGAGGCGCCGAGCCCACCACCGGGTCGTGTTCCGCCAGCTGATCGCTTTCCTCGCCCTCCAGGCGATGGCCTCTTCGGCCCTGCTGGGGGTAGGAGGCTGGCTGGTCGTGCAGCGTCAGCTCAGCCTCGGCCAGCTCATCGCATCGGAGTTCGTCGTCACCTCGGTCGTCGCGGCCCTGGTCAAGCTGGTGAAGCACCTCGAGACGTATTACGATCTGCTCGCGGCCGTGGACAAGCTGGGCGCCCTGGTCGAGCTCCCGGCCGTCCAGAGCGGGGGCTTTCCGCTGCCGCGGACCCCCGGTCCTGCCGGGCTGAAGGTCATCGACCTGGTGGCCGGCTTCCCCGATCATCCCGGGGCGATCGAGGGCATCGAGCTCGACCTGCCCCCCGGATCGCGGACGGCCATCCTGGGGATCAACGGAGGCGGCAAGAGCCTGCTCGCGGACCTGCTTGTCGGTCTGCGCGAACCTGACCGGGGCCACGTGGAGATCGACGACCACGACCTTCGCGATGTCGAACACGTCAGCCTCCACCGGCAGGTGGCCCTCGTACGCCCGGAAGAGGTGGTCGCAGGCACCGTCATGGACAATCTTCGACTCTGGCGCGAAGACGTCACGCCTTCCGAGGCACGCCACGTCCTCGACACGGTGGGTCTGTGGGACGAGGTACGGGCGCTGCCCTCGGGCCTCGACACGGAACTGTCCACGGGCGGGTATCCCCTCTCTCCTCGAGAGGCTGCTCGACTCGTGCTGGCGCGAGCCCTCGCGGCCCGCCCCCGTCTGCTCGTCGTCGACGAGGCCCTCGATGGACTGGACCTCGACCGGCGCGAGGCGATCGTCTCGGCCTTCGTGGAGGCTGGGGCTCCCTGGACCCTGGTCGTGTTGACGCAGAATCCCGAGATCGCGGCCCGGTGCCAGCATACCTTCAAGCTCGCGCCACGATCGCCAGGCCGGGGGAGCACCCTGTCGCCCATCACCGTTTCTGCCCCGGCGGGAGGCTCCTGGTGAACCGCATGACCGACCTCCCCCCCGTGACGTCTCTCCCCGGTGAGTCCTGGCTGGCTACCGAGACCGCCTACGCGTCCATCGAAGCCGTCCGTCCCCCGGCGGGCTCGAAGGTGATGGCCTCCGTGCTCGTCGCCTTGCTGCTCACGTCATCCCTGGCGCTGGCCCTGATTCCCTGGCAGCAGGCCGCGGGGGGCAAGGGTCGCGTGATCGCCTGGAACGCTCCGGACCGCCAACAGATGATCGAAGCCCCCATCGATGGGCGGATCTCGCGCTGGGTCGTCCGCGAAGGTGACCAGGTCCGGCAGGGCGACGTCCTGATCCAGCTGATGGACAACGATCCCGACTTCGTGGACCGCATGAATGCCGAGCGCAAGGTCCTGGTGACGCGCCTGGAATCCGCCCGTCAAAGGGCCGCCGCCTTCGACGGACGGATCCTTGCGCTCGAGGGCTCGCTCCTGGGTGCGGAAGATGCCGCGGAGGCCCGGGTCCGGCTGTCGGTCGATCGGGTTCGAGCGGCGGAGCAAGGCCTGAGGGCAGCAGTGGCGGCAGTGCCACCCACCCGTCTCAACCTGGAGCGTCAGCTTGCCCTCGAGGCCAAGGGGCTGGCCTCCGTCCGCCAGGTCGATCTGGCCCGGCTGGACCTCACCCGGGCCGAGACCGAACAGGGTCGGATGCAGGCCCTGCTCACGGCTGCCAGGAGCGAAGAAGCGGCGGCCCGTGCCGATCGTCGCAAGGTGGGCACCGATGCGCGAGCGGCCCTGCAGGATGCGCGTGCCAGTCGGGCCAGTGCCGAGGCCGAAGCAGCGGCAGCCCAGGCGGAGATCGTCCGGCTCGACACCCGGCTCGCCCGCCAGCAGACCCAGATCGTCCGCTCACCCCGCGACGGGATGGTGCAGCGTATCATCGCCAACCAGGAAGGAAGCTACGTCCGGGCCGGGGAAGCCCTGGCCCAGCTCGTGCCCTCCAGCGGGGCGCCAGCCGTCGAACTGACCATCAAGGGAAATGACGTGCCGCTCGTGGCCCCGGGTCGCGTCGTCCGTCTCCAGTTCGAAGGGTGGCCCGCCATCCAGTTCATCGGCTGGCCCTCCGTCGCCGTGGGCACCTTTCCGGGCAAGGTCTCCTTCATCGATCCGTCGGATGATGGCTACGGACAGTTCCGGATCGTGGTCCAGCCCGAGAAGCCGGATGACTGGCCCGACGCCCGGTACCTGCGTCCCGGCGTGCGGGCCAACGGCTGGGTCCTGCTGAACCAGGTGCCGCTGGGTTATGAACTCTGGCGCCAGTTCAACGGCTTCCCGCCCGTCATCAATCCGAATGCGAGCTACAAGGGCGACGAGGATCCCAAGCTGGATCCTCCGAGCAAGAGGCTCAAGAAATGAGACGGCCGACTCGAGTCCGGTGCTTGGTCGCGTTGCTGACGGCAGCCGGGTGCTTCGGTTCCCTGTCCGGACCGGCGCGGGCCACGTCCGGTCCCCCATCCCTCACCCTCGGAGACGTCGTCGGTGGCCTCCAGGGGGCCTATCCGCCGCTGCTCGCAGCCGAACAGGAGCGTCAGGCCGCGATCCAGGACCGTCTCCAGGCCGAGGGAGGCTTCGATGCCACCCTGCGCTCGCGGCTGGCAAGGACGGCCTCGAGCGCCTACCCCCAGACGCGGCTGGATGCGCAGGTCGAGCAGGCGATCGCCGTCGGGGGCTTGACCTGGTTCGGGGGTTACCGTCTCGGCCTCGGTGAGTTTGCCGGCTATGATGGCAAGCTCGAGACCAACCAGGGCGGCGAGGTGCGGGCTGGTGTCTCCCTGCCCCTGCTACGGAACGGCCCCATCGACAGGCGCAGGGCGACGCTGTTGCGGGCCGAGCAGGGGCTGCTCGTCGCCGACGCCACCTTCCGTCAGCAGCATCTCGAGACGGCGCGCACCGCGAGCTCGCGATACTGGGACTGGGTGGCTGCCGGCTTGCGTCTCCGTCAAACCCGGCAGGTCCTGGAGGTCGCGGAACGCCGGACGACTGACCTCGAGGTCGCCCGGCGCATCGGGCAGCTCCCGGCCCTCGAGGTGCTCGAGAACCAGCGAGCCGTGTTGCAGCGTCGCGCGCAGGTCTTCGCAGCGGAACGGTCACTCGTCCAGAGCGGCATCGAGCTCGGACTGTACGTCCGGGACGGTGCAGGTGCACCGGTCGACGTCGGGTCGGATCGATTGCCGGCCGGCTTGCCGGAGGCAAGGCCACCGGCGCCGGACGAGAACCGTGCACGAGACGTGGCCCTGGTGACCCGACCCGAGGTCGCCCGGATCGAAGCTCAGGTCCGGATGGCACGGATCGAGGTCGACCTCAACCGCAATCAGACGTTGCCTGGCCTGGATCTGTCCCTCACGGGGTCCCAGGACCTCGGTGCAGGTAGCGACAGGAGGACCCCGGCCGAGCTAGAGGCCGGGATCGGTCTCGAGTGGCCCCTTCAAACCCGCACGCTGGTGGGGCGCCTGGGAAGCTCGGAAGCTCAGCTGGCCCGCCTGGAAGCCCAGCAAAGGTTCATCCGTGACCGGGTTCGTGCGGATGTACGGGATACCTGGAATGCCTTGAATCTGGCCCGGCAGCGTGCCGACCTCTCGGGACAGGAACGTGAGCTGGCCGCACGGCTGGAGACGGCTGAAAGGGAGCGCTTCCGGATCGGCGAGGGGACGCTCTTCATGGTCAACCTGCGGGAGCAAGCCACTCTGGATGCCTCGCTGCGCGAGATCGATGCGCGCTCGGAGCAGTTGAAACAGCAGGCCGCCCTCGAGGTGGCCATGGGGCTGTTACCCGGTCAGCCGACCGCTCCCGCGAACTGATCAAGCCTCTCCGGGTGAGAGCCAGCGGGCAACCGTGTTACCGAGCTGCTCCGTCGCTTTTCCCTCGTTGGTGTAGGCATCGACGAGCTGGAAGGCCCCGACCGCCATCGAGGTGGCGAGCATGCCCACCGCCAGGGGAACGGACCCCACGACCACGGCTCCCGCACCGAGCGCCGTCCCGAGCACGGTCAGAGAGGCATTGGCGGCGGCAGCCGGACGCCTGGACGGATCGGGCTCGCTGACGGCCTTGTAGACGTCGTACCCTGCAAAGGGGATGCTGATGACCGGACCGAGCCGTCCGATGGCCGCTCCCACCCGGGAGAGTCCCCGCACCGCACCGAGGGCAGGTGCGGCTACCCGCTGAACGTCCGGTGTGGTCTGTGCCACCGTCCGACCCACCTGTCGCATCGCCGGCCCCAGGGCCAGGCGATCGCCCATCAGCACCTCGTTTGCATGGCGTGCGACTCGCTCGACCGTGCTGCCCTTGCGCGCGGCAAGCGCTGTCGCCCGGGTCCCGTCCTGGGCCACGCCCTGGATCCCGAGACCGTCGGTCACCTTGTCGAGCGACGGATCTCCAGGAGCATCGTCCTGGGTGGGCGCAGCGCCCTTACCCGGACTTTTCGAAGACACCGGACCCCGGTTGCCATCGACGTTCATGCGACCTCCCGGAGCTCCATCGCCCCCATCCTTCATACCCGCTTGATGCGCTGAACTTGCTCGCTCAACCGCATCTGGCCAGGCTGCTGGGGGGAGGAAATCGATGATGCGACGCGTCATGACCTGGACCGGGGGACTCCTGTGCGCGGGATGCCTGACCCGCGGCGGAATTCCGGCCATCTTGCAGCCGGTCGGCCCACCGGTCGAGACGGTCTCGCCAGCAGGTGCCAGCCCCTCGCCGCTCCCCACCTCATCGCCAGGGGAGCCCGCCGAAGCGATCGCCCGGGACGTCCTGGTCCTGGTCAACCGTGAGCGCGAATCGCGAGGACTGATGGCCCTCACGAACGACTCGCCCCTGACACGGGCGGCACGGTACCGGAGTGAAGACATGGTTGCCCAAGACTATTTTTCGCACGTGGATCCTGACGGGATGGGCCCCTTCCAGCTCCTCCAGAAGCTGGGGCTCCCTTTCCAGTACGCTGCCGAGAACATCGCATGGAATGGCGAGCCGGCCCGGACAGCCGCACGGCGAGCCATGGAAAACTGGATGGGATCGAGCGGTCACCGGGCCAATCTCCTCGATGCCCGGCAACGCCGGACGGGTATCGGGGTGAGCGCGCGCCCTGCAGGCGGGTGGATCTTCACCCAGCTCTTCACCGATTGAAGGTCGGTTCAGCTCTGCTTGCGGCGGATGAGACGAGCAGCATCCCGGTTGCGATAGCAGGTCAGGACGAGCTGGCCCGTGGGGTCGAGCACGACCGTCGTCCCGACCAGGGCCTCGAGTTCCTTCTGGAGGCGCCTGGGCACGTCCCTGTACCCCAGGAACACGAACCAGGCCCCGGCAGCGTGCACGCGCCGGCCATGGCGGAGGACCAGGGCCAGCGCCTCCATGCCGATCCCGCGCTGGGCCATGCGTTTTCTGGCGTGCGTGACGAGATGCGGCAACACGACGACCTGTCCTCGGGGATGCTGGCGCGATGGGACTCCGGGATCTCATCATGGGTCAGATCGTGACATGTTGTCACGACCTCGGACTTCAGGCGAAATTCAGACGAAATTAATCTTCGATCGGGGTGGCGAGAGAGGCCGCATCGGCCGCGATGTGACCGGAGTGTCCAGGATCCCCGGACGACACCATCGCGGGGTCGCGGGGATACACGGCCCGGCATCTCGGATGCCGGAGCAACAGCCGATCCAGCCAGTGGAACATCGTGGGGCGTCCCGTTCGATCCGGGTCCGACACCGCTCGCCCCACGAACACGAACGGGATGTCGGCCAGGTGAGCCAGCAGCAACGGCCGGGCGTTGCCGACGATGACGGCCAGATCGAACGAGGCACGCAGCTTCCTGAGGGCCCGGAACTGCTCCCATGTGCGGAGGAGGGAGCCCGGGACCCCGGTGAAGCGAAAAAAACCCGTTCCGTGCGGCGTGAGGCCGCCACCCGCCTCGGGGCGCATGGGGGCCACCATGGGCAGCCCCGCGCGGTGGTACGCCAGACCTGAGCCATCCAGGGGAAAGGCGCGGAGGCGGTACCCCTTGCGGGGCCATGAACGGGCGATCGATGCCGCCACCTCGTCCTCCCCCGGTCCGTTGCTGATGAAGCAGATGGTCCCGGTCCCGGGCCGTTCGGCACGAGCCATCCTACGCACTCCGACCAGCAGGCCCATCATCGAGAAGAACAGGATGCTGTTCCGGCCCTCGGTCAGGATGAAGTCGAAGGCCCCAAGCACGAGATACCCGACGATCGTGCAGCCCAGGATGGTCACGTGTCGGGACCACCTTCCATGACGCGTTTCCAGGATGGCCTTCACGACCAGGGACACGAAGGTGCCGACCAGAGCCACCAGCACGAGCAGCCCGTATTCGGCGCCGATCATCAGGTAGAGATTGTGGGCGTGAGGCATGACCTCGACGATCTCGGGGTTCTCGAACCGCGGGTATGCCACGGACCAGGATCCGGGCCCCCACCCGAACCAGGGCCTGGCGGCGATCATCTGACACGCACTCTCCCACACCATGCGCCGATGGAGATTGCTGCCGAAGCGAGGCTCGAGCAGCGTCTGCAGCCGCGGTAGGACCATCGACCAGCACGCCGAGACGCCGATCCCACCGCCCAGCGTCATCCATGCGAGGGCGCGCCGGTCGAGCAGGACGCCGATGAGGAGCCCCAGCACGAGCGTACCGATCCATCCGGAGCGGCAGCTGGTCATCAGCTGGGCCAGCAGCACGACGGCGAGACCTGCCCCGACGGCCGCGCGCGCGAGGTGACGGCGCTGGAGGAGCAGCATCAGGCCGAGACCGGTCGCGAGCAAGAGGTACCCGGAAAAAATGTTGGGATGGTAGAAGACCGAGGCCACGCGGTCATCCGGAGTTCCCAGACGGATCAGGACCCCCATGAACTGCGTGTCCACGTGGAGGTGAGCCATCGCGATGCCGATCCCCACGACCGAGGAGAGCACCGCTCCCCAGAACACGTTCGCGACGATCGCCCAGAGGCGCGCGGGCCGATCGATGTAACGCCCGAGCGCCCAGACCACCAGAAAATAGGCCGCGAAGAGCAAAGGACCGGCCCAGCTGACGGCGGGGGCCACCGAGCCGACGGCCGCGCAGGCGACCAGGATCACCAGCAGCGTGAAGCTCTTGGTGGGCAACGGGAGCAACTTGGGTCGGCGCGTGAAAGCGGCTCTGGCCCCCAGCACCAGAAGCACGAGGGCACTCAGGACGGATACCAGAGGTAGGGCTCCGAAGGCTGCTTGCAACCAGGCGCCCACCCGGTCCCGCGGAAGCGAGGAGGTGGCCATCCCCACCAGTTTACGATGCCAGCACGCCGGCCCTCAAGATGGGGACGATCGCGTGGTATCATCGGGCCATGGCTGCCCACGAAGCGCTGTATCGCAAGTATCGCCCCCGGTCCTTCTCCGATCTGGTCGGCCAGACGCAGGTCAGCCGGACCCTGGAACATGCGCTCCGTGAGGGGCGTATCTCGCACGCCTACCTGTTCACGGGCCCCCGGGGCACGGGCAAAACTTCCAGCGCTCGCATCCTGGCGACGAGCCTCAACTGCGTGGAAGGGCCCACCCCGAGCCCGTGTGGTCGTTGCGAATCCTGCCTCGCGATCCGGCAGGGCCATCACCTCGACGTCATCGAGATCGACGCCGCCTCGAACCGGAGCGTGGACGACGCACGCGATCTGCGGGAACGGGTCAGATTCGCCCCCACGGCCGGGCGGTACAAGGTCTTCATCATCGACGAGGTCCACATGCTGACCCGGGAGGCATTCAACGCCCTCCTGAAGACCCTCGAGGAACCGCCACCCAATCTGGTGTTCATCCTGGCCACGACGGACATCCATCAGGTCCTGCCGACGGTCACGAGTCGGTGCCAGCGTTACGACTTTCGGCCCATCCCGAACGAGGCCCTGATCGCCCGCCTCGAGGAGGTGGCGCGCCTCGAAGGGTTCGGTGTAGAAGCGGGTGGGCTTCATGCGATCGCCCGGAAGGCGGCGGGCGGCCTGCGCGATGCCCTCAGCATCCTCGATCAGGTTCGAGCCTTCTCCCGGGACGAACTCATCACCACCCGGGAAGTCCTCGAATCGCTCGGCATGGTGCCCCAGGACGTCCTGGTCGGACTGCTCGAGGACCTGGGCAAGCGCGAGATCGTCCCGACCCTCGAACGCCTTCAGGGCGTCCTCGACCAGGGGCTCCCGGCGGGGCTCGTCCTCCGGGAGCTGATCGAATCGCTGCGCCACCTGCTCGTCGCCCGGGCGAGCGGTTGGACCTCGCCCGAACCGGGTAGCCGCGACCCGCTCGTCGAGGTTCTGTCCGAACCGCTCCGCCTGGGGCTGCCCGCCCTCCTCGCACACTGGCAAGCCCCCGAGATCCTCTGGGCCATCGAGGTCCTGCGGGAGACGGAGCGGTCGATGAGAACGTCACACCAGGACTCGCTCTGGCTGGAGGTGGCCCTGATCCGGCTGTCGGACCGTCCCCGGGTGGCGAGCCTCGTCGAACTCGAACAGCGCGTGACGGCGATCGAGCAGCGGCTGGCTCAGGGCCCGGTCCCTCCATCCCGGACCGGCATGGCGCCCCGACCGACGGTGCCGGCGGCCCCTGCCCCGGAGCGCCCGGCGGCCAGCCCCGCCCCGGTTTCGCCCCTGGCGGGTTCGCCCTCCCCCGCACCCGTGGCAGCACAGCCCTCGCAACCGCCCACCCCCACCCCGCCCGCCGGACCGCTTCCGGAGGCCTCCGACGCCGGTCCCGGTGGGGGCGAGGACATCCTGCCGCGGTTCATCGCGTCCCTTCAGTCCGTTCACGTCACGACCCACAGCCTCGCCCAGCAGCATGCGATCAGCGCCCGCCTGGAGGGCAAGCGGCTCCATCTTGCGGTCAAGGCCCTCGTCAACCTGTTCGAGCAGCGGCGACCGCACCTGGTCAAGGCGGCCGTCCAGGCCTTCGGTGAAGGCGTGGAGGTCACGCTCACCCTCGAGTCCGGGGGAGGGGCTGCATCGGACCCTAGACGCGCCGGTGTCGGCCTCGGTCCCGCGACACCGGCTAGTTCCCCGAGACCGACGTCCCCGGACACCGATCCCCGGTCCGAAACCGTCGCGTCCCCGGTCGCGTCCGCGGAGATCATCGCGGAGCCCGCACCCGACCCGAGTCCCTCGCTTCCCGTCCCGCCCCCCTCCCGGACGGACGGCAGCGAGGAACGGTCCCGTCAGGCCGATGAACCCGGGCAGGACCTGATCGAGCGGACGCTCGAGTACTTCAACGGACGTCTCGTGCCCGGAGGCGACTGAGGTGGGTGGTCCGACCACGAAGCCGCCCGGCTCCCCGCTCGCCCGGTGGAGCCACGACCTGGTTCGCTTCGTCGATCGCCTGCTCGCGGGTCGACCTCGCTCGGGTCGGGCGCGACAGCGCCGCGCCGGCTCTGTCGGCCGTCTCGCGATCGCCCTGCTCGTGCCGGCCGGCCTCCTGATGGCGAGCCTCTGGCCCCTGATGGCCACCGGGCGTACCCGCACCACCATCCTCCGCATCACCCCGGAGCAGGACCGCCCGGCGATCCTCCGGCGGCTCGAAGCCTCGGGGGTGATTCGCTCGGCCAGAGCCCTCGACCTGGCCCTGTCGCTCACGGGCCATGACGGCCTCCCCGATTCCGGAACCTACGCCACGACGGGACGGCTGGCGGCGATCGCCACCTGGGAGCGCCTCCTCCGGGGAGAAGACCGCCTCGTCAGCGTCACGGTCCCGGAAGGATGGTCCTTGAAGCGCATCGATGCGCACCTGGCAACCCGGGGACTGACCCGTCCCGGCGCCTTCCTGGAAGAGTCCCTCCGGGTCGGCCGGCACGTCGAGCGGCATCCCTGGCTGGGCCGTCCACGCCCCCCGGAAACGCTCGAAGGATACTGCTTCCCGGACACCTACTTCCTGCCCGAAGGCGCGATCGACCCCGGGCAACTGATCGATCGGATGCTGACGAGGTTCGAGCAGGCGGTGCTCGAACCGTTCCGGGAACATCCTTCTCCCGGGCTCTCCCTCCATGAGGCCCTCACCCTCGCCTCGCTCGTGGAACTGGAAGCGGCCCGCCCCGAGGAACGCGCGCACATCGCGGGCGTCTTCTTCAACCGTCTGGACCGTCGCATGCGGCTCGGGAGCGATCCCACGGTCGAGTATGCGCTGGGCTGGCATCAGGGCCCCCGAGGACTCCGGTCACGCGATATCGCCATCGACAGCCCGTACAACACCTACCGGGTCACGGGACTCCCCCCGGGTCCGATCGGAAATCCCGGCCGTGACTCCTTCCTGGCCGTCCTGAAACCGGAGAAAACCGACGACCTCTACTTCGTGGCCCGCGGCGGCGGCCGACACGTCTTCACCAGGACGTACCGGGACCACCTCACCGCCATCCGGCAGATCCGGGGGCGCTGACGGGCATGGAGCATGCCAGCAGCAGTCGGGGTGGTATGATGCCTCCAGTCATGTTTGCTCTGAGATCCTGGTTCGAACCTTCCCTCCAGGCACGGTCCGTGCTCGACATCGACCTCGAATCCCTGCGACGCAGGGGCGTCAAGGGCCTGCTCCTGGACCTGGACGATACCCTCGTCCCGGCCGACTCTTCGGTGGCTCCGGACGAGATCCGGGACTGGCTCGCGAGGACGGGCGAGACCTTCGAGCTTCACATCGTGTCGAACAACCGCAACCGTCGCCGGGTGGAGGAGCTGTCCGAGACGCTCGGCCTTCCCGGTGTTTACCGGGCCCGTAAGCCCTTCGATCGGGGCTTTCGCCAGGCGCTCGAGCGGCTCGGCCTGGCTCCGGCTCAGGTGGCGGTCGTCGGCGACCAGCTGTTCACCGACGTGCTCGGCGGCCGCTGGCTGGGTGCCAGCACGGTCTGGGTGCGGCCTCTCTCGTCCGAGCGGATCTGGCTACGTCGCTGCATGCGCCTGCTCGAGGAAAGCATCCTGCCCCCGGAGCTCCCGATGGTGCCCAAGGAGGACATCCGATGACCGCTTCAACCGTCACCTTGCCCGTTCCTCGGGATCCCGACGCCTTCCGTGGCGTCGAGATCGCGATCGTGCTCGGGTCCGGGATCAGCGTGCTTCATGACCTCGAGAACGTCGTCGAGATGCCCTATTCCGAGATCCAGGGCCTGCCCGAAGTGACGGTGGCCGGCCACCAGGGCACGCTGACGGTCGGGACGATCCCGGGTGGTCCCCGGGTGGCGATCGCCCGTGGACGCTTTCATCTGTACGAGGGCCACGATCTCGAGGCCGGGACCTGTCTGATCCGCATGTTCCATGGCCTCGGCATCCGGAAGGTGATCCTCACGAATGCCGCAGGGGGTCTCGTGGGCCACTGGATTCCCGGCGATCTCATGATCATCCGGGATCAGGTGAACCTGCTCGGTGGCTTCCGGCACTCCGCCCCCCTGGTCAGCCGGGAGGCTAGCCCGTACAGCCAGCCATGGAGCGATCGCCTCGCCACCTGGGCCCGAGCACACGTCGACTTTCCTCTCCGGGAAGGCGTGTATGCCGGCCTGCTGGGCCCGAACTACGAGACCCCGGCCGAGATCCTCTGGCTGCAGCGGATCGGCACCCACGCGGTCGGCATGTCGACAGTGCCCGAGGCCGAGATGGCCCGGCAACTCGGCCTCGAGCTCCTCGGCATCTCCTGCATCACCAACATCGCGGTGACGGCCGAGGCGCAGGCCGAGACCTCCCACGGGGATGTCGTCGATGTCGCCCGGAAGGCCTCCCAGCGCATGGACGCTTTGCTCCGGGGTGCCTGTCAGTTGCTCGGATGAGCGACGAATCACGGTCCGGTCCGCAAAGCCGCCCCGAGGCACTCGGCATCCGGGGCGCCGGACATGCTGCCAGCCCGAGGTTGAAGGTCCTGAAAAAGAAGGCACCTCCGCGGCGACCGACGTGGCGCCCGGGAGATACCTGGGTCCTTGCCCTGGTCACCCTCGCTTTCGCCCTGATGGGTGCTGGCACGGCTGTGCTCGTCCAGCTGAGTCGCTTGCCCGACGTGGGCGTCCTCGAGAACTGGCGCCCCCATCAATCGACCCAGATCCTCGACCGGAAGGGGCGCCTCCTCGGCAGCATCCACGGCGAGGAGAACCGCGAGTACGTTCCGCTCGCCAGCATATCCGTCCACCTGCGCGAAGCCGTCATCGCGGTCGAGGACGAGCATTTCCTTCGTCACCGGGGCGTGAATCTGCGGGGCATCGTGCGAGCGGCGATCACTGACCTGCTCGAAGGGCGGCGGCTCGAGGGGGGATCGACCATCACCCAGCAGCTGGCGAAGAACCTGTTTCTTTCCCCGAGCCGTAGCCTGTTCCGGAAGCTGGCGGACGCGTACCTCGCGATCCGGATCGAACAGCGGTTCACGAAGGACCGCATCCTGGAGATGTACCTCAACCAGGTCTACTGGGGTTACAACTGTTACGGGATCCAGGCCGCGAGCCGGCTCTACTTCGGGAAGCGCACGGACCAGCTGACGCTGTCGGAGAGTGCCCTCCTGGCCTTCCTGCTGCGTGGTCCGGAGCGGTACAGTCCATACAGGAACCGGAAGCGCATCGGTCGCTATCTGGCGATCGCCCTCGAACGCATGGCCGATTCCCGGTACATCTCGGAGTCGATGCAGAGACGCGCGGAACGTGAGCTCCCCACCATCCAGCCCCTGCGTCGGGTGCGCTTCCGGGCCCCCTACTTCACGAACTTCGTCCTGAGGGATCTGCGGGAGAACCCGCCCACCGTGATCGACCCTGGCTCGGGCAGGCTCAGGAGGCTGGATCTGCCGGCACTCGAACGTGGCGGCTACCGGATCGTCACGACCCTGGATCTACCTCTGCAGGAAAGGGCCGAGCAACTGCTCGTCCAGACCCTGAAGGCGCACGGGAAGACGCAGCGATTCTCGCAGGGGGCGGTCGTCGTCCTCGACCCGAAAACCGGAGACATCCGCGCCCTCGTCGGAGGGACAGACTTCCAGCAGAGCCAGTTCAACCGGGCCGTTCAGGCGCGCCGCCAGCCAGGTTCGTTGTTCAAGCCCTTCGTCTACCTGACGGCCTTCGACGAGACTGGGGGCAAGCTCTCGCCCGCCACGACGATGAGCGATGCGCGGGCCACCTACCCCGGAGCGGACGGTCGCCCGTGGTCACCCGAGAATTTCGGAGGCCGGCATGAAGGCACGATCACCCTGCGACGCGCCCTCGAGCAGTCGAACAACGTCATCGCCGTGAAGGTCCTGGAGCGCGTGGGCATCCAGCCCGTGATCCGGATGGCCCGGGCCATCGGGATCCAGCCCGATACCCCCCTCACCCCCACGCTATCACTGGCGCTGGGCGCCTCGGAGGTGTCGCCGCTCGAGATCGCCTCGTGTTATGGCGTTTTCGCTTCGGACGGGAAGCGCGCGGAACCGAGGAGTTACCTGCGCATCGTCGATCGCCAGGGTCACCTGGTGGCCGGCCGCCCCGACCTCGGTGTGCCCGCCGACGGGCCTGCAGCCCCGCGGCAGGTGGTCGCGAGCGAATCGATCCGCCTCCTCAACGAGGTCATGCAGGGTGTGGTCCTGCGCGGAACCGGATTTGCCGCGCGCCTGGACCGCCCGGTCGCGGGCAAGACCGGAACGACCTCCGATCACCGCGATGCCTGGTTCATCGGCTACACCCCGGACCTGGTGGGCCTGGTCTGGCTGGGGAACGACGATAACTCCCCGATGTCCGGAGGAACCACGGGAGGCATGGTCTGCGCCCCCCTGTGGAAGGCCGTCATGAGCCACGCCCTGCAAGGATTTCCTCCCACGCCCTTCTTCGCGCCCCAGGGCACCGTCCGGAATGCGTCCGCGAGCGCCCGTCCACGGACACGTCAGGCGACGACCGATGCGACACCGACGCTCTCGCGTTCGGTGGGGTCCCCCGTGCCGGCACCGGATTTCCAGACCCCGCAGCCCACCGAACCGCTCATCGACGACGAACCGCTACTGGCCCCCCCCGAGCCACCTCCCGAAAGCGACCAGGAGGTGAGCCCGTGACGCCTCCAGGTTCGGAACACTGGTACTGCGTGGCGCTGGAGCGGTCCATTCGCGGGACTCCCCGGGCCTTCACCTGCCTCGAGACGCCGCTGGTCCTGTTCCGCGATGCGGAAGGCCACGTGGCCGCACTGCTCGACCGCTGTGCCCACCGGGGTGCCCGGCTATCGGCAGGCCGGATCCGGGAGGGTCAGCTCACCTGTCCCTACCATGGTTGGCGCTTCGACCGTCAGGGCGCGTGCGTGCGGATCCCCTCCCAGCTCCCCGGCGAAACCATTCCGGAACGGTGTCAGGTACCCGTCAGGCCCGTTCGGGTCCAGCAGGGCCTGGTCTGGGTCTGGATGGGGGAAGCTCGCAGCGAACTCCCCCCTGTCCCGACCTTGCCGGGCTCACCGGAACCCGGCTGGGCTCACGTGACCTTCGCATCCCGCTTCGAGGCCGACGTCGAGGAGGTGGTCGAGAACTTCATCGACTGTCCCCACACGGGATTCGTGCACGGTGGCCTGTTCCGGAGCGAGCCCGACCACGAGACGCGCGCCCGGATCCGGCAGGTACCGGAAGGAATAGACATCGAACTCGAGGAAACGGGAGCCTCCGACAGCCTTCTGGCCCGCGTGCTCGCGCGGGGCAGGAAGGTCGTCCACGTCGACCGCTTTCGCCTGCCGGCGACGGTACATGTGAACTACCGGTTCGGGGATGACCTCGAGTTTCACGGCTTCCAGATCTGCACGCCGGTGAAACCGGGAGTCACCCACGTGTTCGTGCACGTCACCTGGAAGGCCGGGCCGGTGGGCGGCCTGCTGCGTCCCCTGGTCCGGCTCGTGGGGGGCGTGATCCTGGCACAGGATCGGACCGTGCTGGAGGATCAGGCCCGGTCGATCCGGATCTTCGGACGACAGGCCCGCTCGACCCGGGCGGATGCGGCGAATGTCTGGATCCGGCGGCTGCGCTCGGGCGAACTGCCCGAGACCACCCGGGAGCTCGAGGTGAAATTCAGGCTCTGAGGTGGCGTCAAGCCCCCTGATTGGCGCGCCAGGTATCCCAGCGGGCGATGCGTTTCGCCAGGATCTGATGACCGACCTCGAAGTGATCCCGGTGGAAGCCGAGGGCGTGCTTGATCGCGGCATCACGGTCCAGCGGATTGGCGATCGCCACGAGCTCCCGGAGCTCCGACCAGCCGAGTTCCCGCGCGAATCCCATCGACATCGGGGGGACAGGATAATCGGAACCGTGCAGGATCCGGCCCTCGAACTGACGGAAACGGCGCGCATATCCGGCCCGGACGAGGCTGCTGAAGGCCGCCGAATCCCCGAAGGCATGGTCATATCGACGCAGCATCTCGATGAAGGCCGAACTCCTGTCCATCCACGGCTTGAGGAGCGAGCCCGTGCCGCAGTGACTGAAGATCACCGTGACACCCGCCGCGAGCAGCGGTTCATACAGGAGCGGATCTCCGAGTGCCTGATCGACCCCCGGGAAGGTGTGCTCGCAGCCCGAATGCGCGATGACGGGCAGCTCGAGGTCCGAGAGCATGTGGATGAAGGCGCGGTGGCGCCGTGCATCGAGCCGGAAGCGCTGGAGGGGGGCCAGCCACTTCAGGGCGATGGCCTGCTCGCCCCAGCGGGCGAGTTCCTCGAGGGCATCCGGGCGGTCGGGATTGACGCTGATGACCGGCAGGCATTCGGGATGGGCGAGGCAGGCCCGGATCACGGTCGCATTGGGCACGACCATGTGGCTGCGCATGAGATCCATGCTGCCATCGGTCCCATAAACGCCATCGAGTGCGAAAAGCGCGACCCTGTCGATGTGCCGGGCGTCGCGCACGGTCTCGACGAGCTGGAGCAGGTAATGCTCGTCCTCGCGTCCACGAACGTGCTCGAGATGCAGCCCCAGCAAGCGTCGGAGGATCAGGAAGGTCCAGTGCCGCCGCATGGCAGCCGAGAGCCGACAACCGGTGTCGCCGGCCCCCAGGCCACACAGATGGACGTGCAGGTCGAGCCGGTTCAGAAGGCTACGCCTCCTGACCACCCTGGAGGGAGGCGATCGTCGCTTCCTGATCGTGGACCTTGCGCTCGAGAGATTCCACGATTCCCGTGATGTGCGCGAGCTGACGGGCCATGTGGTCCTTCTCGTCACGCAGCGCCAGGAAAGCATCCATCAGGCGCGTGAAATCGTTCTCGGGTGCAGGCGGGAGCTCGACGGCATCCTGCTGGATCGCCGGCTCGTCCATCGACGGAACGTTGTCGAGTTCGAGGTTGCGGCGGATCGAGCGGAGCGATTGCTCGGCAGCGCGAAGATGCTTGATCTGCTCGAAGATGGCCGCGATCTCGGGCGTGTCCTGCTTGAGTTCGCCGCGGCGATAGGCTTCCTGCAGGTCACTCCAGCCGGCCTGGAGCGTGGGTTCGTTCGTCATGGGGACCTCCTCGAGCGGGATTGAACACGTCGCGTACAGGTTATGTTAACTCGAAAGCAAGCATCGACATGTGATCGTTGCACATCTTTCGTCTAGGGCGTGGCGACCGGCGTGGAAGCCGTCGCCTCCGGCCAGGGCACCCGGATGTCCTCCGTCACCGGATCTCCGGGCACGGCCCAGGGAATGACGGACACGGGCAGGCCCCCGCCTCCGGCCATCCAGGCTTTCGGCCTCGATGGCAGGTTCCGGACCTGAAGGCTGCCGGATGCCCGGCTCGCCCAGCAATACCATGCTTCGGTCCGGACCACCGTGAGGCGGGTGAGCACGGCCTCCAGGTCGTCCCGGCGCGGAGCCAGCACGTAGGAATCACCCGAGGCCACCCCGTCCTCGCTTCCGATGTCCAGCAACACCAGCCCGTCGTCGAGACCGAGAACCTCGGCGCGCAGCGGGTAACGATTTCGGATCGTCAGCAGCAGTTGCCTGGCCACGCTGCGAGCGCCCTCGGCGGAGAGACGGTGCCGGAAGGGTCGGCTCACGTCCCCGAGTTTCAGGTCGTAGAGGCGAGAGACCAGTTCTCCCGGAGCCCCACCCGTGCCGGCACGGTTGACGGACACGAGAACCAGGTCGGCCCGGGTCAGCTTGCGCAGACGTTTGAGTGCCTCGGGCAGCGCCAGATCGAGTTCCTGGAAGGCCACGGGGGGAGCCAGGTTCAGACGCTTGCTGGCGCGAAGGACGTCCGAGATGGAGCGTGACAGGTCCCGGGTCGTGGCAGCAGGCCCCACGGCGAGCGCGAGCGTGGGGGCCGCGGGAGCAGCCCGGGCGACGAGCGGGAGGGCCTGGATGACGAGAACCAGGGCGATCGCCAGGCCAGCACGCATGTCACGCGTCTCGCAGGATGCGCCGCAACTCGCGTTCGACGACGTCGAGTCGCATGTCACGACCGATCGGATTGGCGGCCCGGGCCCTGAGCCGATGCCCGAGGTCGAGCGTCCCCCGAAGGCAGGCATCCTCGAACGGAGGAGCCTCGGCGACGACCTGGCCCGTGACATCGATGAGGCAGGAACTCCCCGCGTAGCCGAAACCATCCTCGAAACCCACCCGGTTACAGTAGACGATGGGCATGGCCCAGAGGTGGGCATAGGTGCCGAGCAGACGCTCGTAGCCGAGAGTAGAACCGGGCTGTTCTGCCGAGGCAAAGCCCCGGGCCGGACTGGCACTGACGCCGATGAGCCACGTGGCTCCATCGGCCGCCAGCAGGCTGGCGGTCATCGGGTGCCAGAGATCCTCACAGATCAGCAAGCCCCCCCGGCCCCAGCGCGTGTCGAAAGCCCGGACCGACCGGCCCGCATCGAAGAATCGGGCATCCTCGAACATCCCGTAGGTCGGGAGGTGGACCTTCCGGTGGACGTGCAGGAGTTCACCTCCGGACCAGTAACCCGAGGCCACATAACAGCGGTCCTGGTCGTCGCGTTCGACGAACCCGGCGACCACGTCCACCTGACGACTCAAGTCGCGAAGCGGAGCGAGCATCGCATCATCGGCGCGAAGAGCCACCTCGGGCACGAGGTCCTTGAGAAAATACCCCGTCAGGCTCAGCTCCGGGAAGACCACCAGGTCCGCCCCCCGAGCGACCTGTTCGAGGCCGATCGTCACGTGGCGATCGAGGTTCGCCGCCAGGTCTCCCAGCCGGGCCGTGGTCTGGGCGATCGCGACCGTCGGACTGCGCAGCGGCTCAGGGCTTCGCAAGCGCGTTGCGCCCGTTCTGGATGGTGTCGAGAGCCCGTGCGATCTTGGTCTCGAGCTGGCCGAGCACCTCTTCGGCGTACCGATCGGCCTCGGAGATCTGCTGCGCGACCGAGCGCTGGGCATCTTCCTGGATCCGGGAGGCCTCTTCCGTGGCCATCCGGACGATCTCTTCCTGGGAGACCAGCGACTGAACATGCGCGTGGGCCTGCTGCATCAGCGTCTCGGCGCGGTTCTGGGCATCCGCGATGATGGTCGACTCGCGCGACACCACCTCGCGGGCACGCTCGAACTCCGCAGGCAGAACCTTGCGAAGCTCGTCAACCGCGTCGAAGAAGCGCTCTTCATCGATGACGGTCTTGCTGGTGAACGGGATCTTGATGCCGGTCTCCAGGAGACCGACAAGGTTCGCGATCAGCTGATCGACGGAGAATTTCGGAGCGTCGATGGACGTATCCTCCACGGAGAGCGGGGTCATCTTCACGAGAAACGTTCCCTCAGGCGTTGCGCGACGAGGTCCGGTACGAGTCCCTCGGGGGGGCCCCCGAGGGAGGCGATCTCACGGACCGTGCTGCTGGACAGATACAGGTGCTCGGCAGCGGTCATCAGGAAGACCGTCTCGAGCTGGGGATTGAGCTTCTTGTTGGTGAGCGCGATGCGGAGCTCCGCATCGAAGTCGGATACGGCCCGGAGGCCGCGGATGAGGATGTGTGCCCCCTTCTGCCGAGCAAAGTCGGCCGTCAGGCCCGTGAAATGCTCGATATCGACGCGGTCGAGATGGCGCGTGACGGCACGCAGCATCTCGACCCGTTCCTCGAAGGTGAACACGCACCGCTTGGTGGTGTTGGCCAGGACCGCCACGACGACGCGATCGAAGATCCCGTGCGCGCGCTCGAGAATGTCGATATGTCCGTTGGTGACCGGGTCGAAGGAACCCGGGTAGATGGCTATCGGCAAGCGGGCCTCGCGCAGCTCGGATGAAGGGATCCCACGGTCAAAAATAACCTCCAGACGTCGAGCCGACAAGCGGGTCAGACCTCCGGAAATGACCCGGGTGTCAGCGCTTCAGCCTTTGCTTGCGAAGGCGGATGGACTGGGGCGTCACCTCGACGAGCTCGTCATCCTGGATGTACTCCATGGCCCGCTCGAGCGGCATGTCCTGCGGAGGGGTGAGCCGGACGAGCTCTTCTCCACCGGCGGAGCGCATGTTCGTCACCTTCTTGGCCCGGCAGACGTTGATCTCGAGGTCCTGGGGCCGGTTGTGTTCGCCGACGATCATGCCCGCATAGACCCGGGTGCCGGGCGCAATGAAGAACAGCCCCCGGTCCTCGAGGTTCTGGATGGCATACGCCGTGCTGTCCCCCTGCTCGAAGGCGATGAGCACGCCGTTGCGCTGGGCCCCGATATCACCCGCGTGCGGACGATAGCCCACGAACGAGTGGGTCATGATGCCTTCACCCCGCGTGACCCGGATGAAGTCGGACCGGAAACCGATGAGGCCGCGGGCCGGGATCTCGAACTCCAGGACCTGACGGCTCCCTTCCGAGACCATGCTGACCATGTCGGCACGACGGGATCCCAGGCGTTCGATACAGGCTCCCTGCGTTCCGTCGGGAACGTCCAGCACCAGCCGCTCGTAAGGCTCGAGCAAACCCTCTTCTTCGGAACCATGGAAGATGACGCGCGGCTTGCTGATCTGGAACTCGTAGCCCTCGCGACGCATCGTCTCGACGAGAATACCGAGGTGGAGCTCACCCCGTCCCGAGACCATGAACGCATCCGTCGTGTCCGTCTCCTCGACCCGCAGCGACACGTTCCGCTCGAGTTCGCGATTCAGCCGCTCGCGGATCTGGCGAGAGGTGACGAACTTGCCTTCCTGACCGGCGAAGGGGCTGTCGTTGACCGAGAAGGTCATCTGGAGGGTCGGCTCGTCGATGGCGATGAGCGGCAGGGCCTCGAGGTTGTCGACATCGGAGAGCGTTTCCCCGATGTTCGCATCGGGGAAACCGGCCACGGCCACGATATCCCCTGCGCGCGCCTCACCGGTTTCGACCCGGTTGAGACCGAGGAACGTGTACAGCTTGCTGACCTTGTTCTTGACGACGGTGCCGTCCGCACGCATCAGGGCGAGCTGCTGCCCGGCCCGGAGCGTCCCCCGCTCGATGCGGCCGATGACGATGCGGCCCAGGTACTCGGAATAGTCGAGCGTCGTGACCTGCAACTGGACGGGCGCATCCAGGGCGGTGTCAGGAGCCGGGATGTGCGTCAGGATCGACTCGAAGAGCGGACGCAGGTCCTGACCTTCCACGTCGACCTCGTGGCTCGCGATGCCGCGAATACCGGAGGCGAAGACCGTCGGAAACTCGATCTGGTCATCGTCAGCCCCCAGGTCGATGAAGAGGTCGAGGACGCGATCGAGCACCTCGTGGGGCCGCGCGCCGGGACGATCCATCTTGTTCAGGACCACGATCGGCCGAAGCTTGCGCTCCAGGGCCTTGCGAAGCACGAAACGAGTCTGGGGCATGGGGCCTTCGAAGGCATCCACGATGAGCAGACAGCCATCGACCATCCCGAGGACACGCTCCACCTCTCCGCCGAAGTCCGCGTGGCCCGGCGTGTCCACGATGTTGATCTTGTGGTCGCCAAACCGGACGGCGGTATTCTTCGCGAGGATGGTGATCCCCCGCTCCCGCTCGAGATCGTTCGAATCGAGGACGCAGGCCTCGACCTTCTCGTTCTCGCGGAAAACGCCCGACTGCTTGAGCAGCCCATCGACGAGGGTGGTCTTGCCATGGTCGACGTGAGCGATGATGGCGACGTTACGGATGTTCGCGGAATCCATTGAACCTCTGGGCATCAGAACTTGAGCGGAAGATATCCTGCCATTGTGCGGTCTATCACGTGTGAAGTCAAAGCCTTTTCCGCCGGAGCGAGACATCCTGCCACCTTGGCGGTGAGGAACGGGATCTGTTAAAATTTGTTATGACTGTCATTCCGCATCACCCCGGGAGATCCGATGTCCAGCGACGTCGCGGCAGGTGAGAAGGCCCCGGCAACGGTCGGGGGTCTGCGAGCCGGCCAGGCTTACTTCTATGCCGTGATCGTCCTCGGGCTGAGCCTGCTGACGCTCAGCACCGCGCTTCACCCCGCGTTCGGGCATCTGGTCACACCGCTGTTCTGGTTGCTGGCGCTGGTGGGGGTTTGCACCGAGGTCTTCGCCGTCCCCCTGCCCCGGGGCGGTCACCTGTCGCCGGCCTTCGCCATCATCTTCGCCTGTCTCATCATGCTGGGGCTGGTACCGACCCTCCACCTGATCATCCTCATCGCCACGGCGTCGTCCCTGGCCATCCGCCGGAGGACGTCCTGGCTGGTGGCGTTCAATATTTCGCAGCTGACCCTGACCTACACGCTGGCGCACCTCGTCCTCTGCGTGGGAGCCTCGGGGCACCGGCTGGACTTCTTCTCCGGCAACTCGTTTGCCTGGATGTACGAGGTCGGAGGCGGGAATCTGTTCGCGTTCGACGCGCTGATCTGGGTCTTCGCGGCCATGGTGACGCAGCTGTTCGTCAACGTCCTTCTCGTCAACAGCTACATCGCCCTCGAAAAACACGTTTCCATCTGGAAGGTCATCTGGGAAGACGATCGCTGGGAGCTGCTGTTCACGCTTGGTCTGTTCCCGCTGGCCATCCTGATGGTCGAACTCCATCGCCGGATGGGGGTCCTCGGAGCCGCGATGGTCCTGGTGCCGTTCGTGGTGTCCTCCATCGTGCTGCTGCTTTACATCAAGATGCGGCAGACGAGCGCGGCGCTGCGGGCAGCCCACGCCGAGCTCGAGATCATCCACGACATCACGCAGCGCATCGGCTCCCACATCGACCTGCCCAGCACGCTGCGCCTCATCGGGGGGGCGATCGCCGCGCACCTCGGTGACTCGGAGGTCCGGATCTACCTCAGGCAGGAAGGCACCGAGTGTTACCTGCCACAGCGGATCGGAGACAGGGACCCGGATGGGCTGGCGTCCGTCGTGACGGGGCAAGGCGTCCTGGGGCGATGGGTTCGTTCGGGCGGCGTGCTCTCTCTGTCCAGCCCCGAGTCGATCGCGGCCGAGGAGGATCCGTCCTTCCAGGGCATGGCCTCCGTGCTCGGTGCCCTGATCCGCCAGGACGACCGTGTCCTCGGCCTCGTGGTGGTCCTCTCGCCTGAACGGGATGCCTTCGATTCCTCGGACGAGAACCTGCTCGAGATCATCGCCTCTCAGGCCGCCGTGGCAGTCAAGAACGCCTTGCTTTACCAGACCACCCAGCAACTCGCCATCACGGATGGCCTGACCGGGGTCTACAATCGCGCCTATTTCCAGCGCCAGCTCGAGGCAGAGTTTCGCCGGGCACCTCGTTTCGGTTACCCCATCTCGCTCATCCTCATCGACGTCGACCATTTCAAGGCCTTCAACGATGCCCATGGCCATCTGCTCGGAGACCAGGCGCTGCGAGCCGTGGCTCAGATCCTGCGGGAAAGCACGCGTGAGACCGATGTGGTCGCGCGCTATGGTGGCGAAGAATTCGCGGTCATCCTGCCAGAGACGGCCACGGAGCAGGCCCTCGAGGTGGCGGAACGCATCCGCGCGAACATTTCTGGCCACACGTTCTGGGGCCGGGGACAGACTCCGGTCAACGTGACGGCCTCGATCGGGGTGGTGGGGAAACAGGCCTCGGAAACGCGACCGGAAAGCCTCGTCGATCTCGCCGATACCGCCCTGTATCACGCCAAGCATTCGGGCAGGGACCGCATCAGCGCCATCACGCCGGTGCAAGACCGCCCCTTCGTTTATCTCGAATCGCGTCGAGATCCCGAGGCTTCCGTGCGCCGTCGATTGCCCGCACGCGCGACCGTGAAGCTGGATGCCGTGGCCTGGGCGAGCCATCTCTCGGACGCCGTGGATGCGCTGGCCGCGCTCGCCTTCGAGAAGCTCGAGGCCCTCGATCTGGCTCCGGTCCCCGATGAAGCCGTGGCCTGGCATGATTTTCTCAGGCAGGGAATCGACGGGCTGATCCAGCGGGTGAGCCCACAGACCTCCGCGCGGCCCTCGCTCGATACCGTGACCGAACCAGGGGGAGACCTGCGGGGCCGCATGCACGCCCTGATCCAGCGCGGCATGACCCTCACGCAATCGGAGAGCTTCATCGTCACCTTGACGCGCTCTCTGGCCCAGCACGTCCAGCAAGCGCCCTTCTCGCCGGCCGAACGCCTGATCGTCCTCGCCGAGGTGGAGCAGTTCTCGGATGCGCTCCAGATCGCCCTGTCGCAGATCTGGCACTCCTTCTACGAACGGTCCAGCGAACATCTCGTCCGGCTGCATGAACTCGAGGAAACCCTGGCCCAGCTGGATGAACTCGACGAGATCCTCAACGTGGGCGTCGAAGCACTGGGATCCAGCCAGGCCAGCGAGCGGGCGAGCCTCGTCACCCTGGGAGCGCCGGACTGGAAGATCCTGGCAAGCCCCGCCTCCCCGTTCACCGAACGGCTCGATATCGCGCCATTCGTCGCCCACGCCTGGCCCGGAAGGTCCTTCGAATCGACGCAGCCCATCCTGTTCCGTGCGGCCGACGAGAGTCTGCCCCAGGCCATCCGGGATAGCCTCTCGGCCCGAGATCTGGATGTCGTGCTGGTCGTCCCGATGGTGCATCAGGGCGAGGCGATCGGGCTCGGTCTGGTCGTTCCCGGCGCAGGCGCCGAGCAAGACCCGGCCCTGACCCGGTATTCCCGCATGGTCGCCGGCCTGACGGCTGCCGCCATCGGGCGGCTTGAACATGCCAGCGAGCGGACGGACTGGATGCTTCATGGTCTGGTAGCGCTCGCGGAGGCCATCGAGGGCACGGACTCTACCGATCGCGTGCAGACCGATCGGCTGGTCGACCTGACCTTGCGCCTGGCGCAGTCCCTCCAGGTCGCACCGCCCGATCTGGGGTCGCTGCGCCTTGCCGCCATGCTGCGAGACCTGGGTCGGCTGGCCTTGCCGGGCGAGACCGATTCGCGCGGCCGCAGTCTCACCGATGATGAACGGGCCGCCATCCGGACCCAGCCCGAGATCGCGGCACGGTTGCTCGACCCGATCGAGGCGCTGCGCGGCGTGGTTCCCGTCGTACGGCACCATCGGGAACGCTGGGACGGATCCGGGTATCCCCAGGGGCTCCACGGGGAACAGATCCCCCGTCTGGCCCGGATCCTGGCCGTGGCGGAAACCTTCGAGGCGCTGATCCACGAACGTTCGTATCGACCAGGGACCACGGCAGAGCTGGCCGTCCGCGAGATGAGGGAGTCGGGACGCTTCGATCCCGAGGTGATCGGCGTCCTGGAGGGGCTCGTCCTGGCGGGGAGCGTGCGTTGAAGGAGCTGCGCATCGTCGCCGCCGCGGTCGTCTGGATGCTGTTCAGCCAGGGAGCCACGGGAGCGACCGTCCGCACCATCCGCAGCTTCGAGCGCGCGATGAAGGAGATGTCCCGGGCCACCTGGAAACACGTCCCGGACTCGAGCGAACCCGGAGTTCTCTATGCCGGTCGGGTGGCCAGCCTGGCGACGATCGTGCGGCTCGTGGGGTCGGACAACCAGCTCGAGCGGATCAGGGTCGAGGTGGCCCTGCCGAGCGAGTTACCGGACGAGCATGCGCTGGCCATCCTGGCCCGGTTCGCCTGCGTACACGAGGGCCGTCCCCGCGAACTCGGCCAGGTGCTCGGGGTCCTCAAGACGCTTCGAAAGACCGTGATGGCCACGGGAAGTCGATCGAGTCGTCTGCCATATCGCGACCTCGACCTCACCCTGACCCTGGATTCCTCCAGCGACGATTTCAGCCCGAGAACCATCGAAGTCCCGTGGGGCGTGCTTTACTGGTCCCTGGAATCGCGCCTCAAGGACCGGAGATGACATGCCCCGCATCACGCGCACCTACCAGATCGACCTCGACGAGCTCATCTACCACATCACCTGCAGCGACGCGTTCCAGGAGCTTTGCAGGGCCTTCAGAACCCGCGAGATCTCGGATCTAGAAGCCCAGGAACGCCTGCTCGAGGTGCTTGAAAGGGGCCGGATGACCACGGTGGGTGAACGCGGACCTGAAGTCTGGGAGTGGTCACTTCCTGAGCGCGAACTGGCCACGCTCACGGCACGACTGGTCGCAGACCACCTCGATCCGGGCTGATCTCTGCTACCACCACCGGGCGGGGCCCAAGCAGGGACCCCGTTCAAGATTCAGCGGTCATTCCGCGGCCTTTCAGCCGATATCCAGTCTGTAATGCGGCCGGCGATCACCGAGCAAGATGTTTTCGACGGCCTCATAGGCGAGATGTCGGGCGCTACCCAGGTGCTCTCCCTCCCCCACGATCGTCAGCAGACAGGGCCCCGAACTGACGAAGTTTCCGTTATCGATCGGCTCGAGGCCAGCAGCATAACACTCGAGACCTGTCCTGGGTTCGGGAAGCCCCGTCACGGAGGATCCGCGGGACATGGCCCGGGGATAGGTGGGGTCGACGACCGAGATCGCGATGCGATGCGCCGATCGGACGGTCCATGGGACCTCGTGTAAACGCTCCTCGAAGCAAGCCTCGATGACGTCACCCCAGTCCGCGTCGACGATGCCAAGAGTGGCCTGCGCCTCGGGGTCCCCCAGGTGCGTGTCGAACTCGAGGAGACGGAGGCCCTGCGGGGTTCGCATGACATCGAACGTGAGAAAGCCTCGATACGGGATTCCTTCCGCGCGGAGCCCTGCGATGGTCCGGTCGATGATCTCGGTCCTGAGTTGCAAGTCTTCGTCAGGCGCGAGGGGAAAGGGCGCGATGGTCCCCATCCCGGGAGTGAAGGCACCTCGATCGGAATCCTGCATCCGGTGGAAGGTTCGCGTGACGGGCAAAGCGTGCCAGGACTGGCCATCGGTGACGACGGAGACCGAAGCCACGCTGCCCTCGAGACGTTCCTCGACCACGACCTTGCGTCCGGCGAATCCGTGGACCCCCTCCTCGATCCACGCCCACGCAGCCTGTTCGGCCTCTGCAGCGTACGAGGCCACGACCACCCCCTGACCCGGCGTGATACCGTGTGCCTTGATGACGACGCCTTCGGGCTTCCAGAGCTTCTCGATCGCCGCCCGAGCTTCGGCAAACGTGTTGGCCACCTCGAAGCTCCCGGTAGGAATGCCTTGCCGGGCCATGAAGGCCTTGGAAAAGGCTTTCGAGGCCTCGAGACGCGCGCCGGACGCCTGAGGACCGAACACCTTGAGACCTTCGGCCTCGAATCGATCGACGAGGCCCGAGATGAGAGGGCCCTCGGAACCGACGACGGTCCAGTCGATGCCGAAGTAGCGCACATGCTCGATGAGGGCATCGACGTTCCGCGGATCGATGCTGACCCGGACCGCCCGCTCGACCGTGGCACCCGTTCCCGGGGCCAGATGCACGCTACCTACCCGCGACGACCGGAGGAGGGCCGCAGCAATCGCGTTCTCGCGTGCCCCGTTGCCCACCACCAGCACCGTCAAGTTGTCACCTGGCATGAACTCTCCTCGTCCCCTTGGTGGAACCTCTTACCCAGCCCTGCATGCCCCGCAGGCCATCATGTTGAAACGCGTGACACACTCGTCACATGAGCAACATATGACAAATGCCACAGAAGCGAGGACAGCTAACACGATCTCCGGCGGGACATCTGATGTAAGCGCCCGGGCCGATGTAAGCTCGATCGAGACACGAGGGCGTGTCGAACGGTGCCAGGAGGGCCCAGATGAACGACTTCAGACCCCTTCATCCGGAATCCAGCATGATGAGCCTGGGGTACGACCCGTTTCTCTCTGAAGGCGCGATCAAGCCCCCCATTTTCATGACCTCCACCTTCGCGTTCCGCCGCGCAGTCGATGGCGAGCGGTACTTTCGCTGGGCTTACGGCCTGGAGCAACGCGACCCGGCCGAGGCGATGGGCCTCATCTACTCTCGTCTGAACAATCCCGGGCTCGAAATACTCGAAGAACGCCTCGCCCTGTGGGACGGAACCGAACGGGCGCTGAGTTTTGCCAGTGGCATGGCGGCCATCAGCACGTCCGTGCTGGCCCACTGCCGCCCCGGGGACAGCGTGCTGTACAGTTCGCCAGTGTACGGCGGCACGGAATACCTGATGATGCACATCCTGCCAGGATTCGGCATCCAGACACACTCTTTCGCAGCAGATACGCCTGCGGAAGAACTGGCATCCTTCGCAGCATCCCTCGGATCCTCCCTGCGGGTCCTGTTTCTCGAGACCCCGGCGAACCCCACCAACCGAATGATCGACATCGAAGAGACGATCCGGACGATCAAGGGCAGGCTCCCGGAAGGTCACGGCCTGCTGACCTTCGTGGACAACACGTTTCTCGGGCCCGTTTTTCAGAATCCCCTTCGATTCGGAGCGGACCTCAATCTGTACTCGGCCACCAAGTACATCGGCGGCCACAGCGACGTCATCGCGGGAGCCATCTCGGGGCCGGCGAAGGTCCTGGACCCCATATCGGTGTACCGGACGATACTCGGCTCCGTTCCAGATCCATTCTCATGCTGGTTGCTGCTCCGCTCACTCGAGACCCTCAAGATCCGGATGAACGAGCAGGCGAAAAATGCGCGAATACTGGCATCACGACTCCAGGAGGACCCCCGAATCGAGGCGGTCCACTATCCCGAACTCCTGCCAATCGGCCATCCGCAGCGACTCATCTACGAAAAGCAATGCTCGGGACCGGGAGCCATCGTGGCATTCGAGATCCGTGGCGGCAAGGCCGCGGCCTTCAAGTTTCTGGACGGCGTCCGACTGTGCAAGCTGGCCGTCAGTCTCGGAGGCACCGAGAGCCTCGTGGAACATCCCGCCACGATGACCCACAGTGACGTCCCCACCGACATCCAGGGCAGCGTCGGGATCACGGAAGGGTTGCTACGGCTGTCCGTCGGGATCGAACACGTCGAGGACCTCTGGGCCGACCTCGATCAGGCCCTCGCCCGCGCATTCGACGAGACCGCCATCACTCGCTGACGGCGGGCAGCATCCATACACGGAACGGGCGGGACTGGCCGTGAACCTCGGCCCCTCCGAAGCGATCGCCTGTTTTCCAGAACCGGACCACGCCCCACACGGCCCCCTCAGTGGATCCGGGCAAGCGAGTCTCGACCTCCCGTTCGGTCGTCCCGCCTGTCGGATACCGCCCGAGGACAACACTTCCTTTCCGGGCATCGGAACGATAGGTCAGCACCTGGTACGTCCAGGTACCCTTCAAGGCTGGTGCGGGCCAAACAAAGCGAGCGCCGCCCGGGTACGCGACTTCCGAGAAGCCTGCGCCATCCCAGCGAAGGTCCGCCAATTCTCGGTGAACCTCCCCGCCGACCTGCTCCCAGGCCGCGAGGGTCAGCACGGGAATCAAGGACGAATCGCCAGTCGATTCCTCGATCTTGAGGCGATAGCGTCCGGGCGGGAGGTTCTCGAAATTCAGGCGGTCAGTCCCTTCGAGGCGATTCTGCTGGACCACCGAAAAACGTCCTTCCGGATCGCCCAGGAGCAAGCTGACCTGTCCCGTGACCCGGGTCGCCAGGGAGAGTTCGACGCGCCCGGACCGTGGCGCATCCGGAACCCCCGGCTCCTCGTTCGGTGGCACCGGCAAACCCTCTACCGGCATGGAAACGTCTGAGGACGGGACGGAGGAAGGACTTGCCCCATCCCCGGGGGACGGGACGGCTCCGGTGACCGCCTCCGGCGAGGCCACCGGCTGAGGACCGGGGGAAGATGTCCCACCAGGGGGCGAGGCCTCCGCACCGGTTGACTGAGGCTCGGGAGTGGGTGAGGTCCGATCGGGAGCAGGCGAAGGAGGCACCTCCGTCACCGGGTCCGTCTCATCGCCCGGGCTCCCGAGCCGGGACAGGGCCTCGAGGAGGTTACCCAGGAGCGTGGGGGCTTGTGTGTCACGGAGGGCACCTGACAGGAAGGATAGACCGGCCGTGACACTCTGGTTGGACATGCCGTAGGCATTGAAGGGTTGGTTCTGGTACGAGAGGTTGAGACCCAACCGGGGCAGCAGGGCGACCTGCACGGCCGTCCCCAGGGTGAGTTCCTGACTCGCGATGGACCAAGTGGGGTCGTTGAGTATCACGAGACTCGGGTGGTAGTGGTATCCGGCATCGACATGCCAGGTAAGGGGCGCCCAGCTCCTCTGGAGGTGGCCTTCGAGACCCAGCACCGTCCGGTTACTCCGCCATCCGAACACCGGAGAGATCGCCGTGACCCAGCCGTCCAGCACCGTGGCGACCCCGAGGCGACCATCACCGCCCCAGCCCACCTGGGCAGGGAGCGAGAGAGGAGAGAAGGCTCCGGTGCCCGGCCGTGCCAGCAGATAATTGTCTGCGACTGCCGTCGCATCCCAGGTGAGGGACCAGTCGCCCAGACGGAGCAAGGGACCGGCCAGACCGAGTTCGTACTGGAGCCCCCCCCTGAGATGGAATGCCAGTTCCGGAGTGACGAGCATGCGGTGCCCGATGGCGAGAGCGTTCGTGCTGAACCTCGCCGACGGAAAAGCACTCGAGGTGTACGCAGCCACCGTGAGACCGTCGCCGGGAGTCGCCAGAAGCGACGGATCCTGCGGTTCATCGGCGGGGAGCAACCAGGCCCGGAACGATGAGGTCCTGGAGAGCGGATACAGGTCAGCCGAGGCCACCCCGGCCTGTCCGAGGGAAATCCCCAGGACCATCCAGAAAACGATCGAACTACGGCGACGGACGGCGATGAACACGTGAACTCCTCACTCCACGACTGGCAGTTGTACCCGGTCGGATCGACGCGAGCCTAGCGAACGGAAGAGGAGTTGACGAGGATTTCCGTCACGTCTTGGATAGATCACCGCCTACCGGGGAACAAAGTGCCGGGTGAAAGGGGTCGGTTCGCTCGTGACGGGATATCGAACCTTCGGTGCTACGCTGTTCGCGGCTCACGTTCTGGGCGCCTGTTACTGGGCAGCCGGATCGAGCCCGAGCAACCTGTTGACCCTCCGGAATCAGGCTCTCGCCCGGAACTCCGGTCTTCCGGCCCTCGAGGTCTCGGTGGACGTGTCCGATGGCTTCACGGTGGATGGCGGAACGGTCAGGGTACTGGATAGGTCCCTGGTCGAATCCGTCCAGCTGGAGGTCCTCGTCCAGGATGCCAGCCAGAGCTGGCTAGCCACGCGGTCTTTGCAGGTTGCCCAGGACGAACTGCGTCAGGTCCGGAACATCCAGAATCTGGACGCCGATGTGCCCCTGCGCCTGAGGGCCAAGCTTCTGGGCAAGACGCAGGTTGACTCCAGCACGATCATCGGCGACCCCGAGGGACATACCCTCGATCTGCCTGCACTGTCGTACAGCAAAAGGCTGACCGTGGAATGGACGATCCCTCTGCCCGGTGGGGACCTGGCATCACCGACCATCGCGATCAACTGACCGATAGAAAATCCATGCAACAAAGAAGGCCGTGGTAATAACCACGACCTTCTCAACATAGTACCCCCGACGGGAGTCGAACCCGTCCTACCACCTTGAAAGGGTGGTGTCCTAACCGATAGACCACGGGGGCGGACCTCTTCAGGTTACCTCACGGCGCTGAACAGCGCAAGAGGTCGATTCCGCGACGATTCCTAACCGCAAACCAACCGATCGAAACAGGGCTCAGCGTACGACTTCGGAGGGGCTCCAGTTGCACGCCGGGCAGTTGATGCGATGCACGTTGACCTTGAGATCGGCGGATTCCACCTTGAAGGCAGTACCGCACCTCTTGCACGTGAATGTCAGGACGAGAACATCAGAGGCCATCGACAGGTGCATCCTCCCAAGGGAAATCGGACCACGCCACCCCATTATGCCCAGAGAAACCGTATCGTCACCGGGTGCCTGGAAATCGGGGGTCCCACGGCCGTATAATGACGGGGAAGTTCGTGACCAGGCCACCCAGGCCTTGATGAAAGGATCCCCCGTGAGCGCTCTGCCACCTTACAGCCTCCTGCCCGATCGCGTCTTCACCTCGCTCGCCGACTGGCCCGATGCGGGTAAGGCGCTGGCGAGGGCCCGGGAGCATGGACCGGAATGGACGATCGCCCAGGTCAAGGCAGCTGGCCTCCGCGGCCGCGGGGGAGCGGGCTTTCCGACGGCCATCAAGTGGGGGAACATCCGGGCTGACCAGTGTGCCGTGAAGTACATGGTGTGTAACTCCGCGGAAGGCGAACCCGGTACCTACAAGGACCGTAACCTTCTGCGCCGCAACCCGTACATCATCCTGGAGGGCCTGGCCATCGGTGCTTTTGCCCTGGGCGCCAAAGAAGCCTGGGTCTGCATGAAGGTCAGCTTCGAATTCGAATACCAGCGTCTATCCGCGGCTCTCGAGGAGATGCAGTCGGCCGGATTGCTCGGAGACATTCCCATCCACATCGCGCGGGGCGCAGACGAGTACCTGCTTGGCGAAGAGCGAGGACTGCTCGAGGCTATCGAGGGCAACTTCCCGTTCCCCCGCGTGAGCCCGCCCTACATCCACGGCCTTTTCACTGCACAGGGCATGTTCTCGGCCGAGACGGACGGCAACAATCCAGCGTGCGTGAACAACCAGGAGACGCTCTGCCACGTATTCAACATCATCCTCCACGGACCAGAGTACTTCCGCTCGGTCGGCTCCGAGCAAACACCGGGAACCGGGATGTTCACCCTTCTCGGTGACATCGAGAATCCGGGGATCTTCGAGTTGCCCATCGGCACGTCTTTCAAGATTCTTCTCGAACAACACGGCGGGGGAATCAAGGGAGGTCGACGCTTCAAGTTCATGATGTCGGGCGTCTCGAGCGGGGTCATGATCGAGAAGGACCTGGACACCCCCATGGATTTCCACACGATGCGGGCGATCGACTCCAGTCTCGGTTCCGGGGGGTACATCGTCTTCGGCGAAGACACGAGCGCCCTGGACGTGGCCTATGCCTACTCACGGTTTCTGGCCAATGAATCGTGCGGCCAGTGTCAAAGTTGCAAGACCGGAACGGGTCGCATCACCGAACACCTCGAGAATCTGGCCTACGGTGTTGGCACGCCGGAAGACCTGGAAGCCATCGAGACGGACCTGGGTCTCGTCGCGACAGGCAATCGCTGCTTCCTGCCCGTTGCCGAGAAGGCGCTGATCCGTAGCCTCTTCAGCAATTTCCCCGAGGACTTCTTCGCCGGCCTCAAGCCGCGTGTCCCGGCCGAGATCCCCGTGGCCAAGATCAAGGGTTTCGATGCCGAGAAGAAGGAATTTCTCTACGACCCTCGCTATCCGTGGAAGCGCCCCGACGGCGGCTACAACACCCAGGCGCAAGGGAAATACTTCTACAGCACGCGAGCCAGCCGAGAGGCACGCCGGACGACCAGGGTCTGATCGGTCGTACCTCTGACACGCGACGGGGCGGGGGACATATGTCCCCCGCCCCCGAACGTCATGTGATTGACCGATGTGAAAGCTCGGAACCGGACAGAGCGTCAGACGACCGAAGCGTAAGAGTGCTTCTGGATCGCCAGAGCATCCATGACCTCCTCGAGCGTGCAGTAACCGAGATCGATGATGCACTTGCCGAGGATCAGACCGGTTTCCTTCTGGTGCTGGAGGGCCCGATCGAGTTGCCAGGGGACCAGCTTGCCATCCAGGATCAGGATCTCACCGACACGACACTGGGAACGATACTCCTTGAGGGCTTTTACCAGATTCTCGAACCTGAGCACGCCCATCTGGACCAAGACCTCACCGATCTTGAGAAATGGAAATGAGCCCTGCAACTTGAGCGCGCGGTCAAGGTCTGCCTGAGACACCAGCTGGTGGACGAGAAGATACTTGGCGAATTTCCCGGGTTCAGCCATGGCCGTTACTCCTGTATCACGTGACCTGACATCCTTAACGTACCCGCTGAACACGGACATCGAACCACCTGCTGACCTGGTAAACGTGAAGGATTGTTTCCCAGAAGACGACGGCTCGTGATAAATGTCATTTCTGACATCGACCCCTTGGTCTCACCACAGCACTCCATTGACGGGTTCGACCGGCGCGGGCAAATCACGCTCGCCGAGCGCCTCGCGCAACTGGATCTCGATGCTACGAGACAGGGCCAGCATGGGTGTGTCATTGTAAGTGTTATCGAACGGGTTCTCGATCGCGCCGGCAATGCTGTCGAGAGCAAAGAAGATGAACCCGACGGCGACCACCAGTGGCAACATCGGCCATCCCCCGACCGGTACGAGGGCCACGGGCAAAAGATAGGCGAAAAGGGCCGTGAACATGTTCGCGTAGACCGCATACTGTCGCGGGAACACCGTGGACTTTATACGATCCATGGCGCCGACTGCATCCGTGATGCGGTTGAGAGTCGCATCTATCTGCATGTGACGGAAATCTTCGGTATGCCGGTCCTCAAATGCCGTTTGCAGACGCCTGGCAAGCCACATCAGGATCGCCAGGGGAACGTGCGAGGACGTCAGGAACTGTTCGAGGGCCCCCGAGGGAAAGAACGAGACGAGTTCGCTTTTCTGGCTGTCGGAATTCCGTCTCAGATGGTTCTTCAACGCATAGGCCAGGCCCGCCTGCCCCAGGATCAACTCCCGACGCGTCCCCTCGATGGTGGCCCCGTCACGATCGGGATGGAAGTGGGCCGAAAGCAGGCTCACGACCTGGCGCGCGAAGGTCCTGGACTCGTTCACCAGAGCCCCCCAGACTTTTCGCGCTTCCCACCAGCGTTCATAGGCAGCATTGACCCGGAAGCCGATCAGGATCGAGACGGCAGTTCCCAGGCTACCCACGATGGAACCAACGCCAGCCACGAACGGATGATCGGAAGGGAGTTCGAGTATCCGGACGGCTGATCCCAGCATCGCCATCACCAGGAGACGGCGCCACGCGATCCGGATAACCAGCCGCCAGTCCAGGGTCCTGCGAACGAGCATATGCCACCCCTACCTCTCAGGAAACACGAGCAAGGTCAGGAAAACCTCGTATCCCTTGCATACCCACTGATGCAAAAAGGCCCGAGGCGCCCGTCCCAGTCGCGTTGAACGCGGGGTCGGGCGCCTCGAGGGCTGCAAGTTCCTGGCGGCGGGCTATCTTCTCACCCGGTCGCCCGGGCAATATTGTCGCTGCTGGCG
>JAYKJE010000005.1:0-19962 GCA_035285805.1 bacterium | reverse complement strand
GTGCCCGTCGTGCCTGCCCACCAGTGGCGTCCGCTGACACAGCGGAAGGATTCCAAGGGTCGATACGAGCTCTACACGGCATTCTCCGTCAGTTCCGACGTCACGAAGCTCGTGAGCGGCGGCCCCTACACGATCGCGAGCTACGAACCCGGTCAGCGGATCGTGCTCAACCGCAACCCGTACTACACGCTCCGGGTCGACCAGCAGGGCAAGCCGCTGCCGTACGCCGACCGGATCATGCTCATCATCACGCCCAACTTCTCGACCGAGAGCCTCAAGATGATGGCCGGCGAGGCGGACCTGATGCTCGAGAGCATCCGGGCGAAGGACTACCAGATCATGAAACCGCTCGAGAAGACGAGCGGCTTCCGGGTCGTCGATGGCGGGACGGACTTCGGCTCGTTCTTCATCGCGCTGAACCTCAACAAGGACCGGGACGCCCAGGGCAAGCCCTACGTCGACCCGATCAAGCAGAAGTGGTTCGGCAACGTCCACTTCCGCCGGGCCATCAGCTGCGCGGTCGACCGGGGCTCGCTCATCCGGAACCTGGCGCTGGGCCTGGCCGAGCCCTCGTACGGACCGCTGCCTTCGAGCCATCCGTACTACACTCCCGATGTCGAGACCTACGCCTACGACCTGAAACGAGCCCGCAAGGAACTCGAGGCGGGTGGTTTCCACTGGGATGCCGCGGGCACGTGCCTCGATGCCGACGACCACCCCGTCGTCTTCGACTTCCTGGTCTACAGCGAGAGCCCCAATTCCATCCCGCTGGGGAACACGCTGAAAGCGGACCTCCAGAAACTGGGGATCGAGCTGCGCGTCAAGCCCGTCATCTTCAACGTGATCGTCGAGAAGAGTTCCAAGACGCTCGACTTCGACGCCTTCATCATGGGCTTCACAGGCAGCACGGAGCCCAACACGGGGGCCAACCTCTGGCGCAGCACGGGCACGAGCCACCTGTTCAACCAGCGGCTTCCGAACAGCTCGTACCAGGCGCCTCCCTACGCCTTCGAGACGCGGACCGACCAGATCTACACCGAGGCCTCGGCGACGCTCGACGAGAACCGACGCAAGGCGCTCTTCCAGGAATGGCAGCGCCTGACGGCCAGCGAGCTGCCGCTGATCCACCTGTGGAACCGCAAGGCCATCTACGCCTACCGGGCCAACCTCCGCAACACGGAGCCGACGGCCCTGGCGGCGACCTTCCTGTACCATCCGTTCGTCACCTACTGGCAGATGTATCCGGAATAGCGAGGAGCCCGACGTGTTCCGTTACGTGATCAAGCGGCTCATCCAGATGATCCCGATGCTGATCCTGATCTCGATCATCAGCTTCGGGGTCTCCAAGCTGGCCCCGGGAGACTATCTCTCGAAGATGGCCATGAACCCGGCCATCAGCCAGGAGACCATCAAGCGGGAACGCGAGCGCCTGGGCCTCGACAAACCGGTCTACGTCCAGTACCTGAAGTGGGCCGGTGGCTTCGCGACGGGTGACATGGGCGTCTCGTTCACCTACAACGCGCCCGTGACGCAGGTGATCGGCCAGAAGCTGGGCAACACGCTGCTGCTGGGACTGGCCTCGATGCTCTTCACGTGGCTGATCGCCATTCCGCTGGGGATTTTCTCGGCCGTGCGCCAGTATTCCTGGGGGGACAAGCTCTTCTCGATGCTGTCCTTCGTCTCGCTGGGCGTCCCCGACTTCTTCCTGGCCCTGATGCTGCTGTACGTGGCCGCTCACACGGGCTGGCTGCCCATCGGGGGGATGCAGAGCCCGCAGGCCTTCGTCTGGCCGTGGTGGCAGCAGACGCTCGACGTACTCTTGCATCTGGTCGTCCCGACCATCGCCGTGGGTATCGGGTCGATCGCGATCCTCCAGCGACGGATGCGCGGCAACATGCTGGACGTGCTGGGGGAGGACTACATCCGGACGGCACGGGCCAAGGGCCTGCCCGAGGACCGGGTCATCTACCGTCATGCGGTCCGCAATGCCATCAACCCGATGGTCACGCTGCTCGGCTACGACCTGGCGACGCTGCTTTCGGGCTTCGCGCTGGTCGAGAACGTGGTCGGCTGGCCGGGACTCGGGCAACTCATGCTGCAGGCGATGGTGGGGCTCGACATGACGCTCACGATGGCGGGCCTGATGATCGGTGCGTTCATGCTGCTGATGGGGAACCTGATCGCCGACATGCTGCTCGCGTGGGTCGATCCGCGCATCAAGCTGGAGGCCTAGGATGTCGACCGCCACTGCACCTGCCCCTTCGACCCCGACCGCCCAGGACACGACGCCGTTCCTGTCCCCGCGCCAGCGCGTCTGGCGGCGCTTCAAGAAGCACCGCATGGCGATGGGTGCGGGCGTCGTGCTCATCGTGATGTACCTGGTCGCGATCTTCGCGAGCTTCCTGGCGCCGTACACCGACTCGCACGAATACCGCGATCTGGCCCTCGCCCCTCCCACGCCGATTCACGTGATCCACGAGGGTCGGTTCATCGGGCCGTTCATTTACCGGGCCGAGCGCCGCTTCGACCCCGAGACGCTGCTGATGTCGTACCGGGTGGACCGGGAGCATCCGCATCCTGTGAAATTGTTCCCGCGCGGCGATCTCCACAAGATCCTGGGAGTCATGCCCACGTCGCGGCACCTCTACGGGGCCGAGGATGCGCAGGTCTTCTTGCTGGGCACGGACCAGATGGGCCGCGACCTGTTCTCGCGCATCCTGTACGGGTCGCGAGTCTCGCTGACGGTGGGCATCGTGGCGATGGTCATCTACATCCCGCTGGGGCTCGTGATCGGGGGGACGGCCGGCTTCTTCGGGGGCTGGATCGACAACGTGCTGATGCGCATCGTGGAAGCCCTGATGGCCTTCCCGTCGTTCTACCTGCTGCTGGCGCTGTTCGCCGCGACGCAGAAACTCGAGATCAGCTCGGTCCAGCGCTACCTGCTCATCACCGCCATCCTGAGCCTGCTGGCATGGACGGGCCTGGCGCGCGTCATTCGCGGCATGGTGCTCTCGATCAAGCAGAACGAATACATCGAGGCCGCGCGCGCATCGGGCGCGAGTTCCTGGTGGATCATCCGCAAGCACGTGCTGCCCCAGACCTCGACCTGGGTCATCGTCAGCGCGTCGCTGGCCGTGCCCTCGTTCATCCTCGGCGAGTCGGCTCTCTCGATGCTGGGCGTCGGGGTGCAGGAACCGGCGGCCAGCTGGGGGAACATGCTGCAACAGGCGCTCGACATCCCGAGCCTGACCCTGTACCCGTGGCTCACGGCCCCGGGGTTCTTCATCACGCTGGCCATCGTGGCCTTCAATTTCCTGGGTGACGGCCTGCGCGACGCGTTCGACACGAAGCGACGCATCTAGCCAACGAGCTTGGAGACGAAGATGAACACGGGCGTCCTGGTCCTGCATGGTTTCGCGGGGTACCCCACGACGGTGGATGCGCTTGCCAGCGCGCTCAGGACCCACGGCTACACGGTTTCCCAGCCAACGCTGCGGGGGCACGGCGGGCGTCCGGACGAACTCGACGGCGTGACCTACCAGGACTGGCTGGAGGATGCCCGTGCGGCCTACGCCGAGCTGGCCGCCCGGGTCGACCGGGTCGTGATCGCCGGCCTGTCGATGGGTGGGCTCGTCACGCTGCATCTGGCGAGCGAGAACCTCGAGAAACTGGCGGCGATCGTCACGGCCGCGGCGGCCCTGCACTACAAGGATCCGCTCGCCCCGCTGAGCCCCTTCCTGGGCCTGTTTTTCCGCTACTGGCCCATGCCAGCCGCACCGCGGCACAGGGCCTACGAGAAGCCCGAAAATCACCCGTACTTTCCGGTGAAGACCTTCACCTCGATGCGGGAGCTGGGCAAGGTGGTGGAGTCGCGGCTGTCCCGGATCACCGTGCCGGCGCTCATCATGCACTCCCGCAAGGACCACATGATCACGCCGGAGAGCGCGGAACAGATCCACCGGGACATCCGGTCGTCGTACAAGGATCTCGAGTTTTACGAGCACTCGGGCCACGAGCTATTCCTGGACTGGGACCGGGAAGCGGCGATCGCCCGGACGCTGAAGTTCCTCGAAGCCCTGCCCACCGTCTAAAGGCACGATCCGAAGAATGCGGAGGGGACCGAAGGTCACCCAGCCGCCCCAACTTACAGCGCGATCCGGAGAACGCGGAGGGGACCGAAGGTCACCCAGCCGCCCCAACTTACAGCCTGATCCGAAGAACGCGGAGGGGACCGAAGGTCACCCAGCCGCCCCAACTTACAGCCTGATCCGGAGAACGCGGAGGGGACCGAAGGTCACCCAGCCGCCCCAACTTACAGCCTGACCCGAGGAACGCGGAGGGGACCGAAGGTCACCCAGCGTTCATGAAAGCAGGAGCTGACGGGTCAGGCGGAGGGGATTTCCGAGCGCGCCCGCAGGCCGCGGGCCGAAGCGTACCCGGAGGTACGTGAGGCACGCGGCCGAGGACGTAAGCCGGAAATCACCCCGCCTGGCCCGTCAGCAGCTGGATGCGTTTGCGGACGAGCTCGGTGATCTCCTGCCCCGCCGGGAAGACCTCAAGGGCGTAGCGGTACTGGGCGAGGGCTTCCTTGCTCTTCTGCATCTGCTCGTAGACGCGGCCCATGTAGTAGTGGAGGGTGACGTCGTCGTAGCTGCGCTCGGCGGCGCGGAACTCGCCGAGGCTGTCCTCGAAGCGCTGGCTCATGGCGTAGATGAGGCCGCGCAGGAGACGGGCGTCGCCCCGTTCGTGGTCGAGATCCAGGGCCTTGTCCAGGTGAGAACTCGTCTCCTCGATGAGGCCGTCGCGGTAGAGTTCCTGGGCTGACTTCACGTGGTGGTCGGCCCAGTAGACCCGGAGAAACATCGAGGCCAGGACGGCGGACAGGATCGCGACGCCGGCAGGAGCGAGGAGGGTACGGGCGAAGGTAGTCAGCTCATCCTCGAGGCGGAGGGGGACAGGAGCCGAGACCCGCGTCCGGGCAGACCAGATGCCGTGCGCCAGGGCGGCGACGACGAGCAGGAGGGTACTCACGGCGGCGAGATGGAACGGAAAACCGAAGACGGCACTCCCCGATATGGAGACGAGGCCGACGACGCCGCCCCAGACGAGCACGCGGTCTTCACGGGTGAACGTGTCGAGGCGCAGCGAATCGCGGACCAGCCGCCAGCACCAGGCACCCAGGATCCCGAGGATGATGAGCAGGCCAGGCCAGCCCGTTTCCCCGGCGGCCTGGACGAAGTCGTTGTGCGCCTGGACGTAGCGATGGTGCATGAGCTCGGGGACCGGCTGACCGGCGAAGGTCTTCCCGAGGAACTGGAAATACAGGACCTTGTAGGAGCCAAGGCCCTGGCCCATGAGTGGGGCGTCCTGAGCCATCGTGAGCGCGACCTTCCAGGCATTGATGCGCTGCTGGGAGGTGCCGTCCGTGCCGGCGGATTGCAACTTCTGGATGGCCCGTCCCAGGCCGATCGCGTCGCCCTTCCAGGCGAGGCCGCCCCCTCCGGCGAGCAGGACGGCCAGGACGATTGCCCAGGTCGCCGGCTTCATCCGGGCGAGCAGATGCCAGCCCTTGAGCAGCAGGATGACGGCGAGCAACAGCCCGCCCCCGAGCAACCCGATCCAGGCGCCACGGGTCTGCGTCGCCACGAGGGCCGCCATGCCGAGCAGGGCCACGACGAGGTGAAACACCGCCATCGGGATTCCCACCAGACCGGAGCTCGCCTTGCCGGAAACCTGGCTCTTCCCGTCCTGGAGCGTCTTGCCGAGAAAATCGGTGGTCACCGCCGGAGCCTGGGAATGGCTCAACGGTCCGGAGGCAGGGACAGGCTCCACGGGGCCGGCAGGGACGGAACCTTCGGTCTCCACCTTGACCGGACGACGGGGCATCAGACCTGCTCCGGCCGAGAGGAAGAACAGCCCGATCGCCCCGACGAGGTACTCGCCCAGCACGTTCTGGTTTCCGAGCACTCCTGCGGCGGAGCCGAGGCGTGCCGGGGCGTCGAGGCCGGCAAAGTAGTTGCCCAGCCAGCTCCAGCGCGGGAGCACCGAGAGCAGGTCCGTGAAGCCGAACCTCTGGTACTGCAGGAGCGCCAGCACGGCGTTCAGGGTGAAGCCGACGGTGAGGGCCCCCATCAGGCGATGCGTCATGGCTGCACGTCGAGGCACGAGGTGGGCGATCGCCACGAAGGACCCGAGGTAGAGGACCAGGTTCCACCAGGAGAGCATCGCCAGGGGGACGGATGGCGTGCGAAAGGCCGAGAGGAGGGTCCAGAGGGCAAGGAGGGCAAGGGGCGCCTGGAAGCCGACAGCCCGGACCTCATGCCACGAGTTCTCGGCGCAGCGGGCGATCGCCCAGGCTCCCAGGGCGATCGCGAGTCCGACAGAGGCGTGCGTGGCCTGGATGGTGCGGTAGGCATCCACGTTGGCCACGTCGACCAGCAGGGGCAGGACGGCCAGCAACCACCAGAGGACGAGTTCGAAGAGGTGATCCAGGTACCGGGCAATGACGTCAGGACGCAAGTCAGGCTCCTTGAACAAGCACGCACGCAAAAAAAGGGGGGCGACCCCCGGGCCACCCCATTATAAACCGCCTCAGCTCGCGTGGCCGCGTCAACTGACGGAGGCACCCTTGCGATTCTTGAGAATTCCCTGGTCGATCGCCTCCCGGAGACTGGTCTCGGTGACGAGCCATGTCCCGTGGTTGCGCTCCCCCTGGAGATGCCCATCCTGGATGGCGTTGCGCATCTCGCGCGAGGTGATGCCGTAGCGACCTTCGATTTCATCGAACGAGAGTTTGGCCATTCCAGCGTCTCCTTTCAGGACCCAATGACGCAGCAGGCGGAAATGATCCGCTGGCCGGCGGATCGATCGCGTTATACCCATGATCTCCGGAAAACCTTCGCCCTTGTGAGGGCCGCGCACGAACTTTAGAATGAGGCCATGCGAATCTGGCTCAAAACCCTGCATGTGCTGACCCTTACGGCCCTGGCGTGCTTCACGGTCGGGCCGTTCCTGTGGCTCCTGTCCACGGCCCTCAAGGGGCGAGCCGAAAACATCTTCCAGTATCCGCCGGTCCTCCTGCCCACACGGCCGACCCTGGGTAACTTCCTCGAGGTGGCGAGCGTCGTCCCGCTCGGGCAGTATGCGCTCAACAGCATCCTGGTCACGGTCTCATCGATGATCATCAGCCTGGTCGTCTCGAGCCTGGCAGCCTACCCCCTGGCGCGGATGTCGTTCCGCGGCCGCGGCTGGGTGGAGGCTCTGCTCGCGATGACGCTGCTGGTGCCGGCACCGGTGCTGCTGATCCCCCTGTTTCTGCTCATCAGCCAGATGCAACTCATGGACACCTTGCCCGGTGTGGTCCTGCCCTTCGCCGTCAACGCGTTCGGGATCCTGCTGATGCGCAACGCCTTCCTCGCGGTCCCGACCGAACTCGAGGAGGCGGCCCGCCTCGACGGGGCCGACAGCTTCACGATCTTCTGGCGCGTGGCGCTCCCGCTCGTGACACCATCGCTCGCGACCCTGGCCCTCTTCGACTTCGTGGCCATCTGGGGCGATTTCCTGTGGCCCCTGCTGGTCCTCAAGGACCCCGCGCACTTCACCCTCAGCATCGGCGTGGCCAACCTGGCCGGTACTTTTTCCGCTGACTGGCGTCTCATCGCGGCCGGTTCGGTCCTCACGATCGTGCCCATCCTGGCCGTCTTCACCTGGCTTCAGCGGTACTTCGTGGGCGACCAGGCAGCCGGAGCCGTCAAGGGTTGAAGCCAAGCTTCACGCAAGGTTGACATTGCCTTTACCGGATCCGGACCGGGCCAGGCGGATAAACCATCGGTACCGTCCTTCACCGCGGAGGTGTCCGATGCCCAACGCCCTTGATCGCTTCAGCCAGGTCTACAACCAGGTACGCCCCCAGCCTCCCGTTTCGAGCGGCGGAGCACCCGTCCAGGTGGCACCTTCCCCGGTCAACCAGCCCCAACCCTCGTCGATCTACATCCCGGACCCGCGCCGCACGCAACTGCCGGCCCAGACCCAGGCTCCGTGGAACAACCCGAACTATCCGGCACCGTCCCCGGCGACCCCGCCGTTCGTGCCTCCCACCTCGTCGGGATATCCTGCCACGCCCCCCGTCCAGTATCCGGGTATGGCCCCTACCACCTTCCCGGTCGGACTTCCCTCGACCTATCCCGGCGGTTATCCCTCGACCTATCCGGGTGGCTACCCCTCCAACTATCCCGGCAGCAATCCCTACGGATATCCGGCCGTCGGACCGCTGACCACGATGCTGGGGTCGCTCACCCCGGTGGTCAAGGACCAGGGCTACCAGAAGTTCGTCCGGGAGACGGCCCCGATCATCGATACGGCGATCCCGCTCATCGGCACCATCGTGGGCCTCATCGGAAGCACCCGGCGATCCTCTTCCCCGGCAGGACCTCAGGGCACCGCCCCCGCCGCTCCGACACCGGCTCCGATCTTTCCGACCATCCCGCAGCAGACGTATCCGCAGCCGTCTCCCTTCCCGACCTATCCGGGGCAGCCGACCTACCCTCAGCCCGTGCCTGCCTCGGGGAACGTCTACGGCACCACCACCGGCCTGGCATGGCCGGGAAGCGGCCCGACGATCCAGATCGGCGGGAGCAACCTGGGTGAGGGCATCCAGCAAGTGGGGAACCTCGTCAACAGCATCAGCAATCTCTTCCGCTGAATCCTGCCCACAGCCGCCCCCCTTTCGTTGAAAAGGGGGGCGGCTTCGCATACCCTGGTACGCTAGCGGACGAGGACGTCGAAGGAGCACGCGCTTGAACACTCGCAACGTGGTCGTGGTGGCCCACACGCACTGGGACCGGGAATGGTATCGCCCCTTCCAGGCCTACCGGACGCGCCTGGTCGAGATGGTCGACCGGGTGGTCGAGATGCTCGATTCCGGGCGACTGCCCCACTTCCTGCTGGACGGGCAGACCGTGATGCTCGACGACTACCTGGACGTCGTACCCGGGCGCCGGGAGACGCTGGAACGGCTGATCCGGTCCGGACAGCTGGCCATCGGGCCCTGGTACATCCTGCCGGACGAGTTCCTCGTCTCCGGTGAGGCCCTGGTCCGTAACCTGCTCGCCGGTCGGGCGCGGATGGACGCTTTCGGGGGCACCGCCACCATCGGGTACCTGCCCGACATGTTCGGTCACGTCGCGCAGATCCCCCAGATCATGCTGGGGTTCGGCCTCGACCGCGGCGTGGTGTGGCGCGGGGTGGACCCCGAGCACGAACGCTTCTGGTGGCGCGCCCCGTCGGGTCAGCGCCTGGAAACCCTGTTCCTGCCGACGGGATACTGCAACCTGCTGCTGTGGTCTCCATTGACGCTCGAGGAGCGCCGCAAGCAGTTCGATGCCTTCCTCGAGGTGCACCGGGGTCAGACCCTCCTGCTGCTCTCCGGCTGCGATCACCTCGCCCCCAACACGGATCTGCCCGAGGTCGTGGCAGCCCTCCAGGACACCTGGCGCGAGGGGAGTCTCCGGATCGGTCGGATGGAGGAAGCCCTCATCTCGGATGAGCCCCCGCAGACCGAGGTCTGGGGAGAGCTTCGCCAGGGTGGGCGCGCCTACCTGCTGCCTGACGTCCTCTCGGCCCGCACGTACCTCAAGCAAGCCAACATGCGGGTGCAGCTCCTGTACGAGCGACTGGTCGAGCCGCTCACGGCCATGGTGGCCCATCAAGGGGGGCCTGACTGGAGCGCGCTGGTACGCGAGGGCTGGATCCAGATCCTCCTCAACCAGCCCCATGACTCCATCTGTGGCTGCTCGGTCGACGTGGTCCACCGGGAGATGCAGGCTCGCTTCTCCCAGGCCGAGAACCTGGGCGCCGACCTGGTCGAACGCTCGCTCCTCGCCATGGCCCCGGAAGGCACGGAACCGGGCCTGGTCCTGTTCAATCCGGTGGCGGGCCGTCGCGCGGGCTGGGTCGAGGCCACCGTCGAATGGCCCCTGGCAGGCGCACCCGAGCGGATCCGGCTGATCGACGAATCGGGGGCGGACGTCCCCACCGAGATCCTCCGGGTGGAGGATACCCGCGACTTCCAGGCCGAGGTCGACGTCTTCCCGGACTGGCACGGCGTCCGGCGCTTCCACCTTTCCGTCTGGATCGAGGAACTCGCACCGGCCGGGGTGCGACGGTTGCGGGCGGTCGCGGGTAACCCCGCCGACGTGCCCTCCCCCTTCGAGCAGGGCCCCAACGCGATCTCGAACGGTCACCTGCGCCTGGGAGTGCGCGATGGCCGTCTCTTGCTCGAGGACCTCGACACGGGTGTCGTGATCCAGGATCTCCAGACCTTCGTCGACGGCGGGGATGCCGGTGACGAGTACAACTACTCCCCGCCAGCCGAGGACCGGATCATCGAGTCCAGCCTCGAGCACTGGATGGTCGAACGCGTGACGGCCACCCAGGCCACGCTGCGGGTCGCCTTCCGCCTGGAAGTGCCCGAACGCCTGGCAGACGACCGTCAGAGCCGCTCGCGGCGGACGGTGCCCATGGTCATCCTCTCCCGGTTCACCCTCAGGGCGGGAGCCCGCTGGGTAGAGGTCGAGACCGATCTGGACAACCGGGCCCGCGACCACCGGTTGCGGGTCCGCATCGGCTCGGGACTCCCGGCAGCCGATGCCAGCGTCCGCGCCTACGGCGAGACCACCTTCTGGGTCCAGGAGCGACCCGTGACGCCCGAGGCCAGCGCCCTGCCGGTGGCTCCGCAGAAGGAAGCCGTCCCCACCACCTTTCCGCAGCAGGGCTGGAGCACGCTGGAGGGCGACTGGGGGCTCATGGTCGCCGCTCACGGCCTGCACGAGGCCGAGGTGACTCCCCGCGAGTCGGGCGATCTCGCGCTCGACCTCACGCTCATCCGGGCCGTGGGCTGGCTGTCCCGGGACGATCTGCGGACCCGGGGTGGCGGTGCAGGCCCCGCCATGGAGACACCGGAGGCCCAGTGCCCGGGCCTGCACCGCTTCCGATATGCCCTCATCCCTTATCGTGGCCCCTGGACGGTGGCGATGCCGCTGGCCAACGGGTATCTCTCGCCGGTCGTGAGCCAGCCCGTCGGCGCCCATCGCGCCGCCCGGGCCGGAGGCCTCTCGCTCGGCAAGTGGCTCGCCATCGAGGACGACCGCGTGGTCCTCAGCACGGTGAAGCGCGCCGAGAACGGGGAAGGCACCATCGTGCGGGTCTTCAATCCCACCGACCGCTACTTCGAGACCGAACTCGACGTGACGCTGCCCCACGAGGCACTCGTCCAGACCCGGCTGGACGAAACGGACCAGGCCGTCCTGGGCGCGGGACGGATCCCGCTGCGGATGGGCCCGGGCGAGATCCAGACTTTCCGGATCCGTCCGGGACGCGACGCCTGACGGCTGCTGCCGGACGCGTGCCCCGATGCGCTTCAGCTATCCGGCCGGGCTCGCGATCGCCCTGTCGCTGACGGCCTCCGCGGCCGCCCGCGCGGATGCCCGCGTGCCCGGAACCTTCTCGGGCCCGCGGGCCATGGCGGAACTCGTGGCGCAGGTCCAGGCCGGTCCGCGGATTCCGGGCACCCCCTCCGCAGCCCGCACGCTCACCCGGATCGAACGTCAGGTCCGAACCTGGGTCCAGGATATCCGGCGTGAACCCTTCGAGCACGAGGGCCAGCGCATGACCAACCTCGTGGCCCGGCTGGCCCCCGGACGGGGGCGTCACATCATGGTGGCCGCCCACTGGGACACCCGACGCTGGTGCGATCGCGATCCCGATCCCCGCTGGCACGCCACCCCCTTGCCCGGCGCGAACGACGGGGCCTCGGGTGCCGCGGTGCTCGTCGAACTCGCCCGGGCCCTCTCCGGCCACCCGCTCGCGCACGAGGTCCGGCTCGTCTGGTTCGATGGCGAGGACTGGGGCCGCGAGGCAGACGACATGTTCCTGGGAGCTCGGGCCTATCTCCGGGCCCACCCGGACGATCCGCCAGGCTGGGGAATCCTCCTCGACATGGTCGGGGAGCGGGGTGCCCGGATTCCGCGGGAAGGTTTCTCGGAGGCGCAGGCGCCCGGCCTCCTGCAGGCGATCTACCGGCGCGCCAGGACCCTCGGCCTGTCCGGAACCTTTCCGGACGTTCCGGGCCAGGCCGTGCTCGATGACCACACGGTGTTCCTCGACCGGGGGATTCCGATCGTCGATCTCATCGACTTCGATTATCCCGAGTGGCACACGCACGGCGACACGCCGGACCGGTGTTCGGCCGATAGCCTCGAAGATGTGGGGCGCCTGGTGATGTCCTGTATCCTGGATCCACCCGAGCCCTGATCCGTCCCCCGCTGCCTCTCCATACCCACCTGAGGTGACGATGCTCCTGTCCGAACAGCCCACCATCCACCTGGCCTTCGGGGTTCACAACCACCAGCCCGCGGGCAACTGGGACCGCATCATCGAGGAGGCCTTCCAGAAGGCGTATCTGCCGTTCCTCGAGACCCTGGCCCGCCACCCGAAGGTCCACGTGACCCTGCACTACTCGGGGTTCCTGCTCGAGTGGATCCTGGCGCATCACCCGGATTTCCTGACGCAACTGCGACAGCTGGTCAACCGGGGACAGGTCGAGCTCGTCACGGGCGGACACTACAGCCCCATCCTGGCCGTCATTCCGGACGAGGACAAGGTCCTCCAGGTCCAGCACCTCAACGGGTTCCTGCGCCGCCAGCTCGGGGCGCATCCCGAAGGCCTGTGGCTCGCGGGTCAGGTCTGGGAACCGCACCTGGTGAAACCGCTCTCGGACGCCGGCGCACGCTGGACGGCCCTCGACGAGGGCGTGTTCCAGGCCGAGGGGCTCAAGGGAGCCCAGTTGCTCGGCTACTACCAGACGGAGGACCAGGGCAGGACGCTCGAGGTCTTCCCCATCCACACCGAGATGAGCCGGCTGGTGCCGTTCGTGGCCCCCGAGCAGGTCATCGAGTACCTGCGGAAGCTGGCCACGACGGATGGCAACCGGCTGGTCTTCGCGATGGATGACGGAGAGAAGTTCGGAGTCTGGCCCAACTCCTACCCGGTCGTGTACGAGCAGGGCTGGCTCGACCGCTTCTTTTCGCTGCTCGAGGAGCACTCCGACTGGATCCGCTGCACGACCGTCCGTGACTATCGGGCCCAGAGGCGTCCGCTCGGGCGCGTGTACCTGCCGAGCTGGACCTACCCGCGCATGCAGGAGTGGGCGCTGCCCGCCGAGGAAGCCCTGGCCTTCTCGGAGGCTCGCCACCTGCTTCCGGATCGCTTCCGGAAGTTCTTTCACGGCGCGAGCTGGAGACACTTCCTCGTGCGCTACCCCGAGAGCAACAACCTCCACAAGAAGATGCTCCGCGTGGCCGACCAGGTGGCCGCAGCCAGCGGCCTCTCGAAACCGCCCGTCGGTGGGGGCCCGGACCCCTGGGAAGAGGCCCAGCTGGCCCTCTGGCGTGGTCAGTCGAACGACTCGTACTGGCATGGCGTGTTCGGGGGGCTGTATCTCACGCATCTGCGCTCGGCGAGCTACAAGGCTCTCCTGACGGCCGAACGCCTGTGCGATGGCATCCTGCACGGCGATCGCCCCTTCCTCGAGGTCGAGCGCGTCGACTTCGACTGTGACGGCAAGCCCGAGGTGCTGGTCTCGCGACAGGACCTCAACCTGTATTTCAACCTCGAGGGCGGGGCCATGTTCGAGCTGGACCACAAGCCAACGGCCTTCAACCTGCTGGACACCCTGGCCCGCCGCCCGGAGGCGTATCACCAGCAGATCGCCCGGGCGACGACGCTCGAGGCTTTCCACCGGGAAGGCACGATCCGCGCCATCTACGAGGTGGTCCTGACGAAGGAGGCAGGCCTCGAGCGTTACCTCTACCGCGACTGGTACCGGCGCACGTCGTTCGTGGACCACTTCCTGCATCCCGACTCGCACCTGGCCTCGTTCCACGACATGAGCTACGGGGAACAGGGCGACTTCGTGAACCAGGAATACCAGGCCACGGTCGAGCGCACGCCGGAAGGCGCGACCGTCACCTTCGAGCGCGAAGGGCATGTCTGGGTCGGTAGCGACTTCTGGCCGGTCACGGTGCGGAAGGCCTTCCGGATCCCGCGCGAGACGGGCCATGCCGTGACATGTCACTACACCATCACGAACAGACGGGATCGGGGCATGTCCCTCTGGTTCGGCGTCGAGTTCAACGCCAACTTCCTGTCGGGGGACGCCCCGGATCGCCGCTACGTCTGGCAGGGCCAGGCCCCCCGGGATGACGACCGCCTGGGATCACGAGGAGAACTGTCACGGTGCCGGGCGATCGCCATCGAGGATACCGGGCGAGGCCTCGCCTACCGCCTCGGGTGGAATCAGCCGGCGACGGTCTGGCGGTTCCCGATCGAGACCATCTCGATGTCCGAGGGCGGCTGCGAGCGCGTTTACCAGAGTTCGGTGATGATGCCGCACTGGCGGCTCGACCTGGGCCCGAACGCCTCGTTCGAGGTCACGATCGACCAGAGCGTGAGCGCCTTGCCTGTGGTAGATTTGAGGCCATGATCAGCTATCCCCCCCTCAACCCGGTCGCCCTCTCGCTCGGTCCCGTGACCCTCGGCGGACGCACGTTCGGCCCGCTGAGCATCCACTGGTACGGGATCATGTACGGTCTCGCGTTCCTGATCACCCATGCGATGGTCAAATCCCAGGTCAAGCGCCGTGGTCTGCCCCTCGACGACACGGGTGTCGCGGACTTCATCATGGCGCTCATCATGGGCGTCATCCTGGGCGGGCGCATCGGTTACGTCCTGTTCTATAACTTCCGGGAATACCTGGCCCACCCGCTCGAGATCCTGGCCGTCTGGCACGGAGGCATGTCCTTCCATGGAGGGCTCATCGGGACCCTCGTCGCAGGGGCCTGGTTTTGCCGGAAAAACAAGCTCTCCCTGCTCGAGATGACCGACGTCACGGTGGTCTCCGTCCCGCTCGGTCTGGCGCTCGGGCGTCTGGGCAACTTCATCAATGCGGAGCTGTGGGGACGTCCGACGTCCGTGCCCTGGGCCATGATTTTTCCGACCGATCCCCTGGGCGTGCCGCGTCACCCGTCGCAGCTCTACGAGGCCGGCCTCGAGGGGCTGTTCCTGTTCGCGGTCCTGTTCGGCCTCTCGAAACTCCAGCCGCCGAAGGGTAGTCTGCTCGGAACTTTCTTGCTGGGCTACGGGCTCATCCGGTTCGCCCTGGAGTTCGTGCGCAACCCGGACGCGCACCTGGGCACCGTGCTGGGCCCCTTCTCCATGGGCCAGCTGCTGAGCACCCCGATGGTCCTGGGCGGCCTCGCCCTGATCGTCCTGGCCTTCCGTCGCCCGGCCACCACGAGCCTTGACGAAAAGGCCAGCGTCCCTTAACATCAAGAGGTCGCGCGGAAGTGGCGAAATGGCAGACGCGCATGCCTCAGGAGCATGTGGGGGCAACCCCTTGGAGGTTCAAGTCCTCTCTTCCGCACTCGAGCCCCCGGTTTAACCGGGGGCTTTTCGCTCCCATCCCTCCCGGAAAGGACCGTCCCGTGACCGCTCCCATCCACGGCTTCTCCGCCCGCACGCTCGATGGCCAGGACAAGTCCCTCGGGGACTATGCGGGCAAGGTCATGCTCGTCGTCAACACCGCGAGCCAGTGTGGCCTCACCCCGCACTACAAGGGCCTGCAGGAGCTGCATGAAGCCTATGCCGATCGGGGCCTCGCGGTCCTGGGCTTCCCCTGCAACCAGTTCGGTTTCCAGGAACCCGGCACCTCCGACGAGATCGCCACCTTCTGCCAGCGGAACTACGGCGTGCAGTTCCAGATGTTCGAGAAGGTCGACGTCAACGGCGCCGACGCGCATCCGCTCTTCAAGTTCCTGCAAGAAGAGAAGCCCGGGATCCTCGGAAGCGAACCGCTGAAGTGGAACTTCACGAAGTTCCTGGTGGATCGCGAGGGGAACGTCGTCGAACGCTATGCCCCGACGACCGAGCCCTCGGCCATCCAGGAACGTATCGAGCAGCTCCTCGGCTGAACACCTTCCCCGAGAGCCCGGCCCGTCCGGGCTCTCGCCTTTTACAGGGCGCCGAGGAAGGTGGCCGTGGCCTCGACGAGCTGGCGCTGCTGCTCCTCGCGCGTGACGGTCGCGACGCGATCGCCGTCCTGAAAGCCGTACCAGCCGAACTGTGCGTGGTTCCCGCCCTCGATCCGGACCCGGGTGGCGTCGGAAGGCAGCAACCCGTCGACCCGCTCGAGCTTGTCGGGCGTCGAGAGCCCGTCGAGCGTACCCGAGACGGACAGGACCTTGACCGGGCCCTTCGACAGGTCCGTGGAGTCGGCCGGATACGAGGCCCAGAACACCAGCCCCTTCACCGTATCCGGGTGCTCCTTGGCGTAAAGGGCCGCCACGACTCCCCCCACGGAATGGCCCCCGACGGCCCAGGCAGGGACTTCCGGATGGCGCTGGAAGCACTCCGTGGCCGCCTCCGCGTTCGAGAAGGCCAGCCCGAAGGGAACCCGGGGGACGGTCACCAGGAAGCCCCGTTCGGCGAGGTCCATCGCGGCGGGCCCGTAGGCGCGAGGATCGACGTAGCCCCCCGGATAGAACACGAGGCCCGCGCGCGGCGCCCGACCGACCGGAGCAAACGTGAGCGCGTCGGTGTTCGTGACCGCGACGGTGCCCGTGCTCTTCAGGCGGGCGAGGGCCTCGGGCATGACGGGCGCGAGGAAGAAACGCTTGCCCGCCGTGGACGGATCCTGGGCGCCCGGGGCGCAGCCGGTGGTGGCGAGCACGGCCAGTCCGACCAGGGCGCCGAGGACGGACGGGAAGATGCGGGCGAGGGGACGCGACACGGGACCTCCACCGGGACGGGGCAGCCATGGCATGATAGGCCATCGCCGCCCGAGGAGGCTCCCGATGACCCCGACCCCCTGGCTCCTGTCCGCCCAGCTGGCAACCGCGAGCCTGCTCACCCCGACGATGCCCGCTCCGGAAACCCCGGCCGACACGCTGCGCCAGGCGACCATGACCTCCGATCGTCCCGACCCGACGCTGGCCGTGGCCCTGGGCCTGGGAGCGGCCCTGGTGGCGATCGCCCCGCCGTTCCTGGGGGCCAACGCCATCGTCAGCGTGGGCACCGCGGCCGCCACGAGCCTGCTCCCCTACGCGTACCTGCGTGACCCGTGGCGGTCCGTCGGGGCACCGCTCGCGAGCCTGGGCTCGGGGCTGCTGGGGGCCGTGGTCGGCTCGCGCGTGGCCCTGCCTCTGGTATCGGGTCGATCGCCCTCCCTGAGCAGCGACGCGGGAACCGACTGGACCGAGGGAGGCTTCCTGGTCGGACTGGCCCTGTTCGGGGTCTTCTCGGCCTGGGATGCATGGCGCCTGGTCCAGGCGTCAGCGCCCGTCCCGCAGCCCGAGCTCGAGGTGAAATAGCCGAGGGGCCTCGCGCGCGGCAGGCCAGACCAGCTCCACGCGAGCCACGCGTGGGCCGGGCGGCAGCCCCATCCGCTCGATTCCCCAGTCCCCTCCCGCGGGCAGGGCCACGCGTCCGAAAAGTCGACCGTCAGCCCCCGTCAGGTGCACGACCACCGGGGTCTGGCGCGGACCCGTCTTGAGCGCGATGGAGGCGAGGGGGACGGGATGAGTCAGCGTGCAGGCCAGCCGGGCCGCCGTCCCGGCGCGACCGAGCCATTCGGTGCCAGGATCTCCGTCGACGGCGCACTCGGCCTCGTGAAAGCCACCAGGGTCCGTGACCGAGGCCTCGACCCCCCTAACCGACACGGCACCCGCCACGAAGGGCGCCCCGCCTGCAGCCACGTGCCCCGGCAAGGCCGGGCGGCGCGCGCACCACAGGACGGGCTCCGCCGTGAGGTCGACCTGGCCGGACGGACACGGCCGGACCTCCCCGGCTGGACTCACCACCCAACCGCCCGGAGGAAAGCACCAGGGCCATGCGGCCGCGCGGGAGCGGTAGGGCGCCCAGGCGACCCGGAGCTCACCGCCGGACGTGGCGAAGCGGTGGTCGACCACCTGGGGTGGACGTGGCGCCCCTTTCAGCGGTCGGGCTTGCCGCAGGAGGTGGGACATCGTGCGGTATGCCGCGAACCCGCCGCGGGGCCGCGAGAGCGACCACCCATCGACCAGCCCCATCTGCCGCCAGCTGGGGTTGGTGGCGGCATACCAGGCAAGGGGGCCGATCGCCTCCGTGCGAGCCGTGACGTACAGCTTCACCAGGGCAGCCGCCTGCTCGGCGGGGTCCCGGGCCGGGAATCCCGATTCCGAACACGACAGGGGGCGATCGAGGCCATGCCGGCACAGGACCTGCCGGAAGCCGCTCGCCACGTCGAGCAACGCCCGCACGGCGCCGTCCGAGGTGGGGCCGCCGTACGCGTGAAAATCCACGATGTCGAGGTCGGGTCCACTCCCCCGCTCCAGCAGGGCCCGGAGGTAGGCCGGATAGCCGAGCCCGCCCGTGACGATCGCAGCCCCCGGGTCCTCACGCCGGATCGTCCGGGATGCCACCCGCAAGAGTCGCGCATAGTCGTCCACGCTGCCCCACCAGCTCCGGACCGGATCCCCCTGGGAGCGGCCCAGGTCCCCGGAGGGGAAGTCGGGCTCGTTCCAGATCTGGTAGGCCAGGACCTGCCCCCGGTGCCGACGGGCCACCCGCGTGAGCCAGGTGGCCCAGAGGTTGGCCGGATTGACGGCCACGCCCGGAGGCGCCTCGTCCCGACCGTTGACGAACACGGGCTCGTACAGGCCCCGGGGGACGGCGTGTGGAGAATCGCCCGTGGAGGGGCCCGTCGCGGCCGCCCAGGCCGGAGTGTCCATGCACATGAGCATGACTCCGAGCCCCGCCGCACGCGGGATGGTGACGGCCGAATCGAGGTCAGGGGCGTGGGGCCGCGTACCGGGGGCAGGTTCGTCGAGCCGCCACGGGTAGCCCTCCCGCGTGAGTTGCACACCCAGGTCCCGATACAGGGCCGCACCCCGGGTACGCGTGCCCGACCAGCCCCCGTGGCCGAGACGCTCGTCGAACTTGGGGACGGCTTGCAACCCGAACCATGCTCCCGTGAAGGCCTCCCACATGTCCGTCATCCTCCGTCCATGTGCGTGCAACCGCACAGGCCCGGCACCCAACCTACTTGCCATGCCGGGCGCATGCTTCGTCCATGCGTGCTAGCATGCACCGGCCGACCCACGAGGAAGCAGGTGACTCCGTGACCGAGACCGCGACGCTCCGCTCTCCCCTGCTCGACGGCAAGGCCGTCGCGCACGACCGCGAGGAGGCCCTGCGTATCCGCATCGAAGCACGCGTCGCGGCGGGGCTGGTCCGTCCGGGGCTTGCCGTCGTCCTGGTGGGCGACGACCCGGCGAGCCACGTGTACGTCCGCAACAAGGAACGCGGCTGTGGGCGCGTGGGCCTGGAGAGCCGGACGGTTCGCATGCCCGCCACATGCACCACGGCCGAGATCGTGAAGGCCGTCGAAACCCTCAACGCCGATCCGACCATCCATGGCATCCTGGTCCAGATGCCCCTGCCCGCGGGATGCGACCCGCTCGCGGTGCAACTGGCGATCGATCCCGACAAGGACGTCGACGGCCTGCATCCGCTGAACGCGGGGCGCCTCGCGAGCGGCCTGCCGGGACTCGTGCCGGCCACCCCTCGCGGGGTCATGACCCTCCTGTCGCACGCGGGCATCTCGCTGCGCGGGGCACAAGCGGTGGTGATCGGACGCTCGAACCTGGTCGGCAAGCCGGTGGCGCAGTTGCTGCTGCAGGCGGACGCGACCGTGACGGTCTGCCACAGCCGGACCCGCGACCTGGCCCACCAGGTCCGTCAGGCTGACGTGGTGGTGGCGGCCGTGGGGATCCCGGGACTCGTGACGGCCGACATGGTCAAGCCGGGTGCCGTCGTGATCGACGTGGGCATCAACCGCAACGCCGAAGGCAAGCTCGTGGGCGACGTGGA
>JAYKJE010000004.1:0-21666 GCA_035285805.1 bacterium | reverse complement strand
TGCGATGGCATCGACAGAAGTCTGCAACCCGTTCGCGGTCGATGGCTATATTCAGCGCCATGGGCGAAGCTCCCCCGAGCACCATACCCGGTACCGATTATGCCACGAACGACATCCGCTTCGAGATCGGCTTCGAGGAGATCGCGCTCGCCGAATGGGACGCCCACCACGCGCTCACGCACGGTCTCGAGGGGCCATGGTGGCCCTTCGCCGCTTTCATGAAGCACGGGCGGGAACCGGAAGCAGTGGGTCGCTTGCTCCGCGAGATCCAGCGCCGACCGGAAATCCGGTCGGTAGCTCGTGCCATGCTGGAGATGACCTCCCTCGTGGTAGAAATGGATCAGATCCGTGCCTTTCTGGAGGGCCCGATGTTCGACAAGATCATGACCATGGAACCGTGGGAAGGGTCCGCCCTCTGGGAGATGCGCGAGGTCTGGAAAGCCCAGGCACGAGAAGAGGCCCAGGCGCAGGATGCCCTGCGCATGGCCCGGCGACTGGTGGCCAAGCGCTTCGGGATCCCGGACGCGGGCCTGTCCGCACGCCTCGAGGCGCTGTCGCCGGACACCCTGGAAGCCCTGGGGGAAGCGCTGTTCGACATGACGGACCGTGCCGACCTGGAGGCCTGGCTCGCCGGGCAGGGAGCCTAGTCCCCGAACACGGGTTCCTGCGGCGATCGCTCGTACAGGACCAGCCCGACCCGCTGGATGTGCGCGCGCAGGCCTGGATGGTCGATCCGATGCCAGCGCCCCATCGCCCGCGACCCGAACAGGATGGCACGTTCGACGGCCGGGTGTGCGGCCAGGATCCGCCGGACGGTCTCCAGGGTGGCCTCGGACAGCCCGTGGGCGCTCACGATGCGAGCCTTGCCTGCATGGTGCGATGAAGCTCGATGAACTCCGGGTGGACCTGCTCCAGGATGGCACGCGCCAGCTCCGTGGCCACGCCGACGTTGTACGTGTGGCTCGACAGGTTACGCTTCGCGATCATGTCAATCCACACCTCGCCCTCGGCGATCAGGCCCCGCCGGAAAGCCTCCCGGACCGTGCTCCGGGAGCCCACGAGGCCTTCGATCCCCTCGAACTCGAGATAATCCTTGAGGACGTTCCATGCCACTTCATGAACATTCTCGAACGTGTGAAAAAGTCCGAGTTGCTCGAGCTCCGTGAGAGGACGTTCCCCCGCCAGGACGACGGCCCGCGTGAGCAGGGCGAGGACCTCACCGTATCGGTCGAATCGCTGCATCCAGCGAACGTCACCGGACATGGATCCTCCCGTCAGGAATCCCGGTGCGGGTCCCCCCACCGCAGCTTCTGCCGCAGCGTGCCGAAGAACCCCGTCTGGCCGAGCCGCACGAGCGCGAGCGACGGCACGGCGCGTCTACATGTCACGACATCGCCATGCTCCAGCAAGGCGAGCTCTTGCCCGTCCACCGTGAGCACGGCGTCCTCGCCGCGCGCACGCAGCGTGATGCGCAGCGTGCGGTCCTGCGACCACACGAGCGGCCGCGCCGTCAGGCTGTGCGGACAGACGGGCACGAACACGAAGGCCGGCACGTCCGGGGACACGATGGGTCCCCCGGCCGAGAGTGCGTAGGCCGTCGAGCCCGTCGGCGTCGCCACCAGGAACCCGTCCGCACCGTAGGTCGCGAGCGTCTGGTCGTCGGCCTCGATGCGGGCCTCGATGAGCCGACCCGACCGGGCCCGCAGCACGGCCGCCTCGTTGACCGCGATCGCCGAGGCCAGGAGTTCGCCCGCGCGCCACGCCTCGACCTGCAACAGCACCCGGTGCTCGATCGTGTGGTCCCCGACCACGAGTCGCTCGACGGCCGCCGACAGGTCGTCGGGCCGCACCTCGGCCAGGAAGCCCAGCGTCCCCAGGTCCACCCCCAGGATCGGCGTCCCGGGACGTGGCGCGAGCCGCAGCGCCCGCAGCATCGTGCCATCGCCCCCGAGCACCACGATCGCCTCGACGTCCTCGGCGATCGCCGGCCCCGAGCCGGGCACCTCGATCACCCGGGCGCCATGGGCCTCGATCCCCGCGCGGACGATCGCCCGCAGGTCCGCGACCCCGGGCTTACCGGGGTGATACACCAGCCCGAAGGTTCTCACGCGCCGTCTCCGGCGCCATCCCCCTGGCCTGCACGCGGCGAGGGCACCTCGGCATGGGCACGCCGCACGACCTCGGCCGGATCGACCACGCGCGCAGGTTCCCCCGGTTGCCACCAGGCCACGAACTCCAGGTTGCCCTCCGGGCCCCGGATGGGCGAGGGCTCCAGCCCGTGCAGGCGGTAGCCATGGGCCTCGAAGGCTTCCGTGACCTCGCGCAGCACGCGCCCATGCACCGCGGGGTCCCGCACGACCCCGCCCTTGCCGACGTCCTTCGGCCCCGCCTCGAACTGCGGCTTCACGAGCGTGATGAGCGGCGAACCGGGGGCCACGAGCGCCACGAGGGCGGGCAGGATCTTGGCGAGCCCGATGAACGAGACATCCACGACGGCCAGCGTGGGTTCGGGTTCGTCACCGGCGAGCAGGGTCTCGCGGGTCAGGTGCCGGATGTTCGTCCGCTCCAGCACGCGCACGCGCGGGTCCTGCCGCAGGGCCCATGCGAGCTGGCCGTACCCCACGTCCACCGCGTGGACGCGCGCCGCCCCGTGGTCGAGCAGCACCTGGGTGAAGCCGCCGGTGGAGGCCCCGACGTCGATCACGACCCGGCTCTCGACCTCGACCGGGAAGCACTCCAGGGCCTTCTTGAGCTTGTACGCCCCGCGCGAGACGGGGGCCGCCTCGGTGGCGACACGCTCGAGGCGGGCGTCTCGAGTCAACATGGTGCCGGCCTTGTGGCAGGGGACGCCATCCACGCGCAGGTCGCCGGCGAGGATCGCCCGGGCCGCCTGCTCGCGGGAGGCATAGAGACCCCGCTCGACGGCGAGGCGATCGACCCGGACCCGCTCGGCCAAGCGCTCAGACCCCGCGGTGCATGAGCAGCGCGACGCCCACGCCCAGGATGGCGCCGCCGATGACCTCCAGGGGGGTGTGCCCGAGCAGCTCCTTGAGGCGCTCGGGCTTGACCTCGAGCGAGCCCTGCAGATCGGCGACGATCTGGTTCAGCACCCGGGCCTGCCGCCCGGCCGCCTGCCGGACGCCGGCCGCGTCGTACATGACGATCGAGGCGAAGACGAGGCTCACGTCGAACATCGTGGAGGAAAAGCCCTCGATGAGCCCGACGGTCGTCGTGAGGGCGACCACGAGCGCCGTGTGGCTGCTCGGCATGCCTCCCGTGGTCACGAGCGCGCGGAAGTCGATGGTGCGCTTGCCGATCCAGGTGCTGAAGAACTTGATGACCTGGGCCAGAAACAGGGCGAAGAACCCGGTCGTGAGACCCGGATGCGGGAGCCAGGTGGGGGCGACGTGCAGCACGATCAGTGACTCCGTTCCAGGACGAACTGCGCCAGATGGACGAGGGGAGTGGCGGCGTCTCCGAGAGGACTTACCCGCGCGATCGCCGATTCGACCAGACGCACGGCCTCGAGTCGCGCAGCCTCGATCCCGTGGACGGCCGGGTACGTCGCCTTGCCCTGCACGACGTCCTTGCCGGGACTCTTGCCGAGGCTCTCGGGCGTTCCCGTCAGGTCGAGCAGGTCATCGACGATCTGGAAGGCCAGCCCGACCTCTTCGGCATAGCCCGTGAGGCGCTCCATGAGCCCGGGATCGGCTCCGGCGACGAACGCCCCGAGCCGTGCCCCCAGCCGGATGAGGGCTCCGGTCTTGTGGCGGTGGATGAACTCGAGCGTGTCGGGCCCCACGGCCTGGCCCTCGGAGGCGATGTCCACCACCTGCCCCGCGACCATCGCGACGATGGCGCGGCCGAACTCCGCCATCAGGGTCCGCACGGTCGCGGCGGGAAGCGTGTCGGGCAGGCTCTCGGCCAGCACGTCGAAGGCGTGGGCCAGCAGGGCATCGCCAGCGAGCAGGGCCAGCGCCTCGCCATACACGACGTGGTTGGTGGGACGTCCGCGGCGCAGGGAGTCGTCGTCCATGCAGGGCAGGTCGTCGTGGATGAGGCTCTGGGTGTGCACGAGTTCGAGCGCCACGGCCGCTCCCAGCGCGGCACGCGGATCGCCGCCCGCCGCCTGGCAACTCGCGAGCACCAGAAACGGGCGCAACCGCTTGCCGCCGGCCGTGCAACTGTAGCGCATCGACTGCCAGAGACTCGCCGGCTCGCGCTCCTCGAGGCTGGCCACGAGCGCGGCCTCGAAGGCTTCCGCGTGCGCCTGCCAGAACGTTTCGACCGCCGTCGCGGCCACCAGGGGCCCCACGCGTACCTCCCCGCTCGAGAGAACTTGCAGGCCCCATGGTAGCATGGGCCACCCTGCCAGACGGGTGATGGAGGTCCCGCGATTGTCCCCACGAACGCTGCTCGCCCTCGTCCTGTGTTCCCTGCTGGCCGCTCCGGCCCGCGCCGACGAGCCCCCGGGCCCCGGAAGTCTCTCCCCGACCCCATCCGCGCCGGCTGAGACCGCCGCGTCGGCCCCCGAGGCCGCGAGTCCCGATGGCATCGTGCTCGAGATCGCCACGCCCTCGGCCGAGCCTGCTGAGATGGTCCTCGAGCTGGCCACCGCGTCCGCGGAACCCGGGGCAATCGTCCTCGGGACGGCCTCCGCGTCCGCGGAACCCGGGGCAATCGTCCTCGAGACGGCCTCCACGTCCGCCGAACCTGGCGAGATCGTCCTCGAGATCGCAACCCCATCCATCGATCCGGGAGAGATCGTTCTCGAACTCGCCACGCCGTCGACCGACCCCGGCGCGGTCGTCCTCGAGCCCGCCACGGGTTCCGCGAGTCCGGTGACCGTGGCCTCGGGTTCGCCGGTGCCGCTCGTCACGGCCACCCCGTCGGCGGATCCCTTCGCCTGGCGCCGCAACATCCCCTTCGATCTGGTCGTCGATGGCGGGGTCGAAGGGCTCGGCCAGGGCACGATGAGCGGCCTCGGTTACGTCGAGCGGGAGTCGGCGATCGCCGGGATCCGCCTCCCGAACCTCGAACGCAGCGGCACCCTCTCCGCCGGGGGGTCGTGGGGCAACCTCGAGGCCCGGCTCGGGCCGCTGGCCCTCGGCCTGCGCGGCTCGCTGCTCTCGGCCACGACGACCGCGGACAGCCCCTACACGCCCGCCTTCCCCGAGCGGCGCTGGGATTGCTATGCCCGCGTGGGCGCCCTCTCGCTCGGCATGCGCCAGGAGACGTTCGGCGGGTCGGGCGTCCTGTCCGGAGACTACCAGAGCGTGTTCGGCGGCCTCGACGGGACGCTGCTCGACCTGTTCGGGACCGTCAGCCTCGATTACGGCCTCCTGGCCGGCTGGGGCACGCAGAAACCCCGGACCGTTCCCGCCGCCGTGGCGCATCTCCCCGGCGAAGGTCACCTGGAACTGGCCATCCGCCTGCCCTGGTGCACCCTCCGGGGCGGCCTGCGGGCCGTGGCGATCGTCAACGTCGATCCGGCCAGGGCCTGGGGCCTCCTGACGGATCCGGGCTCGCTGATCCCCTCGGCGGCGAACGAGCAGATCGCCGCCACCAGCGGGCTTTCGGCCACGAGCTGGAGCATTTACACGGGCCCCTACCTCCGCCTGGGGGCCACATTCTGAGAACAGGGAAGGATCGCGCCGTGCGACTGCGTGGAAACGGATGGTTCGCCAGCTTCCTGGTGGCAACCGGCCTCCTGATGACCCCGGGAGTCGCCGGGGCCGCGACGATGCTCGAGATCCGGGACGTGCAACCCGACCACTGGGCCTACCGGGCGGTCAAGACGCTCGTCGAGCGGTACGGCATCGTCGAACCGGGCCCCGAGCAGCTGTTCCGTGGTACCCGCAACGTCAGCCGCTTCGAAGTCGCAGCGATGCTCGCGAAGGTGCTGGAACGCGTCGAACAGATGGCCGCGACCATCCGACCCGCCGAGGATGCGACCCAGGCGGGCCCCGTGCGGCCCGACGACCTCCGGCTGCTGCGGCGCCTCGTGCAGGAGTTTCAGGACGAACTCACCGGTCTCAAGGACCTCGCCGAGGCCCAGGACAGGCGTCTGAGCGCGCTCGAGGAACGTCCCCGGATGGGCGGTCGCGTTTCGGCCTGGCTGCAGCACACGACCGCCTCGGCAGGCACCCCGGCAGGGGAGCCGACGGCGCGCGTCCTGAGCACATGGACCCTCGAGTCGGCCATGGGCCCGGGCGCCACCTACCACGGGGAGCTTTCGTTCTTCGGAACGGCCGTGCAGCGGATGGCCAGCGGGCATCGCATCCTGGACGGCGGCAGGGCCGGGGAGCCGTTCGACCAGAGCGGCAGCCTGTACGTCCGACGCTCGGCCGGGGTCTGGACCGCGTCAGGCACCACGCTGCACGTGGGCATCATGACGCTGTCGGATGCCCTCCGGTCCGGACCCAGCAGCGGAGATCCGTTCCGCGAGAACGCCGCCTGGCCGCTGGGTGAGAGTGGCCTCGGCCTGGTCGGGACGCCGCCCGTCGTGAACCGGGACAGGGGGATCACGCTCGTGCCTGCCAACCCGGACTCCCCCCTTCCCACGCCCGCTGGCCGCGTGCGCTGGAACCCCGGCGTGCAGGCCGTCGAGGATCTGCTCGACCCGAACTCCTCCTGGGCGACCATCACGGGGGCAGGCCCCGCGGCCGCCCTCTCGACGACCTGGGGCCCCCTCGAGGCGGGACTCGGCCTCCATGCCGGCGCTCCAGGGGCCTCCCAGACCCTCGCCCTCATCGACCAGCCGGCCACCTTCCCGCTGGTGGCCCCTCTCGGGCAGGGCTACGCCCTCGCCAAGCTGGGCCTCGACGGAGGCTGGATCCGGGGTGCCGTGTACGGACGTTCCGACTGGGCCACCCTCACGGCAGGCACGGGTGAGGGACAGGGGTGGGGAGGCGGCCTCGACCTCGGCGACAGCAACCTGGGCCTGCACGTGGCGCATGCCCGCATCAACCGTCGCCTCGTCGATGCGGGGCCACGCAGCGAGAGCACCGTGATGCTCGCGAGCCACGACCTGTTCGGGACCGGGCTCGAACTCGGTGTGGCCTCCAAGTGGGGAGCAGGCCCGGGACAGGCGGCCACCGCCGCCTGGTTGCCGGGCGTCACGCTCGACTGGTGCTCGTCGGGGGCCTACCTGAAGCTTCCCGGGTTTGCCCGCTTCACGCACCTGACGATCGCCGGTCAGATGTCGGGCAAGGACCTGTTCACCTCGCACTGGGGCAGCGGCATCACGATCCAGACGGCCTGGGAGCCCCTGCCCGGTTTCCCTCGACTGCGCCTCCAGTACGACCAGGGTCGCTTCTACGGAGCGGCGAGCACGCCCACCCCCTCCGGCTTCAAGAGCGACGAGCTCGCCAACGCCCTCTTCGGGGGCGCCGCCCAGACCCACGAACTCTGGCTCATTGGCACGGACTGGAGCTTCTGATGGCATCCGGGCTGTCGCCGGCTGCCGCCCTGGTGCGGGCAGCACGCCGTCTCGATGCCCGCGGCCTCGTGGCCGGGATGGATGGCAACCTGAGTGTACGGCTCGGCCCGGATCGGTTCCTCACGACGGCGACCGCGACCTTCAAGGCCTGGCTCGAAGAGGCGGACCTGGTCGAGGTCGACTCGCACGGGCAGCGCCTCGCGGGCGAGCGCATCCCGACCACCGAGTTCGCCCTCCATGCGGCCGTCTACCGTCGCCGCCCGGACGTTCAGGCCGTCATCCACGCCCATCCACCGCTCGCCACGGCCTTCAGCCTGGCCGGACGCGAGGTGCACCCCGCCGTGCTGACGGAGGGCCTCCTGACCCTGGGGCTCGTCCCGACGGTCCCCTACGCCCGCCCCGGCACCCCCGAACTGGCCGAGGCGACGGGGGAGGCGCTCGTGGACCGGCGCGCCTGTCTGCTGGCCCACCACGGGGCCGTCACGGTCGGGTCCACGCTCGAGGAGGCCCTGGCCCGCATGGAAACGCTCGAGCAGGTGGCCCTCGCCACGTGGATCGCGACCGGCCTCGGCGGCGCGACGCCGCTACCCGGAGCCGAGATCCGCGCGCTGCTCGCCCACCAGGGATTGACCCCGGGTCCGAACGGGTAAGGGTCTTGCAGGAGGAATCTCCCGTGAACGTCACATCGCGCCCCGTGGCTCTGCCTCTGGCTGCCCTTGCATGGACCGTCCTCGCGACCTTGCCGCTCGCCGGCTGTCCGACCCAGTTCCTGACGGTCAACAACGTCACCTTCGACAACCCGACGCTCACGGTGGGAGGCACCAGCCGCATCCGGGTCGACGCGGGCTCGGTGCTGGGGCGCACGATCCGCATCACCGCCCTCGCCGATCGTGGACGGGTCGATCCTCCGACGCCCACCGAGCAACGCGTCTTCACCTACTACGCACCCTTCACCAGCAGTTACCGGGATGCCTCGGGCAACCTGGTTCGCGGGGACACCATCCGCCTCGTCATCCAGGATGGAGTCGAGGTCCGCAACCAGACCATCCCCGTCAACCTGTCCGGATCGAGCGTCGTCACCGTCGACAGCCCCGACGCCAACGGGCAGGGCACCCTCAAGTGGTCCATCTGCAGCGACGACACGGGCAGCCAGTTCGGAGCCCCGCGGGATCTGCGCGATTCCGGGGGCAACGTCGTCAAGGGGGCTCAGCCGACGATCGCCCCCGATGGGCGCCTCGTGGCCTTCGTGACCTACCCCAACAACGGGGCCAACTCCGCGATCGTCACGATGGACGCGGCCGGTCGCCAGCAGGTCGTCATCCAGGGAGGTGACTCGTTCAACCTCGACCCCGCCTGGCACCCCGACTCCCGGACCCTGGCCTTCGTGTCGGACCGTCGCGATCGCAGCACCTTCGCCCTGTACTCGGTGCTCGTCGGGGGTGGAGTGACCCCCAACCTCATCGCGGGCACCCAGAGGAACATCCGTTTCCCCGCCTGGTACCCGCTCACGACAGGCACGCTGGCCAACCGCCTGCTCGCGAGCGTCCAGGCCAACGACGAGAGCGAGTTCTCCTCCCGGTCGGCCGGCCTGTCGGCCTGGAACCTCTTCCTGTTCAACCAGTCCGGGGGGCTGGTGGAGCGCCGCATCACGGCCTTCACCAACGCCAGCGACTTCGCCATGGAACCGCAGTGGCGGCCCGACGGTCAGCTGATCGCCTTCACGGGGGCCGGCCCCGTGCAGAACCAGTTCTCCCCGGGCAACAGCGTCCAGCGCATCCGGGTGCAGCGCATCGCCAACAACGCCGGTTCGGCCGTGCTGCTCAACGGGTCGCTGAACGGCGCGGTTCGCGAGAGCTCCCCCGCCTGGAGCCCGGACGGTTCGCGGTTGCTGTACCTCAACCTGCCCGCTCCCGGCACGCAGGCGACGGATCCCCCGCCGATGGGGACGCCGCAGTACCAGGTTCTCCAGGATGCGGTGTCGAACCCCAACCAGCCCCTGCCGGCACCGCTCGGGAACCTCATGCCCGGGCTCCGGACCCGCGACCTGAATCAGGCCCTGTTCATCACGGGGGGTAGCCTCAGCTGGCGTTGAGCCCTGTCTCCCCTGGACGACGCGACGGTCCGGCCTGAACGTGGTCTGACCCGCTGCGCCTCCCTCATGCTCCGATCCGGGATGCACGAGAGGAGAGCGGATGAGCGAACACGAGATCTCGATGCGTGAGGCCGGCCGCCGCGGAGGGAACCGCGTGCGGGAGCGCTACGGCACGGAGCACTTCGCCCGGATCGGAGCGATCGGAGGCCAGCACGGCGGCCGCAAGGGCGGGCTTGCCACGGCTGCCCGGCACGGGCGGAGCCACTTCCAGGAGATCGGACGGCGCGGGGCCGAGCGCCTGCGAGAACTGGTCGCGCGCGGCCAGGCCGCCGAGCTAGCCAGCCCGGAGCATCAGGTCTGAGGCGCCAGACCGAAGGGTGCGAGTTCGCCGGACTCCTGGCGGGCCATCGCCACGAAGGTGGCCTCGTCGATGACCTCGATGCCGAGCGCCTCGGCCTTGGCCAGCTTGGACCCGGCATCGGGCCCGGCCACGACCAGGTTGACCTTCCGGGTCACGCTGGAGGCCGCCTGACCGCCCAGCTGGACCACCAGGGCCTCGGCATCCGTCCGGCTCATCAGCTCGAGCTTGCCCGTGAACACGACGGTCTTGCCCGCGAAGACCGTCCCGGCAGCCTCTTCGGACCGCTCCTGCTCCGGGGCCTCGAAGGTGAGCCCCGCGGCGCGCATCTTGGCGAGCACCTGCTGGTTGTGCGCCCCCGCGAAGAAGTCCCGGATGCTCTCCGAGACGCTCGGACCGATCGTGGGCACGGCCTGGAGTTCCTCGATCGTCGCGGAGGCGAGGCGATCGATCGACCCGAAGGTGCGCGCGAGGAGGCGCGCCGTTTGCTCGCCCACCTCGAGGATCCCGAGTCCGAAGAGGAGTCGCTCGAGCGGCTGCGAACGGGAGGCCTGGATCCCCTCGATCAGGTTCTCGGCGCTCTTGTCGGCGAAGCGCTCGAGCGTGAGCAACTGCTCGCGCGTGAGGGCATAGAGGTCGGCCAGATCGCCCACGAGGCCCGACTCGACCAGGGCCTCGGCCACCTTGATGCCGAGCCCCGTGATGTCCATGGCCCGCCGACTCGCGAAGTGCTTGATGGCCTCGACGAGCTGGGCGCGACAGCCGATGCCGCCCGTGCAGACACGGGCGACCTGGTCAGGTAGCTTGAGGGCCATCGAGCCGCACTCGGGGCAGGACTCGGGCATGGTGAAGACCTGCTCGGAACCGTCGCGCAGTTCCGGGATGGCCTTCACGATCTGGGGGATGACATCGCCGGCGCGCTGGACGACCACGCGATCGCCGACGCGCAGATCCTTCCGGGCGATCTCTTCCTCGTTGTGGAGGGTGGCCCGGCTGACGACCACGCCCCCGATCTCGACAGGTTCGAGGATCGCGAGCGGCGTCAGCACGCCCGTGCGTCCGACGTTGACCTCGATCTTCAGCAGACGGGTCGTGGCCTGGATGGCGGGGAACTTGTAGGCGATCGCCCAGCGCGGCTCGCGGCCGACGCTGCCGAGGCGATCCTGCTCCAGGAGCGGGTTGATCTTGATGACGACCCCGTCGATCTCGAACGGCAGCGTCGGGCGCGTCCCGGCGAAGTCCCGGAACCGCTCCTTGACGGCCTCCAGGCCCGACACGAGCCGGATGCCGTCGTACACGGGGAAACCGAGCCGCAGGATGGCCTCGAGCGCCCCGTACTGCGTGGTGATGCCCTCGAGGCCGTGGGCGGCGTAAGCCCAGAACCGGAGAGGACGACGGGCCGTCACGCGCGGATCGAGCTGACGGAGAGCCCCGGCGGCGGCGTTGCGCGGATTGGCGAACAGCGGTTCGTTGCTGGCTTCTCGCTCGCGATTGAGCTGCTCGAAGTCCTCGCACCCCATGTAGACCTCACCGCGCACCTCGAGCTGGTCCGGGGCATACGGCGGCAGCGACCACGGGATGTCGCGGATCGTGCGGATGTTGGCCGTGACGTCCTCCCCCGTGGTGCCATCTCCGCGCGTGGCTGCCCGGACGAGACGTCCGTGCTCGTAGATGAGCGACACGGCGAGCCCGTCCACCTTGGGCTCGACGGTGAAGGTCAGCGCCGAATCCGTGGCGAGCAGCTTCCGGACCCGGGCTTCCCAGGCCTCGAGTTCGCCGTCGTCGAAGGCGTTGGCCAGGCTGAGCATGGGAATGCGGTGAGTCCAGGTCCGGAACCCCTGCTGGACGGGCGCTCCCACCCGTCGCGTGGGCGAGTCCGGGCGCTGGAGTTCGGGATACTCGGCCTCGAGCGCCTGCAGCTCCCGGAAGAGCCGGTCATACTCGGCATCGCTGATCACGGGCTGACTGAGCACGTGATACCGGGTGTTGTGCTCGTCGATCTCGCGAGCCAGGGCCTCCCAGCGCTCGGCAGGGGTTGGTTCGGCGCTCACGCGGCACCTCCTGGAAGAAACGAGGGGAGAGGGACGACCGGCTCGCGAGGGATCAGTATCCGGCCTGGAGGGCGCGCTGCTCCTCGAGCACCTTGGAGACCTGCTCGAGCGTGCAGTACCCGAGACGGATCACGAGATGTCCCAGCAGGAGACCCGTCGCCTCGTGCTCGTCGATGGCCTGGTCGAGCTGTTCGGCCGTCAGGAAGCCGCGACGCACCAGCAACTGTCCGAGTCGCATGTCCCGGTACTGCTGCTCGAGAACCTGTTCGATCTGCGCGAAGGTGATGTACTGCAGGCCATACAGGATCTCGCCCACCCGGAGGTAAGGCTTCTGACGCTGGACCTCGAGCGCATGATCGAGCTGGGCCTGAGAGATCGCTCCCGAGGACAGCAGAACCTGACCGAGACGTTCGCGGCTACCGGGGGGACGCCCGTCCGAAGAAGCCGGTGCCGTCTGCGAAACAGCTTCCGTGGCGCGTCGAATGATGTCGGCCAGTTCGAGGTTGGCAGGCTCGATGGGCTTCTGGGGTTCCAAGATGACCTCTCCCGGGGGCAACGGCCGCGACCTTCGCATGGTAACACGGCGCACCCACGACGAAAGGCCCGGACCTGTGGCCCGGGCCGAAAGCAGGAGACAGCCAGGAGACTACCTGGTCGGGGGTTTCTGGGACGGGGATGGCGCCACGGGACTGCCTGGCGACCTGGCCGGTGGCTTGACCGCGGAACTCACCGCGGCCGGTTTGACAGACCCCTTGCTCATCTCGGTCGAACCCTGGGAGGCCCTGAAAAATATCTTGCCGATGAGCCCCGTCACCAGGTTGATCCCCGTACGGATGGAGGACAGGACATGACTCAATATCTTGCCGATTGCCGACATCCCTTGCCCGGCCGTGCTCAAGATCCGGTTCGCGCCAGCCAGAGGACTCGTCGGCTCCAGCCAGCCCCGGATGGGCAGGCTGGAGCCGACAGGAGTGACGAGGCCCTGGGCGGGATCGAATGCCTCGAGCCCCCCCGCGGCGCCTTTCCTGAGGAGCACCAGGTGGCTGAAATCGCCATCGAGAGCCACGATGACCGGAACCGACGCCCCCCCGGCCACGAGGGACTCGAGCCGACCGAACTCTTCGGGGCCAGGGGGAGGAGACATCCGCCAACCGGAGTTCACCACCTGCTCGAGGGTCGCCACGAGTTGCTCTGATCTGATCGGACGGATGTCCAGCGCACCATCCACGCCGGGCCCCAGGCATCCAGCCATGCCGGCCAGGGAAAACTGATAAAGAGCCGCGACCCGGTTAGCATCCGGCAAGAGCGCGGAAGGCGGCACGACAGGGACCATTTGCCCTCCCGTGGGCATGGACGTGGCCCTCCCGGACACCAGGGCCACCAGTCTGGCCAGGAAGTCATCCGGTCGGAGATCCCGGTGCAGCTGCTGGATACCGGCGGCCCAGCACGAGTCGGCATCGACCTGTCGATTGGCCGACTCGCGTACCAGGACGGCCACGACGGACGACACGGTCGAGATCCTGGCTTCGGGAGTCGCCAGGAACGGATTGGAGGCCACGAGCGGCGCAGTCGCGAGCTGGGACAGGGACGCCAGCGAGAGCGGTGAAAGGCGGCTGGCCGACAATCTGACGAGGCCATCCAGCAAACCGAGCAGCGCCACTCCGGAGGGAAAGGGTTCGAGACGCATGATCAGGTCGCTCAGGGGGGCCCTGCGACCCGGATCCGGGATGGAGATCTCGAGCTGGCGCAAGGCCTGAGCGCGCGGGGACACGTCCGACGGAGGAGAAACGGGACTCTTGGGTTTGAGCGATCCGGTCGTTCCTGTCGAGGATACGCGAGAACCGATCTGGGTCATGGAAACTCTCCTGTCACGTGCATCGGACGGGACGAGACGCTCGCAACGACCGCTGGATTTGATATAGCACCGCGAAGGTCCCGATATGCGCATGCAAATGATAACCAAACGAAGATTTCATCTATCCAGGCCCCGGGCCCCCCCCGTCAGGTGGCGAGAGGGGACTGATCGTGCCACCATGGGCCCGTCAGGACGTGAAAGGAGCCCCCGCTTCCATGATGACGCTCTACCAGTTCGAGTCGTGCCCGTACTGCCAGATGGTCCGCTCCCGGATGAGCGACCTCCTCTTGACCTACGTGTGCGTGAACGTGCCGCGCGATCGCAGCCAGCGCCACGAGGTGGTCCGGGTTTCCGGCCAACCGACGGTCCCGGTGCTCGTGGACGGTGACGTCGTGCTCGACGACGAGGAAAAGATCCTGCCCTACCTGGACCGGAAGTACGGGAGTGCACGCCCCCGCTGACCCCGGAGCAGCCAGGACGGGCAAGGGGTCGTGGTACCATCGAGGTGTCGGCCCACGCGTTCGAGGAGGCTTCCATGGATCCTGTCGTTCCCAAGGTGACCCAGGCCACGGGCGATGCGCGCAAGCACGCCGAGTGGGAGTACGAGGTGCTCGAGGACCTCGGCAGCGATCCCCGCGCGCGCCTGAATGACCTCGGGATGGAAGGCTGGATGCTGGTGACGGCCTCTCCTTACATCTTCCGCCGCCCGCGCCTGGACGACCAGGGATTGCGTAGCAAGGTCGGGTTCGCGCGCGACTGAGCACGGCTCCACGACTGCCCCCCCGAATCCAGAGGCTCCCGCGACCAAGCCGCGGGAGCCTCTTCATCATGAACGACACGAGGCCCAGCCGAGGAGGATGGCTCAGGAAGGGGCAGGCTCGGGAGAGGCTGCCAGGGCGGAGGCCGACGTGACCCGATTCCGCCCCGAGCGCTTCGAGACGTACAGGGCCTGATCGGCCAGCTCGACGAGTTCCACCGGCGTGCTGGCATGGTCTGGAACCGTGGCGACCCCGATCGAGACGTTGACCGAGAGCGTGGCCCCGTCCGGTCCGGGGAGCGGAGTCGAGGCGATCGCCAGACGCAGCCGCTCGGCCACCACCATCGCACCCTCGAGATCGGTCTCGGGCATGAGGACCAGCATCTCCTCGCCCCCGAAACGTGCCGGGACGTCGAGCTCCCGGATGTTCTCCCGGATCACCTCGGCGACGAGCCGCAACACGTCGTCACCGGTGGCATGACCGTAGGTGTCGTTGAACTTCTTGAAGTGGTCGATGTCCATCATCAGGACGGACAGCGAGGACCCGTACCGCAGGGAGCGTCGGAGCTCCACGCCGAGCTTCTGTTCGAAGTACGAACGCACGAACAGGCGGGTCAGAGCATCGACCGTGGCCCTCTCGTAGAGCTTCGCGTTCTGGATCGCGACGGCTGCCTGACTCGCGATCGCCTTCAGGAAGTCGAGATCACGCTCGCTGAAGGCATTCACGACCACCTGCGAGTCGACGTACAGCACCCCGAGGGCATCCTGGCTGACGGTGAGCGGCACGCACATGACGCTGCGCAGGTTGAGGTCGAGGATCGACTGCTGCACCTGAAGGGTGGCGTGTCCGTGCGTATCCAGGACACACTCGGCCTCCTGGGTGGCAAGGACCCGCTGCGTGATGCTGCCGGACACCTTCTCGGACTCGGTGAGCACGTTCCCGTGGCGATCCCGGGCCAGGTGACAGCGGAGGTGATCACCCGTCTCGCTCAGCAGGACGAAGACCCGATCAGCCTTCGTGAGCTTGAGGGTGAAGTCAGCCACCAGATCGAGGACGGAAGCCAGCACCAGGGTCGTGGACACGGTCCTGGCCAGGTTGTTCAACATCTCGAGACGGTGCGACTGGTCGGCACTGTCGACCGCGATCTGGCAGTTGTGGATGGCCTGCGAGGCCTGCGAGGCAAAGGTCCCCAGCAACTCGACGGTGCCGGGGCGCTCGGTCGGAGCCGCCACGCGCCAGTCGGCATAGACGACGGCGAAAACGACCCCGGCCCGATCCCGCAGGGGCACGACGGCGAGGCTACAGACGCCCGCGGCCGCGGCCTCGCGCAGCGTACTCGCGTCGACGAGAATCTGGAACTCACCGGTCCGGAACGCCTCATGGACGGCCGATTCGACGAATTGCCAGGCCCGCGGGTTCCGCTCGCGCGGATCCACGGTGGAGGCCCGGAACGTCAGACCCGCCTCGTGACGCACGACGTAGAAGCCACGCTCGGCACCGAGGAGCGTGACCGTCATCTGGACGACCGTCTCGAGAAGCGGGACGAGGTCGGTGGCCCCGTGGGTTTCCGTGCCCCACTGGACGAGCTGCTGGAGGTTGTCGTGGGCCAGCGACAGCGATTCGAGACGCGACCGGACGGCCTCGAGTTCCTGCTGGAGGGCCTGGACCGTGCCGTCGTCGGCGCCCCTGGCAGCCACCTGGCGCCCGCGAACCCACGCTTCGGCCCCGTAAAGGACGTGCCAGAACTCCTCGAGGCCCAGCCAGTCGTCACTCGCGCCGTGGGACCCGATGGAGGCGGCCATGGCGAGCACGCGCTCCCTCAGGACGGACAGCTGCTGCCCCTTGCGCGCCGGATGCGTCTCGGACAGGGCCCAGGCGAGCCTGTGCAGCACCTCTACCGGGACGGCTGGTGGGGTGGCCAGGTCCTGGGGCGCCATCGTCTCCAGGGCACGACGGGCCGCCGCGGGCCCCTGTTCACGCAATTCGGACAGGGCGAGCCACGTGACCAGCTGGAGGGCGACCGGCTGCATGCCCCGTTCGAGCGCTGCAGGTAGCGCCCGATCCACGATCGTGCGGACGCTGTCATGTCGCTTCTCGAACCAGGCCAGGGTCGCCGCGAGGGCCTCGAGACGCAGGGCAGGGCCCCGGTGAGATTGCTGCTCGAACAGCGCGGACAGCCGCGCACTCTCTTCGCGGGCAGCCTCGTATTCGCGGAACCGGATCAGCAACTCCAGACCTGCCAGCATCCGCTGGGGCTCGAACTCGTCGATGCCCGTCCTGCGAGCCGCCTCACCCGCCGCGTCGACGAACTCCTGCGCCTCCACGAGGCGTCCGGCCGCCAGCAGGACCTCGGCCCGGATCGTGGACCAGAGCACCTCGAGATAGGTCGAAGGTGAACGTGCCTGGACGGTCTCGGCTTCGGCCAGCAGGTCGAAGGCCTCGCCCAGTCGTCCGGCCTGGCCGGCCGCACGGGCTGCGACGGTCCAGGCATACCCTTCGTAGAGGGCATTCCCGGTTTCCCGTGCGCCCAGAGCCGCAAGTCTCCCGTGGGCGATCGCCTGGTCGAGGCGACCGTGCTCGTGACAGGCCATGGCCATGTTGATGTAGGCACAGAGCTCGTCGTCCCGGATCCCCAGGTCCACGCACAGGTCCACCGTGCGCGCGAAACAATCGAGGGCCTCGGGATAATGACCGAGGCGCATGTGGGCGTTGCCGAGAAGGTTCAGGGCCTCGTTGAGGCCGATGCGATCGCCCAGAGATTCCTTGATGCCACGGGATTCGACCAGGTAAGCCAGGCCCTCGGACATGCGCTCGGGCGCCGACTGGACGAAGAAGATCCCCAGCTGACCGAGCGCGGACGAGAGGGTCCACTGGTCCTGAGCTTCTCGCGCCAGGGCAAGGGCCCTCTCGCCGCTTTCGATGGCCCGCCGGACATCTCCTGCGAAGTTGGTGACCATGGCCCGGCGCAACCACAGCCGCCGCATGGCAGGCTGGTTGGGAAGCCCCTCGAGCCGGCTCAGGCCGGAATCGAGCAGGACCAGCGCCTCATCGAAGCGAGAGCGGATCTGATGCAGGATGGCGTGGCTGGTGAGGATGGTCGCAGCCTGCACGCGATCGCCGAGTTCATCCGCGAGGCCGAGGGCCTGCTGGTACAGGTCCTGCGCATGGTCGAGCTGCGACTGCGAACGGAGGGCATCTCCCATCACGTGCAGCATGGCCAGACGGTCGCTGGCTTCCCGGACGTGCGGCGCGACCTGCTCGGCCAGCTTGTATGCCTGGGCGGGAGCCCCGAGGCTGAAACTCATGCGTGCGGCCAGCAAGGCCGGTTCCACCCCGCGAGCCGGGTCGTCGGAGCCCAGGCCGAGACGCGCCAGGTCGAACAGCACCTCGCGGGAGCGTTCGTTCCCGGCGAGCCGAGCCCCCTCGCGGATCGCCTCGGCGACCCGACCGCACCAGATGGCGCGTTCCGGGGCAGTCCAGTCGACCTCGACGGCGGCGGCGACATGGCCTCCCGCGACCTCGAGACCACCGTCGAGCGAGCGGAGGACACTCTCCCGCTCGAGGGCCTCGACGGCATCCAGGATCTGCTCTTCGCTCCACGCGAGGACGGCGCGCGCCCGGGACACGGGGAGACGTCGCCCGTGCAGCACGACCACCCGCAGCAGCAGGAGGGCGTCCGGGCCCAGCTTCCCCAGGCGCTGGACCAGGAGATCCTGGTAGTCGCCGGGCAGATCCGAGGGTTCCAGCTGGAGGCCTTCCGTGAGCCAGCGCCCCGAGCGGCGGAGCAACTTGCCCGACTCGACGAGATGGCGCAACGCCCCGTCCAGGAACTGGGGATTCCCCTCCGTCAGCTCGGTCAGGCGGCTCGCGAAGGCAGCCGAGACGTCCCGGGTCCCGAGCACCGCCCCGATGAAGGCCAGGCAGGCCTCTCCGTCGAGTGAACCGAGTTCGATGGCGTCGGGCACGGGGTCCCGCCCGGCCCGGACCACCATCAACCGGCCCGCGGGGACGCTGCGTTCGACCTCGACCAGCAGCTCGACCGAGCCCGTATCCGCCAGGTGCCAGTCATCGACGATGAGCACGGTCGGCCTGGCATCGACCCCGGAGCGGACGAGATCGACGACCGCTGCCTGCAGGCGGGACTTCAGGACGCGCGGATCGACGGCCTCGAGCGACCCCGGTGCCGAGACCCCGGGCAGGATCATCGAGAAGAGGTCACGCCGGGGCACCTGCTCTTCAGGTGAGAGGGCCGCCCAGAGCGGTGCGAGCAACTCTCCGAAGAGGGCGTAAGGCTGCGCCTCCTCGCCACCCCGTCCCCTGAGGACCTGGACCCCCGCCACCTGGGCGCGCTGGACGAGTTCGTCCAGAAGCCGACTCTTGCCGATCCCGGGCTTCCCGACGAGCGCAAGCGGCGCGGCCTGTCCCCAGGTGAGCCGGGTGAGCGACTCGTCCAGCTGCTCGAGAACGGCCGCTCGGCCGATGAGGGGCGCCACGAAGAGCGTCGGCCGATCGTCATCGAAGGAGGCCGTCCCGAGGGCCACCTGCAGATCGCGACCCGTCTGGAAGCGTTCGAGAGGATCCTTGGCCAGAAGGCGATCGATCGCCTCCGCCAGGTCGGTCGGCAAGTCAGGCACATGCTCGGCGACGGGGACGGGAAGTTCCTCGAGGTGCGCCCGCAGCATCTGGACGGGTTCCTCGTACGCGAACGGAAACCGACCGGAGAGCAAGTGGTAGCCCAGGACCCCGAGGGCATAAAGGTCCGTCCGGGGATCGACCTTGTCCCGACGAGCGATCTCGGGAGCCATGTAGGCCAGCGTACCCTGGATGGCCGGAGAAGGCTGACCGGAAGGGGTCATCAGCCCGAAATCCATCAGCTTGACGCCACCATCGGACGTCAGGAACAGGTTCTCGGCCTTGATGTCCCCGTGGACGAGGCCCTGCAGGTGGACGGCCTCGAGAGCTGCCGTGATCCGGGTCAGGATCGCGCGCACCTGCTCGTGGGGAAGGGGGAGTTCCGCATCGAGAGGCCTGCCCTCGACGACTTCCATCGTGAAGAAAGGCGTCCCGTCATCGAGGTTCCCGAAATCATGAACCGTGACCACCCCGGGATGACGGAAGCGGCTCATCCCCCGGAATTCCTGCTTGAAGCGCAGGACGGCATCCTCGGCCTCGCCCGGGTTCGTCAGATCGAGCGTCTTGAGGGCCACCCGCTCACCCGAGACCCGATCCTCGGCAAGGTACACGGAGCCCATGCCGCCACGACCGAGCAGCGAGAGCAGGTGATACCTCTGGGAACGCTGTTCGAGCATGCGCCTCCGTCAACGCTGGGGGCTGGACAGCAACCGCGGGCTCATCCTACCAGATGAGGAAACGACCCGACAACGACGTGGTCAAGGATACAACCCCCGGAGCTTGAAGGCATCCGCCACGCGGCCGACCCCTTCGATGTACGCAGCCATCCGGTAGGACACCTTGCGGCTCTCGACGTTCTGCACGACACGGTTGAAAGCCCGCGCCATGATGGCCTGGAGCCGGTCATTGACCTCGCCCTCCGTCCAGAATAGCTGCTGGGTTCCCTGTACCCATTCGAAGTAAGAAACGATCACACCGCCCGAGTTGACGAAGATGTCGGGCAGCACCGTGACGCCTCGGCGTTCGAGGATCGTATCGGCCTCGAACGTCGTGGGCGCGTTGGCCCCTTCGATCACGTACTCGGCCCGGATCCGATCGGCATTGCCGGCGTGAATCTGTCCGCCCAGCGAGGCGGGGATCAGGACGTCGCAGTCGAGGTAGAGCAGGTCTTCCTCGGGCAGCATCGCCGCTCCACGGTATCCCCGGATGAAATGATGACTGCGCGTGTAGGCCAGCAGGTCGGGGATGTCGAGGCCTTCGGGATCGTGAATCCCCCCCGTGAGGTCCGAGACGGCGACCACCCTGGCTCCGCGCTCGTGCAGGAGGCCCGCCGCGACCGAACCGAGCTTGCCGAAGCCCTGGACCACGACCCGCAGGCCTTTCCAGTCTCGACCATGGTGTCGCAGCAACTCATCGAGGGCATAGACCACCCCGCGGCCCGTCGCTTGCGCACGCCCCTGGGTCCCCCCGATCGCCTCGGGCTTTCCCGTCACGACCCCCGGCGCCGCATAACCCTGGTTGGTGGACCAGGTGTCCATGATCCAGGCCATCTCGCGCGGATGGGTGTTGTAGTCGGGGGACGGGATGTCCTTCTGGGGGTCGAAGACCGCGATCATGTCCGCTGTGTGCCGGCGTGTCACACGCTCGAGTTCGCCGAGGGAAAGGCCATGCGGATCGACCGTGACCCCACCCTTGGCCCCGCCGTAAGGCAACCCGACCAGCGCACACTGCCACGTCATGAGCATGGCCAGGGACTTGATCTTGTCGAGGTCGACGGACGCGTGGAACCGGATCCCGCCGGTGTAGGGTCCCAGGACATTGTTGTGCTGGACGCGATAGCCGGCGAACATGTGCACGGAACCGTCGTCGAGCCGGACGGGACTGTGAACCTGGAAGATCTTGTCCGGCGTTTCGAGGCGGTCCACGAGGCCCGGCGCCAGTTCGAGAAGCTCGGCTCCCTTGCGCAGCTGGAGTTTGGCCTTCTCGAGATGATCGATTTCGTGGTGAAGGGTTCCCGTCGTCATTGACTCCCCCTGTGGCAGATGATGAGGTTGCGGATCCGTGCCGCGATTATACCATTCTTGACCGGTGACCGACCCAACCCTTCGACTCCGAGCCACCCCATGAGCAGCCTTCCCGACCTCACCACCCTCCCTCTCCCGTACCCCGAGATCCAGCACCTGCTGATGGAGAACTGCTGCGAGCTGGGACTCGATCTGCATCTGGTAGGTGGATCGGTGCGAGACCTCCTGATGGGCCGCGAGCTCCACGATCTCGACTACGTGGTTTCGGGATCGAGCGATCGCCTGGCCCGCCGGGTCGCGGGCCCGCTGAAAGCACATGTCGTCTGCCTCGACGAGGATTTCGGCGTCATGCGGCTGATCCTGCCCGATGGACTCCAGCTCGATCTCACGAACCGCCAGGGAGACACCCTCGAGGATGATCTCGCCCGTCGGGACTGCTGCCTCAACGCGATCGC
>JAYKJE010000003.1:0-3584 GCA_035285805.1 bacterium | reverse complement strand
GGTTGCTCGAAACGGGGACGGGCGGTTTTGATTTGCCTGAGTGCCTCTGGATCCTGCTCGTCTGGGCCTGGGGCGTGCCCCGGGCCCGCCGTCTGGCGCTGGCGTCGCTCCTGCGCGGGCGGATCGTGTCAGGACCGTTATGGCCCTGGGACGGGTGGCGGATACCCGACGACCTCTGGCGCGCGCGCGCGGTTCCGGCCGGTGTCTGGGCGAGTTCCCTGGCGGCGGCGCAGGCCGTGGACCTTGTCGCTCTACCGGAAGCCGATACCTACCCGGCGATGCTTGAGGCAAGGGCCTTACTGGGGCTTCCCCTGGAAGGTGAGCTCGAACCGTCCGTGATCCGGGATGCCCGTGACCGCCTGGTGGGGGCCCTGGCGACGCTCAAGCCTCCCTTGAAAGCCGCGGAGCGCGCCCGTCGCGTGCGGGAGCTGGGCTTGGCCCGGGAAGCGCTGCTCGCGGCGCCGGCCGAACGCGTGGTCGCGAAGGTACCTCGGTCGGCCATGGAGCCAAGGGACCTCGTCCTCCGGCTGGAACGGCTGGCCGATTCCACCGGGAATGTCCGCTTGCGCCGGCAAGCGTTGCAACTGGCCAGCTTCGCCTGGCCATCGCGGCTCCAGGGTGTGATGCGTCGGAACCCCGAGGCGGTTCGGGATGCTAGCAAGGAGATGGATGCTCGGTGGATGAGTGCGTGGTTCCCGTACGGCTGGAGTGGGCTGATGAACTGGGGCCGTGCGGTCACAGGCGTGTTTGTTGGCGGATGGCCTTTGCTCTGGGTGGCGAGCCTGTCGCGCGCTTCCGACCAGGGGTTGCAGGCCGTACTGTGTCTGGGCATCGGTGTCTGGGGCGTATTGCGACTTGCTCTGGGGGGGGCTGCGGTTTCAGAGGCACGTGCGCGGCTTAAAGTCCCGGTCAAGGCTCCGGCAACAGAAGGTCCTGCTCCCGTTCCCCACACCCCCGGAAAACGGGCTCCGGATGATCGCGGGCCCCTCGATCGGCATCACGATTACGTGGTGACGAAGGACGGGGTGGCGAGCACCTTCGTGTGGATCCCGGTGTTTCAGGCCTACCAGCTGATCCGTCCGGACAGGTGTGGATACCCCGATCAGGCCGTCGGCGTCTGGGTGGCGCATCCACCCACCTCGGGTGCGCGAGACGTGGACTGGGCCGTCGAGACGTTCGGCGGGTTCTATGCGGGCAAGTTCCAGGCGAGCCGTGCAGATGCGGTGCCGGGCCACACGGAGACGGGTTCGGGCGCCACGGCGGGGGCCTCAAGCACGCTGAAGGTGGCCAGGTATTGCGTACCGTGGACAAACGTGACCTGGGACCAGGCGAGGACGGCCTGTGCGGCCTACGACGCCCACTGTCACCTGATGGCGGACGACGAGTGGACGGCGCTGGCCGTGTGGTCGATGATCCACGGCGTCACGGTGCACGGAAACAACTCGAGTGGCAAGGATTCTCGCGACACCGCTGTCACCTTCTTGATCGATCCGACTTGTGGCGGGCGTGCGCTCACCGGAACCGGCAAGAAGTCCGGGTGGTTGGGTCAGGTGAACCTCACGACTCATACGGCGGCGACGGACGGAGTGTATGACCTGAACGGCAACGTGATGGAATGGACGGCCACGCTGGGTGGGGCGAAGGGGGCGAACCGTTACGTGGTGAACGACATGGAGACGGGCGTCTCGATGCCTCGATCTGGCCGCATCTCGACACTGAGTACGGATACGCGGTTGCGGCGTTACGGGGTGCCGGGAAGCACGGGGACTGCCGGGCGGGCCTTCGGTAGGAACTACTTCGGTTCTAATGATCGCTTGTTTACAGTGTCGATGCGCGGCGGCCGCTGGTACGACGTCTCGGACGCCGGGGTCTGGACCTTCAGCCTGTACTACTCGCGCTCGAGCTCCAGCGCCCTCGTCGGGTTCCGCCCGGTCCTCCGGTTCTGACATCTGGAAATCTGTTTTCTGGTCATCTGATCGAGCTGACTACTCTCCGCGCCCCCCCGCTGGTCCGGGGACTCGACAGATGCCCTGGACGGGCCTACAAGGGAGGGACGACCGCCACCGGAAAGGAGGCCCCGTGCCCGATCTCTTTCGCGACAAGGCCGCGGACTATGACAGCCGTCCCGTGCCTGCCCAGATCTCCGAGGGAGTCTTCGCCGCCCTGTCCTCCCGCCTGGCCCTCCACGCCGACCTCACGGTCCTGGACTTCGGAGCCGGCACGGGACTCGTCACCGGCAAGCTCGCCCCGCTCGTGAAACGGATCCACGCCGTGGACGTGTCCCCGGCCATGCTCGAGCAGCTCGCCAGGAAGGCCGACCTCGCGGGCCAGGTGGAGATCCACTGCCAGAACCTCCTGGAAGCTCCGCTGCCCCTCGCGGTCGATCTGGTCGTCAGCGCGATGGCCATGCACCACGTGGACGACACCCCCGGCCTGCTGAGGGCCCTGTTCGACCATCTCAGGCCGGGCGGCCAGGTGGCCCTGGCCGACCTCGATGCCGAGGACGGGGACTTTCACCCGGCCGACGTGGAAGGGGTGTTCCACCGGGGCTTCGACCGGGACGCGCTGGGCCGCCTCATGGCCGAGGTCGGCTTCACGCACGTCACGTTCGCGACCGCCTGCGACGTTCACCGGGACGGGAGGCACTATCCGGTCTTCCTGGTGACCGCCACGCGTCCTTCCGTCCCGGCCTGACGCGTCACCCCCGCGGTTCGACGACGAACCGGATGGCGGTGCGCTCCTCTCCCTGCACCTCGATGTCCAGGAAGGCGGGCACGGCGATGAGGTCGATCCCGCCCGGGGCCACGTAGCCCCGGGCGATGCCGATCGCCTTCACGGTCTGGTTCACGGCCCCGGCCCCGATGGCCTGGACCTCGCAGCGACCGGTCTCCCGGATGAGTCCGGCGATCGCCCCGGCCACGGAGGCCGGATTCGACTTGGACGAGACCTTGAGCAGCAGCGGCTGGGTACGGGGGGGGTGGGAGAGCATGTCGGGACCTCCTCGGGAGCCACGGGGGGACACGTTCGGCTCCGATGGTAGGTGGATGCCAGGGGGGCGTCTTCGTGCGGATCGGACCGGAGGATCGTCCGTGCTGTTGCTCGCCTGCCCCGGCCCGGCTATCCTGTCCCTGGACCCCGTCCCCGCGTCCAGGCAGGCAGGTGCATCTTGTCCCGACCCCTCGTGCTCATCCCCCTCGACGACCGGCCCGTGACCTCGGTCCTGCCCGCGCGCATCGCCGCGGTGGCGGGGCTCGAACTGCGCACGCCCCCGAGGGCGCAACTCGGCAACCTCGTGAAGGGCGCGGACCTGCCCGCCGTCCTGGAATGGCTCCAGGCCGAGGCCTCCGGGGCCGACGCGCTCATCGTCGCCCTCGACACCCTCGCCTACGGGGGCCTGGTCTCGAGCCGCCGCGATCGCCACGCGCTCGCCGACGTCCAGGCCCGCCTCGCGACGCTCATCGAGATCAAGAAGGCCAACCCGGCCCTGCCCATCTACGCCTTCAGCACCCTGATGCGCCTCTCGGAGCACGCCTCCATCGAGGAAGAGAAGGACTACTGGGCGACCTACGGTCCGCTCATCTACC
>JAYKJE010000002.1:0-13240 GCA_035285805.1 bacterium | reverse complement strand
TGTCCTTGCCCTCGGCCTTGCGGCCGCGGTCCCGATCGTCGCTCTTGGGCGCCGCGGCAGCGTCCGCGCCGAGATGGCGGGCGAGTTTCTGATCGACGGAACCCTCTTTCCGGGTGCTGAAACCGCTCAGGGCCGAACCGACGTTGTCCCGGGGCCTGGCCGCGGCCGTCACGTTCTTGCTGTCCCCTCGCGGACCCTTACTGGCCGGTTGCGTCGATGCCGGTCGACCCGGAGCATTCTGACTCTTGGGCTGGGCGAGGGGGGCGGTGTGACTGCGCTTGACCTGGGCAGGTTTCCCGCCCCCACCCGACTTCAGAGGACCTGTCTTCCCCATGACGATTCCTTTCCGCACGAGACCCCGTGATGGGACTATACCCGGCATCCCGCCATCGCAACTCAGGAGGAACGAACGGCCGTCAGCAGGTCCGCGAGCAAGGGATGCGCTTCACACCGTTGCAAGGTCATCGAGAGCACGGTGGCCTCCCGGGTGAACCCGGGCCCCCCGTGCTCGAGAGCCGACTCGAGTGCCTCGACGGCGGAAAGGAACTGCTGGACGAGTTCGAGCGTTTCGGGCGCTGCAATCAGCCGCATGCTCAGGAGCTTGAAACCCGGCCAGCCCGAGGACATCAACCCCGAGAGCGTGACGCGCGTGAGCCCCGCATCCGGGCGCAGGGGCTTCAGCCGCTCGTAACCAGGTAGCACGTTCCGGAGCAGGCTCTCGGCCGCCTTCCTTTTCCGGGCCTCCTGATCGGCTGCCTGCTTGCCATCGAGGGGTTGTGTCGTGCTGAGTTGCAGCATCCCCGTCCGGGCAGCCGTGCGAGCCGGGCCCGCCTGACGCGGAGAGGGAAAGAGCTGGGACAGGACGTAATCCTCGCGCACGGCCTCACCGAGGGAACCGAGGTGGTAGCAGTGGGCGCGCACGGCACGGACGGTCGCGGCGCTGACCGGACGATCGCGCAAGGTCCGGGTGGTGATCTCGTCCCGGAGTCGCTGCGCCGACTGGAACCTGACGAGGACGACCTGGATCGTCTTGAGCAAGGCGGGCCGTGCCGGGAGCGTGCGCACCAGATGCTTGACGATGGACGCACCGTGGGGAGATATCCGGTGGCGATAGGCGTGCTTCATCAGACCCGGAGTGACGATCTCGGCATCGTCCACGGCACGGAACAGGAGTTCGAAGCGCTCTTCGAGAGCTGCCAGGACCCGGTTCAGGAGATCCAGCGTCTCGCGCGCCTCCGCCTCCGGGACCCCCGGATCTTCCTGGTCGGGTGAAGGGAGTTCGTCGCGGGGCGCAGCAGCCTTCAGGCCGTGCCTGGGCACCTCGGGAGGCACCTGGGTCTTCTTGACCCGGGCACGGTCTTCGGGAGTAGATCCCCTGTATTGATCAGGCTCGCGCTCGGGCATAAAGTTTGCACATGACGAGGCCGGGACACACCTTCGCGCCGGGAGGGAGTTCGACATCGAGATGATACCCGATTCCCCGGCTGATCCCGCAGGAGGCACCTCGGTGAGTGACACATGTGAGCGGTACGAGTTCCTCGCCATCCTGGGGCAGGGCTCCATGGGACAGGTCTGGCGCGTCCGGCACCGCGACACGGGAATCGAATACGCACTGAAGCGTTGCCTCGCCCGCGACGAGGCCAGCCTCGCGGCCTTCCGGCAGGAAATCTGGGGCCTGTCCCGTCTCGTGCACCCCCACCTGGTCCGGCACATTGACGATTTCGTCCTCGACGGGGTTCCACAGCTGGTGATGGAGATCGTCGATGGCGTCGACCTGCCAGCCGGCCAGTCCGAGGCGGGCGTACGCGCCTGGCTTCCCGGCGTCCTGTCAATCCTCGATCACTTGCATCACAACGGGCTCGTCCACGGAGACCTGCGCCCCGAGAACCTCCGGTTGCGGGCAGACGGACACGTGATCCTCATGGACCTCGGCCTGCTGGGTCCGATCGGTCAGGTGAGTTCGATCCGGGGGACGCCTGCCTACATGGCGCCCGAGATCATCCTGGGTCGTCCCGTCGATGGTCGAGCCGACCTGTATGCCCTGGGCTGTGTTCTGTTTCAGGTCTTTGCCGGTCGCCCTCCCTTCGAGGGACTCGATGCCACGTCACTCGTCCACCGGCATGTCGACGAGTTACCTCCTGATCTCCTGACTCTCGTCCCGGAACTTTCGCCCGCGATGGCGCGCGTCGTGCACCGCTTGCTCGCCAAGGAACCATCCCGGCGCTTCAACTCGGGTTCGGAGGTGCTGCGAGCCCTGGATCTGCCAGCCCATGCCCTGCCGCCGGGGGTGTACCTGGAACCCCCGTTGCTCGGCCAGGACCACGTCGTCGCGGCCATCGAGGGCCTGTTTGCCGCGACGGGGCCAGGTACCCGGCACCTCGTCCTCCAGGGTGGCCGGTCCAGCGGGAAGAGCACGTGGCTCCGCAGGGTGGCCGCCCGCGCCCGCCGCGAGGGCCACGCGACCCTCATGGTCGAGGCGCGAGGGAGCTCGTCCGCCGCGTACGTCGATACGGTTCCCCTCATCACGTTCCTGCTCGAAGAAGCTCCGGCGGACATACGTGAGGCCACGCTACCCCTCGTCGCACGGCTGCTTCCGGGCCGAGAGAGCCTGGCGGCGCCGTGGCTCGACGGGCCTGCCGAAAAGGCGCGAATTTTCGATGCAGTCACGACCCTGGCCCTCGCAAGCCCCCGTCCACGGGTCCTCCTGATCGATGAAGCCAGCCGGCTCGATCCGGATTCCCGGGCCCTCCTCGACCACCTGGCCATCCGTCTGGCAGGTACCGATGTTCTCTGGATCGAGGGGCGATCCGAGCCGATGCCACCGGAGCGTTCCGTGCAGGATCGTGAGGCGATCCTGCACCTCCAACCGCTGGGCGAGCAGGACGTGCGTCGCGTGGCCGAGGCCGTGCTCGGCGGCGGAACCCTCCATGACGACGTGCTCGCCCGGCTGCTCACCCTGAGCAAGGGGAATCCGGGTGACCTCGTCACGACGGTCCGGCACTGGTCGAGATCCGGGGCCATCCGTTCCGTGAGCGGCAGCTGGGAAGCTCCCCTCGAGGAGTTGCTGGTACCGAGGGCCCACTCCGCGGCGTCGCTGGCCGACCTGCGCGCGACGGTGGAGGAGGACTGCTGGCCCCTGCTCGAGGCGATCGCCGTCTCGGGAGGGAAGGCCACGATGGAGGAACTCGCGCTCCTTCTCGACCGGCCCCTCGAGGAGGTCGTCGATCTCCTGATGCGCGCCCAGCATGCGGGCATCGTGCGCCTCCGGGATGGCACGTGGCGCCTGCATGACGCGAGCATGGCCGCGCAGTTCGAGGCCGGTTCCGCCCCGGAACGCTGGATCCGGCTTCACGCGAAGGCGCTCGAAGGTCTGAAGTCCCGGCTGCGCGACGCCGGGCCGAAGGCCGATGTGGAAACCCGGCTGCGGGCTGCCCGCCACGCGGTGCACGCGAGCGCCTTCGAGGAAGGCTGGCCCTGGCTCCGCTCGGCCGTGGAGGAGACGTTCGCGGCCGGGGGCTTCCGGGAGGTCCTGCCGGTGGTGGAGGCCTGGCACGACAGCCAGGATCCCGACCGGATCCGCAAGGCCCTCGTGCAAGGTTTCCTCGCGAGCTGTGCGCGCAGGCTGGGCCGCCGTGACGAGGCCTTCGACCTGCTCGACGATCCGCGGATGGCCGTGCTCGCCGAGGCAGCCCCCTCCGTGCACGCGGACCACGTCGTGACCCGGGGCATCCTGCTCCTCACCCGCGGCACGTACGACGAGGCGCGCGCGACTCTCGAAGCGGGCGCTGCACTCGCGGCCGGCAGCGGCCTCATCACCTCGGAAGTCCGCGCACGTTTCTACCTGGGGCGATGCGCCTACTTCACGGGCCAGAACGAGGCAGCCATCCGGACCCTCGAAGGGGCGCTGTCGCTGGCTGACACCCACGACCTCGCGATGCTCCGGCCTGCGATCTTGAGTCTGCTGGCCTATCTCCGCACCCTCACGGGTCCGGAAGGCCTCGCCCGCGGCACGGCCGAGCTCGTCGAGGCGATCGCCCTGACCCGCTCGGTGGGCAACCTGTACGACGCCGCGGATGCCCTGGGCAACCTCGGAAACGCCTGGATGTCCGCAGGCCGGTACGATGCGGCGGAAGGCACGTTCCGGGACTATCTGGACCTTTGCGAGCGGCTGGCGGACACCCAGGAAGCGATCTTCGCCCAGCTGAACCTCGCGACCACCCTTTATCATCAGGGGAACTGGCCCGAGGCCCGACAGAGAGCCGAACGTGCCCTGTCACACGCCACGGAGCAGCGGCGTCCCTTCCCGGAGACCTACTGCCTGGGACTGACGGGGCTCCTCGCGGTGACCGGAGCGGATCCAGCCCCGGGTCTGGAACGTCTCGAGCGGGCCCGGTCGCGCGCGGACGAGATCGGCAACCACCAGTTGCGACACGAGGTGGCCACCTTCCGGGCCGAGGCCTGCCGCTGGCTCGACGATCCGGCGGGTGCCCGGGAGGCGCTCGCAGCGGCCGGCATCACGGCCAGCGAGGCAGGTGGGAACCGGCTCGCGCATGGCGTGCTCGCCTGGCTCGAGGCCGCCGAGGATCCCGCACGAGCCCTGGATCGCGACGTCGAGGCCCTCCATCCGGGGCGGCCCGACCTGCTCGCGGGAGCGTGCCGGGCCCGCGCTCGGGCAGCCAGGAGCCTCGGTGACATCGCACGGGCACGCCAGGAAAGCACGCGAGCCCTGGCCCTCGCGGTCGAGGCCGGTCTGACCGTGGATGCGCTCGAGTGTCGGTATGACCTGCACCAGGAACTCGAAGCCGTGGCGGAAAGCGCGGACAGGGTCGAGCACCATCTCCTGGGTGCCCTGGCTCGCTGGCGCGCCGGCAGTCTGCCCGGGGGCGATCGCCTCGCAGGCCAGGAGGCCCGACGCTGGCTGGAACGGTGGAGTGCCGCCTGGCCGTCCCCGCTCGACCGGAAGGCCCGCGAATTCCTTGATACCCAGGCCATCCCTGGAACACCTGCCTCCGGGGAAGCTCCCCTGACCACGGAGGACCTGCTCGTCAAGCTCATGAGCCGCGCAGGCTCGGCACCGGACTTCGATTCGGCCCTGCAGGCGGGGGCCGCCGCGACGGGTGAATGGTTCGATGCGCGGGATGCCTACCTTTTCCTCGTCGAGGACGTGGAAGTGCGGCACCAGGCGGGCTGGCAGCGTCCCACGAGACGCCCGGAACCGGAACTGGTCGAGGCGGCTCTGAACGCAACATGGGAGCAGTCTCCTCTCTGGTCCGAGCGGCCGGACGGGTCCGGCCTCGGAGCGTTGCCTCTCGTGGTCGGAGACACCGTGACGGGCGCCATCGTCCTGGACCTTGCCCGTGAGGCACGGTCCGTCTGGCCTGCACGCTCCGCTGCGGTCAAGCCGTTGCTGGATCTGATCGGCTCGACTCTGCGCCACGCCCGGGAGCGCGCCCTGCTCCAGGACCGGCACAGGGATGCCCAGGCCGTTTCCAGCGTGGCCGAGGCCCTCCTGAGCAGTCACGACCTCGAATCCGGATGGCGCGTCATCGCGGTGACGGCCCTCGCCTGGACCCGGGCTGAACGCATCCTGTGGCTCCAGCAAGACATGGCGGGTGCGCTCATCTGCAAGAGAGCCTGGTCCACCCGGGGTCTCGAGAAGACCGAAAGCCAGCCCTTCAGCCAGACGCTGACGGCCTGGGCGCTCGAACGGATCGAACCGCTGTTCATGCTGGATGCCCAGGACGACGACGCCCTCCGGGGACAAACGAGCGTCCTCGCCCTGGGCCTCCGTTCGGTGTACGTGCTGCCCGTACCCGAGCACGATACTGGCAAGAGCCTGCTCTATCTCGACTTGCAGCACGTGGATCCATCCGGGGACGAGATCTTGCCGCGTCTCGGCGGCCTGGCCAGGTTGTGGCGGCTTTTCCTGGCCCGTCATGAACGGACGTGACGAGGTTCGTATGCAGGAACATCTCGGCGAACAGGCCCGGCGCTGGCTCCGTCAAACCCTGACGGGGGCCGTCGGTTCGGTCATCGAACGTTTCAAGAGACGCGCGACCGCCCCGGAGGCTCCGACCGAAGCCGGGAAAGACACCGTCCGCAAACCTGGCAAGACCGGCAAGACCGGCAAGAACGCAGCTCCCCTGACTCCCGAGGAAGAGTCGGCGAGACGCCTGAACGCCATCGTGGATTACCTGGAAAACGCCGACCATGCAGCCAACCTGAGCAAGCGCAGCGTCATGTACCGCATCGTGACACAGGAACGCGAGTACCAGCAGGCACGATTCCGCGACGCGAAGTCCCGGATCGACGATGCCAGGAAGCTCGGGCTGAAAGCACGTGAGGTCGCCCGCCTGCAGGACGTCATGGCGGATGCTCGGGCGCGATACCAGCAGCTCTACACCATGCTCAAGAAGGTGACGGGCAAGCTCGACCTCGCGAACGAATCGGACGACATCGCCTACGTCCAGCCCGTTTCGGCCACCGCGACCCTCGGGATCGACGGGGTGCTGCTGGCACCGGATCATGAAGAGCAGCCCCTCTGGAAGGTCGCATCGTTCAGGATGCGCCAGACGACCTACTGGAAACTGGGTGCCAGCAAGGTACTCGACTCCCAGGGGCGTGCGCTCGGGCCCGTGCGACGTGGGGACTACGTGGAGGTTACCTCCGCACACGCCGATCTGGACCTGCAGGTGCGCCTCCAGCCCATCCCGGGATCGGGATCCGAGAGCGTCCTCGTCTGCTTCGCCCTGCGCCTGGGACCTGCTGTCGTGGTCGGTGATGGCGCGTCGGGACGTATCACCGTCAATGGCAAGCGCCTCACGCTCGCACCCGACGAGCAAGCTCCGCTCCCCGGCGAAGGTCACGTCTGGGCGAGCGAACAGGGCTTGACCTTCCGGTCAGCTCGGGGCGATACCTTCGTCGTGACTCGGCCGGATGGCCACCTTTCCGGCTGGAATATACGCGGCGAGTTTCCGGACCGTGACCAGGGCGATCTGCGGGGTGCCGCGATCCTGGATGCCTGGACCGGAGACCGACCGGGGTACTGGATCGGGCGACAGGCTACCGGGCCATCGCCGCTCAAGGTGCAGCCGGTCGTGATGATGGCCTGTCTGGACAGCTGGAAGGTCCAGCCGGGCGAAAACCTGCTCCCTGGAGGGCGCTAGGACCGAGACGGTCGCGGGATGACCGGCTCAGGGTGCCGCGTGAAAGCGCATCCTGCGGACCGCCAGGCGCCCCGAACCGTCGACCCAGGCAGCGAGCGCGCCCTCGGGAGTGGCGAGGATCGTCGGGGACTTTCCTGCGGGCGCGGCCGCGTGAGGCAAGCTAGCCGCATCACCCTTCGTATCCAGGGCCATGACCATCGGCTGGGACAGCACGACCGCCGAGTTGGCAGGATCGGGCACGCGCTTGACGTACGACACGATGTAACGGAACCCGTTCCAGACCAGGGTCACCGGCTCCCCCAGGGACCCCGGGAAGGAATCGTTCCAGGAATCATGCATGCGCTGAGAACTCACGTCCTTGCCCAGATTCTCGCCGATCCGGTGGGTCTGCAGCCAGGTCCGGCCCTGCCTGACCGAAAGTCCGGCGATGAGGTGAGTATTGCCCCCGTCGGAAGAGGCGATCGCGAGGTTTCTGCCCTCGGGCAACATGTCCACGAACGTGGAAGCCGTCGAGCTTTGACCCAGAGGATCCACGAACGACTTCCGCACGACGGTCCCCGAGGGATGCTCGTAGGTTTCGGTCCACACGAAACCCCTGGGGGTGGGAGCGATCGCCATGTGATCCTGAGTCGGCCCCTTGACCGACTCCGAGCCGGATGAACTGGGATAGAGAAAAGCCGTACGCCATGACACGTCCCCCGTGGCCTGGGGGGTGAAACTGGCTACCTGATGCTGCCACCCGAAGCTCGGGTGAAGACTGAACAGGCTCAGCAACAGCCCCTGTTCACCCGCGACCAGATTGTCGAGGTACTGGTTCCCGAGCACGAAAGGTGATGCGACGAAAAGCCGAGGCCGATTCGCTGCATTATCCCAGACGAGCTGGCCCGTGCGAGGATCCATGAGCATGATGACGACGAGCTTGTTGATCTTGTTGACGGAATACTGGGTCGGCAAGCGCACGGCCAGGACGACCCAGTCCCCCCAGGCGGCCATCCGGACGATCCGATCGTCGCTGGAGCCCCCGACCACGTCGGAGCGTTGGACCTCCCCGGTCGGCTCTCCGTCCAGAGTGAGGAATTGCCAGCACAGGCCGACCCCCTGCTGGAACCACGCGGCCAGGAACCGATCCTTGACCCGGATGAGCGACAGATCCTGGACCGGGTTGCTCGAGGCGACGGGCGCCGTCGGTCGCCACGTGGGGCCGGCAGGAGGCGCGACGAGGATCGACCGCGTCGAGACGACGGTGCCAGAGCGCACCGTGACCTCGTCCCGCCCCAGGCCGAAGGCCTCGTACTCCCCCTGCGCGGACAGGTTTCCGGTCCCCGACGTCGAGGTCGTCAGCGTCGTGTGAGCGGGCGTGTCGACCACCGAACCCGAGGCGTCGCGGCCCGAGGCGACGAGCGCGAAGCGGTCGCCGGGCCAGCTCTCGATGGCCTCTCCCCCGTTCCGGTCCACCCCGTCCGTCGCGACGCCGCGCACCGCCAGCTGGACGAGTTCCTGGAACTGGAAACGGAAAGACGACGTGGCCGGCACCCGGTCGACCGTCAGCCCGAGCGCACCGCTGCCCGCACCGGGAGGCACGGACACCTCCAGGTGCTCGCCCGTCCAGGTCCCCCGCGCACGCTGGCCACCAGGAAACGTGAACCACGCCTCGCCCGTCCCGAGATTCGTCCCCGTGAAGGACAGCAGGGCCCCCGCGCCGCCAGACCCCCCGGAGCTCGTCACGATCTGCGGAACGAAACCGGGCACCATGTCGAGGCGGACGTCGGTATGCGTGTTCCAGGCCAGGAAGATCGGCACCCGTGGCGCACTCTCGGCCAGCACGATCGCGTCCGCCTCCCCCGACGACAGGGCCACGGCCCGGATCGTGTAGCTACGATCCGCAGGGAAGCTCTTGTAGAACTCGAGTTCCGGTTCCCCCTCCGACCGAAGCAGCGTGCTTGCGTGCTCGGTCCCGTCCGTCTCGTCCCGGACGAACACCCGCAGGGCCTGCGTCCGACCTGGCAGCAACTGGGTGGACCGCGGGGGCCAGCGCACGGTGAAGCGAAGGCTGGCCGTCCGCGCCGGCAAGGCCATCCCGGGGACGCCCCTCTCGTGGCGCCCGTCCGGCACCGGCGCCGTGGCATCCGAAGCGCCGGAAAGGCGGAGATCCTGCGTCAAGGCCGGCAGAGGAGAGATGGGCAGCGGAGCGACGGGCAACGGGCCGCGCGCCTGGCAACCCAGCACGGACAGGAACAGGGCCAACCGGAGCCCGGGAACGCGTCTCATCCTTCCCCCTACTCGACAACGATGCTCAGGTCGGCCGACCGGACGACGGGCACGCTCAGCGTGGCCTGCTTCGACGGGTCGGCGACGCTGACGGCCCGGATCACGGCCCGACCGACCGGTGCTCCCGGCTGCACCCTGACGAGCCCGGTGGGCTCGACGCTAACGAGGGAGCTTTCAGTCGTGTCCCATCGGACCGGTTGCACGCTGGACACCTGATCCCCGCGGTACGTCGTGAACGCCTCAAGCTGGGTCGCCTGATTGCCGGGACGGAGCGCCACCTCCCCGATCGGCACCGACTCCAGTTCCGGAGCAGGCTCCGGAAGGATCGCGACCTGCTCGACGGGGGGCGTGATCTGGACCTGGAGTGTGGCGGCCAGCGAGCCCATGGTCGCCGTGACGACCGACTGACCCTGGAACTGTCCCGTCAGGCGGCCCCCCGTCACGGTCGCCGACTGGCCCGTGACGGACCACGACACCTGGCCACCTGCAAGCGCTGCCCCCGTGCGATCGAGGACCCGCGCCTCGTACAGACGGGACACACCCGTCGCCACGATGTCCGAAGTTGCCGTCAGAGGGGCGGGAAAACCCGGGGCTCCGGCCAGTTCGAGGCGAGCCGCCACCTGGACCGCCACCGGCTCGCTGGAAAGTTCCCCGACCCGCACCACGACCTCGCCCGGACGGTCGGTATCCGGAACCCGGATCACGAGTCGGGTGTCAGACTGCTCGAGCACCTGGCAGGTGATGCCCCCGAGCGTGACGCTCGGGCGCTTGCCACGGGACACCCCGAAATCGGAGCCCTGGAGCGTCAGGTTCTGGCCCGGTGCGACTACGGACGCGGACAGCGAGCGGATGGACGGCAACACCGTGTGAATGTCGAGGACAGCCGCTTCCGTCACGCGACCGGACTGGACCTTCACCCCGCGGAGGAACCCGCGCCCCAGGTCCGGGTGGATGGCCACCAGGTCGAACGTCCCCACCGGCAGAGCACTCAGGCGGAACGAACCGGATGCATCCGTGACGGCAACGTAGTCCGTGCCCGGCACGAAGACCTGGATGCCGAGCAGGTCCGTGACCTGCGGGACATCCGAGGACACCGTCCCGAGGATCCCACCGGTCGGAGCCAGCGTGAGGCTGAGGGTGTCTGACCCGGCGGCCACGTTCAGGGCGATCGCCTTGGAGTTCGCGCTCCTGACGGCCTCGATGTTGTACGAACCGGTGGCAGGAAGGCTCGCGAGTGAAAATCGGCCATTTTCGTCCGTCTCGAGCAGGATCGGGCCAGCCTGGACCCGTCGGCTGGGCCCACCTCCGACGAACCCGAGCCGGAAACCTGCGGCCGAATTCGAGACCAGACCTGCCGCGGAGTTGGATACGAGTCCGGCAGACGCATTCGAGATGAGCCCCGCCCCCCGTTCGCTGATGAGCGTCGAGACATCAGGAGCAGCAGGAAAAACCCGGACCTGCACCCGGGAGGCCGGCAAACCCCTTTCATCCAGCACGACGGCCTTGACTGGCGAACCGGCAGCCTCCGGACCGGGGGCGGTACGTCGGTCGAGCAAACTCAGCTGACCGGGGTCCGCGCATGAGACCACGGACAAGATCATCAAGCAGGGCAAGAGCGCATGACAACGCACCGGGAACACCTCTCCGCAATGAACGGGAATGAACATGACATGCCCTGCCGCGAACGTATCGAAACCCCTGGTGGCATGCGGACCCGCTGCACGCCTCAAATCGAGAATTTTCTGTTAAATGTTCAAAAACTCTCGAATGATAACCGTTCATTCGAGGCAAGTTGATATCAGGTCCTGCTGGTAAGAACGGAGTGTTTCTCGTGGGTAACAACCGTATTGGTGGAGGCGGCGGTGGCGGTAACCGCGGCGGTGGCGGCGGCGGCGGTAACCGCGTCAGTGGAGGCGGTGGCGGCGGTGGCGGCGGCGGCGGCGGTAACCGCGTCAGCGGCGGCGGCGGCGGCGGCGGTAACCGCGTCAGCGGTGGCGGCGGCGGCGGCGGTAACCGCGTCAGCGGCGGTGGCGGCGGCGGTGGCGGCAACCGCGTCAGCAGTGGTGGCGGCGGCGGTGGTGGCGGCGGCAACCGGGTCAGCGGTGGCGGCAACCTGGGTGCACCTGCAGCACGATCGGGCGCTTCATCGTCATCGTCAGGCGGGGGGGGGCGCAAGCCCGGGACAAGCCCATCCGACTCGAGCCGCGTGAGCACCAATAACACGTCGATGTTCATGCAGGCCGCGGCCACGCCGTTCGGCCCCCCCGCGCCCGCCAGCAGCATCAAGGAAAGCGGTAAGTCGAGCCGAAAAGAGGCCCGGAAAGAACCTGGCGTCGGTAAAAAAGACCTGAATGGTGACGGGAAGAAAACCAAGACAGAATCTACGCTCAAGTCCATCACACAGGCCGTCAACAAGACATTCAAGAAAGCTGACAAGAATCGGGATGGTGAGCTGGCCCGGGCCGAGATCGCTCGCAGGGTGGGCAATACCGGGAAAGCCATATCGAAGTTCCTCAACAAAAACGATGAGAATGAAGACGGTATCGTACACAAGAACGAACTCGAGCGATCCAGGGTGGAAAAAAGCATTCTGTCGAAGAAAGAACTCAAAAAATCGTCGAACAACGAAGATCAGCTGAGAGCTGTCAGCAAGAAGGAATTCAAGGCATTCGATCGAAACAAAGACGGCAGTCTTTCCGGAAAAGAGACCGCCAACAGGAAGTTCGCGAAGCAACTCGGCATCAAGCCCGGTCAGGAGATCACGAAGGCAAATTACATCGATCAGAGGACAGAGAAAAAGCTCCGCACGCAGTTCTCTGACTACGATCGCGATGGCAACGGGTTGCTGGAGGGGAAGGAGATCCAGGCCGCGGTCAACAAGGCCAAAGACGTCGATAAGAGCGGTGCACTGGACATCGATGAATGGCTGAACCGCAAGGTGATCAGGAACCAACCCGAGAACGTGGTCCCCATAGAGGAACTACCGGAAGAGGAAATCCCGGTGGAAATCCAGGAGGAAGTCGCCGCGGAGGAATTCCCCGAAGAGTTCCCGTTCCCTGAACCTTTACCGGAGCCGGATCCGATTCCATCGCCGATGCCATTCCCTATGCCGTCGCCGGAACCTGGTCCCTCGCCGAGCCCGTCGCCATCGCCGATTCCGTCACCGGGTCCTGGCCCCTCGCCGAGCCCGTCGCCAGCGCCGATTCCGTCACCGGAACCTGGCCCCTCGCCAAGCCCGTCGCCAGCGCCGATTCCGTCACCGGAACCTGGCCCCTCGCCGAGCCCGTCGCCAGCGCCGATTCCGTCACCGGAACCTGGCCCCTCGCCGAGCCCGTCGCCGTCACCGATTCCGTCACCGGAACCTGGCCCCTCGCCGAGCCCGTCGCCGTCACCGATTCCGGACCCGATGCCGGACCGGGGTCGGATCATGCCCGGATTTCTGGACGACGAGTTGAACTTCGGTCAGCCCAGGGTGTAACGGAAGCGAATGGTTTGACACGAGCCCGGCGACTACAAGTCGCCGGGCTCACGGTCCTGGAAGCAGTCCCTCGATCGGTCGCCCACCGAATAAACAATGGTACGAGACGAGCGATGCTTCCCCCGCGATGACCCCGGCAAGACCAGCAAACCAACGGCGAATCCGCCCACAAATCAGGCCGAAGGCGTGGTGGCCCAGCCCGCAAAAAGGCCCGAGGCGCCCGTCCCAGTCGCGTTGAACGCGGGGTCGGGCGCCTCGAGGGCTGCAAGTTCCTGGCGGCGGGCTATCTTCTCACCCGGTCGCCCGGGCAATATTGTCGCTGCTGGCG
>JAYKJE010000001.1:0-8457 GCA_035285805.1 bacterium | reverse complement strand
TGGTTGCAGAACTGGCCAATCCCGGTCTGATCCGGCAGGGCAACAAGGGCACGTGCGCCGCGACGACCGTTCAGTACTACATGGCCCTCAATCATCCCGCGGAGTATGTGCGCGTCGCCAAGGAGTTGCTCACCCAGGGACAGACCACGACGGCCAGTGGCGTCGTCTATCGGCGAGACGACACGTCCATCGCCCCGGACGACAACAGGGTGCGGATGCATCTCGACCGGATTGTCCAGGTCGCCTTCATGGATCAGGACAATGCCAACGGGAGGGTGTTGGGCGGGTACGATAACGCGCGAGATTTGCAGTCCGATGGCAAGGGCGGCATGTACACGGCCTCCACGGTCCGGATCTTGCAGGAACTCACGGCCGGATCCCAGGGGACCTTCACCCTCCTTGAAAGCGGCTGGAACTCGAACGGTTCGCAGTGGCAGCCCGATCTGGCAGGCAAGCAACCTCTGCTGGACGGGATCCAGCGCTCCCTCGCCCGGGGGGTCGAGTCACCCGTCTCCCTGCGGTGGGATACCACGGGATCCACCATCCACTCCTACCATGCCTTGCTCGTCACCAAGGTCCAGGATGGTCAGGTGTACCTCCGGAATCCCTGGGGCGTCGGGGAAAACGTGAACAGCGCGAATCTTGGCCCCCCTCGCGAGGTGCTCGATGCCGGTGGCAACATTCGCATGACTCTTGCCGAATTCACGGCAAACCTTCAGGGTGCGGGGGTCGTGGCATGACGGGCTCACCCTCGAACGTGGAAAGGATGGACCGGCGATGAGTCTCCTGGAACAGACCGGCAAGCTGCTCGCGAACCTGACGGGTGCCCAGCCCGATTCGACCTCGGACTGGGCCGTCGTCCAGGCTCACCTGGAGGATGAACTCGGCAGCGTCATCGTCGAGTTCGACCGACCGGGTGGTCAGCCTGGCGATCGCCTCATGTGGACGCTGCGAGACCTGGATGAGGGCCGGATCCGTTTCCACGATCCGGCTCAGGACCCCCTCGACGTGACGGTCGGACGGGTTCTCAAGACGGATGGACTCCCGCCGCGCACCATCGTGGGGGACGGGCACCTGCTCATCGACGTGGGGGACATGGGCAAGCTGTTCGCCAGGGGACACGGGAAGGCCCTTTTGCCTGGCACACCGGACGCATGACGTGACGGGCCGGGGGAGGAAAATCCCCCGGCCCTTTCCATCGAGTCGCGACCCGATCGTCACACCTGTCGCCGGGCCACCTGGTCGAGATACGATTTCGACGAGGACACCGTGGGGGCGTCCATCTCGAGCAACTGCACGCGTGCCTGGAGATCCGCCAGCGGGATCTGCTTCACTCCCGGGGACATCGGGTCGCGGACGTGGGCCATCAGGCTGCCATCCGGCATCTGGGATAGCCGCTCGATGACGACGGCGTGCCCGATGGTTCCGCCGGGTTCGGGGGCCAGGAAGGCCGTGGCGTTCATGGTCTTCTCTCGACCCTTGTCGTCCACGCGGTTCATGATGAGCTGGTTCCAGACGGAGGCATCGGGTTCGACGAGGACACGCTTGTAGCCCGTGAGCATCTCATGGAGCCGACTGTACTGCTCGATGGTCAGGCCTCCGGGAATATCACCGGCGAAAACCTTCCGCGCGGCTTTCAAGGCGACTGCACCGAACTGCGCGACGCCGGACGAGGCGGTGCCCCCCAGCGCACTTCCCTGCCGGAACAAACTTTCCTGGAACGCATCTGCCAGTGGATTTCGACCCTCCTTCGCCGTGAAGTCGGCGGGCAGGATCTCGAGCCGGCCTCCCCCGATCATGTCGGCCTTGCCCGTTCGCGCCAGATCGCCGGCAAGGCGCGCGTATTCGGCCGGCTGCGCGCTCGCGAGGATGGATTGCATGGACGCCACGGTGCAGGTCGTGGTTCCGATTCCCTGGTAAATCTGGGAGGGATCGGCGAGGTCGGTGACGAGCAACCGGACCAGGTCCTTGCCGGCAGGCATGCCCACCACGACCGAGGTCTTCAGGTCGATCAACTCGATCAGGTGAGTCAAGAGAGACTTGCCGCTGGCGTCCAGATCCTCCAGGGCCTTGCTGTCCTTCAGGCGCTCGAGCCCGGCCTGGATGCCGGGCTCACCGGCAAACGCAGCCTTGAGGAGATCGAAGGGTTCGACCAGGACCGCCAGCGGGCTCGCTGTCACGCCGGTCGTCGCAGCTGTCGGCCGCGAGCCCGAGGTGATGGGTCTTGTCGGGGCGGCCGGAGCCGTCCCGGAGGGCGTCAGGCCCGGCGCGGCCGCCGCTTTCGCGATGACCGGTCTCGTGGCGATTGCGGTCGAAGTCGGGGGCGTCGAGGTACCGGACTGAATCATCGCTGCTCACCTCTCGCGCGTCCATCGGGGCGATCATCGGTCTTGTACCCCGGTGGAACGCTTTTTCGTCGTGAGATTCACCATGCGATCAAGGCTCATCTGGCAACGGTTTACAGGCTCATGTCATGTGGGGCGTGACATGAATCATCGGTTTTGTTTGTCTGGTCAACTCTTCTTTAAATGACTGTTTTCCGAGGTCGGTCCCGCGCGACGGAACCGATGAGCATCCCGTACAGCCCCCCCGGACCCGACGATGGGTCCCCCGGGCGACAGTCGTCCCCGGCACGGAAGGACACGGACCCATGCGCTATCACACGCTGATCCTCGCGACCCTGCTCACCGTTCAGCCCGGCTGTGCCACCGTGAACCAGGCGACGCCTGTCACCTCCACCGGAGCCGTTCCCCAGGCCTCGCAAACCGTTCCGGTCACCCCTCTGGCCTACACGCAGACCGGTAGCATCCGCCTCGTGGGGGGGACGCTCGATGGACGACAGATCCAGTACATCAGCTCGGACATCGCGGCTGCTCGCGTCACCGTGCTCGATGCCAGCAACAATGCCGTCGTGGCCCAGGTGACGTTCACGGGGGCGACCCTCCTGTCCCACCTGAACACCACCACCCGCGTGTTCTCGTTCAACGTCGACAATCTGCCCATCGCAAGTTCCGCTCGTCCCGCAGGCTTCAGCTACCTGGCCCGGGTCGAGGTCTTCCTGGACACCGGTCTGGCGACGGGCATCGGCAGCAGCACTTCCTCGGCTTTCAGCGTCAATTCCTCGCAGGTCACCACCGTCCAGATGCCGGCCCTCACGCTGAGCGCCACGCCACTCGGCAGCGCGACAGCCTCGCTGAGCATCACGGATTCGCCCGCCCCGGCCGTGGTGATCCGCTGATCCGGGAGGGTGTCGACGATGTGGGCCGGGACCGCGTGGACGAACAGGGCGATCGCCTTGCTGGCGCTGCCGTTGTGGGCCGGCGTGAGCGGCTGCGGCCGGAATCTTCCGGGCGCCGTGTCGCCGGTGCCCGCGACCGGGTCGGTCCAGTTCTCGGTTCCTCTCGAGGGGCGTTCCATCCAGGTGGTGGCCTCCCAGGTCAAGTCGGTCCGGGTCACGCTGACCGGCCACACGGGTAAATCGACCGAGAAGCGCAACCTTCGTTCCAGCGTCGCCGGACGTGCCCTGACCTTCGAGACGCTCCATCTGCCCGCGGGGACCTACACCCTCAAGGTCGCGGCCTTCCTCGATCAGGCGGAGACCCTCCCCTGTGGCGAGGTGAATGGTTCCCCGTTCCATGTTTCCGCGAACAGCAAGACCCTGCTCACGCTGCCGTCCCTGAAGCTCGATCCCACGCCCCTGGGCGAATGGAAGATCGGCCTGTCGATGCCCCGGGATGCGGGCGATCGCATCGAGAATTACGCTTACACCCTGGTGCTCGGGGATGGCACGACCGTCACCACGAACCGGTCCACTCCCCTCACGTCCTGGGGGAACGTGCCGGTCTGGCCGAGTGCCACCTGCACGACCGTGCTCAAGGTGACTGCGAGGCGCCACGGGGACACCTATGTGACCACGGCATCCGTGACGGCCACCGTCAAGGCAAACAGCCTGACGACCTCGACCCTGGCGATCTGGCCGGCTGGCGTGCCCTGGGAAAGCGAGGCGGTGCGCTGATGAGCAAGGCCACGCGTGCGATGACCGGTGCGTCAGGCAGTCCGGGTGGATGCCCTTGCGACCCGATCGAGGTATACCGGGGAGGACGACGCGCGGGGCGGCGTCATCTCGATCAGCTGGACCCGCGGCTGCAACTCGGTGAGCGGGATCGCCCTGAGCCCCGGTTGCAGAGGGTCGCGGACATGTGCCGTGAGACTCCCGTCGGCCTGCTGGCTGAGGCGCTCGATCACGATGACGTGGCCGATCGACGAACCCGCTTGCGGGGCGAGAAAGGCCGTGGCATTCAGCGGTTTCTCGCGGCCCTTCTCGTCGACACGGTCGACGATGAGCTGGTTCCAGACGGCCGCGTCGGGTGCGACGAGGACCCTCTCGACACCGGTCACGAGCTGATGCAGCTTCGTGTACTGATCGATCGTCAGGCCACCCGGGATGTCCCCGGCGAAGGTGCGCCGGGCCGCCAGGAGGCCGACACCGCCGAACTGGTCGGTCCCGGTGGCCGCCGTCTTGCTCCCCCCGAGCGTCGAGCCGAGTCGAAAAAAGCTCTCCTGGAAGGCGTCTGCCAGGGCATTCCGCCCTTCTGCCACCGTGAAGTCGCCAGGCAGGATCTCGATGCGATCGCCTCCTTGCAGATCGGCCGTCCCGGTGACGGATAGTTGCTCCGCCACTCGCGCATACTCGGCGGGCTGAGCACTCGCCAGGATCGATTGCAGGGAGGCCACCGTGCAATGGGTCGTCCCGACTCCCTGGTGAATCGAGGCCGGATTGCTCAGGTCTGCCAGGAGTTGCCGGACGAGCTCCGGACCGGCGGGCATCCCCGGGACGGCCGCTTTCGCCGGTTGCATCATGGAGACGAGCCGATCGACCAGCATGGTTCCTGTCGAGTCACGCTCCTCGAGGGCCTTGCTGTCCTTGAGGCGCTCGATCGCCGCCAGGCTCGCGGAATCGCCGGCAAATCCGGCCCTGAGGCGATCGGTGGCATCCATGGGGGTGGCGGTGGACTGCGTGACGGATGGCGCGACTGGTTGCGCCACCGGCTGAGTCACGGGCTGGGCTGCAGGTCCCTTTCCCGGGAGCGAGAGGGACGAGACGAGAGCCGGTGAGGGCGTCAATCCGCTTCCCGCCTGCCGGCTGTCCAAGGGAGGGGCGGCCGGGACGGTGGGCCGCTGCACGACGGCCACCGGCGATCGCGAGCTCGGCGGGTTGGGCGGCAGGGCACGCGTGCTGGAGCGCGTCGGCGACGTTGCAGACTTGACCTGGGCCACGGGGTACCTCGCCATCTCCGGTCGGTCGACGATTGATATGTACCCGGCATGATCCTCCGTACATCGTGACATCCGTCAGGACTTCCGGCGCCCCGTTGCCTGCGTGAGCAGGCTCACATGCCCGGCGTGAGCAAGCTTTCTGCGGTGCCAGGGGCTTCTTCCGATGCATGGGATGTCCGTCCCGAACTCGTGAAGGAGCAAGCCATGAACGTTCATCCCACCTTCCACCGTCTCACCCTTGCGCTCGCCCTGGCCCCCACGTTCTCCGTCGTGTCCTGCGGCTGGCCAGGCAGCACCCCCGCCGCCCCGGCGACGCCCATCGTCATGTCCTGCGGGCATGCCGCCCCGTCGTCGGCTGCATCTCCCTTACCCGCAGCCACCGGCGAGGCCGGACAGGTCCTGCTGGTCGGCAGCACCGTCGAGGCACGCCGGATCCAGTACGTCAGTACGGACATCCAGGCCGCCCGGGTGACCATCCTGGACGCGTCCAGCCAGGCGATCGTCGCCCGGAGCACGCTGCAGGGTGAGAGCCTTGCCCGCAACCTCGATACCGATGGCAAGTCCTTCGCGTTCAGCGTGCTGAACCTGCCCCTGCCCGCGAGCAATCGTCCCTCGGGGCGTGCGTACCTCGCCCGGGTCGAGGTCTTCCTGGACACGGACCTGGCGACGGCCATCGGCAACAGCACCTCGGCGTCCTTCTCACCCAGTGCGAGCCGCCTGACGGTCGTCACCCTGCCTGCCCTGTCGCTCGACGCCACCCCGGTCGGTCACGCGAGCGCGTCCGTGGATCTCGTCGAGGCCCCGGCCCCGGCGGTCGAGATCCGCTGAGTCCGGGAGTGGAGGGATGAGCGCTCGTTCGACCGGGTGGACCCGGCTCTGGCTCGCCTGCGCCGGGTGGCTGCTCCAGGCTTGCACGTTGCCCGCTGCTGGGCCGATGGCCGGGGTGAGCCCCGCCCCCCTGGCGCCCGCGCATTCTCTCGTGGAGAACACATCCGGCGTGTCGTCTACCGGTGAGTCTGGCTGGGTTCAGCCGAGGATGGCCGTCGGGCGAGAGATCCAGGTGCTCGCGTCCGCCGTTCGATCCGTGCGCGTCTCGGTGCGATCCGTGGCGACCTCGTTCCGGGTGATCCGGCAGGGCGTGCGGAGCTCCGTGACGGCCGGGCGGTGGACCTTCGACTGCCTGGCCTTGCCGGCAGGACGTCACACGATCCGGGTGGAGGCGTTCCTCGATGAAGCCGAGACGCGTCCCTGCGGAGCGAGCGAGAGCGCCCCGTTCGAGATCCAGAGCGGCAGGGTCACGGCCGTCTCCTTGCCCGCGCTCCGGCTCGTGGCTGATCGGACGGGGAGCTGGCTGCTGACGCTCCAGCTCGAGCCGGATTCCCGGTCGGCCATCACGCGATACGACTCATGGCTGGTGCTGTCGGACGGCCGCACCGTCGCGACGGCCTCGGCCCGGGCCCCGCAAGCTTTCCACGAGCTGCCCGTGGGCGTCCAGAAGCTCCGGTTCCGGGCCACGGCGGAACGGCGCGGGCGGACGTTCACGCACACGGTCGCGGTGACGGTCGTCGTGCGAGCCGGCGAAGCGAGTCAGACCACCCTGAGGATGTTCCCGCGAGGCCTCGTGGAAGAACGCGACCCGGACGAGCAGGGCACGGATCCGGAATCCTCGAGCTAGTGCGATCCCGGAACGGGTCCGGTTCGCCCGTGGCGGAGGGTGTCACGGGCACCTCGAACCTCAGGGATGCTGTCGCCGGGCCACCTGCGCGAGATAGATCTTCGACGAGGAAACTTCCGCCGCATCCAGTTCGAGCAACTGGACACGCGGCTGGAAGTCCGCGACCGGCACCTGCCTCCGGGCCGAGGAGGCCGGGTGCAGGGTGTGGGCCACGAGGGTTCCGTCCGGCATCTGGAACAGGCGCTCGATGACCAGAGCCGATCCCGCGGGGTGACCCGGTTCTGGTGCCAGGTAGACCAGGGTTTCGATGACCCGGTCACGGCTCGCTTCCTCCAGGCGGTTCGTCACGAACTGGAGCCAGACGGACGCATCTGCTTCCACCAGGACACGCCTGTTGCTCGTCACGAGCTCGTGGACACGTCCGAATTCCTCGACGGTCAGGTCGCCGGTTCGGAGCCCCGTCGCACCCTCCTCGCGGCGCCCGAGTCGGATGAAGCTTCTCTGGAAGGCTCTCGCCAGCGGGTTCAGCTCCTCGTTCGATGTGAAGTCCCGTGGATGGATCACCAGGCAGGTGTCCTCCAGCCTGACAGGCCCGGTCCCGCGCGCAATTCCGCAAGCCAGGCGAACCCCCACCAGCTCAGCCCGGCCCTTTCTGGCGAGCTGGCCGGCGAGGCGGACGTATTCAGCTGCCTGGGCACGCGCGAGGATCGCCTGCAGGGAGGCCACCGTGCACGTGGTGGTTCTCGTCGACTGGCAGATCGTCGCGGGATTGGCGAGGTCTGCGACGATCTGGCTGACGAGGTCTTTACCCGAGGCCATGCCCGGGATGGCACCACTTTTCAGGGGAAGCAGGTCGATCAGATGAGAGGCCAGGGACTTCCCGCTGGAGTCGAGTGCCCGGAGCACGCCGAGGTCTTTCAGTCGGTTCAGGCTGGCAAGGGTTCCAGGCTCGTCGGCAAAGGAGCGGGCCAGGACCTCGTGGGGAGCTATCCGGATCTGGATCGATCCACCCGTGCCGGTCATCGTGGCTGTACCGACCATGCCTGTTCCCTCCTCGCATGCACCCGTGACGTTGACCTCCGGACTTGTACCCGGTCAAAACGTGTGGTCGTCGTGATGTCTATCATGCATTCGTCATGACGACTGGAGCGAATTCGTGGACCTCTGTCATCAGAGGTGTGACGTGAATCATTCATGGTTGGCGATGGATTGATGGCCGGTCATGAAACCATTTCGGACCGGTGCTGGTGACCTGGTCAGTCCTGTACCTGAGCAGTCCGACCGACCAGGCGAACATTCCAGAAAGGAGTTGACTCCCCTCGCGATCTCGATTAAATTTGATATTCCTGCAACGGAAGTTTCGTGCAAAAAGCACAAAAATTTCTGGTGGCAAGGCGGCGTGGTCCCACCCGTTCCCATCCCGAACACGGTCGTGAAACGCGCCAGCAGCGACAATATTGCCCGGGCGACCGGGTGAGAAGATAGCCCGCCGCCAGGAACTTGCA